>NZ_JAWOWM010000003.1:0-620497 GCF_033340475.1 Vibrio sp. 1078-1
TTGGCGCTGGACTAAACAAAGGCCCCCTTTTAGGGGGCTCACACAAAGCCACCTTCTTTAGAAGGTGGTAATTTACTGTGAAGAGTGTTTTCCAATAATTGCTTACTGAGTAAAGTCTTTTTCCTATTGTGAATCAATTCACTCTTTATTCATTCACTTTCCTAGTCATATTTTCCTTCCTATAAATAGCTTCAAACCAGCACGTAACACTTAGAAAACCAAATTCCAACAATACAATCTAACGAAATTATTTATTAAATTATTATTTGTCTCAGATCATGCAAGCCCCATATTTGTCTCGTGCCACAGCTAAGAATTCTGTAAATTCCTTGTCATAAACTGAAACAGTTTCTTTCTTTTTTACATAACATTCGGAGATCCCTATGTTAGAGCTCTTAATTGGCTTAGTGGTTACCATTGCGGTGGGTTACTTTATTGTCAAAGGCTATAAAGCTGCAGGCGTGTTACTGACAGCTGGTATTGCTTTACTTCTTATGACTGGCGTTTTGGGGCACGACGTGCTGCCGTCAAAAATCACCTCAACTGGTAACATGGTGACAGATGCGCTTGAATACGTGAAATACATGCTTCAATACCGCGGTGGCGGTCTTGGTATGCAAATCATGCTGCTTTGTGGTTTTGCGTCATACATGACTCATATCGGCGCGAACAACGTGGTAGTGAAACAGTTCTCTAAACCGCTTTCTGTCATCAAGTCTCCTTACGTCCTTTTGGTAGCGGCTTACATTGTGGCGTGTTTAATGTCTCTTGCGGTAAGTTCTGCAACAGGCCTTGGCGTACTATTAATGGCGACATTATTCCCAATGATGGTCGCGATGGGCATTTCTCGTCCAGCAGCCGTTGCAGTGTGTGCCTCTCCAGCGGCAATCATCCTTTCTCCTACTTCTGGTGATGTTGTTATCGCAGCAGAAAAGTCTGGTTTAGAGCTTGATGTGTTTGCGGTACAAACTGTGTTGCCTGTTTCTATTTGCGCAATCATCGTCATGGCAGCGGCAGCGTTCTTCTGGAACAAATACTTAGATAAGAAAGAAAATACACCAATGGAAAAAATTGATGTATCAGAGATCAAAGCTGACGCACCAGCGTTTTATGCAGCTCTTCCTTTTCTACCTATCATCGGCGTTTTCCTATTCAACGGTCGTACCATTCCAGGACTTAGTCTAGACATCTACACTATTGTGGTTGGTTCGATTTTCCTTGGAGCTCTGATCCATTATGTTGTAAATAAGTTCGATGGTAAGAAATCACTAGAAGATTTAGATTCTTGCTACGCAGGCATGGCTGACGCGTTCAAAGGCGTTGTGATGCTTTTGGTTGCCGCTGGGGTTTTTGCACAAGGTCTGATGTCTATCGGTGCTATCGATAACCTACTTCATCTAGCAGATAATGCTGGTGCAGGCGGCGTTGCTTTAATGCTTATTCTAACTGCATTGACAGTTGCAGCAGCAATTGCAACGGGTTCGGGTAACGCGCCTTTTTATGCGTTCGTGGAGTTAGCACCATCTTTGGCTGCGAAAATGGGATTAAACCCTGCTTTCCTAATTATCCCGATGCTTCAAGCATCAAACCTAGGCCGTACTATCTCACCAGTATCTGGCGTAATCGTTGCGACATCAGGTATGGCAAACATCAGCCCGTTTGAGGTTGTAAAACGCACATCCGTTCCAGTTCTAGCAGGCCTTATCACGGTGATTATTGGTACTATGGTGCTTGTTCCAATGAGTGCCTAACGGTATTGCCACGATCAAACTAAAAGCAATATCCGAACAAAATTACGTTTAATTAAAAACGCCAGCAAATGTGCTGGCGTTTTTTTTATTCTAATGTGTTGATTTACGCTGACTTAAATCGGTCAGGAATCTTAGTGATGCTCTCTCTGTAGCTAAACCATAAGTAGGTAACGGCAAGCGAAAAGAATAAATATGAAAGTGCGAATACGATTGGAGACGTGATTAATTCCGCGGACATTCCCCACATCACACCGACTACGGTTATCGTCAACTTAGAAAGCATACCGCAAATGAGTAGGAATAAAGCAAGCTGTGGAAAGCGCGAGCTGCGAAATGCGAAGAAATAACAGCTACCTACCGCTAAAGAAGCAATAGATAAGCCCAACATAAATGAATGGATGTGGTCTGCTGATGCGATACCAGCGGATACCGAAGCCATGAGTAATAGGAACAGTTTCATAAGTCACCTCACAACAAATCTAAAAAGCATCCCTTCATAAATGAAAACTCATTTTTCACTATATTCTGCGCCTAAAATCAGCAATTACAAGTTACTTTTTTGCTCACTTAATGAACACAAAAGCTAATCAGCTTCAATTATTACAAAAGGTTAACAATTAAAAATTAAGAAACCCTTTGCATCTGATACTTACGACAGTTAGATGATAAATTCGCCATTTTTGTTACAGATGGTTAACATGGAAACATTTTGAAATTTTTTATTTGAAATGTGAACTGTGCACTCAACAGCGTAAAACCTCTCTGTCTTGACTCATCATTCGTTATTAGCGAACAAAAAATATCACTTTTTTACAACGTTCTTACTACATACAAAACCATGAATTCACATCCACTTTTAATGTTGCAAATTATTTTATCAGTAACCGTAAAAAGAGATTCCAATCACATATTTATTGGTTATAATCCGCGCTCATTGCGTTAAACGTTGAAAAACGCAAACTAATTTTGAGAAAAAACATCTTTAAACCAACCTTCTTTGCGGCATTGCCAATAAGAGGAAAAACTGAGAATAAAAATGAGCAAGATTGATAAAGCTATGCGCATCCTGTTAGCAGGGTTCTGTATCAACCTTTGTCTTGGCATCCTGTATGCTTGGAGTGTATTCAACAAGGCACTGGTAACTGAATCAGGCTGGAGTGCTGCAGAAGCTTCTGCACCTTACGCAACTGCAACCATCACTTTCTCTATCTGTCTTCTTATTGCAGGTATTCTTCAAGACCGCATGGGCCCTCGAATGATCCTTATCCTAGGTACTGTTCTTACAGGTCTGGGCATGATCGCTTCTGGCTTTGTTGACACTCCACTCATGCTGAACATTACCTTCGGTGTGATCACAGGTGCAGGTATCGGTTTTGGTTACGCATGCCTATCACCTTCTGCGATGAAGTGGTTCCACGCTTCCAAGAAAGGTATGGTTAACGGCATTATTGCGGCAGGTTTTGGTCTAGCGGCTATTTACCTTGCGCCAGTAACTTCTGCGCTAATAGACAGCATGGGCATTCAAACTAGCTTTATGGTTCTTGGTGTTGGTATCCTAGCGATTGCAGTTCCTCTTGCAGCAACCATCAACAACCCACCAGCAGACTACACACCTGCGGAGCCTAAAGTAAAAGAAGGCCAAGCACCTAAAGCGGTGAAAAAGTCAGATGACTTAACTTGGAAAGCAATGTTGAAAACGCCACAGTTCTACTCTCTATGGATCATGTACGCGTTTGCAGCTTCTGTTGGTCTAATGATCATCGGTAACATCACGACAATCGCAAGCGTTCAAGCAAACTTGCCAAACGCGGTTTACCTAGCGTCTATTCTTGCTGTATTTAACTCTGGCGGTCGTGTTGCCGCGGGTATGCTTGCAGATAAAATCGGCGGTGTTCGTACGCTTCTACTTGCGTTCGTTCTACAAGGCGTAAACATGGTGCTGTTCGCGACGTTCGACTCTGAGTTTACACTGATCATCGGTACAGCAATCGCAGCGGTAGGTTACGGCACACTTCTAGCGGTATTCCCTACTCTAACGGCTGAGTTCTACGGTCTGAAAAACTACGGCACTAACTACGGCGTGCTTTACACAGCATGGGGTATCGGTGGTGCAATCGGCGCAGCGGTTGTTGGTTGCTCGATGACAAATGGCGACGGCTACACCTTGGCTTACACAATTTCTTCAGCAATGATGGCAGTATGTATCGTACTAGCGTTCATCACTAAGCCATTGTCTGAAGCGAAAGTAGCACAGCTAAAAAACGCATAATTGCGAATTGATTTGATAGCAAAAAGGCTTAACCTATGGGTTAAGCCTTTTTTGTTATCGGTCGTTTATGGAAAGCCCTATCGAACTTGCACCAGACTACTATCTAGAGAACTTCTTTAAGCTGACTCATCACGCAGTAACTTGGTACAGCAATTTACTGACCAAGGAAGAACACGCATGGCTTTGCTCGTTTGATTCTTTGAGCAAACACGCCCAGTGCCTTTTGGTACGTTTATACAGCCGAAAGGGATGTTGGTTTCGAAGTGATAAGCTGAGTTATCCAGAAATACCTTCTATCAATGAAGCACTGGCAGAATTGAGTCAACATGAGTTTGTAGCCCTTTCCCCACCCCTTTCTCATCAAGGGTTAGCGGCTAATTTACTGACCAAGCCAGAAATCTCCACGCTTTATCCCGAACTGCCGAAATCACTCAAGAAAGACGCCCTTGTCGAACGTTTGAGTAATGCGGAATTTGATCGTATAGAGCGGCTTGAGTTTACGATCGTCAAACTCAATTCTGCTCATATGATTGACGTGTTACTCACTCTGTTTTTTGCCAACACCCATCAAGACTTAAGTCAGTTTGTGCTTGATGACTTAGGTTTGCATCAGTTCGAGCAATATCAATTGAGTAAAGTGCGCCGTTTCTTTGATTCACGTGAGCAAATAGACCGCTTAATTGAACTGAGCCAGTTGGCCAACCTGTACTGGCAATTTGACCGAAAAGACAAAGCCAATCTCGACTTATTAATTGAGGCAATGCCTCAGCCCGTTAAACACCGTTACGTAGATCGTAAACGCGAGCACATGTTGAATGACATAGCACGTGATTACGAACGGCTTAATGATCTAGAGACCGCCCTATCTCTATTTGGCCAAACTCAACTCACACCGAGCCGAGAACGACGCGCACGTATCTATGACAAATTAAACCATGATGATTTATTTTGTGACATTGTCACAGATATGCTTAACTCACCGATCGATGTGTCTGAGCTCGAAGTTGCACAAAAACTTGAGCAACGGTTAAAACGAAAACAAGGCGAGAAAGTGCCAAGAGTGACGAAGCCAACCTGTACGGAATACCGCCTTGAACTGGATTTATCTCAACAGAGAGTCGAACTCGCCAGCAAAACGTATTTTGAGTCCTTAGGCTGGACTGTATTTTACGCCGAAAATGCACTGCTTAATGCATTACTTGGTCTCACTTTTTGGGATGCGATTTTTGCTCCTATTGAAGGGGCATTCATTAACGCTTATCAACACCGTCCTTTAGATTTATATCACTCGGATTTTGTTACCAAGCGCCAAGCTTTGATAGACACCGCTTTTGCCGAACTAGAAGCGGGCAACACCCAGATGTTATTGACAAAATACGATGAGAAGTTTGGCATCAGTAATCCATTTGTACATTGGAACTTAATAAGTAAAGAGCTACTCGAAACAGCACTCAACACTATCCCAACTAACATGTTGATGGCGCTATTTAAAATACAATTGAGTGACCTAAAGCTTTACCGCAATGGGATGCCGGATCTGATTGCTTTTAAAGGAAACGAGTTCGAATGGATTGAAGTGAAAGGCCCTGGCGATAAACTCCAAGACAACCAATGGCGTTGGATTAAAGAGTTTACTCGCCTTAATGTCCCGTTTGCGGTGTGTTACGTCGCAGCAACTTAACTTACTCTATATAAAGAGCTTGGTGTTTGTTCACTCAAACCGCCCCTCGGTTATCGCCCCTTGCTCTTTTTTCTAAACATTTTTTCGTTTCTTCACGATCGCTTCACGCTTCTTCACACAAAATGCGCTTCTACTCACTAAGTTGATTTGAAGAGGCAAAATAAAATGAACAAAACACTTCTTGCGTTACTTGTTACCTGCTCAGTTTCGGTATCTGCGGCTCCTTATGTAGGTCTGGAATATGGACTAGGCACCACTGACCATGATTTGGAACCTCACTTTTCAACTGACAACGTAACACTCAACCCTGAGCTTGAAGACGGTATTTTCTCAGGCTTTGTCGGTTACGCATTTAATGACAACTGGGCATTGGAACTGGGTTACAGCCAGTTTGACCTTGATGATAGTCGTTCAAAAAACCTAGGTATCAAGTCAATCGATGGCAAAGATTACCATCATGAAATGGATTGGGATGCGTCAATCAAAGCCAAGCAAGTGTCGTTGGCTCCTGTGTTTAACTATGCATTAAATGATAAATGGACAACAAAATTCAAAGCGGGTTTAACTTACACGCAATACGATGCCAAGGTTTCTAAACATCAAGAATACGAACTTGTCACGAACGACGATGTGGAAATGACCAACACGCTTTTCCATAGCGCGGAGAAAAACAACGAGTTAGGCGCAATGTTCTCTGTGGGCGCGGAATACCAAGTGTTGCCAAAGCTCACCATTGGCGCAAACGCTAAATACCAACTAGACAGCTACGCAAACACTGCATCCTTTAACGTAGGCACAACTTATTACTTCTAATATAAGGAGATGATAATGAAAAGAGTATTGTTAACATCCATGCTTGCCCTACTTTCAAGCTCGGCTTTCGCAGCGTTTAATGGTCCAGAAGTCAGTGCAATCAATACGGTGAAAGAGGCGCGCAACGCAACCGACGACAGCGCTGTAGTGCTAACCGGGCATATTGTTCAATCATTTGGTAACGAGACTTACTTGTTCAGAGACAACACTGGTGAGATCGAAGTAGAGATCGACAACGAAGATTGGATGGGTCAAGAAGTGACACCAAAAGATACCGTAATGATTCGAGGAGAGGTTGACTCAGATTGGACAACTACGCAGATAGACGTTGAGACCATTCAAAAACGTTAAGAAGTTGACGATACCTCAACACAAGCAACACAGCCACATTTTAGTGGCTGTGTTAAGCAATAATCATGGAGAACGCTCGTTTAGCTAGTCAAGCAAGGACAATCTTGCGGTACGACTAATCGTATACTCTTAGGCTGAACATCAAATCTAATGGTTCTCGAATGATAGGGTTCTCCATCTAAATTAAGAGGTAATGGATTCGGGAAGTCTATCTCCAACCAGCTTGCTCTTGTGTACTTCACAAACTCTCCTTTCTCACTCGGGTTATTGATCTCGTCGATTACTTTAGGCAGCTCATGAGGTAAAAATGGGCGCACCAATGTTAGATCCATCAGCCCATCATTAATCATCGCTTTTGGAGCTAACTCTTGCCCACCTCCAGCAAGGCGCCCATTACAAAACGCACCGAGCAACATTTCTCCCTGATACGCACCACCTTCAATCGTTATTGTTCCGTCATATGGTTTAAAGCCAAGTGCTTTTACAACACCAGTTAGCGTGTAAGCTCCACCGCCAAGAAAGTTTTTGAGTTCAACAGGCGTTTCTGCTGTAACTTCTGCGCCAAACCCTGCTGTTGCCACGTTAATAAAGCAGCGATCGTTCGCTTTGACGCAATCGACCAAAGCGGACTGCCCCTCAACAGCAAGAGATAAAGACGCCTTAATGGAATTAGGTACTTGAATAGCGGTAGCAAAGTCATTGGCAGTACCAAGGGGAATAATGGCTAACTCAGGGCGTTTTACTTCGTCAATTTGAATAATCGCAGAAGCCGCCTCATTGACAGTCCCATCGCCACCAGCGACAACAATACGTTCAATGCCTTCAGCAACCGCTTCTTTCACTAGCCGCGGCATGTCTTGAGATTCCCACGTCACACGCACCTGTACGTCGATGCCTTTTTCTCTCATTTTCATGATTGCATCTCTTAACTCTGAATTCCCAGCTTTTTTTCCGTTAAGGATGGCACGTATTGTCTTTTTCATTGCACTTCCTATTGGTTGATGACTTTTCCTGCTTGCTTAATCTGTGAACGCAACCACTGATGGGCGCTGTCGTTTGTGCGACTAGGATGCCAGATTGTGCAAAGCTCATACATTTGTTCATCAAATGGCATTGATAAAGATTTAACATGATAGGTGTTATTGAACAAGTTGATCATCGACTCTGGCATTAAACCAATGTATTCACTACCACAAATAATTGGGAGCATTTCTAGTACGCCTGAGGCTCGATACTTAATCTTTCTCTTATCCAAGTCGACAATGTCATCGGCGTTTAACAAGCTCTTACGACTCTGCCACTGCGAAACCACTACGTGTTCTTCTTCAAAAAATTGTTCAGCCGTAATCTCGTCATTCAGGCGTGGATGCGCTTCGCTACATACCACCACCAAACGCTCCGTAAGTACAGTTTCCAGTTTTAGCACCGTTCTTGCTCTTGGTGTGATATCAATGATCAAATCGTATCGTTGTAACCGCAGATCACTTTCAAAATCTTCCGTAAAAAGCGGATGTACTTCTAATGCAACATTTGGCGCCGACACACGGATTTGTTTCATGACTTGAGGTAGCAACTCAAAACTTGCAACGGACACACAGGCAATAGAAAACACTCTATTCGACACTTTAGGGTCAAACTCACTAGAGGCCGATAATGTCGAAGTGAAATTTTGTACTGAAGCTAGAAGAGCAGGATAAATATCCATCGCAAACGAGGTAGGCTCGACACCTTTAACGCAACGATGAAACAATGGATCATCGTAGATATCACGTAGCCTTGCTAGCGCTTTACTCACCGCAGGCTGGGTGATGTTTAAACGCGCCGCCGCCCGAGACAAGTTACGCTCTTCATAGATGGCAGTGAAAATGGGAATAAGATTAAGGTCGGTCGGTTTCATGCTATTAAATTTTTCAAAAGTCACTTTCTCTATTTTAATCTAACAGCATGATCCTTCACGTAGCCAAGTGCAATAAATGGGCGGTATCGCTTGTTTTAATGAGTTTTAACTCAATTTTGACGCACTTCATTCACCACATAAACTGGCACCATAGTGCAACGTAAAGCTTGGATTAGGCTTTGCCTAGGTAAGGGGTAAGAAACTCGCTGACTTCCTCGCCGCATAAACCAGTTTCTACCTCTATACCTGCTTGTTTTAGAATCTCGATACCTCGACCACTGTTGCGTGGGTCGGGGTCCAATATGGCTACGACGACTTTGCTTATGCCGGATTTGACTAATGTCACCGCGCAAGCTGGCGTGCGACCAACAAACGAACACGGTTCCAGCGTAACGTATGCCGTCACCGATTCTAACGAGCCTTGATACGCATTCAGCGCTTCCACTTCCGCGTGATTGCCACCAATCGCTTGAGTATGACCTTCAGAAACGATTTGATTGTCTTTCACTAACACGCAGCCAACCGGCGGGTTGGGTTGACATTCAGGAAGCGCATTTTTGGACACTTCCAATGCGCGGCGCATAAACTCTTGGCTCATTTGAACTCTATTCTCTAATAAAAACGAGGCGCTATATTAGCGCCCCGTTTTATTCATTGCCATCTCTTCCAATGACTTTGTCCAGTTCTGGTAACGCTCGCGGAATACGGAATTTAAAGCGTTTTTGTTTGGTCTGGATTTTGCGCCACATCGACTTCAGTAAATGAGCGCTATTTTCACCATTTTGCATTCGCGACGCACTTTTTTGCCACGATTCACTCGTATCGGCTTTGGTCATTTCTAGCTCGGCCGTATTTAAACGCAATTGTTTGTACAATATGGTCCTTGCTTCAGACCAACGTTTAGCCTTTAACAAACGGTGAAACGTCAGCCATGCTGGTGTCGGTCTGTTGCGGTAGTAACGTTTAATGGCTACCAATGAAATAATCACAAAACCCAGCAACACAAGCGTGGAAACAATCCATTCAAAGTACGTTCTGATGAAGGACTTCAACGTGTGCTTCGCGGCAAAAGTTTTGCCCTCTAACATCACCGTTTCCACTTGCTGAGTCTTACTGTTCCACCAACGGAACTCATAATCCGGCAGGGTTAATTCACCACCTTGTTGAATCACGTACACGCTCTCTTCTGTGCGTGTTGACTGGTAATCACCACGTGTTTGCGTATCTGTCAAACGGTGGGGTTGAGGATATGCTTGATAACGGGTTGTTGATTCTCCTTTCAACAAGTCTGGTAGCAATACAGATAGTGAATCTTGAGCCAAAATGGTGATTTTACGCGTGATTGCATCCCCAACTTTGAGTGACTCAGTGGAGGTTTCCCACTCTTGTTTTACGTCTACGTGCGTTGCAGAAAACCAAGGCGTATCACCGCTCAACAATCCCGATGGCAAGACAGTTTTGAACTTAATCGGCTGCGTATAAAGTGTGCCTGACACCTTCTCGCCATCCGGCGCCGACACCTGAACGCCCACAGCGACAGGTGGAATCACAAAATCACCAGATGCTTGTGGATACAAAGTCACTTCCCAGCGTTGACGCGACCAAGTTTGTCCCTCTTTTTGCTCAGTAAAGTTGGTTGCTAGTTGATTACGTTGTTTGGCGATAACATTGGGTATTTCAATATTGCCAATTCTCGTACCACCCGTAAACCAACGCGGCGTTGCCACTTCGATGGTTAAAATAACTTGCTCATTGACGCTAAAACTTGGTGTTTTACGCTTCTCTCCAGCCGTTGGTTGTTTACCAACCCACGCTTGTAACTCAACACCATGCTTTCGTTGAACGTCACGAATATCTTGAGCCAACACACTACTGCTCAGGAGGAAACCGAAACAGATAACTAACCACAAGGGTAAAGCAAAGTGCGTAAAACGGTGGCTTTTCATCATTGCACCGCCTCCTCTGTATTTTCGTTCGCAGTAGAGGTTGATTCTCCGGTTTCTATTGAACGCAATTGAATCTGAAACTTCGCATTTAAGAAGTATTTAGGATCCGCTTCGACTCGCTTTAACCATTTGTCGGCTAATTCTTGGCTACCTAAGATGTCGTCTGCACTTAACGTCTCTTTAATCATCAACTCCGCTGACGTTTTTTCATCCGCCCCTTCTGCGGTTTGAGGGTTATCGCCTAGCTCGGTTGATGCTTCTTGCTCCGTTCCTACCTGACTCTCACTCATCCGGTTGATGTCCTCTACAATACCACCAATCACTTTCAAGTTATGCTCAACATCCGGTCTTAGCCTCTCGCTCAACGTTGGCTTGTTGGCTAGGGATTTTAACAAGTCACGTGCAGCCAAATATTCACGCTGACGCGCCAATGCACTCGCCGCATTATAAAGACCGTAATCTCGAACCTCTTCGGACGGGTCGTTTTGCATTTCCAAAAACGCGCTGTGCGCGAGCTCAAACTCGCTTGCGTAGTAGTACGCCGTGCCTTTGCGTAATGGATCGACAAAGTGTTTTGCAGCTTCTAAATACGCTTGTTGGTTGAACAAACGCTGTCCTTGTTGGTCTGGCGTCAGCCACAAATCCCACCACCATTGCGCCACCTTGTCGAAAGCCGTCACTTTTTGCACAACTTGTGGCTGCTCGGCTTTAACAGAAATGTTCTCCGCCATTGCACTGGTCGGCATCAACAGTGTACCGCTCATCATTACAATCACGCACCACTGCACTAACCACCCTTTTCTAAACCACAGCATCATGATCAACGCGATTGGAAACAGAAGTTGATAACCCATGTCTTTCCAAGGCATTGAAGATTCGCCATTAAGCTGCATATTGCGCTCAACGTATCGGTTCAGTTGCTCGATATCACTGTTATCGACGGTCACTTCCACCAATCGACCGTTGGTCTGGCTGGCCAGTTTTTGTAGAGAATCCAAATCCATTGGGTTGTTACTCACAATGTCAGCGTTCCCTGCCGCAAGAATTAACAGTTGATAAGGTTTGCCCGAGAAATACGCTTGGTATTGCTCAATCGTGGCCGGGTTCACGCCGTCGCTCACCAACAGAACGGTGGAGCCTGGTTGACCTTGCAATTGCAGATCAATTAACGGCAAGGCTTTTTCGGCAAGCTTACCTTGCACGGGCATAATTTCTGGCGTAATGGCCGCCAAAAATGGGTCAAATACTTTGCTGTCTTGAGTTATAGGCATCGCCACATGAGCACTGCCCGCGAACACGACTAAACCCGTTTTTCCGCCTTTTCGCGCGGCTAATAAATCGCGTATTTTCTGTTTGGAACGCTCAAGGCGGCTTGGTGGGAGATCTTTTTGCAGCATCGAGTCGCTGTTATCAAGCACCACAAGCATAGAGGCTTTATCTTCGCCAAAGGGAGAAGATTCTCGTTGCCACGTTGGGCCTGCACAAACCACAATGGCGATGAACACAATCAGCATCAAGAGCTTAAGCGGCAGTTGCTTACGCCAGCCTCGCTCACCTATCGTCAAAGCATTGCGTAAATGTTCGGGCAGAATATCCTTCCAGCTTGGCTTGCTTTCTTCTCGCCAGCGTAACCACACCAAGAAAAACATGGGGATCAAAGCCAGTAACCACAGTGGTCGAATAAAATGAAACTGCGTAAAGAATTGCGTCCAACTAAGAGAATCAAACATCGCTATCTCCTAATGATGATCGTGTAACAGCCCTTCTTTTGAGTGTTGCGACGCTGAACGCGAGCAAATGCATGATGACCACTAACGCCATCAAGTAATGATGAAGGCTTTGTTTTGGGCGGTATGTGGTGCTTTCGTAAAGTTGAGGTTCCAGTTTGCCAATTTCGTCGTAGGCAGCCGATAGTTCATCACGGTTGAGTGCTTCAAACGCTTCACCGCCGGATTCTTTCGCAATGCGATGAATTGTGTCCATATCCAACGCGGTTTCACCTATCGTTTCCGGATCACCCATCGCAATCACGTGCACTCTCACGCCTTTGGCTTTCGCAACTTTCGCCGCATCAATCGGTTCAACAAAACTGCCCGTGTCGTTACCATCGGTTAATACAATCGCGACTTTTTCACGGTTTTGGTCTTGTTCTAAAGCACCACGCGACTTATCGCTTTGCTCAAAAACTTTAATCGCTAAGCCAATCGCATCACCAAGATGGGTACTCTGCCCTGCCATTGCCACATCGGTTTGGTTAAGCAGTTCGAGCCACACTTTTTGGTCTGCGGTAAATGGCGTTTGCACGAAAGCAGCATCACCAAAAAGCACCAAGCCTAATCGGTCACCTTTACGAGACTGAACAAACTCCGACAGCACTTCTTTTGCCGCATCAAGACGAGAAATTTTTTCGCCTGTACGTGAGGTGAAATCTGGCTCGGCCATGGAGCCCGAAAGATCCACCACCACCATCACATCGCGACCTAAACTCTCGCGAACTTGAGGCTCGCCTAACACGGTGGGTTTTGCCATCGCACACACCACCAAAAGCCATGAGAGAATTAACGTTGCTCGTTGCCACCAACTCGGGGTCAACTGGCTTGCACCTTCTGATGGCGTCTCACCAATCGCTTCCACCAGCTGACTAAAAAACGGCACTTTGATCGCCATTTGCTTAGTGCGATATGCAGGCACCAAGTAGTACACCACCAACGGCAAGGGCAAAACCAGAAACCACATTGGGTGAGCAAATTCAAAACCAGACAAACCAGTTATCGATGCAAGAAGATCATTCATGTTGACCTCCCTGATGTGATTTGCGTTTCAATCGTGGTGATTTCTTTGCCGCGCTTTTTTGAGCATCACCACGGTGTTCACTCACCCAGTTTTTCGCACGAGCAATTAGCGTTACACGATCTTCGTTGGTTAGCGTAACGCTTGGGTCGACAATACTTTGTAGCCAGCGCTTTGAAAGCTCATCGTTAAAGACCACAAGCGAGTTTGCTTGAGAATCTTCGGTTTGCGGATACAGCGCATCGAGCTTGCGCAGAAAGGCGGTATCAAACAATTTCGCGTTGCGGCTATCAATATGAATCAGCACTACTTTAAGCACAGAGAACAATACTTTTGGCATGTCTTTGTCGCTCGATTTGATTTGCGAAATCGCCAGTAGAGCTTCTTTTCGGTAACGATTATGCCACCATTGCCGAGCCAATCGATATACGACATACACCAATGCAATGAGCACAACCGCCGCTAAAATTTTCCAGCCAATAGTTTGCGGGTACCAACTCACGCTGGGTGGTACAGCCACATCATGCAGCTCTCTGAGTATGTAGGTACTCGGAGGCGTAGGAAGATCACTCATTTAACGCCCTCCTACCAGTTTTTGGAATTGTTTAATGTGCTCACCTGTCGTATCGAGTTCGATGTGCGGAAGGTGTTTCATCGCCATAAGTTGAGAGAGTGATTGACGCTGTAAGCTAGTTCGAGCCTCAAGCTTTGCGCTCGCAGCTTCTACCTTTGCTTTGCTATCTAAATTGAGTTGATACTGCCCATCACCAACCACCCATTTCGATTTTGCCAAATCGTCTGGTAGCGCTTGTTCTAATGGGTCACTGACCATCACTGCAAGAACATCGTTGTGCTGTTGTAGCTGTTTAAGGTGATCAAGGTGGTGCTCCTCGCAGTCGCTCCAGTCGCTGATAAAAATCAAAGTGGATTGCTTGAGCTTCATGCGTTTAATAAGCTCAATCCATTGACTGAACGTTACTTTTTCGGAATTGCGGGAGTCCACATTGAGCGATTGATTGGCTTTAGCGAGACGTTTAAGTTGCGCCAGAAGATCGTTTTGCGAACGCTGTGCCTTGCTGTGAAACAACGCCTGCTGGGATGCGATGACAAAACCGACTCGGTCGCCATCTTTTAATACTCGCCACCCACACATCGCTGCGATCTCTGCCGCGACAACTGATTTCATTACTTGCGTCGAAGCAAAAAACATTGTGCTTCTCTGGTCGACACACACGATTACGTTGCGATCTTTTTCTTCTGTATAACTGCGTACATGCGGCTTACCCGTACGCATCGTAACTTTCCAATCAAGGTTACGAATATCGTCACCCAATTGGTAATGGCGCAGCTCTTCGAAGTTCAATCCACGACCGCGAAACAACGAATTGTGTCGGCCAGAGAGTACGCTACCCGTCTTTAGGTGAGGAAGTAAACTGAATGATTCTGCTTGTGCTTGCAGACGTACTAAACGAGCGTAATCGCAGTACAAACGGGGATCCATCCCCTGTGATTTTGGCGCAAGAGTTGGCTTAGCCATAATGCCTCCCACTTACCCAATTTCTACACAATCTAGCAGCTCTTGTACGACTCGTTGATGATCGACCCCATCTGCCAGTGCATCGTAGGTCAAAGAAAAACGGTGGCCCAATACAGACGGAACCATGGCACGCACATCGTCAGGAGTCACATGGTCACGTCCTTGCATCCACGCATACGCACGAGCGCATTTGTCGAGTGCGATGGAAGCACGAGGACTAGAGCCAATCTCAATCCATTTTGCTAAGTTTGAATCGGCATAACGCTCTGGCTTACGAGTCGCCATCACTAACGCAACGATGTAGTTTTCCACTAGGTCCGATACCACGATGTTTGGTAACTGACGGCGCGCTTCTAGCACCACGTCTGGCTCGATGTGTTTTGGCGTAATAATTTCGCTGCTGGTTTCCGCACCCAATTCTTCACTGCGCACCAAACGAATGATGTCACGTTCGGCGTCATCTTCTGGATAATCGACGGTAACCTTCATGATAAAGCGGTCCATTTGCGCTTCTGGCAGCGGGTACGTGCCCTCTTGCTCTACAGGGTTTTGCGTTGCAAGCACCATAAATAAGTCTGGCAATACGTGAGTTTTATCGCCTACCGTTATTGTGCCTTCGGCCATGGCTTCAAGCAGTGCCGCTTGTACTTTGGCTGGTGCACGGTTGACCTCATCAGCAAGTACAATGCTGTTAAAAATTGGCCCTGGCTGAAAATGGAGTTGCGGCTTACCATCCAGCTCTTGATAAACCTCAGTACCCGTCACGTCAGATGGTAAAAGATCCGGCGTAAACTGGATTCGACCAAAACTGGTGTTTAACAAGTTCGCCAAAGATTTTACGGAACGTGTTTTTGCCGTTCCCGGTAAACCTTCTAGCAGAATATGCCCATTTGTTAATAACCCGATGACTAAAGCTCGAACCACGTGGCTTTGTCCAATGACGCTTTTTTCTGTTTGTTCGATGAGTTCTTTTATCGCTTGTTGTGCGTGGTTCATAGGATACCTTTTCAATGGTTTAAGCCGTCTTTTCGATAGTTAAGTATAAGAACAAATGAAATAACTTAAGGTTATATTCACTATGTTATCTTTGCGGTTCTTGAGATTGGAGAAGTTGTGCAAGACCAACCAACATCGGTAACGCATAATCAAAGAACATTTTGATTCCCGAACACAAATAGTTTAGACCACTCTCACCATTCGGCGTTTTGATCAAACGGTTTTTTGGGCACTCACCCCAACAATAAGGCAAGTAAGGGCATTGCTTACAATACGTCGGCAATGAATCGCGTTTTGCCATGCCAAAAGTATATTGTCTTGTAGAGAAGGCCATTTCATTCAGTGAGTGTTCATGAATGTTGGCGAGTTTGTATTCTGGATACACATAGTGGTCGCAACTGAACACGTCGCCATTGTGCTCAATCGCCAACCCTTTGCCACAAAACTCCGCCGTCACGCAAAGCTGAGACGGTTTCCCCATTACTTGCGCCACCGCGGTTTCAAACAGATTAACCAGCACACGGCCAAGATCGTTATTCACCCACTCTTCAAAGGTCGCCATTAAAAAGCGTCCCCAGTCTTCAGGATCGACTGACCAATCCGTTACAATCGACATTGGATGCCCCGGTTTAGCCAGATCACTGCCTTTGGTTGGGATCATCTGTTCGTTCCAAAACTGCGGCGCGGTTGTTTGGAAGTTGTTGGCTTCTACCACCGGCGCAAACTGAATATAAGTCACACCCAATTCTTGGGTTAAAAATCGATATACTTCGAGCGGGTATTTCGCATTGTGACGATTCACCGTGACCAACGCGTTGAATTTCACGCCATGCGCTTTGAGCTTATCTACCGCTTTCATCACGAGATCAAACGTTGGCTTACCGCTGCGGGTTTTGCGATATTTGTCGTGCAGTTCTCGTGGTCCATCAATCGACAAGCCAACTAGGAAGTTGTGCTCTTTTAAAAACGCACACCACTCATCGTTTAGCAAAATGCCGTTGGTCTGAAGGTCGTTTTCAATGCGAACGCCTTTCGGCTGATATTTCTTTTGCAAAGCTACGACATTGCGGAAATAGTCCAACCCAAGCAGCGTCGGCTCCCCGCCCTGCCATGAGAATACAATTTCTTCGCCATCCTGACTTTCGATATAGCTTTTCACGAACGCTTCCAGTGTTGCGTCGTCCATTTTTGGCTGCTTTTCTTGGTGCAGTAGATTTTCTTTATGCAGATAAAAGCAGTACTGACAATCGATGTTGCACTTTGCTCCGCCTGGCTTTGCCATCACATGGAATCGACGGTCATACGCGCCCAGAACAGGCGCTTTAGACGCCGTTTTAAGAGGAACAATAGGCATAGTAGTAGAATGGCGAGGGGAAATCTTACTCATACGTTTCTCACTATTACATATACCCAAATAACCTCGTGAGCGCTGTACAGCAAAAGTGAAGCTATTTGGGTATATAGCGCTCCAAAAAGCGCTATATAATCTTAATTTACTTAGAAGACTTAGGTACGAACGAACCTGCTTCCATACGAGGCGGGAATTCTTTGAATGTACCCATCACCTCTTTCACTGTATCCATTGCTGGCATCATTAAGAATGAACGCTCGTACATCCAACGAGAATAACCCATGCCTTGATCGCCTCGTTCAAATGGATCAATGCTCAAGTCAAAGATCAGTGGCACACGAAGTTTAGTGAACGGCTTACGCCATACATCCATACCCGTTTCATTCTCTTGAATCATAAAGTGGAACTTGTACTTTCCTTGGCGCAATGCCACAAGATCGCCGTCGTCGCTCCAGTAAACGAACTCATTTCGTGCGGATTTGTCTGACTTACCCGTTAAATATGGCAGTTGGTTGTAACCGTCTAGGTGAACTTTGTAGTCCATATCGCCAACTTTTTTGCCTTTTAGTAATTCGTCTTTAACTTTGGTATCACCTGCCGCAGCAACTAGTGTCGGGAAAAAGTCCTCTAATGACATCATGCCGTTGAATGTTTTACCTGCCTCAATTTTTCCAGGCCATTTAATTAACATTGGCACACGGAAACTCCCTTCCCAACCAGTGTTTTTCTCTGAGCGGAACGGTGTCATCCCTGCATCCGGCCACAAATCAACCATAGGGCCGTTGTCAGTGGTGTAAACAATGATTGTATTGTCATCCACACCTAACTCTTTGATCTTGTTAAGTAGCTGACCGATTTGGTCATCGTGCTGCTTAACACCATCCGCGTAGAAACCGGCACCTGTTTTACCTTGGTATTCTTCAGGAACATGCGTGAAGTTGTGCATGCGAGTGGTGTTAAACCAAGTAAAGAACGGCTTGTCCGCTTTTACTTGTTTTTCTATGAAGCTTTTTGCGGCATCAAGAAACTCACCATCAACATTTTCCATACGCTTACGCGTAAGTGGACCGGTATCTTCGATTTTGCCGTCAGCGTAAGAATGGATAACGCCACGAGGGCCAAATTTCTTCTTGAACTCCGGATCTTTAGGGTAATCCACGTTCTCTGGCTCTTCTTCTGCGTTCAAGTGGTATAGGTTGCCGAAGAATTCATCAAAACCGTGGTTGGTAGGAAGATGCTCGTCTCGGTCACCTAAATGGTTCTTACCAAATTGTCCGGTTGCGTAACCCATTTGCTTAAGCACGGTTGCAATCGTCGGATCTTTTTCCGAGATACCTTCCGGAGCGCCTGGTAAGCCCACTTTTGATAGACCTGTACGTTTTGGCATTTGACCAGTGATGAATGCAGAACGGCCTGCTGTCGAGCTTTGCTGTGCGTAGAAGTTAGTGAACTTCGCACCCTCTTTAGCAATGCTATCGATGTTTGGCGTGTTGTACGCCATCATGCCTTGGTTGTAGGTACTAAGGTTCCAGTAACCAACATCATCACCAAAGATGACAAGAATGTTGGGTTTGTCCGCTGCATGTGCAACTGCAGATGCAGCGCCCAAAGCTAACGTACATGCGTTAAGTACGAGTTTTTTACTGCTCGTTTTGGTCGCATTTTTCATATTATCTCCAAGAGTTCGCTAGTGCGTAAAAATGGTATTCGCTTTTCAATACCATTGTTGATATAAGATAAAGCACTAATTTCAGGCGATAAATGCAGTCAAAATTAGTTAACCTATAAATTAAATTTATGAGTGACGTTATGGACTTGAATTTGATCCAAACTTTTCTTGTTGTTGCGGAGTTTCAATCTTATACAAAAGCCGCGGAACAATTAGGGCTTACACAACCTGCTGTGAGCGCTGCAATAAAGCGTTTAGAGCAAGTCGTAGATAAGCAATTATTCGTTAAAAAAGGACGAGGGATCGCACTAACCTCCACCGCTTATCAATTACTGCCGCAATTCCAGCAAGCGGTTAATATTATTGACAATGCGATATCTGATAAAAATCATTTTGAAGTGTGTTGTTCGGAAATTTTGTTGCACATTATGGACCCGATAAAGAACACTATTTTTTATGAATCACCACCCGAAAAATTCCTATTATTTGAGCTGTTAAGACAACAAAAAGTCGATCTAGTAATCGATACGGTGATCACAAAAGATGCAGCGTTTATTATTGAAGATGCCTATGAGGAAGAAGCCGTGGTTATCTGTCGTGAGAACCATCCCCGTGTACACGGCACGCTCACAAAAGAGCAATTTTATGAGGAAACTCACTGTTTATTTTCAGGAAAATGGAACAACATGTCGGGGTTCGAGCAACTAGCAAAGGAAACAATTCAAGAAAGAAAAGTCGACTTGATCACATCTTCGCTAGCGGGCATGGCGCTGTATGTCGCCCAAAGAGACAGTTTAGGGATCGTGTCTCAATCTTTTGCAAACAAGTGGAGCAAAGCGCTCAAACTTCAAATTTTGCCCTGCCCCATTTCGATACGCTCTATCCCTTACAAGTTCGTCTACCATAAGCGAGAGGTAAACAACCCAGCCCACATCGCTCTACGTGAAAAAATCAAAGCCAACTTAACGGCAGCCCGCTACGAACCAATTTGTTTATAACTCTTGTCAATTGAAGCGTTAGGCGTTTTCGTCATCAAGCTTTCTACAAACCTGAATAGATAGAGTTTTACAGATAAAAAAGAGGCTCATTTTAATGAGCCTCTTTCTATATGTGATACTTCACTTAGCTTTTCCTACTTATTTGGGTTCTCTTTTAGTTTCTCCATCACTTGATCGAGCGAGAAGCTTGCTGCTTTTTGCCTTGGTGGGAACTCTTTAAACGTTTCAAGGAATCTGCCTACGTAAGCTTGCGCAGGAACAAGCATGTAAGCACGGTCTAGCATCCAATCGTAGTAAGTGTTAGAAGTGATATCAGCCACTTCGTAAGGATCCATACGCAAGTTGAAGATCTTAGGAACACGAAGTGTGGTGAATGGTTCAGCCCAAATACGCAACGTACCTTTTGCTCGTTGCTCCATAAAGACCAGCTTCCATTTGTTATAGCGAAGTGCAGTTAAGTCTCCATCATCTGAGAAGTAAAAAATTTCTTCTCGTGGGGCCTTATCCTCTTTACCAGTCAAATATGGTAGGAAGTTATAGCCGTCTAGGTGAACTTTGAATTTCTTACCATTCGCACTATAACCTTTGAGCAATTTCTCTTTGATATTGTCATCACCCGCGGCAGCAACGAACGTTGGCATCCAGTCCATGTGATGCATGATATCATTCGAAACAGAGCCAGCTTTAATTTTACCCGGCCAACGTACCATCGCAGGAACTCGGTACGCACCTTCCCAGTTGGTATTTTTCTCTCCACGGAATGGCGTTGTACCTGCATCTGGCCACGAGTTCATGTGTGGGCCATTATCGGTGGAGTAAAAGACGATTGTGTTGTCTTTAATACCCAAATCATCCACTTTTTTCAGTAGCTGACCTACATGGTTATCATGCTCGACCATACCATCTGCATACTCGCTGATACCTGTTTTTCCAGAGTTCTCTTCTTTCACATGAGTACGGAAGTGCATACGAGTTGCGTTCCACCAGACAAAGAAAGGTTTTTCAGCCTTGACGGCACGATCCATAAAGTCGAGTGCCGCATCTAACGTCTCTTCATCCACGGTTTCCATGCGCTTGCGAGTTAGAGGCCCTGTATCTTCAATTTTGCCATCAGCGTACGAACGGATAACGCCGCGCGGACCGAACTTTTTACGAAACTCAGGATCTTTAGGATAATCGACGTTTTCTGGCTCCTCCTCGGCGTTCAAGTGATAAAGGTTGCCAAAAAATTCATCGAAGCCGTGATTAGTAGGAAGGTGCTCATCTTTATCACCTAAGTGGTTTTTACCAAATTGCCCTGTCATATAGCCCATCGGCTTCAGCATTTCGGCAATGGTTGCGTCCTCTTCCTTCAAGCCAAGATCAGCACCTGGAAGCCCCACTTTACTCAAACCTGTTCTAAGAACGGTTTGGCCCGTAATGAAAGTAGAACGGCCCGCTGTACAAGATTGCTCACCGTAATAGTCAGTGAACATCATGCCTTCTTTGGCGATACTGTCTATATTTGGTGTTTTGTACCCCATCAAGCCAAACGTGTAAGCACTGAGATTGGACTGGCCAATATCATCACCCCAAATGACGAGAATATTTGGTTTCTCTGCTGCGATACTGCTACTTGTCGCACCGATTAAAGCGGCGGCAAGAATCGCTAATCGGCGTTTAACGCCATATTTCGCTGTCATATAAACCTCTGTGTGTATTAGAAAAGTGCTTCCTGCAACAGAATGTATAGTTCACAAATAGCGGATAAGCGAATTTACTAAATGAGAATTCTTTCTATCTTCGCCTAACATTACACCGTTATTTGTAGCTAATACGCACTCCAATAGCACTTTAGTTCAGAGCGCCATCGCACCATTCATCACTACTATTAATCTCAAATATTAAGATTGTCTACGCATATCACAGTGCTCATAAAGTACCTGATTGCTTTTATATAAATATTAATGATAATACGTTTTACTACTATTAATAATTAAGGTACCCGTGTGCTTGACTCCAAGGTTTCAAATGGAAAAACTTCCCAATGCCAACACAACGGCGTTCACCATAATGATGAGGAGCTATTACTAGATAAGCGCACTCACTCTGTGGTACTCAATTACCTGCCAAACAAGAAATCTGTTCAGTTAACAAGCATTCAATTTAAGCTGCTGCAAACTCTCACTCACCATCAAGATCAAGTACTTAGTAAGCATTTTCTTTACGAAACAGTACTAAAACGTGAATTTACTGAACATGATCGAGCACTCGATATGCACATGAGCAGAATGAGAAAGCGTCTAGTTCACGAAGGCGTTCCAACAGACAGAATTCAGACAGTCCACCGCCAGGGTTACATTTTCAAGCGCTCAGACAATCAACAGAAAAATTAACGCTAATTGACCCAACTTTTGGTAATTGACCGCTTATTTTGCTTTAATTAATGCAAATTCTAATCACGTAAAATAACTCAATGAATTTGCGCTTAATTTTTACACTTTGCATTGCTACTTTGTTTGCCGGCTGTGCAACCTATGCTGGTCTTAACTATGACCAACTGTTTGGTCCACAGCTCGTGCGTGAACGCACAGTTGACGTGGAAACCCCTCAAGCAAACTTCTTCCAAAGCGAAGTTAAACCCATTATGGATAACCGCTGTGTCGTCTGCCACGCGTGCTACGATGCACCATGTCAACTTAAGCTCTCTTCTGTTGAGGGCATTGACCGTGGTGCGAGTAAAGCACTGGTATATGAAGGAACAAGACTCACAGCCGCAGCACCAACACGCTTATTCGAAGATGCAGAAACAACCCAAGAGTGGCGCGATGCGGGTTTTCATCCGGTTCTCAACGAACGTGATCAAAGCATGGCAGCCAACATTGATGCAGGCCTTATCGCACGTTTGCTACAACAAAAAGAGCGCCACCCATTGCCTGACCAAGTCCAGTTAGAAGGCTTTGACTTTTCGATAGACCGAGAGCAAACCTGTCCGACGATTGAAGAATACGAGCAATACGAAAAGGATAACCCGACCTGGGGAATGCCTTTTGGTATGCCAAACCTATCAAACAGTGAATACCACACACTCATGACTTGGTTGGAAAACGGCGCAATAATGAACGTTCACCGACCTGTTAGTGAGAAAGAGCAAGCGCAAATAGATAAGTACGAAGCATTACTTAACCACTCTGATTTGAAAAATCAGCTGATGGCTAGGTATATATATGAGCATTTATTTTTATCTCATCTCTACTTTTCGGAACTCGATGAAGATCCCCGATTCTTCACGCTCGTCCGCTCTGCTACACCACCAGGACAGCCCGTCAAACGTATTTCAACGCGTCGCCCGTACGATGATCCAGGGGTTGAACGTGTGTTTTATCGAATTATTCCAGAGCAAGGGACCATAGTAGATAAAACTCACATGCCATTCGCGTTAAACAAGCAACGCATAGAGAACTGGAAAACTTGGTTTATTGATGCTGATTACATGGTTAGTCAGCTACCGAGTTATGAACCAGAAGTTGCTGCAAACCCGATGACATCATTCATCGACCTTCCAGTGAAGTCGCGCTTTAAGTTCATGCTAGATAATGCACAAAATACAATAATGGCATACATCAAAGGCCCAGTTTGTCGTGGCCAACTGGCATTGAATGTTATCAATGATCGCTTTTGGGTGTTTTTCCTTGATCCAGATAAAGCAGACATCCCAGAAGTAAATGAGTTTTACCGATCTCAGGCTGATAATCTAAAACTGCCGGCAGAGCAAGAAAGTAACACGCTACCTGTTACCAACTGGGTCAAGTACGCGCGTCAACAAGCTCGCTACCTAGAGGCTAAATCTGAGTTCACTAATAACTGGTTTAAAGAAGGTGAAAACCTATCCACCGATGTAATTTGGGATGGTAATGGCACCAACCATAATGCGGCATTAACGATATTCCGCCATTTTGATAGTGCTTCTGTTGTTCAAGGGTTAGTTGGTGAGCAGCCTAAAACAGTGTGGATTCTTGACTACGCGCTACTAGAGCGTATCCACTATTTGCTTGTTGCTGGGTTTGACGTTTACGGTAACTTCGGCCATCAGCTCATGACACGAATGTTTATGGACTTCTTGCGTCTAGAAGGCGAAAGTAACTTTATCTCTTTGTTACCCGCCGATATGCGCCATGAACTTCAATCTAGCTGGTATAAAGATCAAAGCCCGCAGTTGAGTGACTTTTTACAACGAAATGTGAAGCCGTTTAACCAACCAACCAGCGTTCAGTATAAGAGTGACGATCCAAAAACGGAGTTGGTGGAGTTGTTGAGAGAACATGTCTCAGGTGTGCTTCTGCCTCGCTACGAAATTCAAGATACGGCTCTTTCTGCGAGTAATGAAAAACAACTAAAACGCATTGACCACGTTCGTGGTGAAGGCCTGAAAACCGTTCCGCAAATCACTATGCTTATGGTGAGAAGTCAATCAGGGGAAGATGAACTGTTCACCTTACTTCACAACAATGCACACACAAACATCTCTAGCTTGTTTGATGAAGAAAGTAACCGTGACTTTGCTAACGATGACATGACCATTGTACGCGGCGTTGTGGGAAGCTACCCTGCGGCATTTTTCTCGATCAACGAAAACCAAGTAAAAGATTTTGTCGATCAATTTAGTGCCATCCAAAACGAGTCCGATTACGTTAAGTTATTGGATAATTTTGCGATTCGTAGAAGCTCAGAAAAATTCTGGTCATTTAGCGATCGTTTACACAATTGGTACCGTACAAAACAACCGATCGAATTTGGATTACTTGACTATAATCGTTTTGAGAATCGATGATGATTTAAGGGGGTTCTCATGGGTATCCGAGATAACATTGCCGCTCTTGAACAACAGATTTACGTTGCTTGTTCTGAGGGAGACTACGAAACGGTCAATATGCTTGAGCATCAACTCGAATACTTGCGTGGCAAAGTGGAACATCCTTTTGATGATGACCCTTATGCCCTAGACACTCGATTCGAGTGGGAAGATGACATGACCGAATAGAAAAAACCTCCGGAAAGCCGGAGGTTTTTTTATTTTCAATGCTCGATGGATTACTTCGCCATTAACTCATCCAGAGCTTGAATTGATGCAGACACTTGAGAAACTAAATCATCTTTAGTCGCATTATAGGTATCTAAAGGTTGAGCCGCGGCTTCAATTGCTTGGCAAGCGTTCATTAATGCAGTTAGTCCTAAACTTCCCGCGCTGCCCTTTAATTTATGGGCAAGGTTCTTTACTTCTTTACTATCATTGTCCTCAGCAGACGCTTGCAGTTTGCTTAATACATCAGTGCTGGTGGATCTAAACAGATTAATAATGTGCAACATCTTATCTCTGCCCAAGATTTTCATATCGGACTCAATCACGCTCGGATTAATGATAACCACATCGGGTTCCTTTGTTTTAGGTGCTTGAACGACCTTTAATTGTAGCTCTTGTTCTTGAGGCGAAATTTGATCAAACGGGGTACAGTCGGCATTTTGTGGCAACAACAACGGCTTTCCGTCTAGCGCATCCTGAATCAATGCCGCGAGTGCCTCTTTTGCCAATGGCTTAGGCAAGTATCCGTCAAAACCAGCGGCTAGATAGCGCTCAACTTCTTCCGCAAAAACGTGCGCAGACACTGCAATCATTGGCGTGACGGCAAGCGCTTTATTGGCCGGCTTATCACACTCAATCCGCTTTAAGCGTTGGATCAACTCAGTTCCATCACAATCAGGGAGGTTGATGTCGACCAAAGCGATATCAAAATCTTGTGTGCTGATCAGTTGCTCTGCTTGTGAGCCGTTTTCTGCCATCACGACTTGGTGCCCCATGCTTTCTAGAAAGCCTTCCGCGACCACTCGGTTGACTTCATTATCTTCTACTAGCAAGACCTTTGCTTTCACTTTGCAACGTGCGGTTGCCACGGTTCCTGTTTCAATAGGTTCGCTTTCCTCTAACGGAATAGAGAACCAGAATCGGCTACCATTTCCCTCTTCGGAATCGACTTCTAAAACACCGCCCATCGCTTCAATGATTCGCTTACTGATGGCAAGTCCAAGCCCCGTGCCTCCAGTTTGGCTCATCCCACCTTCAGCTTGCGTGAAGGCATCAAACAACGTTCTCTGGTATTTTTTGGCAATTCCTATTCCAGTGTCTGATACTTCAAACAGGACTTGCGACTCGTCCTCAGGGTTCAGGCTAACGTAGATATCAATTTCTCCTTCGTCAGTGAACTTAATCGCGTTACCAACGAGATTGTTCAGCACCTGACTGATTCTGGTGACATCCCCTTTCCAGTAGCGACTAACATCACTTTCAATATGGTAGGAGAACAGCAGCTTCTTCTCTTGTGCTCGACTGTTCATTAACTGGAAAGTGTCCTCCACCATTTGGTGTAAATCAAAGCCCATGTGACGAATTTCTAAATGCCCCGCTTCAATCTTGGAGTAATCCAGTACATCATTAAGGATCGCGAGCAACGTTTTACCACTACGATTAATGATTTCCGCATAACGCTTTTGAATTGGGTTGAGGCCTGAGTCAATCAACAAGCGTGCTGTCCCCAACACTCCGTTCATTGGCGTTCTTATCTCATGGCTCATCGTCGCCAAGAATGCCGATTTTGCTCGGCTCGCTTGCTCTGCTTGCTTGCGAGCTTTAGCGTGATTCAAAACCTCTTCATTCAAACGGCGGTTTGCTTGTTTTAACTGCGAAGTGCGCTGCTCAACGAGCTCTTCTAAATGCTCTTTATGCTCCTCAAGCTCTCGCTTGGCTTGAGCTTCACCCTCTGCTACCACTTTTAGTGCTTGCGCGGTATTACGAGCCGTGATGATGGCCTGCCCCATATGCGCCAACTCATCTTTGCCTTTCACTTCCAACTCAACCGCTAAGTTACCCTGCGCCACAGACAGCAACGCAGCGGAATATTCAGCTAACCGCTTCACAACAGAAAGGTACACCACACGCCATAAAATCAGCACCAATACAATCAAACCAACAATTGAAATAACGGTTAAAGACCACTGAGCGAATTTCAGTGTGCTGGTCAATTGGTCTACAGCGACGGTAGTGGTTTTGTTTGAATCATCAACCAATTTGTTGACCGTGCCATTAAGCTCTGAGAACAACTCTAATGTCTTTTGCATCAGTTGTTGTGACTGTTCGTTATTCTCGTATTGCTGCATCAGTATAGAAAATACGACCTGACGCTTACCAAGCTCTATGAGCAGTTGGCTCATTTGCTTAGAGCGCGTAGGATCTTCCACAGCGAGTACACGGCGTTGCATGATTTTGAGGTTGCTATCGAAATCACTTTGAACCTGTTGAATTCGCTCAATATTCGTTAATGTCCGAGCCTCTTCAATCTGATTCAACATTTTAAAGGCCAACAAGTGCAGTTCATGTAATCGCTCAGTCAGATCAAGATCGACCTCCACCAGTGCATCTAGCGCCTGATAAACTTGCGATTTTTTATTCGATTCTAATAAGTCATAAATATGCGTGACGTTAGCAACAGCAATGGTGCTTGTATTCTGAACTTGCGTACGAGTTAGTTGTTCTAGCTCTTCACTGAGCAGACGCATTTCTTCAACACGAGTATCTATCTCTTTTGCAAGCCACAGCTTTTTTTCAACCGAAACACCGAGTTCTGCCAAATTGTCGATAACGTTCTGGACGTTATTCTCTAAAGCTTCTAACAATTGAGAATCGAACGACTCACTCCCGAGCTCCTTGATGTGAGTGAGTAAAGACTCGAGCTGTTCGAACAGCACTCGCCCTGACTCCTTTCTTTCCTGCTCGTTTCTTGCGTTCGACAACATTTGTACAGACGAAATAATACGAGTACTCAACTCAGAGACTTGCCTCGCCTCAATCATGGCGGGAATCGCAGAATCCACGACATTTCTTTCGGTTTTGGCAACCAAAGAAAATCCAGACACACCAATAAGTGCCGATAACATGACCAGTATTGCCATCGCAATGAAAGACAACAAAAGTTTACGACCGATGCTTGCAGTTGCTAGCAGCATATTTTCATGACCTTAATGTTCGTGTTCAGCGACATATTACGTTATATTTTGCAGTGTTTACTTAATCTATGCCAACGAACTTCATTTCATGGTTAAAAATCAACACGCATTTCGCACATTTTTCAAACATTCTGCAGCCACTTTAACCCTCGTTGCTTCTTTGCCAGCGGTTGCCGCAGAGAAAATATGTGCAATATACCCTCACCTAAAGGATTCATACTGGTTGTCAGTAAACTATGGAATGGTGTCCGAAGCGAAAAGAGAAGGTGTCGAGCTACGAGTTCTTGAAGCGGGCGGCTACCCAAACAAAACCCGTCAAGAACAACAACTCGCACTGTGTAACCAATGGGGAGCAGATGCAGTTATCCTTGGGACCGTGGACCCACAGGCTTACGAGCATTCACTTAAAAATTGGGTAGGGAATACTCCCGTTTTTGCTACTGTGAACCAACTCGACTTGGATGAAGAACAAAGTGAGTTGCTAAAAGGGACTGTCGGTGTTGACTGGCATTGGATGGGATACGAAGCGGGTCAATATTTGGCAGCTCGTCATCCAAAGGGGTCAGGAAAGACCAACATTGCCTTACTTTTGGGGCCGCGAACTCGTGGTGGTACGAAACCCGTTACTGCCGGATTTTATGAAGCGATACAAGGAAGTGATATCAACATTGTTGACTCATTTTGGGCAGACAACGACAAGGAGTTACAACGTAACCTAGTTCAACGTGTGATCGATATGGGAAATATAGATTACATTGTTGGCAGTGCAGTGGCGATTGAAGCGGCCATCAGTGAGCTGCGCAGTGCCGGCAAAGCTGAGGAGATCGGTTTAGTTTCTGTGTACTTAAGTCATGGTGTATATCGAGGCCTGTTACGTAACAAAGTGCTCTTCGCACCAACAGATAAAATGGTGCAGCAAGGTCGGCTTTCCGTGATGCAAGCAACGCATTACTTAAGGGGTGAAGCTTATGACAAACATGCCTCACCAACCATCAAACCACTGACTCCGAAGACGCTTCATGACGACACGATCGAAGAATCGTTATCTCCGTCAGAATATAGGCCGACATTCCGTGTTAAGGCTGTTGATTGAAAGACCAAAAACGTGTTCTATTGAGTCACAACAATTTTAAAATCATACAAACGGAAACATCTTGATGCAAAAAACCATTCGTACCATGCCAACCCATAAACATGTGGCTTTGGTTGCTCACGACAACTGCAAACCTGAGCTACTTCGCTGGGTAAAAGAAAACAAAGAAAAGCTACAGAGTCACTTCCTTTACGCAACTGGCACGACAGGACACATGCTAAGTAAAGAAACTGGACTTGCGATCAAGAGCATGATCAGTGGTCCGATGGGCGGTGATCAACAACTAGGCGCTCTTATTTCAGAAGGCAAAATCGACGTTCTCGTTTTCTTTTGGGATCCACTGAATGCCGTACCTCACGACCCAGACGTTAAAGCGCTTCTTCGTATTGCTAGTGTTTGGAATATTCCTGTAGCAACGAACCGAGCCACCGCTAAGTTCCTGTTTAACTCCCCTCTTCTTGAGCAAGAAGTAGACATCGAAGTGCCGGATTACGAAGCCTATCTTGCTGAGCGCATGTAAGCTTTGATGCTAACCAAATAAAGCAAAGGCGATACCAAGTATCGCCTTTACTGTTTTTAACATTCTAAACGTTGCATTTAACGAGAAGTCACGATGGGATAGTCACCATTAACGAGCTCTTGAACGAATGCAGATCCCGCACCAGTATGCGTAATCCAAACCTTCTCTTTCGCACGTGTAATCGCCACGTAAAATAGCCTGCGCTCTTCTGCGTAAGGGAATTTGTCTTTGGACTCCGTCAACGCACCATCAATGTGAATTTGCTTCTTCTTAGCGGGGAATTGCCCCTCATCCACAGAAAGAATAATCACAAAGTCAGCTTCGCGTCCTTTACTCGCATGGCAAGTCATAAAGCGAATATCGAGATTAGGGAAACGTCGCAACCAATCGTCGAACAAATCGGGCTTATGATAATGGTTACGTCCTAGCAATAAAACTGACTTGGTTTGCTTGGCTTGTTGATTCAAGTGGTCCAAGATCTTTTCCACTTGATTGCTCGGCGCGGTATGTACGCTCTTCTGCTTGCGTTGTTTGTGGCTGTTTAGTGTTTTCGGCAACTGCGATGGGTTTTGCTGCACGAATGTATTCGCTACATCACCAATCTGATTGTTGAAACGATAAGTTGTATCTAAGTGATGAACGGTTGAGTGAGCAAAGCGTTCTTTAAAACCAGTGATAAGATCGACATCCGCTCCTGCAAACTGATAGATCGCTTGCCAATCGTCGCCAACAGCAAATAACGTGGCACCTGCTTGTTTCTGAGTGGATTCACACAGTGCTTCAATCAATGCCAGACGATCTGGAGAGATATCTTGATACTCATCGACCATAATAAAGCGCCATGGCGAGACAAACTTCCCTTTATTCACATAATCTGTCGCACGACTGATCATGGTTGGGAAATCCACTTGGTTGCTTTCTTTAAGCATTTTCTGCCACGCTGTAAAACATGGCCAGCATAAGGCGAGTTCACTATTTAAACGCGTATAGTCTTGGTGGTTTACGAGCTTTTCTTGTACTTGCTTTTTGGTCAAGCCCACCGCCGCTAAATGAGACAGCTGCGAATCTAGCCAAGCGATCAGTTTTGGATTTTCTGAATGGCTTCCTAACTCATCATCCCCTTTTAGGTACGCAATCGGCCATTTGTCTAAATGTTTTTGCCAACGTTTAAAGTTGGTGGGTGTCATCCAATGTTTTTTCAACCAGTCTACACACCATGCTGTTCGTTGATTTTCGTCCAACGCTAAAGGACTAATTTCGACAGGTTGCTGTTCGACTTGTTTAAGAATATACAAGCCCAACTGATGGAATGTGTTGACGCGCACACCGTCTGCCGCCATGCCCACTTTATCTACTAAGCGTTCTTTCATTTCAGTCGCCGCATCACGACCGAACGCTAACATGAGAAGCTCTTCTGCTTGAGCTTGATGGCTTTGCAACAAATAGGCAACTCGTGCGGTTAAAACGCTGGTTTTGCCCGAGCCGGCCCCAGCAAGAACTAAGTTGTGGTCGTCGTTGAGCAATACCGCATATTGCTGGGATAAATTCAAAGGAGAGGATTCAATTTGATTAAACAGCACTTCCCAATTTGGACGTTCTGCTTCTAGCCAATCGCGATTACGCTCACCAAGCGCCTCAGAGGTATCAATGAGCCAAGGCTCTATTTGCGACATACGATTCGGCATTCGCATTTTGGCTTCTTCTAGGGTGGTTTTCATCTCGCTTAACTCTTGGTTAAGGCTTTCAACCCAGGAGACCACTTGAGAATGCGATAAGTAAGCAGGCAAGTGCTTTAGTTTGTAAAGCTCTTCTTCCCACTTAGGTAGATACTCAGCCAGTTTTCGGCACTGAGTGTTGTGCCACTCTTGATATTGACGAACGGCCTCAAGCGCAAACTTTCGGCATTGCGGCCACGGTAAACCTTGGACTAGCCAGCTTTGTTGTTTGCCTTCGTGTTCATGAGCAAAAAACTGTAAAGAGCTCCATAATAACCCACGCTTTACGCTAACTTTGCCATTCCAGATCGTAAAAGGAATATGTTCTTCACTGCCTATCGAGCTTAATAAAACACTGTTCTCTTTTATTTCGACGTGATGGTACTCATTTTGAATAAAAAACTGTGCTTTGCTAGTGGCAGTAAGCTGCATGAAACGTGCGCCTTTTAGTTTAGAAGTTGTCGATTTATATCATTTTAAGGCGCTAAATTGTAGCAACGGCGAGCACCTAAGTAAGCTTCTTCTTCTATTCTTTAATAAAATTCACATTACTGTCGATTTAATAACCTAAAGCTGAGGTTATTTGAAGCTGGCTTTACAATCCTCAATACATGACCTGGCAGTTTTAATATAAGTCAATGACATCCCTGCTGATTTTATCAGCAACCACGAATTTTTCTTAAAGTAAATCATAAACGCGCTATAGTGGGTCTGGTAGTATTCCCCCTGTTCTTCATCGGAAACATAAGGCGCATTGTGCAAGCAACTTCTAAATTTCGGCTCTATTGGGCAAACAAGACGATAAATTACAGCGTTCTTATCCTTATTACCTTACTGGGTGTGGTTATCCCAACTTGGTACTTCGAGCAAAACACGCTGATAACGCCATTAATATTAGGCGTTATTGCTGCTGCTTTGGCTGAAAGTGATGACAGTTTCACTGGACGCATCAAGGCTCTGATTCTCACCTTTCTCTGTTTTGCGCTTGCTGCTTTTTCAATTGAAATCTTGTTCGATACCCCTTGGGCTTTTGCGTTGGGATTATTTATCTCAACCTTCGGCTTCATCATTCTTGGAGCGATAGGTCCTAAGTACGCGAGTATTGCTTTTGGTTCGTTGCTGATCGCTATTTATACTATGCTTGGCGCACATGAAAGCACCAACATTTGGTTTCAGCCACTACTGCTTTTGACTGGTGCCGCATGGTATTACTTCATGTCCATGATTTGGCAGATATTTTGGCCTCTTCAACCGGTGCAACAAAGCTTAGCCAATGTGTTCTTCCAAATGGCGAATTATCTTGATGCGAAAGCCAAGCTTTTTCACCCTGTGACCAACTTGACGCCACAACCGCTACGGATTGAAGCTGCAAAATGCAATGCTGCCACGGTTACGGCACTAAACGCTTGTAAAACCACATTACTTAACCGATCGAAACGGGGTCACATTGATGGGCCTAGTGACCGATTTTTAAATATTTATTTCATCGCTCAAGACATTCACGAACGCGTCAGTTCTAGCCATTATCGCTATCAGGATTTAGCGACCGAATTTGAACGTTCTGATGTGCTGTTTCGTTTTAAATATCTTTTGGAGTCTCAAGCCCAAGCGTGTCGTGATATTGCACTAGCCATTCAGCTAGGAAATGAATACTCCCATACCGATCAATCTATTCTGGCATTAGCTGAAGTACAAAACTCTCTTGCTTATCTAGAAGAACAAAAGCAAGGGCACTGGAAACGTCTGCTGATGCAGTTAACATATTTATTCAATAACTTAGCGACGGTAGAAAAACAACTTAATAACATTAACAACCCAGATGTTGAAGGCCTCGAAGAAGATACCCTCGCCGATACCAACCCACACACGCTAAAGGCGATGTGGCAGCGTATATCAGCAAATTTACACAAAGATTCGATGCTGTTTCGGCATGCATTACGTATGTCAATTGCCTTAACGATTGGCTATGGAATCATTCAAATATTCAACATCGACCGAGGTTACTGGATACTCTTAACCACTTTATTCGTATGCCAACCGAACTACAGTGCCACTCGCCAAAAATTGACGGCGCGAGTAATAGGTACATTAGCTGGTTTGTTGATTGGTGTACCATTGCTGACTTTTTTCCCTTCTCAAGAAAGCCAGTTAGTATTTATCGTTATCTCTGGAGTGATGTTTTTCGCCTTCCGGATGAACAACTATGGGTACGCGACTGGTTTTATTACACTGCTCGTCCTCTTCTTATTTAATCAACTAGGTGAAGGTTACGCAGTTGTCCTTCCTCGACTAGCAGATACCCTCATCGGGTGTGTGCTTGCAGTAGGAGCTGTATTAGTTATTTTGCCCGACTGGCAGTCGAGAAGGCTTCACAAAGTTATGTCGGATGCGATAGAGGCGAACAAGCAGTATCTCGATCAGATCATTGGTCAGTATAGAATCGGCAAGAAAGACAATTTGAGCTACCGTATCGCTCGCCGCCAGGCCCACAATAATGATGCCTCACTCTCTTCTGCGATTAGTACGATGCTGGCGGAGCCTGGCAAATATCGCGCAGCTGTTGATGAAAGTTTTCGCTTCCTAACGTTAAATCACGCAATGTTGAACTATATTTCTGCATTAGGCGCGCACAGAACTCGCATCGAAGATGAGTCAATTCATAAACTCGTTTTAGATGCTCACCGTTGTATTCATCAACATCTGGATGTACTTCATAAACAGCTTCACCAGCATTGTGAGGAGTGTGACCTATCTAATATTGATGATGCTGGACTCGAGCAACGCTTAAATGAATGGCGCGATGAAGACGACAGCTCTGCCCGCATGGTATTGCAACAACTCCATCTTATCTATCGCATGCTCCCAGAGCTTCATTCACTTGCTAGCAAGTTTGCCGTCAGAGTAAGTTAGTAACATTCAAACCATATGTAAGAGGGAAGCGCTATATCGCTTCCCTTTTTATTTTTACGTTTCCACCTACCCCAAAGTGGGTAATTATGTACCTTCTTAGGAAAAATCTGACGTATCACTTAACACACCTTGACAATATTCGGACAAAAAGCAATCGATCAAATTCTAATCTATTTTGGTTGAATAAATATGTTGTATCCAAAGGATGAAGAATTTCGGGCAACGACGGATAAACCGAATCACGACGAAGGTATTGAGATGAACGCACAACAATTTAATGAACTTAAACAAAAGCTCAGTGATTTAACGGCAAGTCAGTTAAAGTCATTACAAGGTGAGATCAGCGTGAAACTAAATAAAGCGCAAAAACCGGTTCTATCTGGTGAAGAAAGAGAAATGCTTGCCAAACTGTTTGCCTAATCAAGTCATTGATATAAAACACTTGAACGTTTTATAAAGTCCACCTATGCTCTCACTATCATAATGTTGGGAGTAGTGATATGCCTGTATCGGGAATTCAATCTGGACACCACATCGTTCAGATGTCACAACAAATAGCCGAGAAAGCTGCACATGGCATTAGCAATAATGTAAGTAAGGTTAAAGAAGAGCTTTCTGATCACAACATCGATTTAGCTGCGGTTGCGGATGTCGCAATAACAGCCTCAACACCTAGCCTTCCCTCTCAAAAAGTTGAATCTCTCATCAACCTAGCACAAGCCGCTGGTTATAACCGAGTTGGCGCGTCTGTCATAGAGAAAAACAATGAAATCATTGGCAGCTTGCTAGACATCCACGTTTAGGCGATTTAACGTCAAATTATCGCTATTTTAATTTCCAACTATCACTATAACGTCGTAACAAGATAACCCCTTTGCTTCGTTCTTGCTTTCTATTTCGATTCAAATATCTCCTGTTTAAAATCAAGCTTTCCCGAAAAAAATGGGCGGCTTATCAGAACCGCCCATTTTTATGTTGCATACAGGTTTATCCGTTATCAATAACACCGTTGTTGAGCAATGACTCTACAATCTCGTTGGAGCTGAGACCGTTGAAGTCGATTGAAGTACCTAAGTTTTCCACGACAATAGTCTGTTGAACATTTGCATCCGTCGTAATGTTCAGAGAAACACTTTCCGTCGATGCATCGTAGTCTGCCGAAATGTGACCAAGCAGATCATCCATGTCGATCATTGAGTTATTGAGATCAGAGATAACTTCACGTAAATCGATACTGTCTTCGTTAACAGTGAAGTCAGTAATGGTATCCACTGCCCCTTCATCAACGGAATCTACCGTCCACTTGAAGATATCGCTGCCGTCTCCACCCGTTAAGATATCTGAACCTAAGCCACCGATAAGCACGTCATCGCCATCGCCACCCAGAATAACGTCGTCACCGTCGCCACCAATCAAGTTGATACCTGTGTCTCCACCGACTAAATAGCTGTCGTCCACTGCGGTTGACTGGTCAATATCGTCGCTATCACTACTCACATCCAAACTAATTTGGACAGGTGAAGACTGCGCTTCATCGCCATTAGATTCCGTTGATATCGCCGTAAGCGAAATATCGTAAGAACCGACATCAATACCACTGTTAGTATCTGTTGCGACAATTTCTAGCGTATCAATTTCATCGCTTGGTACTGTCCAAGTGGTACCATCGAAGCTAATGCCTGATGGAGAAACGCCACTTGTTACCTCAGCACTAGCTGGTACGCCCGTTAGCTCCAAAGACAGCACCTCGTCAATATCAGTAAGCGCCGCCATGATTCCGACAATCGCTAAACCTTGACTGCTCGCGGTTTGGCTAGCCGCAATTTGACGAATGTAATTAAACTGAGGATTTATACTCAATGTAGGTGCATCAGCTACAGGTGTCACATTGATAGTGAAATCTTGATTCGCTTCCAATGCGGTACCCGCATTTTCGAAGTACACGCCGTTGTCTTCGACTTTCACCGATAAAGTGATTGAAGCTGCGTTGACATCTCCTGCATCCACAAATACACCCTCAGAAGCGTCTGTTGCTCCAAGAACGGAGTTAATATTATCTGGTGTGCCCATTAGGGTTATTTCACCAGCCATCCCCGCCCCAACAGTCACACCACTACCTGCTGGCGGCTCGACACGAAGGTCGCCCTCGGTAACTGTAAGAGTCACCGTCATGATTTCATTCGCCTGCGCACCAGTGAAGTCGATGTCACTTACACTAATACCCGTTATTTTCTGGCCATCGGCTTCGTTGATCGTATCCGTTACCGATGCTGCAGTGATTTCAGGTGCGTCATTGGTCGCTTCAACATTCAACACTGCTGTGCCCGCGATTGTAATTGGGTCTGGAGCGCCGTTAGTGGTTCCGTCATCTGTGATTTCATAAGTGAAATTAACGTCACCAAAGAAATCTGCTGCGGGTTCAAACGTCCACTCTGTCGCACTCACTTGAGTCAACGTGCCGGAAGCTGGGTCCACTAACGCAACATTATCGACGGTCAAGTTGTCTGACTCAGGATCACTTGCGTTGCTCAGCAACTCAGTAGCCGTAATAGTTACCGAACCACCATCTTCTTCGGTACTACTCAACGTTACCTCTGATGTTACCGGTGCATCGTTCACCTCAGTGACTTCGAAGGTCGCCGTTCCTGACACCGTTTGAGGATCTGAAACACCGTTCGTTGTACCGTTGTCGGTAATGTTGTAGGTCAGATCGACCTTGCCGTTGTAGCCAGGCGCAGGAGTAAATGACCATGTACCTGTTACGTTGTCGAAATCCAATGTGCCGCTGCTTGGATCAACCAACTGGACATTGCTCACCATCAAGGTGTCGTTTTCAATATCAGACGCATTCGCCAACAAATCAGCTTGGGTAATATCAACCGCCGTACTGTCTTCTGCGATATCAGAAAGTGTCACTTCAGACGTCGTTGGAGCATCATTGACTTCCGTTACGTTGAACGATGCGCTGCCGTTAACCGATTTAGGATCGGATGCACCATTTGTCGTGCCATCATCTGTAATGGTGTACGTGATTTCAACTGGACCGTTGTAATCTGGTGCTGGGGTAAATTCCCACTCTCCCGTGCCACTGTTGAAAATAATGCTGCCCGAATTCGGATCCGTTAACTGAACATTGCTAACCGTGAGATTATCGTTCTCTACGTCTGTCGCATTCGCAATAAGATCCGCTTCAGAGATGGAGAACACACCACTATCTTCTTCAATATCCGGTAGCGTCACTGGCGTAGTTTCTGGGGTATCATTCACCGCTGTCACTTCAATATTGAAGCTGCTGCTGTTGGTATTTAGGGTGTCATCTACCCCACCAATTACGATACCTTCATTACCTTGGTCATCGACTGTCACGTCCACCTGAACGTCACCAAAGAAGTTCAGCTCTGGATTAAACTCAATCAGACCGTCTGCAATGGCATTGTTTAGATCGGCCACTGTACCTTTCAGTTCAACGGAGTCCGTACCATCACCGCTCACTGTTAGGTTGTAAGTAGCGATGAGCGTTGGATTAAGCTCCAAGATACCGCTGTCGACGTTCACATTGAGTACATATTCAGCATTCGGATCATCGAGTACGGCATCAATATCGGTAATGCTGAAACCATCAAGCAGCATTGGCGTATCTTCTGGTGTTTCCACATCCACGGTATTGACGAACTCTGGACGATCGTTCACTGCTTCAACATCAACAGTGACATCAAACTCCTCTGCGGAGCCCAAGCTTTGACTGCCATCGAGCCCAGTATCAACGGCTTGCACTTTGAAATGCAGCGAACCATCCCATGAGTTATCGTTGCGATCACCAGAATTAAACACCACTTGATCCAAGTCTTGAGCATTGATTTCTAAGACAAAAACGCCGCCGCCTTGGTCAGTAAATACTGTCCCATCAGGTAATGAAACGCTCGCCCCATCAGGGACATTTGAGACCTCAACTCTCAGCGTCTCTGGATCATTTTCCTGGTAGTTTGCACCATCTCCGATGGACTCTTTGTTATCAACCACTAACGCATTTACATTAATAACAATGTCTTCGCCCTCATTACCTGCAGCCGAAGTGTCGGGGTTCACATCAACATCATCACCAATAGGATTGACAATAAGCGTAAAGTTATTGTTTCGTTCCGTTGGTACTTGTAGCAACTCCTCTTGAATGAAGACCGTAATACCTATCTCAGCCTCGCCACTAAAGTGTTTTGGCGGTTTAATTTGGATGTCACTCAGGTCAATGGACGTCTGAGTGAGATCTTTTAGTTGAATACTCCATTCGCCCCCACCGTTATTCTTAACAACATAATCAGAGGAATTGGATTTAACGATAAAGTCATCAGGAAGCCCCGTTAACTTGAGTGAAACGAAACTCTCAGAACCGTCATTATCGTTCAGGCTGATCGAAACACCAGAGCCCGATTGATTCAGCGAAATTAAAGTATCTTCGTCACCAATCACCGTGATTGGCTGCGTCGGATCGGCACCTGTAATGGTAATGTCATCAACGACTGGCGTAACTTCAAATGTGACATCGTCAGTGAAGGTTCTTACATCTATATTATCGCCAGAGTTATTCAAGATAGACTGATCAAACACAGCTTCATCAGTAATTTCTCCCTCGATATTAATCTTGACGGTATTTTGGCCACCACCTACGGGGTAATTTTCTTTTGGCTTAAACAGAACATTGTCAAGCGCACCAGCTAAAATCTCAGCTTCATTAAACTCAATACTGGTTCCTAAGCTGTTACCATTGGCATCAACAAACTCACCTAATGTTGTGTCATCAAGCTCTAACTTGATGTTCGTTAGTGTTTCTCGACCACCTTGAGTGTTGTTAAATTGATCGGCAAAATCAACACTCAAGTTAAGTTGGATTAAGCCATCTTCGTAACCAACACCATCCGCCGTGGGAACGTCGTTATTTAGATCAGTCACAGGTTGTTTGTTTGCATCCAAGCCGAAAGTACCGACGATATCTACTCTTACATTTGGTGTGACATCGCTATCCAACGGCTGATCCCCGGCTGAACTCGGAACGTCTGCAACCGGTAAAACCTGAACTGGAAACTGGACATTATTTTCTTTTTCATCACCGGACTCAGTGTCTTTAGTGACAAACCGAATTGGCAATTCGAAATCACCTGCGTAATCTTCTGCCAAGTGCATCGTCAAACCATCAAGGCCAGTAATATTTCCACTCGCATCGATATGGGCTTGGAACACGTATTTACCATTGACAAAATCAACATCCGTCCCCGTGATCACCAAACCAGGAGGAATGCCAGGAGCTGTCGGGTCGACGATAATAGTCAAGACATCCTCCACACCATCTGCATTAATCGCATCGACTTTCGACGTCAACTGAGCACCAAGGTTAATAGAATTGTCTTCCAACGCTTGAATTTGAACATCATCAGCCACCTGAATCTCTGCCGCTACACTCATTTTCGGTGTGAGGACGGTTGGAAACTCTAGTGTCACATCCGTTTGACGCACGACCGTCGCATCTTTTTCGTTGCCCAAATCTTCGCCCAAATCATTCACTTCTGCGTAAATGGTTAAGCCAATTTGAGAGAGACCACCGTTATCGCCATCGTCGCTGTCATCGTTTGGTGTTAAATCAAGTCCAGACGGCGCTTTAATTGAGAAGTTGTCTTCATTAGTTACTGTCCAACGACCTCCACCTTCATTTAGTGCACCGACGATAACCAATTGGTTGAGGATCTCAGGGTCCACATTGTGAAATTGAACAACAAGTTGAGTCACCACTTCATCTGAAGACGCATCAAACTCTTGGTATTTAATGATATGAGCGCCAGATTCGCCCCCCATAGAAGTGTTGATCGTAAAGTCAATGTTACCTTGATCGTCTGACTTCACGATATCGGTAGCACCACCACCACTTTCAGTGACAAGCAGACGGGTTTGGTCGTCTATTGCCCCCGTCTTATCCTCTGGCTCAACGATTGGATTAACTTGGACATTCACCGTACCATTGATGGTTTTCTCAGCGATACCTTCACCGGGATTCGAAGCGTCAACATATTCATGGTCAATCTCTTTCACAGTGACGGTTGTGGTCAAGTCAAAGTCAGTACTTGAATCCTGCTCCAACTGAACTTGAACATAGCCACTTTGAGAGATTTTAGCGGAAAAATCTTGTTCTGATTCACCGGCTTGCGGTGAAAGCGTTAGTGTTCCAGAAACAAGCGTTTGTGCCACACCATCTACATAGACCGTGCTGCCTGGAGGAAATCCAGAGATGGTTACATCACTAAAGAATTCATCGGTATCAGGGCTTTGTACGAGCGTCGGTTTCCAATCGATGTCAAAGCGCGTATCTTCATCTCCCTCCGATCGGACAACGTAGTTATCTTGAGCGTCAATAACGGGTTCGACCTTGATCCTTACCTCTCTTTCAATCACACGACTATGACCATCATTCTCGGTAACAATGATCGTCCCTGTAATCGCAATGTTTTCAGTTGAAGAGGCTTCCGGAATAATTTGAATACCGGAATTAAAATTCAGCCCAGTGATGTTTGCTTCGTAAATCGGTTGACCGTTACCATCATAGCCAACAAAGGTGAGGTCAACGCTTGAACCGTCTGAATCTACGACACGAACACCGTCGGGGATGTTGGACAGGATAACAGTAATGGCTTCTGAATCATCCTGTGGTCTATCGGCAACTTCACCTGATACAACCGAGAAGTTGAGGTTTACAACACCATTCTCTTCAATAGTCGTCTCTATCCCGGCCACATCTCCGTCTACGAATCGGTTCCAAACGTTCCCCGCGTCAATTAATACCGTGTCTGGTATGTCAGCAACACCTTTTACACCAACGATGACGGTCTTACTGCCCAGTGACAACACATCTTCTGTCGTACCGGTAGACAATGATGCTGTGTCTTTCACAATTCCTTCGACATTGAAAGTAAAGTCATCATTGCTGTGCAAAGGAGGAAGAACTTCGACGTTCGCTAATTCAGACTCTGGCACTTCGTAATAAAGTACATTGCCGCCTGAATCGGTCACTTCTACTATCTGACTTGGGTTTGCTGAGTCCAGCCACACCAAAGTAACCCCATCAATTGAGAAGTTAGAAATGCGCACAAATAACGCTTCAGAACCATCTAAGTCCGCTGATGGTTTCATGGTGATCACTTCACTTAATTGGAGTGGGTCGTGATCAGTGACAGGGTCTACCGTATTTTGAGTTCGAGCATTATCCTCAAACACATTAATTCGGTTTACAGCAAAACTACCTTTATCCGCAACTGGGTTTACATCAATAATGATGGTTTCGGTTTCTGAGCGAGCGGTATCTTTCCCAAGCAGTGGATTGTTGTTTTCCGTCGTAATAGCGGTGACATCAATTCTGATTTCGCCCGAGAAGTTATCTATCGGATCAACTTGAACTTCATCAATTCGGCTTGCATCCACCAGATAAACACCACCGGATTTTGGTATCGCACTACCATCTGAATAGACTAACTCTGCGTTACCTTCTCCTTGTGTAAAGACAAGCTCGTACACAATGCCTTCTGGGTTACTAGTGTCTTGGGTTTCAGCCGTGATGTTAAGTGCGACATTGTTTCCATCTTCATCAACCGAGTAGTTAAATTCGCTGCTTGCCGTCCACGTTGCAATATCTGCGACGGCAGCAACTTCAATGTCTAAACGACCATTAATCGTATGATCTGGCGTACCATTGTTAAGAATTTCCACGCGGATACGAGGATCGATACCAGAAGCATCGGTTGATGTATGACGATCTGGTACGAAGTACAAGTTATCTAACGAGACAAGCTCACCATTGAATGACTGCTCAACATTTGATGCGTCGAGAACAACCGTATTGCCCACAGATGTTAATTCAATGTAGTTGCCACTGCCGTCTCTGTAGTAGAACGTACCGTTGTGAGTATCAGCATCTCGAATAGTGATGTCACCTAAGCTCTCGTTACGGTCGATATCGTGTAAATTGATAACCAAGTCGACTTTCGCAGGGCTAACATCCAGCGTCGACAAGTTGTCCTGAGTATTTGCAGAGTCAACGCCCACAACGACACCATCACGCCCTTGGTCTTCGAACGCAGTAACGGTAGACGTGTCAATTTGCGCATTGCGGTCTCTTATCGAGATATCCACATCGGCATCTGCGATATCGCCATCACCATCGGTTGCAACAACGTTGATGGTGAAATCAATCGAGTCGGTTTCGGTATGGTCAAGGTCGTCATTCGGACGGAATGACACACTGCCATCGGTTCGAACAACCAAACGACCGATTTCAGTATCCACTCCGTCAAGAACCTTGTGAACAAATACGACTTGGTCGCTGCCGTTCAAATCGACAGAATCAGAATCAACACCATTTTGCTTAAAGTAAATGCCTGAATCATCAGCCGAGAATGAAGTCACTTGTGCGCCGTCAGCACCAAGGTCATCATCCCCCTCTACAGGGTCTCGGAATAAACGAACCGTGCGGCTGCCTTGCCCCTCAACACGCGAAATAGATGCATCGTGCAAGGTTGGAACATCATCGGTAATCGTCACTGGTAAGTTAATACCTGCCGTATCACCATCGACATCGGTCGCAAAGACTGGGAGATCAAGTATGAGTGTATCTTCGCCTTGAGTTGAGTGATCTAGCGCACCCTCAAGCGTAAACTTGTAAGAGCCGTCAGCGTTCAAAACTAGTGTGAACACTGAGTTACCATCAGGTGTTTGACCTTGATAAGTAAAGTTGTTGTTGCTTACCGCGGTTTGAACTAACGTCACCGCAAAACCACCTGAAGTTACTCCTGGTATCGGGTTAGAAGTAAGATCCAGCTGATAAGAGACAACGGTATCTGCCCCTTCCACCGTATCGAAATTGCCCGTTGCTTCTAGGCTGTCTTTGTTGGTTGCCTGAGAGCCGTTGGCAAGGTCATCCTCATCAACAGCCAAAGCATCTGCTGATTTAATTTCGGGAATGTCATCAACTACGGTAATTGGAAGATTCAGTGATGATGACGTGTCACCATCAAAGTCTGTTACTGTAATTGGAATATCAATGACAAGGTTGTTTTCACCTTGAACAGCGTCATGGTCGATTGGTCCCAACAGCTCAAATTGGTAGCTGTCATTATTCGCATCAAGAGACAGCGTGAAGATCTTAGTTGATGTGCCAGTAATAACCGCTTCGTAACTGGTTACTCCACCATTCGTGCTTACTAGATTCAACTCGATGCTGCTGCCGTTCGACGTTAAACCAGACACGACTGCATCGAGGTCTGAAACTTGGTAGCTGACAATCTTGTCTGCACCAGCAACGACCTCAAATCCGCCGTTCAATACCGTTGAATCACTACTTGTCGTGTCAGAGCCACCGGAAAGATCATCTTCATCAACGGTTTGTTGGCTAGAGTCTGTCACTTTCACAATAGCTGGGACATCGTCCACCACGGTGATCGGCAAGGTGATGTTATTGGACACATCGCCATCAAAATCAGTCGCGTTGACTGGGAAGTTAATGACCAACGAGTTTTCATCGTTACCCGCAGGATGATCAAGTGCACCCAACAGTTCAAATTCATAACTGTCTGCTGAACCATTTAGCGTCAGTTTAAAGACGGTGTCCGTCGTACCTTGTACATAAGCTCGGTACTCAATCACACCGTTTGAATTTGAAAACTCAACCAACTCAAGCGGTTGACCACCTGAGGTAAGGCCAGAAACAGGCGATGTTAAACTATCCAACTGGAAGCTAACGATAGAGTCGGCACCATCAGTAACGTCAAAGTTGCCACCAATGATATTGGATTCTGGCGTGTCGTCCGAACCTTGGCTTGGAATATCATCCTCATCCACAGACAAGGTACTACCAGAGCTAATAGCATCAATGGTTGGTTTGTCATCTACGATCGTAACTGGCAAGGTCGCAGTGATGGTATCGTTGTCGCCATCCGTGATCTTCACAGGTAGATTCAACAAAATCTCATCAGAGTTAACCGCGTGATCTAACTGACCAGATAACTCAAAGTCGTATTTACCATCTTGATGAAGTGTCAACGTGAAGACCGTCACTCCACCCGGTGTTTGTCCCACGTAAACAAGCGCGTCAGCAGTTGAAGCGCCAACGTCTTGAGAAAGTGTTACCTCTTCTCCACCCGATTTCAGATTCGGGATAGGATTTGAGCTTAGATCCAATTCGAAAGCATCAATACCATCTGCGCTAGTGACTTCGAACTCACCTGATACCGTTAATGGCTCTTTCGTTCCATCAGAACCAAGAGGTAAGTCATCTTCGTCGACACGTAGACTTTCAATATTGGTAACAACTGGAACATCGTCCACAACGGTAATTGGCAATGTGAAGGCTGGTGAAGTATCACCATCATTATCTGTCGCCGTCACAGGGAGGTTAATAACAATCTCGTTTTGCTGATTACCATCGGGATGATCAAGCGGCTTCTGTAAATCGAACTCGTAGGTGTTGTTCGTTGCATCCAACGTCAGTTCGAACACCACTTCAGCAGGATTGCCTGCGACACCTTGGTATACGTTCACGCCGTTTGCGCTAGAAGACAGAACTAAGGTGATAGCTTCACCATCTGAAGTCAGTGACGCAACAGGCGTGGTCAGGTCACTCAGCTGAATAGAAGCAACTTGGTCAGCACCTTCGGTGATATCAAAAGTACCTGAAATAACAGTATCTTCTGCACTTGCAGCATCCGTACCTGCTGGTAGGTCATCTTCATCAACGGTTTGTTCGCTGCCTGCTAGTAAACCGTCAATGGTCGGAACATCATCCACAACCGTAATTGGTAAGGTGATGTTGTTCGACACGTCTCCATCAAAGTCAGTCGCGTTTATCGGTAAATTGATGACCAGTTCATTTTGGCCATCAGCATTTGGATGATCGAGAGGAGCAAGCAAATCGAACGTGTAGCTATCATCAGAAGCATCGAGAGTCACACGGAATACTGGTGTCGTCGTGCCATCAATACGAGCTTCGTAAACTGAAACGCCACCTGCGTTTGATACTTCAACCATAACCAGAGATTGACCACCAGAGGTCAGGCCTTGTACTGGCGTGGTTAGGTCAGAAACGCTGTACTCCACAATGCCATCAGAGCCATCAGTCGCGATGAAGTTACCTGCAATGCTGTTCGACTGCGTACCATCAGATCCGACTGTTGGGATATCGTCCTCGTCAACCGTTTGCACACTTGTTGCTTCGATGCCACCAAGTGTCGGTTTGTCATCAACGATCTTGACAGGAATTGTCTCAGCAGACGTGTCGCCATCAAAGTCGGTTGCGATGATTGGGAAGTTCAGTGTCAGCTCGTCACTATCTACCGCGTGGTCGATTGGACCTTCTAGCGTGAAGTTATAAGAGCCATCGGTATTCACTGTCAGCGTAAAGACCGCTTCAGTCCCCGCTGCCGCTTGGTAAGTAAAGCTACCATCGCCGTTTGCGGTTTCCGTCAGTGTGACTGCCACGCCTTGTGATGTGAGTCCAGCTACAGGTGTTGCAGAAGCATCGAGCTGATAGCTCACCACTCGGTCCGAGCCTTGTGTGGTGGTAAAGTTACCATCGATTGAAATCGGGTCAGTTTGGTCTGAGCCAATCGTACTTAAGTCATCTTCATCAACGGTAATTGCATCGACATCAGTAATGGTCGGTTTATCATCCACGATGGTGACTGGGATCGTTTCTGTGGTGGTATCACCATCAAAATCCGTTGCGATGATTGGGAAGTTCAGCGTCAGCTCATCACTGTCTACCGCATGGTCGATTGGCCCTTGCAGCGTGAAGTTGTATGAGCCATCCGTGTTTACTGTTAGCGTAAATACGGCTTCAGTTCCTGCTGTCGCTTCATAAGTGTAGCTACCGTCGCCGTTTGCGGTTTCAGTCAGCGTGACGGCCACACCTTGTGATGTTAGACCGTCAACAGGCGTTGCAGCAGCATCCAATTGGTAGCTTACTACCCCATCAGAGCCTTGCGTTGTAGTGAAGTTGCCATCGATTGAAATTGGATCTGAGCCGTCGGAGCCAATCGTCGCTAAGTCATCTTCATCCACGCGGATTGCGTCTACGTCAGTGATGGTTGGTTTATCATCAACGATGGTGACAGGTAACGTCTTCGATGAGGTGTCGCCATCAAAGTCTGTTGCGATAATCGGGAAGTCGATTTGCAGACTGTCGCTATTCACCGCATGGTCTAGTGGGCCCTGCAGAGTAAAGGTGTAGCTGCCATCTGGCTTCACCACCAGTTCAAATACGGCATTGCCATCTGCTGTGGCAGTGTAAGTAAAGCTGCCATCACCATTTGTTGTCTCAGCAAGTACGACAGGCTCACCATGAGAGGTTAACCCTGCTACTGGATCTGCTGTTGCATCAAGCTGGTATTTAACAACGCTGTCCGAGCCTTCAGTTGTGCTGAAAGACCCCGACATAAACGCATCATCGTTTTGGTCTGAGCCAATTGAAGCGAGATCATCTTCGTCCACCGTGAGTGGAACAACGTTGTCAATGGTTGGAACGTCATCAGTAATCGTAACTGGAATGGTCGCGGTCGTCGTATCGCCATCAAAGTCTGTTGCAATGATTAGGAAGTTCAGTACTAGCTCATCGTTGTTTAACGCGTGATCGATTGGCCCTTCTAGACGGAAGTTGTATGTGCCGTCTGCATTCACATTCATGGTGAAAACCGGATTGCCATCCGCGGTAGCCACGTAAGTGAAGCTGCCATCGGCATTCGCAGTCTCTACCAAAGTAACAGGCTCACCTTGAGAAGTTAAACCTGAAACAGGATCAGCCGTTGAATCAAGTTGGTAGCTCACCACACGGTCTGAACCTTGAGTGGTCGTGAACGCGCCTTCAACATAAACAGCGTCAGTTTGGTCTGAGCCAATACCTGATAAATCATCTTCGTCTACTGCAAGAGGCACAACATTATCTATGATTGGTGCATCATCCGTGATCGTGACTGGAATGGTTGCCGAAGTCGTATCACCATCAAAATCGGTGGCAATAATTGGGAAATCAATCGTCAGGCTGTCACTGTTAGCTGCATGGTCAATCGGGCCTTGCAGCGTAAAATCGTAAGTGCCATCTGTTGCTACGTTTAACGTGAATACCGGATTGCCGTCTGCGGTCGCCACATAAGTAAAGCTGCCATCACCGTTGGCGGTTTCCACCAAGGTAATCGCCTCACCTTGAGACGTTAGCCCCGCAACAGGATCAGCCGTTGAATCCAGTTGATAGCTCACCACTCGGTCAGAGCCTTGAGTGGTCGTAAACGCGCCTTCAACGAACAGATCGCCGCCAGGGTCGGAACCCACACCGCTAAGGTCGTCTTCATCGACACTTAACGCATCCACCGCTGTGATGGTCGGTACATCATCAACAATCGTGACTGGAATGGTTTCAGTGACAGTGTCGCCATCAAAGTCGGTTGCGATAATTGGGAAGTTTAGTGTCAACTCGTCACTATCAACCGCGTGATCAATCGGCCCTTCTAGCGTGAAGTTATAAGAGCCATCAGTATTCACAGTCAGCGTAAAGACCGCTTCAGAGCCCGCTGTTGCTTCGTAGGTAAAACTGCCATCACCATTTGCAGTTTCTGTTAGCGTGACAGCCACACCTTGCGAGGTTAAACCGTCAACTGGTGTTGATGTGCCATCGAGTTGGTAGCTCACCACTCGGTCTGAACCTTGCGTGGTGGTGAAGTTACCATCAATAGAAATCGGGTTGCTTTGGTCTGAGCCAATTGACGCTAGATCATCTTCATCAACCGTAATGGAATCCACGTCAGTAATAACTGGCTTATCGTCTACGATCGTCACTGGGATAGTGGCATTTGTGGTGTCGCCATCAAAGTCGGTCGCGATGATTGGGAAGTTCAGTATCAACTCATCACTATCTACTGCGTGGTCGATTGGACCTTCAAGCGTGAAGTTATAGCTACCATCAGTATTCACTGTCAGCGTAAAGACCGCTTCAGTACCCGCTGTCGCCTCGTAAGTAAAGCTGCCATCACCGTTTGCGGTTTCAGTCAGCGTGACGGCCACGCCTTGTGATGTAAGGCCGTCAACTGGTGTTGCAGAAGCATCAAGCTGATAGCTCACCACTCGGTCCGAGCCTTGTGTGGTGGTGAAGTTGCCATCGATTGAAATCGGGTCAGTTTGATCTGAGCCAATCGTGCCTAAATCATCTTCATCAACGGTAATCGCATCGACATCGGTAATGGTCGGCTTATCATCCACGATGGTGACTGGGATCGTTTCTGTGGTGGTATCACCATCAAAATCCGTCGCGATGATTGGGAAGTTCAGTGTCAGCTCATCACTGTCTGTCGCATGGTCAATTGGCCCCTGAAGCGTGAAGTTGTATGAACCATCCGTATTCACGGTCAGCGTAAATACGGCTTCAGTTCCTGCTGTCGCTTCATAAGTGTAGCTACCGTCGCCGTTTGCAGTTTCCGTCAGCGTCACTGCCACACCTTGCGATGTTAGGCCATCAACTGGCGTTGCAGCAGTATCTAATTGGTAGCTTACTACCCCATCAGAACCTTGCGTTGTAGTGAAGTTGCCATCGATTGAAATTGGATCTGAGCCGTCAGAGCCAATCGTCGCTAGGTCATCTTCATCCACACGGATTGCGTCTACGTCAGTGATGGTTGGTTTATCATCAACGATAGTGACAGGTAACGTCTCCGATGAGGTGTCGCCATCAAAGTCTGTTGCGATAATCGGGAAGTCGATTTGCAGACTGTCGCTATTCACCGCATGGTCTAGTGGACCTTGCAGTGTAAAGTTGTAGCTGCCATCTGGCTTCACAATCAATTCAAATACGGCATTGCCATCTGCCGTGGCTGTGTAAGTAAAACTACCGTCGCCGTTAGCAGTTTCAGCAAGCACGACAGGCTCACCATGAGAGGTCAACCCAGATACTGGATCTGCTGTTGCATCAAGCTGGTATTTAACAACGCTGTCTGAGCCTTCAGTTGTGGTGAAAGAACCCGACATAAACGCATCATCGTTTTGGTCTGAGCCAATTGAGGCGAGATCATCTTCGTCCACCGTGAGTGGAACAACGTTGTCGATAGTTGGAACGTCATCAGTAATCGTGACGGGAATGGTCGCGGTCGTCGTATCGCCGTCAAAGTCTGTTGCAATGATTGGGAAGTTCAGTACTAATTCATCGCTGTTTAACGCGTGATCGACCGGCCCTTCCAGACGGAAATTGTATGTGCCATCAGCATTCACGTTCATGGTGAAAACCGGATTGCCATCCGCGGTAGCCACGTAAGTAAAGCTGCCATCAGCATTCGCAGTCTCTACCAGAGTAACTGGCTCACCTTGGGAGGTTAGCCCCGAAACAGGATCAGAAGTTGAATCAAGTTGGTAGCTCACCACACGGTCTGAACCTTGGGTAGTGGTGAACGCGCCTTCAACAAACACAGCGTCAGTTTGGTCTGAGCCAATACCTGATAAATCATCTTCGTCTACAGCCAGAGGCAAAACATTATCGATGATTGGTGCATCATCCGTAATCGTGACTGGAATGGTTGCCGAAGTCGTATCACCATCAAAATCGGTGGCAATAATTGGGAAATCAATCGTCAGGCTGTCACTGTTAGCTGCATGGTCAATCGGGCCTTGCAGCGTAAAATCGTAAGTGCCATCTGTTGCTACGTTTAACGTGAATACCGGATTGCCGTCTGCGGTCGCCACATAAGTAAAGCTGCCATCACCGTTGGCGGTTTCCACCAAGGTAATCGCCTCACCTTGAGACGTTAGCCCCGCAACAGGATCAGCCGTTGAATCCAGTTGATAGCTCACCACTCGGTCAGAGCCTTGAATAGTGGTAAACGCGCCTTCAACGAACACAGCGTCAGTTTGGTCTGAGCCCACGCCGCTAAGGTCATCTTCATCGACACTCAACGCATCCACCGCTGTGATGGTCGGTACATCATCAACAATCGTGACTGGAATGGTTTCAGTAACGGTGTCGCCATCGAAGTCGGTTGCGATAATTGGGAAGTTGAGTGTCAGCTCATCACTATCCACCGCGTGATCAATTGGCCCTTCTAGCGTGAAGTTGTAAGAGCCATCAGTATCTACTGTCAGAGTAAATACTGGGTTGCCACCCGCAGTCGCTTCATAAGTGAAACTACCATCACCATTTGCGGTTTCTGTTAGCGTGACCGCTAAACCTTGCGAGGTTAAACCGTCCACTGGTGTTGCTGAAGCATCGAGTTGGTAGCTCACCACTCGGTCAGAGCCTTGTGTGGTAGTAAAGTTGCCATCAATAGAAATTGGATTGCTTTGGTCTGAGCCAATTGACGCTAGATCATCTTCATCAACCGTAATGGTGTCGACGTCGGTAATAACAGGCTTATCGTCCACGATTGTCACTGGGATAGTGGCATTTGTGGTGTCGCCATCAAAGTCTGTTGCGATGATTGGGAAGTTGAGTGTCAGCTCATCGCTATCTACCGCGTGGTCGATTGGACCTTCAAGCGTGAAGTTATAGCTACCATCAGTATTCACCGTCAGCGTAAAGACCGCTTCACTACCCGCTGTCGCCTCGTAAGTAAAGCTGCCATCAGCGTTTGCGGTTTCAGTCAGCGTAACTGCCACGCCTTGTGATGTAAGGCCGTCAACTGGTGTTGCAGAAGCATCAAGCTGATAACTTACCACTCGGTCAGAGCCTTGTGTGGTGGTGAAGCTACCATCAATAGAAATCGGGTCAGTCTGGTCCGAACCAATCGTGCCTAAATCATCTTCATCAACAGTAATCGCATCAACATCGGTAATAGTTGGCTTATCATCCACGATGGTAACAGGCAATACGATTTGGCTTGTGTCACCATCGAAGTCTGTAGCAATAACGCTAAAATCAAGGGTTAAGCTGTCGCTATTTGCCGCATGGTCAATTGGACCTTGCAGCTCAAAACTGTACGAGCCGTCGGTATTCAAAATTAATGTGAAAACTGCACTGCCATTTGCCGTTGCGCTGTAGGTGTAACTGCCATCTGCATTTTGCGTTTCGGCAATGGAAACGGTTTGACCTTGAGATTGCAGGCCATTTAAAGAATCAGCGTTTACATCCAACTGATACTGTACGACGCCATCAGAACCTTGAGTTGTCGTAAACTGACCTTCGACCAGCGTTGACTGTGATTGGTCAGAGCCTACCAAACTTAAGTCATCTTCATCGACGGTAAGAGCGACAACGTCATTAATGGTTGGCACATCATCGGCAATGGTTACCGGTAGAACAAGTGAACTGGTGTCACCGTCAAAGTCCGTTGCGACAATAGTGAAGTCTAGAGTTAAGCTATCGCTACCCACAGCATGATCGATTGGACCTTCAAGGGTAAATGAATAAGAACCGTCAGGGTTCACTTGTAAGGTGAAGATAGCGTCCCCTTCTGCCGTTGCAGAATAGGTAAAGCTGCCATCTGAATTGGTTGTTTCCGTCAGAGAGATAGATCGCCCCTGCGATTCCAACCCATTGAGTGGATCAGTGCCGCTCTCTAATTGATAACTTACAACACGGTCTGAGCCCTGAGTCGTCGTGAAGCTACCTTGCGCGAACACAGAGTCGCTTTGATCGGAGCCAATGCTTGATAAATCGTCTTCATCGACGGCTAGCGCATCAACGCCATCAATCGAAGGAACGTCATCTTGAACTTGAATGACAATTTGCGCAGCTTCTGGTGTGTTCGAACCTTCGGTAATAGAGGAGCGGTCACCATCCGCATCTACCGCGTAAACTGGCAGTGAGAAAGTGAGCGAGTCATCGTTAGCACCCGTATGGTCAAGTTGTTCATACAAGTTGAATTGGTATTCGCCCAATGCAGGTGCATCAATCGCCACATCAAATACGGTAATACGCACACCATCCAGCTCGATGAAGCCTTCGTAAGTACGTACGCCGTTACTCTCGGACGCTAGTTCTAGTTGAACAACCTGCCCTTGAGATTGGAGTTCTCCACCAACATTGAACTCTGTAGGTTCCAACTCATAGTGATCAATGATGTCACTTCCGACCGCTGTCGTGATCGACCCAGTACCACTTGTTACTGCCGCGCCTTCCTGTGAACCTTGGTCAACCCCCGCCTCATCTAAAGACAAGCCCGTCACGTTCTCAATCACTGGGTTATCGCCATCGAGGATGGTCATCGTAAAGGTGTTGCTTGCCGTATCTTGGTCATAGTCGACGATTGTGGTTGGTAAAGAGAGCTCAATCGTATCTTCACCGTTTGTTTGTTCTAACGGCTTAAATTGCTCAAATTGGTAGGTACCATCAGTATTCAGACTGATGGTTAAGACGGTTTCATTCGAGCCAGCAATGGACAAGGTGATAGTACTGCCGTCTTCAGAGAGTACCGCTTCTGTCGCCTGATTATCACTCAGTAGGCCATCGAACTGACTAAGTCCTTCTTGATTAAACGTGACCGTTGCCAATTGATCACTACCAATATCAACAAAGGTGCCAGTAATGGGTGTAGAAGAAGATTCAACGTTTTCAAAAGTAACGTTTTGCGGCGCAGGATCATCGCCATCAATAACGGTTGTCGTAAAATCGATAGGCGCTTGAATGCTGTTACCACCAATATCTGCACCTGTAATATCAAAAGCAATATTGATTTGATCACCGACGATCGATACTTGGCCATCAGCAACAGACGCAACATGGTCAACGCCCTGGCTAATCGTGGTAACGACTTCTAACTCTAAATCACGGCCTACAGATGTCGCTTCGATCTCGATACGAAGCACTTCGTTACCTTCTTGAGTACCGATAATGGCATTTTGCGCTTCGTCATAAACGAACGCCACTGGCTGACCACCAGAGGTAATATCACTGTTAAGCTCAGTCAACAAAGACTCTAAAGAAGACGTTTCGGGTACAAATGAAGCAGTATCAAGTGCGAGATCCCCTGCTTCAACCAGCACACTAGACGAAATGGTTTGCGGGTAGCTTGATAGAGAAATTGAGCCTTCTGTTACGCTAGATTGCAGTGACTGCCCACCATCAGCAAAAATCGTGACATTCAAACCGTCATCTTCGTCGCGATCATCTTCTCCGCTGCGAGTCGCAGACGTTTCAAAAAAAGTAGAAGCGAGTACTTCCGGGTTATTATATTCAACCGTCACGTAGCCAGCATTAGCCGAGCCTTCAGCACCTGCGCCAGCAGCTGTTGCTTCTAAGATAGCGGTAGGGTCAGCTCCGTCTAAAATAGCTTGCTGGATAGCGGCAATATCGTTGGCGTCGAAGTCAGCACTTCCAATAGCCGTTGGGTCAAAAGTCACCAAGCCATTAACTGGAGATTGTACCAATACTGGTTCTAACGGTTCAGAAGAAGGCACAGGAAGACAAGCAACACAATTTGCATCGACCAGATAAAGCTCATTATTTATCTGTACGTCGAGAGAAGCATTATTTTCTGTGATAATAATCTCGCCAGGTCTTAACTCATCCCCCGCTTTTATGACCTTAACGTTTCCATCCAGGCCCAAAACCAAAACTTCACCTTTGACAGCATTTACAATCGCGCTCTGCGGTACCGTGTGCGTACTCATCTGACCTCCGCTAATGGCTTACGTTTCCCATTAACCTTTTTAGATAATTTCTTATTAATTTAGTGCGGCATACTGCACACCTTTATACGATTAAACTAAGTATTGAATCATTAAACAATCGATAAATACCCTACTACCAAGCAACATAAGTAAAACTTACTCGTAGTCACAGAAATGTGACACATGTGCTGACGCGTAGATATCGAATAATTATATGAAATTGATACCTTATTCTGATTAAGTGTAGTTGTTTTAAGAAAAGAAGAGAGATGAAATCATTCAGCTAAACGCCAGACTGCCGGTTGCGATCAATAATGGAAGAAAAGCAATGAGAATGTTGTATACACCGGAGCGTGATGACAGCTTAATCAATATCGGTGACGAAAAAAACGTAACGATTAAATATTGAACAACATAAATTGCAGGACAAAATGCAACGATAAAAAAGTGGCTTACGATATGAATCCCCGCACACCACGAGTTCGGTTTTGTTCTGATATACAGCAAAAAAAACACGAGCAAGCTAATAATAAAATACATAAACACAGCACTTGAAAATAATTATCATTTTCAATGATATGTAAATATTCCCTTACTTTCAATGGTGTTTGAGCTATTAATGTCATCGTTATTATCAATCAACACAATAAGTAAAATTATCAGTAATTCCAGTCCTAAACGTTTGCGTAATCGCTAACCTTCTCTTAACCTTGATTTGAGGCTTTTATCACGGTTTTTCCATTGATATAGTGCGTCCATACAACAAAAAAAGACCATTCGAGGCATGGAGCTTCCTCATTAATCTCAAGATGAGAAGAATTGGTACCGACAAAATTCGGCAGATTTTAAGAGGGTCAAAAAATGGACATGAATATGGTTGAGATTTTAGGTTATGCAGCTTCAATCATGGTCGCTATTTCGCTAACTATGAAAGATATTGTTAAGCTTCGTATCCTTAACTTTATTGGTTGTGCGCTATTTACCGCTTACGGACTAATGATTGATTCTTGGCCTGTAGTATTAACTAACGGTTTTATTGCTTGCGTTAACATCTACTTCCTAGCAAAAATGCAGCAGGAAAAAAAAAGCCTAGAGCCTGAGAAAGCGCAATAGCATTCAAACAATAAAAGCCCGCAAATCATAAGATTGCGGGCTTTTGCTTTTAATATTCCACTTCTATCACAGCATCCCTAAACGAGCGCTAACGAACCCAGCTAAGTGCTAATGTTTCTCGACGAGAAAACATGTCCACATGCGATGAAATGATCGCCTTAACCGTATTCAGTTTCTCTTCTGAATCCGCCTCACAGGTTATAGTTAGGCTAGATGCACAAAGGTTAAACTCCGCTTTTCCCGTCGGAAATGTCACCAAACCGCTATTTTCATTCCAAGTAGCAGGAACCTTTCGTCCAAAATGCCGACAAAGCGTCACTAAGTATTTGTCAGCGTGTTCACTATCTATTCGGGTGCTTTCTTTAATCATGAACTTACTCGTTACTTTGAAACGTCCTATGAAGAACCTTGTTAGAATTGATAAGCTGCAGAGAGCTTGAAGTTGCGACCCGGCTCGTAGTCATCAAGCGTGAAGCCACGTGCAGTACCCGAACGAGACGCATGAGAGCTGTACAACTCGTCAAATACATTATCAATACCAAAGGTCACCGACAGTCCATCAATATCAGACGGCACCCATTGAGCGTATAGATTATGCACATCATAACTTGCTTTCTTTGGCTGACCATCAAAGACGTTGTCTTCCTCTAGAACAAACATTGAGTTCCACCCGAAGATCGTTTCTAAAGCGTCTGACTGGTAATCCAAAGTTAGAGCAATGCTATCACCCATATCAATGCTACGCCCATTGCCCCCAGCAACAGGACCACCAGTATTCTTGTTTTTGGTGTCCGACTTAGAGTAAGAAAGTTTGCTGTTAAACTTGTCGTAACCATAAGAAGCACTTGCCTCAAAGCCTTTAATCTCAACATCACCTAAGTTGTAAATCAGGTAAGTTTGAGTCGCGTTTTGGTACTGGTCTGCAATGTAATCATCAATTTCCGTTTGGAATATCGTAATATTCGCCCCAAAGAAATGCTTATCAAAGGTTTTATCAAAACGAACACCACCCTGCGTGTTCAATCCCGTTTCTGGCTTTAACCCATCCTCTAAAAATGCAACGTCTTGGTAAGCAATAAAGGTTTCCATTAGCTCTGGACCTTTAAATAGAGAGCGTGCACTCGCAAACAACGTCCAATCTTGCGTCACCGCCCATTCTGCTGCTAGAGCCCAAGTTACATCATCATAATTACTGGTTCCTGTCTCAGCTTTGCGTTTGTAATCATCAAAGCGCATACCTGCAGTAATAAAGAAGGCATCAGAGAAGAAGAACTGATCTTCTACAAACAGTGCGGTTGAAATCGCCGATTCGTCCATAAACTTACGACTACCGTAGTAACTCGAAGACGTTTTATCCATGTAGTCGAAGCCATAAGTGACTCGATTATCAAACTCACCTAACATAACATCTGACTGGAATTTGCCATTCAAACCAAAGTTTTGGTTTTTGGCGGTGTTCTTTGATAAACGGTTCGAGGGCCAACGAGGGGCCATCACCGTTTCGTCACGTTTAATTTCTGTCTCGGTATTATAAAGAGTGACGTTTCCTTGGTGTTGTTCGCCTCGCAACTCGTAACTCAAGGTAACGGTATCGCGGTCATAATCCGTAGGGATAAGTAACTTGCTCGACAGGCTATTATTTGCACTACCAGACATATCAGGACGCGGACTGTAATCTCCACTGTCTCGGTACATGTCATAAGAGAGCTCAAAACGATGGATGTCATTTAGTTCATACCCCAGCTTAGCCAGAATGTTGTAAACATCACCTGCAGCACCATAGGTTTTATTGCCATCACCATCTTCAAAATCATCACGCGTAACGTAATGGCCATAGACCATCGCATCAATGTTTTCGGACAAAAGTCCGTACAGTGTCAACGAACCTTGTTGGTTGTCGTTGGATGCATAGCCGCCATAAACACGCGCACCAAACTTTTCATCGTAACGAAGTAAGTCACGAGCGTCTTTCGTTTCAAAGTAGACCGAACCGCCTAACCCGTTTTGAGTCACAGAGTTATTACCTACCTGAATGTCCGCAGATTTGAGAATGTCAGGGTTCAACGTCAAGTTACCAATATGATGGAACATGCTCGCATGCTGAGAAGCACCGTCAAGACGAATGTCCAAATCGGTTTCGCTCAAACCACGAATCGTAATACGTTGATTCACAGAGTGTGTTCCACCAACATCTACACCGGGAATATCGCGCAGTAAATCAGACATATGATCCGCTTGCTTCAGTGACATGTCGTCCGCAAACATCGACTCAGTGTTGCTGGAAACTTTCGTTCCCCATACAACGACCTCTTCAAAATGTGACTCAGTATCTTGAGCTAAAACAGGGGTTGATAGCGCCATTCCCACTGCAAGGCAAAGGCTTGAAAGCTTGATAGGTGAACAAGCAGGGCTTTCCATAACTTCATTCCTAAATATTAATGATAATAATTCTCAGGTATAATAAGCATGAGTTTTATAAATACAAAGGCGATTTGGTTATGCGAAATCGCACAAGTGTTATGAGGAAGTGTCAAATGCAGGAAGTCACAACAAAACGAACTAAAATTGCCAAGATAGCTTTAACCCAAAGACTAAAGGCGACAGAGAAACAATGGATTGTCACGCAAGGCCAACCTTGTCAAACTCAACTGGCCGAAGGTAAGTTCCTATCATATCAGTATAATGATCAAATTTTTGTTCATGGCGGGCGTTGTCTAGAACTTATTGATTCGAATATTGTTTCTACTGCACACGCCTCACTGCTGGTCACTATTCTTTTAGAAGGTAGACTCTCGTTTGGCTACGACGATTTGCAATTTGATTTAGACGCGAGCGACGGCCCTAAGGGTGTAGTGGTGAACTTACTCAAACCTGCAAATTTTCGTCGTTCACTGCTCAAAGATAACCTCATTAATAAGATCAACATATTGGTTAAGCCCCAATGGCTAGAGGCCCGCCTTGAGCAAAATTGTAGTCATCGAGCCTTTTTTAACTCTCATCAGGCGTTTCAACAGTTGGAGCCTAACCAGACGCTATGCGAGTTGGCCGAAACGTTAACAAATAGAGAAACACCGCAAGAGTTCCAAGAAAAGCTAGAGGTCGAAAGCTTGATCTATCAAATATTACATCAAGCCACCAAGCAAATTCCTAAGAATTTCAGTGCTAAAAACAGCAGTATTGAACGACACATTGATGGTCGAATTGAGGATATTGTCAGCTATATTGAAACTCACCTTGATCAAGAACTACGCTTGGAAAAGTTGGCGAGCCAATTCTCAATGAGTGTTTCAAACCTGCAGCGTCGATTTAAACAATCACTTAATATGACCATAAACGGCTACATTCGTTTTCGACGTCTTGAGATTGCTAGGCAACATTTGGAACGTGGCCTAGTGACGATAACAGAAGCCGCCTATGAAGCCGGATACCACCACCCTTCTAACTTCACTTATGCCTTTAAAAAGGCATTTGGTGTGCCACCACATGAAGTGATTAAAGAGTAAGGGGACTCTAGGTAACTGACTGTTATTTAGGAGTGTCTTATCCACAACATCGGTATATACTCGCCTTAAACGTTATGGAGGTTAAACATGAATATTGGTGCCGTCGCGAAGCTCACTGGGCTTTCATCTAAGTCGATTCGATTATATGAAGACAAAGGGATCATATCTCCACCAGCGCGTAGCGACTCTGGCTATCGCGAATATTCAGATAATCATATTCAAGAGCTTAACTTGGTATCACGCGCAAAAAGCGCAGGCTTTTCGTTGCAAGAATGCAAAGAGTTCGTACAACTTGCTCATAACCCCAATCGCAAAAGTAGCGAAGTAAAAGCAAGAACCATGGACAAACTGAGAGAGGTTGAAGAAAAAATTGCACACCTCATGGAGATCAAAACGCAACTTGAAGGTTGGGTTTCTTCTTGTCCTGGAGATGCAGAGAGCCGATGCCCAATCATAGACGAGCTCACCAAGTAAGCCCGCCTATCTATTGATCTCGTTAAAAACGAACTAGCTCGCTTAATGATAAGTACACATGCGCTTACCGTTTAACTCTATGATGTTAAATGGCGTTTCATAGATGTCCTCTAGCGTAGACGCTTGAATAACATCTTCAACCGCACCACTCGCCACAACTTTACCTTTCTTAAGCGCCAATATGACATCTGAGTAACACGCCGCGAAATTAATATCATGAATCACGACCACCATGGCTTTATTCATGTCATGGGCTAACTGCTGCACAACTTTCATGATCTGAAGAGAGTGTTTGATATCTAAGTTATTAAGAGGTTCATCAAGAAAGACATAATCTGTATCTTGTGCAATCACCATAGCAATAAATGCAAGCTGTCGCTGACCACCACTTAATTCATCCAAGTATTTGTCTTGAATATCTTGCAAATCTAAGTAGTCGATCGCTTGTTCTATGACCTCATGATCTTCTTTAGTCAGATTTCCTTTAGAGTATGGGAAACGACCAAAAGAGACTAACTCTTTTACGGTAAACCGCATTGTAATCGAGTTAGCTTGGCGAAGTACTGCCAGTTTTTTCGCTAGCTCTTTTGTGTCCCATTCCGCGATTTCCTTGCAATCAATGATAACACTACCGCCATCTCGCTCCGTTAAGCGCGAGGCCATAGATAACAGCGTGCTCTTTCCCGCGCCATTTGGACCGATAATCGATGTTACCTTGCCCTTTTCAAACTGAGTATTGGCCTCGTCTACGACTTTGTTTGAACCGAAAGCCTTCGTTAATTTGTCTATTACTATCATATTTATACAACTTTGTTTTTCAGCAGCAGGTATAAGAAATACGCACCGCCGATAAAGTTAATTACGACACTCAACGTCGTCTCAAAACTGAACACGTTTTCGATTATCCATTGCCCAGCAAGTAATGAACTGATGGATAGAAACGAACATCCGACCAATAGCGTTTTATGTTGGTAACTTCGGAACATTTCTCGGCTTAAGTTGGTCACTAGTAAACCAAAGAACATGATTGGCCCTACCAAAGCCGTAGAAATAGCAATCAAAACCGCCGAGATAATAAACACATTTCTCGTCACTTTAGGTACATCAACACCCAAACTTTTCGCATTGTCTTGGTCGAGCCAAAACACATCTAAAGTGCGATGCATCCTAAACAACAACCAACATGCAAACATCAAAGCCGGAGCACTAAAGTAAACCAAGTTCACTTTGACATTATTGAAACTGGCGTACAGTTTCGACTGAACAATTGCATATGTGTTTGGGTCCATCAGCAAAGAAAAGAATGACGCCGCATTGGAAAATAGCTGACCAAAGATCAAGCCGACCAATAGCAACGTAATCAAGTTCTTGCTGCCTTTTGAAAAGTAAAACCCAAACAGCAGTAGCGAAAACGACACCATTACAATTACTGCAATCGCGAAATTGACGTACAAGTTAAGAACTAAGGTACTCAACCCACCAAAAATCAACACGATCAAAATTTGGGTTAACACATACAGCGCATCAAAACCCATGATACTTGGCGTTAAAATTCGGTTGTGCGTAATGGTTTGAAATACAAGTGAAGACTGAGCAATGGCCACACCCGCTAGCACTATCGCCAATACTTTAGGAACTCTACGAGACAAAAAATATTGGTAGTTGTCAGCCGTTAGCCCAATACCAATAAACAGACACGCGAAAAGAATCGCAATGCCACCTAGCAGCAGGATTTTCGTTGAATCACGCATGTTGCTTACCTCGCAACAACATTGCGATGAATACCACGCCACCCAATATGCTAATCACGATAGAGATTGGCATTTCATGAGGGAAAATAATTAAACGACTCACCAAATCGCAACACAACACTAAAATGGCCCCATACATGGCCGTAAGCGGAATGTTCTTTTTGAGGTTATCGCCATAAAAGTGACTCACGAGATTCGGTACAATCAGCCCTAAGAATGGCAACTGGCCAACAATCATCACGACACTTGCTGACATGATGGACACCAATAGCACGCCAATCGTCACAACCTGCTGATAATTCAAACCCAAGTTAATCGCGAAATCTTTTCCGATACCTACGGCAGAGATCCTTGCGGCAAAAAGATAGCTGAGGATAACCATTGGTACCGCGATGTACAGCAGTTCAAAATCACCACGCAAGATGTTGGCGAAGTTTGCGACTGTCCAAGCATTCAGACTTTGAAGTGCATCATATTTGTAAGCGATAAACGTAGTCATGGATTGGATGACATTGCCGAAAATAATCCCGACAAGTGGCACAAAAACCACGCTCTTAAATTGAATGCGCTGAATAAAGAAAACAAACGCCAGCGTCCCAAATACCGAGATGCCGAACACGAGCCAAAGGTGATTATCATTACCAAAGAAAACCACGCTCAGTACATAGCCCAGCATGGCACATTCGATCGTACCAGTTGTAGAAGGTGCCGCAAATCGGTTCTGGCTGATTTGCTGCATGACAAGACCCGCAATACTCAAGCCAGCACCAGCAAGCAATATGGCAAATAAACGTGGTATACGGCTGGTAAAGAAAAGTTCTAATGCTTTCTCATCACCTGAAAAGAGTTGTTGGGGCGTCATGTTTGCCACCCCAACAAATAACGAAACCGTGCTTAAAACCACAAGGGTTAGCAATAACTTCTTCAAAGTTAACCTCTGCTATCTTGGATTACAGTTCAACGGTTTGCTTTATCTCACTGACCATTTTTTCTGTTGCTGTCACACCAGACATCGACAAGTACCACGCGTCCACATCTAAATAAGTGATTTTATGATTTTTATATGCCGCAGTCGCTTTGACTAAGTCGTTATCCATGGATTTACGAATATCGTTATCCGGCGTACCTGTCAGAGAATTTCGGTCAACCACGAGAATATTTTTCGGGTTAGCTTCACGAATAAACTCATAAGAAATGACATCTCCGTGAGTGCTCGTTTTCACGTGCTCAACCGTTTCCAAGAAGCCAAAGTCGTTATAAATGACGCCAAATCGCGACTGGGCACCAAACGCGCTGATGTTGTCACCCATGCTCAAAATCGTTAATGCATCATTTTTGTTCGATTGGTTGTAGTCACGGATTGCTTTAAATTGAGCATCTAGCGCTTCAATTTTCTGCTCTACTTTTTCTTCGATATTGAAGATCTTACCAATATTGCGCCATTGCGCTTGCGTGCCTTCCCAATAGCCTTGGTTCTCTTTCGCCGCAAAAACAACTGTAGGGGCAATTTCACTCAGCTCTTCATATTTCGCAGACGCTCGCGGACCAACCAAAATCAAATCCGGTTTTTGCATGTAGATGGTTTCAAAATCAGGTTCAAACAAACTACCCGCAGAGGTGTAGTTATCTTTGCTGTATTTTGAAAGGTAACTAGGAAGATTAGAAGAGTTAGATACTGCAACAGGATCGATACCAAAGTTGTCCAGCGCATCTAGCGGGCCAAAGCCAATCACAACCACACGCTCTGGGGATTGTTCTAGCTCTGTTTGACCCATGTAGTGGTCAATCACAACTTTAGCAGCAAAAGAAGGAGAAACAGTAAATAACGACAGCATAGCCGCACCGACGAATTTTTTCATTTTGTTAAGCCTTAATGAGATCTATTATCATACGCGTTCGCAATATAACGCTACTCTTTAATGCATTCAACAAAATTTAAGGTACTTTACATTAGTTACGTTTACTCAAGACTTAGATATATCAAAGACTTATAAAACTCATCAATTTCAATACCTGGGCGTATCATTCATGCGCATCAATAAACGCTTTGAGTGCCAGCTCATCAATAATCTCCAAACCGTTGTCTGTTTTGGTAATCAATCCCTTTTCAATCAAGTCCTTAACTGCACGTCGATAGACTCGGCCTGAGGTGCCAAACCGCTCAGCCTCTTGGTTCACTTTATCAAAACCACCAAGCAACTTATCCGTCTGATTACGGACGAGAAGATCATAGGCAATGTTGTAAGTAATGGGATGCAACAAACGATTAGTGTAGATATCCATGGAGTCTTGATAATCCTCAGCCAATGCTGAAGCGAAGAACACCATCATTTGGGGATGATTTTGCAGTGCTTCGGTTAGTTTTTGGATACAGATAACATCAACCTGCATATGTTCATCTGCTATCACATTCCATTGACAAGGAGTCTGAGTGAAGAACTCCATTTCACCATAAATATGATAGTCGCAGTTAGCTTCCCCTAATTGAAAACGTCGTCCATTTGCGGCCAATATGTTCATCGAGACTCGACCTACTGGCACAACATACAAGTACTGAAGTTGCTCACCTTGGCGGAGAATTGCTTCCCCAGCATCAAAGTAACGCGAATTTATTTGGCATTGATAAATCAAATCGCGAAAGGTGGCACTCTTTTCTTCAAGGTATGTTTTGAAGCGACCAGTCGGATAAGGGCTGATTTTCATTTTCTGCTCTCTCAGAAAAAGTTACGGACAACTATTTAAGGTGGATTGTACCCCGTAACTCCAAATAAAAAAGCGACAGTGACCTGTCGCTTTACATCTATTCTGTTTATGTGACTTACTGAGATAGAGACTGGCTAACGCTGAGCAACCAAGGCTTCTAATGCCGTAATCGCGGCACTCTTCTCACCTTGCATCATTACTTTGGCCTCATCAACGTACTGACCAACACCTTCTTTCACATCTTGTTGATACAGCACCACGTTGTTTAATATCGAAGCCACATGAAGGCCTCGTAGTCGACCGACCGTAAACAGCGCAGAGGTTTCCATATCTGCACCTAAGATGCCTTTCTTGTTCCAATGTTGGCATATTGCATCCTCGTCATCGGTATAGAAACTGTCGTGAGAACGCACCACACCAAAATGATAATGCACTTTTTGCATCGACAAGTAACGCTCAACTTCCTTTAACAGTGAAAAGCTTGCGTAGGCTGGATAAGACGAATCGACATACGCTTTAGAGCCGCCCTCATCTCTTACCGCGCCTTCGGCAATGATCAACTCGCCAAGATGAATGCCTGATTGCATTGCCCCCGCCGATCCAACGCGTACCACATGAGTCACACCGCACTGTTTTAGCTCTTCCACTGCGATGATCATCGATGGCGCACCTATACCTGTACTACACACTGAAACAGGCTTGCCTTTGTAGTTGCCGGTAAACACACGGTACTCGCGGTTTTCCGACACCATTTCTGCATCATCAAATAATGCCGCGATACGATTCGCTCGATCTGGCTCGCCGCATACAATAACGAGGGGAGCGATTTGTGTTTCATCCACTCCGATATGAGGTTGTTTGGCCATTTTTCGTTCCTTACGCAGCAGCGTGCGCTAAGGTTTTATCGCCATTGCGCTTAGCGCTACGAGCCCACTCACGCGTGCCATTGGCAGCGATGAACATAAGAATCGCGTACTGAACAGACATTGCGTAAACACCTTGCGTCGCGTAGATACCCACACTGATAATATTAATCACGACCCATAGAATCCAGTTTTCGACGTATTTACGTGTCATCAGAATTTGTGCAACAACAGAAAGTACTGTCATGGTCGCATCCCAGAACGGAAACGCGTCAGGTTCAAGCACCGGTTCAGCCAAGCCAGCACCAAAGAGATTCAAGCTATCAACAGCAATGTTTGCTAGCGCAAAGAAAAATGGGTCGATATAGATCGTTAATAATGCGATACATGCAACGCTAATAGAGGCAGTAGTAATAAGTTTCTGTTTATTTAACCAGCGAACTTCCAGCGTTTCACCTTGTGCGTTTGGACGGGTCCACGCATACCAGCCGTAAATGTTCGCACAGAAGAAAAACAATTGAAGAAGCAATAATCCGTATAACTGAATTTGAAAAAAGATAACGGCAAAAAGCGTGACATTCAGCAAACCGAATAAGTAGTTGATGGTTTTTTCTTGGCTGGCAAACCAAATGCAAAGCAGTCCAAAAACGGTACCGAAAGCTTCGACCCAACTCATTGCGTAGCCGTCGCCGATCGGAATGTTAACGAGAGTATTATTAATATCGAGTAAGGCAAAGAGGTCCATAACATGTCCTTTATTATTTTGTTTGGAGTACGCTTATATTAGAGTGTGATCCCCAACAAAAAGGAGGACATTTGTCCTCCTCTTGATGCACTCGATCATAATTCAGTTCAATGTTTACTTGAAAGCAATAAATGATGCTATTGAACGATGTTGGAAATAGACGTGCCTATGAATCCAAGCCTAGATAGCGTTTTTTGAATGCAGAAGCTGATGCAAATAAAGCTGACGCCAAAAGTGTAATAATAAAGCCAATTGCGTACTCAAATGCTTCATTAACCAGTAGCTGATAGCAGCTCACAAAAAAAATCAATACAACTGTAATAACATTAACTCGGTGAAACCAAGGGTGTTTTACAGATAACTTAGCGTAACCTTTTGATAACATTTGACTAATCCGCCAGACAACAATTAATAGTTTTATTTATAATCAACGACGATAGTAAGGCTTTATCGTATAAAGAGAAACGACTTTTTTAATTTTTTAGCTCAACATCACACGTCATTCAGTGACGTTTGACTTTAACCTCTTGACGCTTTTTCGTTCCACTAGAGTCGGTTCTAATTGTACGACCTGTGCCTCTGTTGACTTTTCATCCAACTTTCGGACAAGAGTCTCAACGGCAGCCTGCCCCAAACGGTACTTAGGCTGATGAATGGTAGTTAGCGATGGCGACATAAATTTCGCGATATGGATGTCATCGTAACCAATAATGGACAGGTCGTCCGGCACTTTAATATCGAGCTCATTTGCGGCGTTAATCACCCCCATCGCCATCATATCGTTAGAGACGAAAATCGAGCTAGGTAATGCGCCACGCTGAGCCATTTTTTTGAACGCTTGATACCCACCCTCACATTCGAAGTCAGACTCAATGATCCAATTGGCATTAAATTCCAAGCCAGCTTCGTTCATTGCTCGCTTATAACCTTCGTATCGCATTTGCGCTTGGTGTTTAATCAAAGGGCCTGTGATGCACCCAATTTCGGTATGGCCGCAATCAATTAAGTATTTCGCCGCTAAGTAACCGCCACGAAGTGAGTTGTCTTGGATTTTATCGCTTGTAAATAGCATCGGCCCCCAGTCCATTACCACAACTGGGATATCTGGGTAACGCTCAAATACATCGATACGCTCTCCTTCTAGCGACGAGCACATCAAGATCAAACCATCGACACGCTTTTGCAATAGCGTATTAATGGATTGACGCATACGTTCGTTATCACCCTCGGTGTTACATAAAATGAGGCTGTAGCCTTTTTGGTAGCAGCTGCGTTCGACGCCTTTTACGACTTCGCCAAAGAATGGGTTGGTTGAGGTTGTCACGAGCATACCAATGGTTTTGGTACGATTGACTTTGAGGCTACGCGCCAACGCAGAGGGCGCGTAGTAGTTAAGCTCTTTTGCGGCATTGTTAACGCGTTCAGAGATCTCTTCGCTCACAAAACGCGTCTTGTTAATAACATGGCTCACTGTTGAAGTGGAAACCCCTGCCAGTTTTGCGATGTCTTTCATCGTCGCCATGTTACTACTCCTATTTTAATGAGGCGTTGTGCGCCTTATTGTTCAGCGAGAAACGCGTCCACCTCTTCGCGGGTTGGAATCGACGTTTGCGCGCCAAAGCGGGTCACAGAAATTGCAGCCGCCGCATGTGCAAACTTAATCGCTGATTCTAAAGGTAAACCTTCTAGGAGACCAGTGACGAATGCCCCATTAAATGTATCGCCCGCAGCGGTAGTATCCGTCGCTTCAACGCGGAAACCCGAGATGATTTCGCCTCGACCGTTTTGGCTTAGCCAAACGCCTTTTGCACCGAGTGTGATCATGACAATTTCTATACCTTTACCATGTAGCACATTCGCCGCTTCTTGCGCGCTTTCGTTGTCTGTTACAGTAATACCTGTCAGAACTTCAGCTTCCGTTTCATTTGGCGTAATCACGTCAATGTAAGACAGTAATTCATCTGACAATTCACGAGCTGGCGCAGGATTCAAAATTACGTTGGTTTTGGCATCTTTCGCTACACGCGCAGCTTTCTCAATGCCGCACATCGGCGTTTCCAATTGCATTAGCAAGTAATCTGCTTGGCGAATACGCTCTAAATCTGGCTCAATCGCTTCTGCTGTCAGTTTGGCGTTCGCTTCAGCTGAAATGCAAATGCTGTTCTCACCACTGTCCGACACTTGAATCATCGCGATACCTGTCGGGCAATTTGGCTGCATCTTCACACCAGTGATATCGATGCCGTCCATTTTGAAGTTTTCGCGAATGTTAATGCCGAATGAGTCGTCGCCCACACAAGCGATAAAACCGATGTCTGCATTTAATCGCGCCGCCGCGACGGCTTGGTTGGCACCTTTGCCACCTGGGATAACTTGATAGTTGCGACCATGCAGCGTCTCGCCTGGGCGAGGGAAAGAAGGCACTTGAAGAACATGGTCAGCGTTTACACTACCTAACACCACTAACTTATTCATACGGTTATCCTCGGTTCTGAATGAACCCTTTTTAAAAACTGTTTAGGAAAATACATTAGATGACTTTAACTTCTCTTCCTGATGAAGGAGTCTCGATAAAAAGCCAAAGGCATCTATACCCCACACTTTGCAGTATTTTGGGTAAGTTTGCCCTCACCTCCTAAACGACAGATATAAACGGAGGAGAGAGCAAAAATTAGGATGATTTATTGGAACTTGAAACTTACTTAGTGACTACTTTTAGTGGTACTGGGATGTACTTTTCTACTTCTTCACCTTTCAAAACTTTGTCAGCCGTTTCAACACCTAAAGCACCGATAAGGTCTGGTTGCTGAGCAATAGTTGCCGCTAGTTTGCCACGGTTAACTGCTGCAATGCCGTCTTCCGTACCATCAAAACCAACGATAACGACATCTTTGCCAGAAGCTTGAACTGCGCGAAGTGCACCTAGCGCCATTTCATCATTCTGTGCAAATACCGCTTGTACATCCGGGTTAGCCGCTAGCAGGTTTTCCATTACGTTTAGACCTTTTGTGCGGTCAAAGTCAGCTGGTTGGCTAGCAAGAAGATCCATATCGCTGCCCTTCACGGCATTCATAAAGCCTTCACCGCGCTCACGCGCTGCCGATGTGCCCGCAATACCTTCAAGTTGAATGACTTTTGCTTTTTCGCCTACTTTTTCCATGATGTAGTGGCCTGCCATTTCACCACCAATTACGTTGTCCGACGCGATGTGACTCACAACTTCACCACGGCTTGCACCACGGTCTAATGTCAACACAGGGATCTTAGAACGGTTCGCCATACGAATTGCATTAGACACTGCATCAGAATCCGTTGGGTTGATAAGAATTGCTTTTACGCCGCGAATACTTAAATCCTCGATGTTCGACAGTTCTTTACTCGGGTCATTTTGCGAGTCCAGTACAATTAAGTCGTACCCCAATTCTTTCGCTTTTGCTTCCGCACCGTCTTTCATCGTTACGAAGAACGGGTTGTTTAGCGTCGAAACCACAATCGCCATGGTATCTTGAGCTTGCGCCGCTACCGATACGGTTGAAGAAAGAAGTGCAGCAGAGATAAGAGTTGCAAGTTTTTTCATCGTTCTAGTCCTTTGTGTAGGGTGAGCCAGTACACGTCCCCTGACTCGGTTTGTATTCACTGTTTTATATATACAGATTGTTATGAATTACTTGTTTTTGTTGTCTACCAATACCGCAAGCAAGATAACCACTGCTTTTGCAATCATTTGGTAGTAGGAAGAAACATCAAGTAGGTTAAGTGCATTGTTCAAGAAACCGATGATCAGCGCACCAATCAAGGTACCCATGATACGGCCTTTACCGCCCATCAAGCTGGTACCGCCAAGAACAACCGCTGCGATAGCGTCTAGCTCGTAGCCCATACCCGCTGTTGGCTGCGCCGAAGAAAGACGAGACGTTACAATAATGCCTGCAAGCGCTGCTAACATACCGCAGATGGCGTAGACACCAATCTTCACTCGGTCTACATTGATACCTGATAGGCGAGTCGCAGACTCATTGCCGCCTAGTGCGTAAACATAGCGACCAAAGCGCGTGTGGTTAAGTAAATACCAAGCCGCAGCGAACACAACCACCATTAACCAAACAGGAACTGGAATGCCTAGCGCGTAGCCAGTACCAAACCATGCGAACGCATCTGCGGTGTCAGTAAAGCCTGTCGAGATTGGACGACCTTCGGTGTACACCATGGTCACACCGCGTAGTAACGTCATGGTAACCAGCGTAGCGATAAATGCCTGCACCTTACCCTTCGCAATAATGATACCGCTGATCGCACCTAACGCTGCACCTGCGACTAAAGCAGTTGGAACCGCCACCAGCACCGGAACCTCAAGCGCAATCATGCTTGCCGCAAAGGCACCACACAATGCCAATACCGAACCAACACTTAAGTCGATGCCTGCTGTTAAAATAACTAATGTCATACCCACTGCGATAATGGCATTCACGGAGGTTTGACGAAGAATGTTGAGAATGTTGTCGACCGTAAAAAAGTTCGGGTTCAAAAATGACACAACAACGATCAGAAAGATCAAAGCTATCAGTGATTTTTGCTCAATCAGCCACTCTTTTGTGAACAACTTCTTGTTGCCAGTTTCGGTTGGTTTGCTCATGGTATTCGTACTCATGCTGCTTCCTCATTGATCTCTTTGCCTACGGCACAGGCGAGTAATTTTTCTTGATCGGCGTCTTTCGCATCAAATTCGCCAGTGATACGACCTTCATGCATCACTAAAATACGGTCGCTCATGCCGAGCACTTCAGGCATCTCGGAAGAAACCAAGATGATGCTCATGCCTTCGGCCTTAAACTTGTTGATGAGCTGATAAATCTCTTTTTTTGCTCCGACATCAACACCACGTGTTGGCTCATCCAGAATCAGAACTTTAGGTTTCGTCATTAACCCTTTCGCAATCGCAACTTTTTGCTGGTTACCACCAGATAAGTTGCCGATGATTTGATCTCGCGTTGGGGTTTTAATGTTGAATAACTTAATAAAATCTTCCACTGCAATCACTTCGTCGCTGTGTTGAATCTGGAAGCCTTTGGTCAGCTGGTTTAGCGAACAAAGTGACATGTTCTCCTTAACTGAAAGACCTAAAACCAAACCATCGCCTTTGCGATCTTCAGAGATGTAAGCGATACCATTTGCTAAGCCATCTTGCGGGCTAACCGGGTTAATAGTTTTGTTGTCAAGATTGATAACACCATGCTCACTAGGTAATGCGCCGTAAATGACTTTCATGAGTTCAGTGCGGCCTGCGCCCATCAAGCCAGAAATTCCGAGAATCTCACCGCGCTTGAGAGTAAAGCTCACATCCTGAACGCCAGACCCAGTCAAACCAATGACTTCAAGACAGGTTTCGCCATGTTGGACATCAATACGTGGATATTGCTCTTCTAATTTTCGGCCAACCATCATTTCAATTAGGCCATCTTCATCAGTGTCGGACACCTTGCACTCACCGATAAACTTACCATCACGAAGCACTGTAATATCATCACAGATTTCAAAGATTTCTTTAAGACGATGCGAAATGTATACGATGCCGCATCCTTGCTCGCGGAGCTCATTAATCACTTTAAACAGTGATTCCGTTTCGGTATCGGTCAATGCGTCCGTTGGCTCATCCATAATGATGACTTTCGACTCAAACGAAAGTGCCTTTGCAATTTCCACCATTTGTTGTTCACCAAGGCTTAAATCGCCAAGCAATGTTTTTGATGAGTGCTTTACATTCAGACGTTTTAAAAGCTTGTCAGCTTCGTCATACATTTTGCCCCACTGGATACGCCCTAAGGAGCCAGTGAACTCTCGTCCCAAGTAAATATTTTCGGCAATCGTCAGTTCAGGAATCAGGTTCAGCTCTTGGTGAATAATGCTAATACCAGCTTCCTGTGAATCGCGTGGACCTTTAAAGGCCGCCGGCTGACCTTGATATTGAATGCTCCCCGCATCCATGTGGTAAATGCCTGTCAACACCTTCATTAACGTTGACTTGCCTGCTCCATTTTCACCCATCAGCGCCATAACACGGCCTGGATAAACATTCAGGCTTGCTTTGTCGAGTGCTTTTACGCCCGGAAACGCCTTCTCAATTTCGCTTAGTTGTAGAATGGCTTGAGTCATAATCTGTCCTCAATATCTCTGGCTTAAAAAACCACGCCCGCTTGGAAAATAACGTTCGCATATGGCGAGCATTCGCCGGTTCTTACGATAGCGCGACTTTGCGCCGTGCGTGCTTTAAACGCTTCATGTGACACGTAGCTCACTTCAATAGATTTGCCCGTTTCTTCACTCTCTTTGCTCAGTTCGTTGAGCAACGCTTCATGCAAAACTGGGCTTGCATCAGAGAACTCTTCCGCAATGATGACCCCTTCGATTTGGGACTCAGATAGAATTACGCGAACAGTATCAAGAAAACTTGGTACCCCATGCGTTAGCGCCAAATCGATTCGCTGAACATGCTCTGGGATTGGTAGACCAGCATCACATATCGTGATCTCGTCGGTGTGGCCTAGCGTCGCCACCAAGTAAGAAATATCTGAGTTAATTAGGGTACTTTTTTTCATCTCATCGACCTTTCGGTTACACGTTCATACAACCATGAGCGCCTGTCTTAAAGTGTTTTCGTTATTAACAGAAAACTCATCGAAACGTTTCGATGAAATAATAATTCGTCATCGCAATTTGACCAGTGTGAGATCGATAAGGTGTGAGAATGATCTGTAATTCAATTGTCATTGAATAGGAAAAGTGCACTTGAGTCACACTTTACCATCGAAACGTTTCGATGATGGTATTTACCTGTCATTACGGTTAGGTTTTATACAGGGAGGAAGGAAAAGAGACGTCCAACTACTGAGAAAACCTCTAGTTAATAAGCTCGAAACCTTTCACGTCATCACAATTCTTAGATAGCTGCCTGATTTTGGAGAACGCTCACCTTACAATCTGGTTACAATTTGCCAAAACACATCATCCGTTCAGTACCTTACCTGGTACGCGACGTTTGTAGGGACACAAACGGAAACTAAGAACCATAATGAAGTTAAGCAATAGAGTCATTTTGCTTGTCGCGCCAGTGATCTTATTAAGCGCGTTAGTATCTAGCTATATTATTTATAGCATTCAAAAAGTGACGCTCATCAAGCGGGAAGACAGCTATATTCAGTTGCAAATGGAAAAGCTCGCCGGGCAGTTTCGACAAGCGAATATTTTTCTTAATAGTTATGCCTATACGCTCAGTAAAAGTGATGTATTACAAGACTATTTGGTAAATCATAACAACCCCTATCGTGAACGAGTCTTGTTTAACCGATTAGACGAGACCGCTGAAGTATTGAGCCATGGTTACAAAGGCGATGCGAGCATGGCGATCCTCGACGGCAAACAAAACCTTCTCTACTACACAGAAAACAAATATTACGAATCATCGGGCGTGGTCGACCCAAAGGTGTTAGAGTACATATCACGAAGTTTCAATGAAAGAGAGGCTTTCAGTCACACTGGCTTTATTTATAACTCCAGTGGACAAAGCATTCTTCTTCAATATGAGGTCGTCGACAAAAGAACGGGGACTCACCCTTTGAGCTTTGACTCGAAAAATGTGTTTTTTGTGGTAGTTTCCGTATCACTTGAAGCCTTTAACGAGATTAAGCATGACATCGAGTTTGACACACACAGCGTGATTACTTTCGCCGACAAACCCATTTATCTTGATATTCCTCTCGCTCAAACCATTGAGCTGCTGCCGCACTTTTATGCCGTGCTTTCTCCTGCCGAATATTTAATGTGGAATAAAGTCGATAAAGTGTGGCTAGAACTTGCTTTCTCCTTTGGCGTAGCGGCGTTTTTCACCATCACATTAATCATTTTGGTGTTGTACCGCTATGTGTTGCGCCCTGTTTCTCGCCTTGATAAGCAGCTGAACGAACTTGAATCTAATCAACGTGACAATATTGAAAAGCTAGAAACAAACGATGAAATAGGACGCCTCTCTGCACGCTTTTTTGATATGTATGAGGAACTTAATGTCATCTATAAAAAGACAAAACGCCTAGCTGAAACGGATCACCTGACGCAACTCGCCAATCGCCATCGTTTTCATGAGCTTGCCACTCGTGAACTTCTCTCCCCTTCGCAGTTTCTGTGGGTTGTTTACGTCGATCTTGATAACTTTAAATACGTGAATGATAAATACGGGCATGAATTGGGAGATAACTTATTAAAAGTGTTCTCATCACACATCAAGAATGCCTGTCAAAAGTTCTCGCACGATTACAACAGCCCCTGCTTTGCCGCCAGGTTATCTGGTGACGAATTTGCAATTTTGCTGAGCTCAAATCAAGAGGTAAAACGCTTGCCTGATTTGCTTGCATCAGAGTTACTAAAACCGATTAGTAATCTCAGTTCATCTTGGAGTAATTCATTTCCCGTTACGGCAAGCGTAGGTATTGCACAATATCCTCAAGACGGTACTGACATCGCGAAGTTACTCTCCAGTGCCGATGCGGCTATGTATCAAGCAAAACGGGCAGGGAAAAATCAATACGCCTATTATTCAGCCGCTCTCAATATTGAGTCTCAAAGACGAAGTCAACTTGAACGTGCGCTCCGAAAAAGCAATGTAGAGGAAGAATTTCACCTTGTTTTTCAACCCTATATGAACAATCGAAGCAACGAAATTGAGGGGTTAGAAGTCTTGTTGCGCTGGGAAGCCGAAGGTATCGGCCCTATCCCTCCAAAGGAGTTTATTCCAATTGCTGAGCAAGCCGGATTATTTGATAAAATTGACCGCTGGGTTTTCGCCAATGCAACGGCGGAATACCATCAATTAAGGAATATTTTCGGTAAGAATATTGTTCTTTCGGTCAATCTTTCATCAGCAGAGCTAAACTCGATAGAAATGGCAAACTACATCCATGAACAAGCGACACTGCACAGTGTTAAACCAGAATGTATTGAGATAGAAATAACCGAAACCTTTGCCGCAGAACAACAAGGCACGGCTCTACTTGATGAGCTATCAAAACGTGGCTACCGTCTTGCAATTGATGACTTTGGTTCTGGTTACACATCGTTAACTCAGCTCGTTCAGTATCCGGTTCAAAAAATCAAATTTGATCGAGAGTTCCTCGTTACATTGATGAAGACCAACAACGGCCATGTGATCAAACCTATTATTGAGCTATGCCATGCCCAGAATAAAACGGTTACAGCAGAAGGTATTGAACACAATATGATGCATGAATGGCTATCGGCATACCGCTGCGACTATATGCAAGGCTATTTATTTGGCAAACCAATGACTAAAGAACAATTGAGCTTGTGGTGGCAATCGGCAAATGACGACAGTCGATTTGATGCGTCCATGGCCAGCTCAATTAGGGTTTCAAGAACATAAGTTAAGGGGAGACGTACAGCTGTCACAACTGTGGCGGCTGTATTTAGTTATATATGAGCTTCATTGATAGATGCTCAGCTTTTGTTCCCCCATACCTATATCTATGACTTTAGTCGAGTAAATCACTATTTATTCGTTTTTAAACCAGCACTTCCTTGAAATCCAAACCGGTCAAATTCAGCGCTTTGACGCTATCGTACAAGCCACCTTTTTTGTCCGTGCAAAACGTTCTGAGCCCAGCACCTTTTACTCTGAACAAGTCAGATTCATTAACGGCTTCCCTATTCAAAACGAGTTTCTTAAACGGTCTAGCACGACTTAGCTTACCATGACGAAGATTATACTCGGTAGCAGAGGTATCAATGGCATCAATTTGAGTGACAATGTTTAATGCTCGCCAAGGCTTTCCTTGTAGATTTAATGGTAAAAATTCGACATTCTCGCTCAACACATCGAGCTTATCCGCAATAGAAGCGGATACAGCAAGAGTAAAAGATCCCCATGCTGCAATATCAGGCCTGGGTAATGGCTTTTCACCCTTAACGTCTAACCATTCAATATCAATACTTTTCCAACTGGCTTTAACAGACTCTCCATAGAGTTGGATAGGTTTGCTTGCCGTTACTTGAAGAGACATTTCCAATGGCGACTCTCGCAACATTGCAAAATCATTAACATTGGGAGTGACAATAAACACTTTATTAAATGCTGTCATAACCGTCCTTAAATCAATTTGAGCGCTTTCAAACCAAACATAATAAATAGAGTTTACTTTCATGTTCAAAAATTTAATGAATTCAGATCTGGCGTTCTTATCTTTTAATTTCTAAGTTTTATTATTTATATATTTTAATCCACACGATAGAATTATTTTTTAAATTTTTACTATGTACCCTTCCTTATGTAATCGAATAAATTAGAGAATAAACAATAGCACGCATCACTTCACTTTTTTCGAGCTCATCACTCTCACTTAAACGATACATTCACAAGTTCAATTTTTGTACGACTTAGACTTGGCTTTGTCAATCGTGAATTAAAAACAACCGATTCACCGCTGTTTTACTGCCTTTTCTTACCACCCTGTTGTTTATTCATACATTATAAATGCACTTATACACATAACGATTCGGCGTTACGATTTGTTACGAGTTAAATCACAAACTTTTGAGGTATTGGATAAAGCGTAGAAAAAGAAAACACATTGAAATAAAAAGAGTTTCTAAAGTACGAAAAATAAAACGCCGTTTTTATAAATTAGCAACTTCACAAATATCCTTAAACACAGTTTTATTAATTACATATATCAGATATTATTTACGCCGAAGTTTATAGAAACCATCGTTAAACTTCATATTTTATATAAGTTTCAATTAGTTAGTTTTTAACTCGAAAACTTATCGTCAACCCAATATCAAGCACCTAAGCGTGCAATAAGAAACATTGGGAATAGAATTATATTGATGTGCATGTTGTTTTAACGAATGCATGAAGCAATCGGTAAATTTGTAACACCATAGAGTTTTATTTAGCCAAGATGAAAAAGTTAATTTTATTATTTACATGTGCGCTGTTGTCTGTCTCACCTTTTGCTTTTGCAAAACAATCAGATAACGAACCCAGGGATCATTTACGACCAAAGCAAGTTGAACATGTGTTTAAACAAGCCAAGCTAGATGGCATAGTAGACTTTAAGTTGTTCAGTGACGCTTACATCGCTTATCAGAAGACACCCGATAGAAAGAAGTCGGTACTAACGATCATCGACTATAGTAAACCATCAACTGAAAAGCGTTTTTATGTGGTTGATTTAGATAAAAAGAAGCTAATCTACAATACGTATGTTTCTCACGGCGTGAACAGCGGAAAGAAAACAGCGACACAGTTTTCAAATGTCGTGAACTCGCGAAAAACATCATTGGGCACTTTTTTGACTGATACCACTTACTACGGCTCAAATGGCTATTCACTTCGATTAGATGGGCTAAGCTCTGGATTAAACGACAAAGCTCGCGAGCGTTACATTGTCGTGCACGGTGCCGATTACGCAAACCCTTCCTTTATCAAGAAGAATGGATACCTCGGACGCAGTTGGGGTTGCCCTGCTTTACCAAAGAAGTTGTCTCGCGAGATCATTGACACTATAAAAGGCGGCAGCGTTATTTACGCAAGCGCGTAATACCGATGCGACACATATGGGGAAGACAAAAGAAGATTCTATTTCTTCCCCAGTAATAATCCTGTTAGCTTAATCGTCCTTGTGCAACGACTCTCTTTCCATTTTCGCTTACTCGAAAGCGAAAACTATTGTGTTATTCGCTGATATACCTAAGTGCGATCAGAAAACTCTGTTCATCCCCCTTCCATCTCGTTAGTATACGCTGAGTTCATCAGACACTGGCTTTCGTCGTTATCATAGTTCCACTAAGATTCCTTAATCATGGTGGGTAACTGTGGCTTTATATGTTTAGGGTTACTTCTTGCGTTATCTACACCATATATTATTGATGCTTTCTTTGTCCCTGCTCTCAGGGCTCATCACAGCTTCATATGCGCATGAGTGGCACCACACCAAACATTACACTTCCGAGCGCCTACTTAAACTCTCTCAACAAGACGATTTTGAGCTAGCACACACTGATTTTCATGCCTCAGCTTCTCTGAGCTCTTGGGGTTCAGAAAGTTACTACCTACATATAAAGCGCGAGTTGTTCGGGCTTGTCTCCTGTCGCCGAACATCAGCTACTGATGGCGTTTTATCATCAGATTTTACTCCTGATTATTTTTTACTTATTGCTTTCTCTTCTCCACCACTACTGGAGTTGGCAAAACAAGCATCTCGCTTACCTCTAGACAGTTATGGCGGACTCATGAGTCAACGCTCTCTTTATCGCCTCTCAGGAAGAAAGGAAGCGAACTTAATGTACGTCTTTACTCATGGTCGCAACGCCTTCTCTGTTGTTTAACTTTTTATGACATACAGAGAACACGAAAATGTAACGATAAGAGCCAATATGCTCATTGTTACTAGAACCAATTTGAGGTCCATATAATGACAAGAATCGCTACAACCATCGCACTAGCATTACTATTTTCAGCGGGCTCAACCTTTGCAAACACAGAAACTAAGCCAGAAGAAATGAGTAACGACACTCTGTTAGAGTGTGCCAACGTTTCTAACGCACGTATTGCAGTTCCGGAACACAGAGCGATGTTCAGACACTACTTAATGTCTGAGAGAGACTACAGCTTTGACCAGCTATCGTCTGCCGAACTCGAATTTAAAGCAGCAGATAAGAATGAGTCTGAAGTAGAGAACATCTACAAGTCTCAGTGCAAAGAAGTTGGCGAATACCTATATAGCATTGGCTATTAAATTCGAAACCCTAACGACACTCAAAAAGAAAGGCGCAATGTATGCGCCTTTCTTTTTACTGACAAAAGCCTGTCGATTAGATGTCTAATCTGCATACAAGCTTAAAAGTGCAAATCAAGTAAACTTACTGAGAAAACTCAGACACATCCTTGGGTTTACAGAACGCTCGACGTGCTTTAACAAACAAGAAACTAAGCACTCCAATCACAAGAGTAATTATTGGGGCCGCCATTAATAGCATTGTGATTGCTTTGCTCATATTTTCCGGTAGCAAAGGAAGTAATGAACCGAAACCGCATAATATCAGCGTCCATAAAATCGCACTCAGCCACGCAAAGTAATGGAATTTACTAATACGTTTCACTCGCAACCCCATCATTAATGGCAATAGGGAACGAACAACCGGAATAAACCGCGCGCACAAAAGCGCAATCAATCCATGTTTACTGAGTAATACGTCGACTTGTTCCAAACGCTTTTGAGGAACCGCACTCACCCAGCCTTGGACCTTAGGTAAGCGATTTAGCCACTTGCCTTGTAAATAAGCCGCCCAACTTCCCAACCCCGCACTAACAGCTATCACCAACATGATCATAATTGGGTCAAGGACGCCAACCGCCGCCAGCGTACCGGATAATACGACGACACTGTCGCATGGGAAAGGTGCAGCAGGAATAAAACCACTTTCCAAAAAGATAATCACAGCAACAACAAAATAAACCAAACCTGCACTGCCTGGCGCCATTAACGCCGTGAAATCTTGATGCCAAAAAGCACTCAAGACCTGAATGATCAAATCAAACATAAACCGCTCCTAAGCATAATTAACCAAAAGTTGCAAAAACATGGAATGTGTTAGCGAGCATGTATAAAGCGGTATATGAAATTCGATTCTTTTCTCACTCCGATTCTGTATTTAAAGTGAGTAAAAATACTTTCAATACAACAACCTAAAGCCTCATTGCCGATGCGTTTTAGCCGCTTCATCGAGTAAATTGCCGAACGATGCGCCCACCATGCTACATCAAGCATTTCAAACCATTCGGGTTCTACATCGTCGTTCGAGCTCATTTCCTTAGCATGGCTAACCCTCAATCTATTCCGGCTGTTTAAGCTCGGATAGTCTTGTTGTACTGGAGAGATAGGATGTTCTGAAAAGTGCTTCGACTTAGCGTCAACAGCAATATTCTGGTTATGAAAGGAAAGAAAATTTGGGTGTGAGTGCGCAAGGCTCATGCTCGGAGCCAACAAGCAGAAAAGTAGTCCGAGTAAAGCAATCAGAGTCGTACGCACAAAGGTAACCAGAACCAAAATGATAAGTTCTTTTAACCCTGTGCGTAACTATTGGCAATTAGTATTCTTAATCGTTAAGAATACTAATTATTTTTCACCGTAAGGGTAGCTTTCAAACATCTTCGCGATTTCTTCTTGGATGAGAGATTCTCTTTTCTCAGAGCTCATTGACTCAGACAGTTTACGACTTGAAACGCCTTTCCAAACGACTTGATTAGCCTTTGCATCAACCAGTTCAACCACCAACTTCCCATACTTACGTTCTTTATATCTTTCTGGGCTTGAAGTGATCACACCAAAGCTATTCCAGCCATAGCCAAAGCTCACCGACGATCCTGAAGAAACAAGCTCGGATTCTTCTACGATATCATGATGTACGTAAAGGTCACCGCCACTATTTACCTTAATTAAACCCTTACCCTCAAGCTGTTCAGCAAGCCCTTGCTCAATACGTCGACCATCAATACTGGTAGGAGCTTCCGCCTGAGCACCGAAGTCAAACGTTCTGTAAGCTGAAAAGTCGGCTTGTTTATCCACATCGGTTGTAACGGTAGTACAAGCAGATACCAGCATCACCACCAGCCCTAATATCAAACCTCTCATCATGTTAAATCTCCTTTGGTTAAGCTGACTGTTTCAGCAGAATTACCCTGTGTTATACATACGCATCAACAGTAAAAAGTAATCATTTCAATATTTAGTCTTGACCATGAAACGTGACTGTTCAATAAACGAGATTAACCTTTACACAGAAAATCTTGAATATCATCAACATCTAAACACCTAAGAATTCGGTGTTTACGACCTAATTGGAAGCCTCTAAGCTTAGTAGCGAAATCGCGAGTGCCACAAAAAACCAGAGACAATGAACACTTTAACATCAGTCCGCTACTTTTTTAGGCAACTGACAAACATTTGATGAGAAAAGACTTTTCTTTTTCGTCCAGTGTGGCATATTAACTGAGTCCTATCGATGCGCGGGCATCGTATAATGGCTATTACCTCAGCCTTCCAAGCTGATGATGCGGGTTCGATTCCCGCTGCCCGCTCCAATCTCTTTATCCCAATTTACTCATAAAAATCCGATGGCGGAGCGAACAAACGGCGGCAGCGTTGTTTCCATGATAAGTTTGGTCGAGTTACGTCATAAAACATGTCTTTCCATTCTGCAAACGTCACACGGATGGGATTAAAGCTGTTTACAGGTTTAGAAACCCCATACCGAACCGTTTCCACCTCTGGTTCAAACGTTCCGAACATTCGATCCCAAATAATTAATACACCCGCATAATTTTTGTCGATGTACTGACGGTTCACACCATGATGAACGCGATGATGAGACGGCGTGTTAAATACCCACTCTAGTGGCCCGAGCGAACGAATTGATTGGGTGTGAACAAAAAACTGTAAGCCCAGATTAAACAACACAACGAAGACAACCCATTTTGGCTCAAAACCAATAATCACCAAGGGCAACCAAAAAATCCACATCCCCGCTAGCGGATACATTAAACTTTGACGAAAGGCGGTACTGAAGTTCATTCTTTCCGAACTGTGATGAACAACGTGCGCGGCCCACATCCAACGAATACGATGGCTAGCCCGATGAAACCAGTAATAGAAAAAATCTTGCAGGACAACAAGTAAAAGAAAAGCTGAGACGCTCATTTCGATATCAAACAAACGCCAATCGAACCACCACAAATACAACTGAGCAATCAGTAAACCCGTGAGTATGTCTGTCGCTTGGTGTAAGCCCGCAAGAACAAAATTACACGCTACTTCAGGGAAGTAATACGTCGCGCTTTCAGGCAAGCGTCCCCTTCTTTGTCCGAACCAATATTCGGCAAGCATGCAGAAAAAGAAAACTGGAGCCAGAATCATCAGAAGTAATTCTGGGCGGTCCATCAACTGCGTCCAATCCATTGTGTTTCTACCATTTTGCATAGTGATCTTCAGTAAGACCCATAACTTCTTCTAACTGATGTTTGATGCCATTTCCATCGATAAGATAGCCAGAGAAATAACCGATATACTGACGAAAGTTACTTTTGAGAAGCCAAAAATTTTTCTTCTCTGAGCGTCGATTCAAAGGCGTGAACTGTAAGTTAACTCGTTTATCTTCAGACGTAATATGCCACTTTTGCCCTTCATCACTTCGTGAAAACTGAAACTGCACAGGTTGCAAAAAGTGACGCTGACCATTAATCCACAATACATTTTCGCAATAGCCAGTTTCATTAACGCCAGCTGCCAAGTTCAACCCCAGACGCCTGTCATCCTCAAAGCAATTGATACTCGCCCAGCGCCAACTTGTTTCTCGCCGCATGTACCCAGCGGAAAAATCGTAACCAGCAGCCACCTCTGAAAGATCTTGCTCTTTTCCTAATATGAACAAGTTACCGTCTACTGCTAACGCATTGTGCTTCTGAGTATATGTCCAACCCGCATAACCTGTTGGCGTACACAACATTAATGGCAAACTCATGTTTTCTGGACGTAAATAGAGATCCGCATTGACTGACTCTGTCACAAAGTGGACGTGCCAAATACCATCCTTAATAGAAAACTGAACTCTTTTGTTAGCAAGATGGGCAAGACTGCACCAACTGGAAGGCTGAGTTTGATAACCTATATTAAAAGGTTTCAACCATTGTTGCTCAATCAACTTATTCTTTTTAATATCAAACAGGTAGCAAAAGCCGGATGCTAAATACCGTATATCAGCAATCGCTACTCCAATGACGTAATCAGGTGTGACCAAATTGACGAACTGAAACTGCTTATAATCGCGGTAACGGCGCCACTTAGACACTGGCTTATCCATCTCATCGAGGTAAGTAAATTTATCTAGCTGTAACGATGTTGGAATTCCATCAAGGTGGCCAAACGCTGGTAGACCATTCTGCTGAATAAACGAGTTCAGAACCTTAAGCTCATCCATATAGTTGTCTTTTCACAAGTTATCACACACAAACTTTAACATGACGTTAACATAAACAATTTGCGTAACTGCACAACAACATCGACTAAAGTGATTTCTGCTTGTTATATGTGAAACTGATCACTCAACCACCCGCTTACTTAGCTCGCCCTACCTATCTCAACCAACACTGCCTGGGTTAGAAGCTGCACATTCTCATCCGCAGGAAAGACCACTACAACCATTGAATCTTGGTCAAAATCACTATTTAATGGAAATACATTCATATAAACTGATTGCTTATTCACATCAAGGAAGAAATCTATGTCATACATACACGATACTATTGTTGCGTTGCAACACAGTAGCCCTGCGCAAAAAGAATTTTACCAAGCGGTAGAAGAAGTATTAACTTCTCTCGCGCCGGTAATAGAAGGCAATAATAAATATAAGGAACAAGCGATTATCCAGAGGATCGTCGAGCCAGAACGTCAAATCATGTTTCGAGTTCCTTGGGTTGATGATGCTGGAAATGTACAAGTAAACAAAGGTTATCGAGTTGAATTCAACTCTGCTTTGGGGCCGTACAAAGGAGGATTGAGATTCCATCACTCAGTCAATGCGAGCATCATAAAATTTCTCGGCTTTGAGCAAATCTTTAAAAACGCACTGACTGGCCTTCCTATCGGTGGCGGCAAAGGCGGTTCAAACTTCGATCCTAAAGGAAAATCCGACGGCGAGATCATGCGATTTTGCCAATCATTTATGAACGAGTTGTACCGTCATATCGGTCCTGCCACCGATGTTCCCGCAGGCGATATCGGCGTCGGGGCGCGCGAAATTGGCTATATGTTTGGTCAATACAAACGATTGACGGGGCGCTACGAAGGTGTGCTTACAGGCAAGAGTCTGCTTTGGGGGGGCTCACTCGCCAGAAAAGAAGCGACAGGATATGGCGCCGTCTATTTTGCAGAATGCATGCTCAACGACCGCAACGATTCATTGAAAGGGAAAACTTGCCTCGTTTCTGGTGCTGGCAACGTGGCTATCTACGCCATTGAAAAACTGTACCATATGGGAGCAACGCCGGTTACATGCAGCGACTCTCGAGGTACGATCTATCATGAGCACGGTATTGATCTTAAGCTCCTCAAACAACTGAAAGAAGTGAAAAGAGCAAGCTTAGAAGAATATTTAGAAACTTACCCTGAAGCAGAATACACACCAGAGGGCGACTATCCTAATGAAGGGCATGCTGTTTGGCGATATCAGGCTGATGCTGCCTTCCCTTGTGCGACTCAAAATGAATTAACGTCAGACGACGCACTGGCTCTTATCGAAAACGGATGTATTTTGATTAGTGAAGGGGCGAACATGCCAACCACCCGTGATGCTGCCAATATTATCGTGGACTCGGACATAGCTTATGGGCCTGCCAAAGCAGCCAATGCAGGCGGCGTTGCAACCAGTCAACTTGAAATGGCGCAAAACGCCAGCATGCAAAACTGGACGTTTGAACAAGTGGATAGTCAGTTGCAAACCATCATGAAAAATATTTTCATCAATGCAAACGAAACCAGTAAAGAGTTTGGCCAACCTGGAAATTTAGTTTTAGGCGCCAACATTTCAGGCTTTAGAAAAGTCGCTGATGCAATGATTGAGCAAGGTGTCGTCTAGATGAACGAGCCAGCAGGATGACTGCTGGCTTAATATAACTCCGCAATAGGCCGCGCTTTTTGATAAAGAGCTCCACTTAATTCGCAATAAGCGTTGTCACTTCTGTTTTAACGGAGTTGGCGATAAAGCAATTCTCATGGGCCATGTGGTGCAGTTTTTCTAATTGAGATGGTGTCGGTTGTTTTTCACCTGAAAATGTTATCTTAGGGTTTAACGTTACCTTTGATACCCACTCTTTTCCGTTTTCGCCTTTTTCAAGCTCCCCTACCGCTTCATCGAAGTAACTGTCCACAACGTAACGCCGCTTTGCTGCAATAGACAGGAAAACGAGCATATGACAACTAGAAAGTGCCGCGACAAACGCTTCTTCTGGATCAACGTTTTCTTCTACGGATAGTGGTAATGGTACTACGTGGGGAGATGGAGATGCTGGGACTTGCAACCCTCCATCAAATTGCCAAATGTGTGCCCTACTATACTTATTATCCTTAAACTCTTCGCCAGCTTTACGATGCCATTTGATTAAAGCGGAATGCTTACTCATTCTAACTCCCTGATTTTCCGACGACGAATCAACACTATCCGTCCTTGCCACAGTAAACCACAACAAAATGAGTTAAGGAAAGCATCGCACTCACAGGGACTATAAAATCTGTTGAGGATCGGCATTGTTCTTCTGGATATCATCCAAAAGTCTATGAGACTGATGGATGTTGACCTGTAACCGATTGATCAGCATCTGCAACTGCTCAATCTCGGGACTTTGGTTGGCTTTAAGTTGAGTTTCCAGGGCCTCCGTTTGGCTCGCCAAAATAGGTAAACTTAGGTTCAGTGCCATCCCTTTCGTTTTGTGCAACGTCAGCTCTAATGAAGCAAAGTCTTCAGCCATAAAGTATTCAATAAGCTCATCAACAGATGTCTCAAAATCGACAATAATGCTTTTTAGCAGCTCGTCGAGCGCTTCTGGCTCATCTCGTAAAGAAGCAAACATGCCTGAGCGGGAGAGTTCTTCCTCTGTTAACCTTAAGTTCTCGATTGGCTTACGCTGCAACTGAAGCACATTGCTGTCACTCGTTAGTGGCGGATTCTGTTTCGGTTCGAGTCTGGCGGCAAACTGTTTGAGAGCGTCTGAAAAGCTCTCATGCTGTAGCGGTTTCGTAAGCACATGGTCTGCTCCTGCTTCAATAAAGCTATCGTGAGCTTCACGAAATACGTCTGCCGTGTACGCAAAGAGTAATGTCTTGATACCTAACTCTTTTCGGATAACGCGTGTCGCCTCAACGCCATTCATCTCGGGCATATGGTTGTCCATCAAGATCAGGTCGTACTCGTTCTCTTTCGCCTTTTTAACCGCGATTAATCCATTTTCTGCAACATCCACTTCATGCCCAAGCTTTTCGCAAAACCCCTTTGCCACAATGGCATTCACACGGTTATCATCAGCAAGTAGTATCTTTAAATGGTGTGATTTTGCGCGAGGTTTCGGTGCTTCTTGCTGCTTTTTCGGAGCAGATTCTACCCAAGGAATCGGCAACTCAACGATAAATTGACTTCCAACGCCTTCTATACTCTTCAGAGTAATATGGCCACCCATCAAATCGGTTAGTTTTTTGACGATGGCTAACCCAAGCCCTGTTCCGCCGAACCTTCGAGTCGTTGATGAGTCTGCTTGCTCAAACGAGTTAAAAATATGCTCGTGCTTGTCTGGCGCAATACCAATACCGGTGTCGCTCACGCGCATGACCAACAACTGATTCGATTCATCTAACTCAGTTCTAACCAGCACGTGCCCTTCATTAGTAAACTTCACCGCGTTACCGGCGAGATTAAACAAGATCTGTCGTAAACGCGCACAATCCCCAGTAAATTCAGTATATTCAGAAATCTCGTTTTCCAAGATTAACTCGATATTTTTTTCATCAACAAGTGGTTTTATTGCGCTACACACCGGAGAAAGCACTTGATCGAGCTTAAACTTAGCTTGCTCAAATTCCAGTTTGTTTTCTTCAACTTTAGAAAAATCCAAAATATCGTTGAGGATAGTCATCAGATGCTGGCCAGAGTCAAGAATAACCCTAATGTGCTCTTTCGTCGTCGGCTCTTTGGTCTCTTCTGCAATCATTTGAGAAAGCCCTAGTACGCCATTCATCGGCGTTCTTAGTTCGTGACTCATTGCAGCGAGAAAATTTGATTTCGCTTTTGCCGCTCGCTCGGCTTTGTTTCTCGCCTCTTCAATTTCAAGATTCAACTGTTTTAAGTTATGCATTCGGTGATGCGACTGATAAACAAACGCGCTAACTAGAAACATCACCGCGATAAATACAAACAGCCACGTAAAACGCGCCTCACTTTGAGCAATATTGAGTAACCGATGCTCTGAGCTTTCGACAAACTCAATATAAGTGTGATCAAGCAGTTCATTCGTCAGCAATTCAATTCTTTTATCACTCGTTTGAAGCCGTTTAAGGAAGTTCGCTTCCTTTTCACTCTCAACTTCAGTTTGTGTTAGAAGCAACTGGTTGAGAAATTCAAAATAACGACTGCCACCCAATGATTGGCCGCGCTCGGTAGAAACATCTTGCTGATATAAATTGAACAACATGAGTAATGCATACCGATTTTCTACCTGAACACCAATTAACATATCAAGCTTCAACGTTGTTTGAAGCACTCGCTCCTTAAACTGTTCAAGCGTATCCCTAACTTTTATACGATTGGGTGTCACGGGAAACCAAACAGATGCCTTTGATGATTCCAACAGTGCCTGTGCTGCGATTTCTATCTCTACTAAAGATGTTGTTAACTCATAGTTTTTCCTATCTTCAACGGCATATCGGTTCACGATAACATCACGCTCTTCAATCAACTCATGTCCGATATTCATTAGCCCTGCATGAAATTCTTGAGCGTTTTTTGAATTCATATACGACATATACGCCAGTGTGCAGCACGTCAGTATCCCAATAAAAAAGCAAAAGTTGATCAGTTTGAATTTATTCATTTTCCAACACCTCTAAAATTATGGGTCTAGGTGCTGTCAACGACTGCAAGAATGCTTCAATGTCCGCGACATTCTCATCGTTCATCGTTATACCGAGCTGGGTTTTAGCCATGATTTGTATCGCGTCGGATAACTTATCGACTTGCCCATTATGAAAATAAGGACTCGTTAGCGCGACATTGCGTAAACTGGCTACTCTAAAATAGAATCGCTCTTCATCTTCTATCGTAACGAGTTGCCTGCCCGAGTCCTCTACTACTGGCTTATCCTTGAAATAGGCGAACCTTTGGATCATCGCTCCGCCGATATTTTTGCCCTGATGACACTGCACACAACCTGAAGTCTGAAATGTTTTCCAACCTCTGATTTGCTGTTCACTCAGTACATGCGTGTAACCCAATAAGTAAGCATCGAATGGTGCGCCAGGCGTCTGCAGCCCTTCAACAAACTCCACAATAGCGGACTTGATATTATGAACGTTAATCGGCAATTCACCGTCACGATTAAATAGAGCTTGATAATGTTCACTCTCTTTTACATATTGCTGTATTGTTTGCCAGTTTGAGTCCATTTCCATTGGATTATGGATTGGACCATCAATCTGAGCCATCAAGGTGTTTTCCGTACCATCCCATAAAAAACGATAATTTAACGCCGCATTAAACACTGTTATAGAATTTCTAATTCCATCACCTTTCACCCCCGTAGAGACTGGTGTATTTTCAGCGCCATTGGTTTGCAGATTGTGGCATGTCGCGCAGCTGACATTACCATTTGACGATAATTGAGGATCGCGGAAGAGATGCCAGCCAATTCTCGCTAGCTTAATATCTACATTAGGATCACCCTGTATGGGCTGAACTAGAGAGATATCACCTAACATCTTCGCGTTTCTTGCGATTGTTGTTTGGCTCAAAATGAGTGTTACAACAGCTAGTGCGATTGCGCTGAATTGCCTCATCAACTACATACCTTAAACTTGTCATTGATATGAATTTAGTTGCATTTTGGCATTTTTTCCACCGACAGGAAGTTGAAAAACCGAGTTAAGTATTGCTTTGTTTAAGGCTTTGGTTGAAGAGGGAGTAATAAGGCGAATAGGAAGAAACCTATCGCCTTATGAGTAGCTAACGTATTGAAATCTGAGTTTAGTGTAGAAAAGCCAAAAACCGTTGAAACCAAGTCACCTCTCCATACGAGATCAGATCGAAAATAGTAAAGAATACGGCACAGATAACGGCCAACTTAATCAAACGCTGAACAATAAACATAAACGTCACAATTACCAATAATTTGCTTTAGTTTACTATCTCACACAGCGTTTATATATAAAAAAGTAGTCTCCTAATTAGCCTCGGCAACTTATTCATTAGAACCTATACTCAAGCATCTCTAAGTTATTTGGATATACTTGAATTAGGATTTCAAAAAGTCCCTGTGACCACACAAGGAGGACTGCATGAAACGACTATGGATATGGTTCTTACCTTTACTCTTGATGGCCAGTCAAGCACTGGCGAATACCGTTTGGATTGTTCCTGTCAAAGGCGCTATAGGGCCTGCTACTAGCGACTATTTATCTCGTGAAATAGAAGAAGCTCAACTAAACGGTGTCAGTTTAGTGATCTTAGAGATGGACACACCAGGCGGCTTAGATAGCGCAATGCGAGATATTATTCATGCGATTACCACCTCCTCGACTCCCATTGCGACTTGGGTCGGCCCATCTGGTTCTAGAGCCGCCAGTGCCGGAACATACATCTTGCTCGCTAGTCACGTAGCCGCCATGGCTGAAGCGACAAACCTCGGAGCTGCAACGCCCGTCGCGTTAGGTGGTGCGCCTCAACCTCCTTCATCGGATGATGGCAAAGATCAAAACGCGGAAGAAACGCCAGAAGGAACCAACGAAAGCTCAGAGAAAGTTCCCGCTAAAACCGCAATGGAGAAAAAGGTAATTAACGACGCCAAAGCCTACATTAAAGGCTTAGCAAAACTTCATGGACGAAATGCAGAATGGGCAGAGAAAGCAGTAAGCGAGGCGGCGAGCTTGGATGCAACAGAAGCATTAGAATTAAACGTGATCGATTACATCGCCAATTCGCCAGAAGACTTAGTCAAAGCCATAGATGGGCAAACTGTTAAAGTAAACAATCGCACTGTGACATTGTCACTTGAAAATCCAACATGGGTTGAAAGAACGCCAGATTGGCGAGCAGAAATGTTAGCCGTTATCACCAACCCAAACGTTGCCTACATTCTAATGCTCATCGGCATCTACGGTTTACTTCTTGAATTTTACAACCCAGGAATTGGCTTACCCGGTGTGCTAGGTGGGATTTGTCTGCTTCTTGCCATGTACGCACTACAAATGATGCCCGTCAACTACGCAGGTCTTGGTCTGCTGTTACTCGGTATTGCACTAATGATAGCGGAAGCATTCAGCCCGAGCTTTGGTATTTTGGGCTTAGGCGGCGTTGTCGCCTTTGTTCTCGGTTCAATATTTCTCATGGACAGTGAGTTACCAGGATTCCAGGTCGCCCTTCCTTTGATTTTTGGTATTGCCATATTTTCCGTAGCTCTAATCGTGCTGACTGTCGGCCTGCTGCTTAAAATTCGTCGCCGGCGTGTAACGACGGGTTTAGAGACATACCCTGGGAAGGTCGCCGTGGTAAGCGATGACTTTATCGATGGCGAAGGACGCGTTCAACTCAACGGTGCGTTATGGCGAGCTAAAGCCAAAGACCATCAACAATTCAAACAAGGTGATCACGTCACCATTGTTAATGTTAAAGGGCTGACCTTAACTGTGATGCCTGATGACCGCCAAAATAAATAGGAGGCGCTTTATGATGCTCTATACCGTTGCGGTGATCGTGGTGCTGCTGTTCGCACTAGCGACCCAAATGTTCAAGGTTTTGAGAGAATACGAACGTGGGGTTGTGTTCTTTCTTGGTCGATTTCAAGAAGTCAAAGGACCTGGTTTGATCATCCTTATCCCATTTATTCAGCAAATGGTGAGGGTTGATTTACGTACTGTCGTTTTGGATGTGCCGACACAAGATTTAATTACCAAAGATAACGTTTCTGTGCGCGTCAACGCGGTCGTTTATTTTCGCGTAGTCGATCCTCAAATGGCGATTAACAATATTGAAAGCTACAGCGATGCCACCAGCCAGTTAGCACAAACCACGCTGCGCTCGGTATTGGGTCAGCATGAACTCGATGAATTGCTATCAGAGCGAGAACGCCTCAATAAGGATTTACAATCCATTCTCGATCAACAGACTGATGACTGGGGAATCAAGATTGCTACGGTTGAAGTCAAACATGTTGATTTAAATGACAGCATGGTCAGAGCCCTAGCCCGTCAGGCAGAAGCAGAACGTAACCGTAGGGCGAAGATCATTCACGCTACTGGTGAGTTAGAGGCTTCAAATAAATTAAAAGAAGCAGCGCAAATGCTCAACGAAGCACCGAATGCACTGCAATTACGTTACATGCAGACACTCACTGAAATCACTACAGACAAAACATCCACTATTATTTTTCCAATGCCGATCAATCTTGTCGAAGCTGTCAGTGATATCGCCGAAGCGGTGAAAAAGAATAAAGAGACACAAGATAAGTAAGATTCTGCCCCTAGGAAGTAACGACCACTCACGTTACTTCCTTATTTGGTACTCGCTTTAAGGATGTGCCCATCTTCTTTATCACATTCTTGTTTCATTACTTCTAAGCCCGTTTTAAAGCATGTTCGCCAAGCGGTTTCAACATCGGCATCGTACCCGGAATCACACTGTCGAACCGTTTCTAACAAACTCTCAAGCCAAACATCAAAATCCTGCGGCTCTATACCAATATCTGCACTTGCATGCTTTTTCCCATACTTTTCCACCATTTTGTGCGCTTCGGTCGAGGTATCTGCCATCATAAAAAATACGATAGACCCTCTAAGCATTCTCACTTGTTGGTGCATGTCTATACCGTCAAACTTCTGTCTAAAGTTGGCACTTTTCGACCATAAATTTTTGTAGAACAAGTCGAAAAACTCCTGATCTGAAGTACAACGTTCATAGCTATCATTAAAAACTTCAATCACGTTCATGTTGCTTTCCCCTACGCCTCAATATGAGTTTAATTTAATATCAAATAAAAGCTTCCAAATAAGGACTTTTAAGTTTCAAATCGATCAACTCACATCGATTTTCAACAAAAAGTAAAAAGTGATTTAAATAAACACCCTCTTATCAATGAAAAAATATCCATTATCATGAACCCATATTCGAGGTACGCATGGTTGTCGATGCTAGTGCATCCTCATCTGTCATCACATAAAGAGGATATAAACGTGTCCCATCAAATCATTACCGATCTAAATAGCCGTTACACTGCAAAAAAATATGATGAAACCAAGCGCGTTTCTCAAGAAGACATGGCGATAATCAAAGAAGCACTGCGTTTGTCGGCGTCTTCTATCAACTCACAACCATGGAAATTCATCGTTATTGAAAGTGATGAAGCGAAGCAACGTTTCCACAATACGTTTGCAAATATGCATCAGTTTAACCAACCACACGCGAAAGCCGCATCACATACGATTCTGTTTGCTTACGATCCTAAATTTACTAAAGAGAAATTTGCGAAGCGTGTGGATGCAGAAGTAACATCTGGCCACTTGCCAGCGGAGATGTACAACAACTTTATGGGTGCTTACGCTTTTGCCGATGCAAATACGGACGAAAATGGCTTCAACGGAAACTGGACAAAAGCACAAGTCTATTTGGCACTAGGCAACCTACTACACACATTGGCACGACTAGGCATTGATTCAACACCGATGGAAGGTGTCGATCCGGCTCTGATTGGAGAAGAGTTTAAAGAAGAGCTCGAGGGCCATATTTGTGAAGTTGCGCTGGCAATTGGCTACCATAAAGATGGGGAAGATTATAATCATGGTCTTCCAAAAGCACGCCTTGCAATGGATGACGTAATTACGACTCTATAGTCGACCATTGTCTTAGCTTAGCGACTTAAATCATTGTTTAAACTAAAAAGAGCCGCATTAATGTGCGGCTCTTTTTTACTTGGTTCTGCGTCAACGTTACGCAACTTGCTCTGACTTAAAATTACCAAGCAATGCATCGTAAAGCTCATTGTCGCTTAACACACCAACCAACTTATTATCTTCAACCATAAGCAGAGGCTGATTGCTACGCTGTTTAAGTTCAATCGCTTCTCGCATACTGATTTCTGGACTAACCTGAACCAGAGAGTTTTCATTAACTTCGTCAAGGTTCGAAGAGTCGCTCTTCCATTGAATCAACGATTTATCTTTATCCGCTAAACTTAACCCCTTGCTCTCTTGTATCACCCAAATATCTTTGTCAGGGCAAATCAGAACACGCGTATCTTCGCGAACCAAATCGTCACGCATTAAGGAACGTCCCTTCAGTACATTTAATGGATTAGTGTGAGCAACAAAGTCCGCCACATAATCGTTTTCTGGAGCAAGAATGATCTGTTCTGGCTTGCCATGTTGAATCAGCTTTCCTGATTCCATAATGGCGATGTTGTTGCCGATTTTAAGCGCCTCATCCAAGTCGTGACTTACAAAAAGAATGGTTTTGTTTAGCTTTTCTTGAAGCAGAATCAATTCATCTTGAAGCTGAGCACGAATCAATGGATCAAGTGCTGAAAACGGTTCATCCATTAACAAGATATCAGTGTCCATCGCAAACGCTCGCGCTAGGCCAACACGCTGCTGCATACCACCAGAAAGCTCGTGCGGGAATTTGGTTTCCCACTCAGATAAACCGACCATTTCGAGCTGTTCACGCGCCTTTTTACGACGCTCTGCTTTACCAATGCCTTGCATCTCTAGACCAAACGCTACATTGTCTAACACCGTTAACCAAGGCATCAATGCAAACTTCTGAAACACCATGGACACGCGGTGCGTACGAAGGTGGCGCAGTTTCTGTTCGTCACAGTTAGAGAGCTCAACCATATCGTCGCCATCTTTAATTTTCAGAGAGCCACGAGAAATATCGTTCAATCCGTTAACCGTTCGCAGCAAACTTGATTTACCCGAGCCTGAAAGCCCCATCAAGACACAGATCTCACCCTGTTTCACGTTCAGCGAAACATTATCAACCCCAACCACTTGGCCAGTTTCATCAATGATTTCTTGTCGAGACTTCCCTTGATCTAGTAGTGCTAGCGCCTGTGCTTGTTGCTGACCAAAAACGACATCAAGATTTTTAATAGTAATAGCGTCCATGATTATGCCTCCTTCTGGTTTGGTGCTTTACACAAGCGATCAAGAATGATGGCAACGAGTACAATCGCTAAACCAGCTTCAAAACCTTGCGAGATGTTTACCGTATTCAGTGCGCGTACGACTGGTTTACCAAGTCCATCAGCACCAACAAGCGCCGCAATGACTACCATAGACAGAGACAACATAATGCACTGCGTAACGCCAGCCATAATACTTGGCAATGCCGCAGGTAACTCCACCTTAAACAGTAGCTTCATACGGCTGGCACCAAATGCTTTACCCGCTTCAAGTAGCTCCTCCGGCACTTTAATAATGCCGAGGTACGTCAATCGAATTGGCGCAGCGATAGCGAAAATGATGGTCGAGATTAGACCAGGGACAATACCTAAGCCAAACAGAACCAAGGTTGGAATTAAGTAAACGAATGTCGGGACGGTCTGCATTAAATCGAGTATTGGCCGCAACAAGGTGTATAACCAAGGACGGTGCGCCGCCATAATGCCCAACGGCACGCCAATTAATACGGAAATCGTTGTCGCTGCAAACACAAGGACAAAGGTTTCCAGCATTTCTTGCCAGTAACCAAGGTTGAGAATTGCGAGTAAGGCCAACACGATAAATACGACAAGAGGAATGCTGCGATGTAAGAACCAAGCAATTGCCGCCGTCATAATGATTGGCGCTGCAGGTGGCATCCATTTAAAAATGTCCACCACGAAAAGAATGATCGTTTCAAGTGTAATAGAGATTGCATCGAAAAAACCCGATGCATTGATGGTTAACCAATCGACGCCAGTTTCCATCCATTGGCCCAACGGTAGTTTGTTGTCCGTAATAAAATTCAAAATAAAACCTTTGTGTTAATGAAGCGGGCAAAACTGCCCACTTTTTAAAAAAAACGAGCTCAAATACTGCTTATTAAGCGTTTGTTTTTAAGTAGTTTGTAATAGCTGTTAGCGCATCTTGGCCATCTACCGTTTTCACGCCCTCTAGCCACGCTTCAATTTGCTCTTGGTTTGCATTCAACCATGCTTGCGCTGCTTTTGATGGCTTCTGTTTCTGGTTAAGAATCGCTTCCATCAGTTCATTTTCCATTTCTAGGTTAAACTCTAGATTTTTCACTAGCTGACCTACATTTGGACACTCAGCGAGGTAATTTTTACGTACGTTTGTGTAGACGTTCGCGCCGCCGTAGTTAGGACCGAAGAAGTCATCACCACCCGCTAGATATTCCATTTCAACGTTACTATTCATTGGGTGCGGCGCCCAACCTAGGTACACAATCCATTGATTGCGGCGTGCGGCACGTGATACTTGAGACACCATGCCAGCTTCACTGGACTCAACTAGGCTGAAATCTTTTAGGCCGAATGCGTTGCTATCAATCATTGACTGAATTAAGCGGTTGCCATCGTTTCCTGGTTCAATGCCGTAAATGCGATCTTTAAATTTGTCGGCATGTTTTACTAGGTCAGCGAAGTTGGTTACGCCTGCGTCATAAACGTATTTTGGAACCGCTAGCGTGTACTTTGCGCCAACGAGGTTCGCGCGTACGGTTTCAACAGTACCTGCATCACGGTATTTCGCGATATCACCTTCCATCGTTGGCATCCAGTTACCTAGGAAAATGTCGATATCGCCATTAGCCATAGAGGAGTAAGTTACAGGCACAGACAGAAGATCAGTCTTCGTTTTGTACCCCAACCCTTTAAGTAACTCTGATGTAACGGCAGTGGTCGCAGTGATGTCAGTCCAACCTACATCTGCGAAACGAACCGTTTCACATTGGTTGGCGTAAGCGCCTGTTGCTAAAGTACTTAGTGCAATTGTTGAGAAGATTTTTGTCATCTTAGACATGTTGAATTCCTTGTAATGATTACTGACTTTTTCATTTTATGAGATCGAATCGAGATCTCTTTTTGGCGGATGCATTCGTTGCATCTCTTGCCAGTCCGGTGCAATCCAAACTGGTACGTTGTTCGACGTTTCTAGGGCGTTATCCAAAATCATGTCCGCGGCGCGTTCTGCCACCATAATCGTTGGCGCATTTAAATTACCGTTCGGAATAGTTGGGAAAATAGAAGAGTCCACCACACGCAAGCCTTGAATACCGCGTACTTGGCATCGCTCATTTAAGACGGCTAATGGGTCATTATCTGCGCCCATTTTGCAGGTACAAGATGGATGGTAAGCACTCTCGACGTTTTGCTTCACCCATTCATCAATCTGTTCATCCGTTGTGATGTTCAGACCGGGTTGGATCTCATCCCCACGAAACTCATCCATGGCTGGCTGATTGAGGATCTCGCGAGTAAGGCGAATACAATCACGCCAATCCTGCTTATCTTGTTCAGTGGAAATGTAGTTAAACTCAATCTTCGGCTTATCATTCGGATTCGCAGAGACAACTTCGACCGACCCGCGACTTTCTGGCTTGTTAGGTCCAACGTGCACTTGGAAACCATGACCATCAAAAGCAGCTTGCCCGTCATAACGCATTGCCGCTGGCAAGAAGTGATATTGAATATTTGGCCACTTTAGCCCTTCTCGAGAGCGGATAAATGCACACGATTCAAAGTGGTTAGTCGCACCAAGGCCTTTGCGAGTTAATATCCACTCAGTGCCAATCAAGCCCTTGCTCACCAAACCTAATTTGCTGTTGAGCGTGATAGGTTGTTTACAGTGATATTGGAAGTACACTTCTAAGTGATCTTGCAGGTTTTTACCTACCCCCTCCAACGAGTGTTTCACCTCAATGCCCGCTTTTTCTAATACTGCCTTAGGGCCAATGCCTGAAAGCTGCAACAGCTGAACGGAGCCAACCGAACCCGCACTCGAAATCACTTCATTATTCGCAAAACATTGCTGAATTGAACCTGACTTTTCAAATTCAACGCCTACCGCTTTCTTGCCTTCTGCACCAGTTTCTTCTAATAAAACTCGATGAACCGTCACCCTCTTCATTAGGGTGAAGTTTTTGCGTTTTTTAGCGCGGCTTAAGTATGCATTAGAGGTCGAAGCGCGTACGCCTTTGTCGACGGTCATATGCATTGGGCCAAAGCCCTCTTGCTGATAACCGTTGTAATCTTTTGTTTCTGGGTAGCCCGCTTCTTTGCCTGCATCAATAAAAGCTTGGTACAGTGGATTGAGCTTCATATCGTTGCCGTTACATGTGCCGACTGGACCGTGATCGCCCCGATATTCATCAGCACCACCAATCCAAGACTCTGCTTTACGGAAATAAGGCAAACACGACTGATAATTCCAGCCTTTCGCGCCTTCCTCTTCCCACTGGTCAAAGTCACAAGCGTGTCCGCGAACGTAAACCATGCCGTTGATAGATGAGCTACCGCCCAGAACTTTTCCGCGAGGACAATGAAGTTGGCGACCATCCAACCCTTGCTCTTCAACCGTCTCAAACTGCCACGCGTATTTTTCAGTGTTCATCGGGTAAGAAAGCGCTGTTGGCATTTGGATAAAAATACTTTTATCCGACCCACCCGCTTCGAGTAATAGGACCGAATTTTGACCACTTTCACTTAAGCGATCCGCTAACACACAGCCGGCCGAACCCGCACCGACGATGATGTAATCGTAGTGTTGTTGCATTTTTATTCTCCTAGGAGTTAATACTCATCACCGTAGATAAGTGAACGAAATTAGCGTAGGAAAAATGCTTGAGAACAAGGCGGAAATTTTGATAAGTAGTTAACCTACAATCAAAATTGACAACGTAGTTATCGAGCATTTTAACAAGCTAAAGTGGTCAGTTATCTACTATGAGTAGTATCATTTGTAAGGGCTTTCGAAGTCGCTTAGCTGAACCAGAACACTCTTCGTTTGTGTGTAATGTTTAAGGGTTTCGACTCCGTTTTCACGGCCAACACCTGATTGCTTGTAGCCGCCAACTGGCATTTCCGCAGGTGAGTCACCCCATGTGTTCACCCAACAAATACCCGCTTGAATTTGATGGATCACACGGTGCGCACGAGATAGGTTTTGAGTAAATACACCTGCCGCTAAGCCATAATCGGTGCCATTTGCACGCGCAATCACTTCCGACTCATCGCGGAATTTCAGAACTGACATTACCGGGCCAAAGATTTCTTGTTGAACGTGGCTCATGTCATCATCGCAATCGACAAATACGGTTGGAGCAACAAAGTTACCATTGGCTAGGCCATTGTCTGTTACTTTGTAGCCGCCAGTCAGTAACGTCGCGCCACTCGCTTTCGCGGCTTCAATCGCTCCTAGAACTTTCGATTCATGATCTTTAGAGATTAGCGCGCCAATTTGCGTGTTCTCATCAAGCGGATCGCCGACGACTAACAGCTCGGTTCGGGCTTTAAGCTGTGCGATAAAGTCGTCATAAATACCTTCATGGACAAATACACGTGTACCGTGCGTACAAACCTCACCTTGGGTGTAGAAGTTCGCCACCATGGCCGCAGAAACGGCATCGTTTAACTTCGCATCATCAAAAATAATCAGTGGAGACTTACCACCAAGCTCCATCGTTACTTGTTTTAGTGTCTTAGCGCTGTCACTCATGACGACTTTACCGGTGCCTGACTCACCCGTGAATGACACTTTTGCGATATCAGGATGCGCCGTTAGCATCTGTCCTACTCGGTAATCCCCTTGCACGACATTAAATACGCCATCTGGCATGCCCGCTTCTGAATAAATTTCGGCGAGCTTAAGCGCCGTTAATGGTGTTTCTTCTGATGGCTTGAAGATCATTGCGTTGCCCGCAGCCAGTGCTGGCGCCGATTTCCACATCGCAATTTGAATTGGATAATTCCAAGCGCCAATACCCGCGCAAATGCCCAATGGCTCACGACGTGTATAGAAAAACTGATCGTCGCTGAGCGGCTGCTGTTCACCTTGTAGACTTGGAGCAAGGCCAGCGTAGTACTCAAGAACATCGGCACCTGTTGTGACATCAACCGCGATAGCTTCTTGAATGGGCTTACCAGTATCTGCCACTTCCAATGCAGCCAGCTCGTCATTACGCTCACGTAAAATGGCAACGGCTTTGTGTAAAATACGGCTGCGCTCAATCGCAGTCATCGCCGACCATGCAGCAAAACCTTTCTTTGCCGATTCAATCGCTGCTTGAAGATCGTCTTGGTTCGCTTGTTTAATGTTGGCCAATGGCTCACCATTCGCCGGATTGTAAGTGGTGAAGTGTTCATCTGAACACCCGTCGTACATCGCACCATTGATATAGTGTGCTTTCATTTCCATTTTGAAGACCTGTAACTTTTATATTTTTTCAGAATAAAACGTAAGTTGTTTTTCGAGATAATCGTTGATGATGATTCTCGCTCTTTCTGCATCAATGCCTTGCGGGTTGAGCGTTCCGCGCAGCCAAATTCCATCAATAAGTGATGCAATACCATGAGCAACCAATTCAGCCTGCTCTGCATTTAATAATGCTTTGAGTTCTTTTCTTAGGTGGGACAATAGACGTCGTTCGTTGACACGCTGCAAACGCTTGAGCTGCTCGTCATGCATTGAGTACGACCAAAACGCCAGCCAAGTCTTGGCAACTTGGTTTTCTGCCTGATAGCCGACAAAATTACCATCAATGATGGCGTTAATTCTTTGGTGATGAGCATCACTTGGCAGCTCACGTAACTTCTGTGTGATAGTGGACGAAAGCTGACGCAAGATTTCGCGCATCGTTTCCTCCAGCAATCCGTGCTTACCACCGAAATAGTGGTTGATAATCCCCGTTGATACACCGGCTTCTTTGCTGATTAACGAAATACTCGCCGCGTGTAAACCGACTCTATCAATCACTGACATTGTCGCTTTCACAAGCTGCGGTTTTCTGATTTCAGGCATCCCCACCTTTGGCATTTTGCGTCCCTGTTATTTTTAATTGAACGGTTAGTTAAATATAAAATGCCTGAAAATTAATTCGAACTCAAATTATTTTTAAAGAAAAATGTTAGTAAAAAAGGATGAAAAGTTGAGGGTGTACGAAAAATTGCTCGGTAAGAACTTGTCGGGATAACTAGATTTCAGTTTAAGAACAAACAAATAAAGCAAGCAAAATCAGCCACTTAAATGTCGATCCATTTTTAAAACGATGATGAACGAGTTGATTTTTGAACAACAAAAATCTGTGCCACAAAAAATTTATATCGACCACTAATCATTTCACCTGTACATGGTTTGTTTGTACAAAGAATAGACACTCTAGTTTGTTATAGTTTTGTAGACACAAGTGGCATTCGCACTTTGAAGGTGAAGGAGGCAAAAAGAGAGGTTATATTGAACGCCATGAATATGCGATTCGATATCTCCTTAAGCCATTTTTAAGTAATATCGCCAAGTGACTTTAAGATTTTAGATTCAGCGTTTTATATTCGAAGCAAGGATCTCAAAGTCACTTGGCTATCAAAGTAAATGGGAGGGATAAGTTCAGATTCATCGTGCGATGAGCCTGAACTTTTGATTTCTGTTACGCTAGCGAGCGACCTTTCACGCAGTTGCGTCCGTTCGCTTTCGCTTGATAAAGCAATTTATCGGCCTGATCGCAAAGTGATTTAAAGCTCATCTCATTATCTTCAGTGGTAACGACTCCAAAACTACAGGTCACTCTCACTTCTTCTTTCTGTTCCGTAACAAAGCCATGTAGGGATAAAGCGCTACGTAAACGTTCGGCAGTAATAAGGGCGTTTTCATGGTCTGTATTGGGCATAACAACAACAAACTCTTCACCACCAAAGCGAGCAACAATGTCGTTCTCACGTACAGTTTCCTCCAACACTTTGGCAACGCCCGTTAGTACGGTATCTCCAAACACATGCCCATAGGTATCATTTACCTGCTTGAAATAATCCACATCGATTAACGCTAAAGTTACTGGCCCCGATTGTGGCTTATTTGGCACCATTTTCTGTTTATCGAGTTTGCTATCTACCCATTTATTTAAAGCTAGATAACCGTACTTAACTTGCTCGACTTGCTCAAAAACAAAGTGTTGTATTTTTTTTTGCTTAGATTGAGGTACCGGTTTCTCTTTTCGCTCACGCCTCACTTCTACTGGCTTAGTGAACCAGTCCTCTAAAAAACGGCGATTGAACAACCCTGTCAATGTGTCTGTCTTTGCGAGGCGACGCATTCTCAAACGCGAGCGATTGACGACGAGAAATACTACCGCCATCAAAAATAGAACACCGATGAGCGCAAGTAGCGCTTCACCCAATAAGTAAAAAGTACGACGGTTACTTTCTAGCTCCATACGCTGCAAAACATTGTTCCAGTTGAGATCTTCGTTCTCATATTCAAGTCGTTCCAACTCAAATAACGTCTGCTGGCGCTCAAGATTTTCAACTTCTCTTTGATTGCTAAATTGGATAAATTTATCGTGATAGTTACCGTAAGTTTCGAATGCTAGTTTAAAGTCATTGCTTCCCGCATAGGCCATAGCGGCGACTTTTAGTAGCTCCATTTGCTGTTGCTTGACGTATCGACTCTCTATAATCTCCGGCAGCATTGGCGCGATCATCGCTAAAAGTATTTCAAATTGCTGCTGCTCTAACATATATTCGGCTTGTAACAACTTAAATGTTGCCAAATACGCGCTAGACGTTTCTCTGTACTGTAAATTCTCCGCCAGCTTCAAGTGGTTAACCATCTTCTTTTCTTGTTTCGTCTCGCGATATAAAGCTGCAAGTTCAAGGTTAACTCGAAATCTAAAGCGTCCATCACCGATAATTTGAGCCAGCTTTAACGCTCGCTGATATGACGCTATCGCCTCTTCGTATTGGAACTGTGCTTTATGAAGTTTCGCTATCGTCAAAACGCTCAACAACTCATTGAACGACATACGCCTATCCCTAAAATAGCGATATGCTTGTTCCAAAAGCGCCTCAGATCGGTCGTAACCCTGAATTTTGACAAGTACGTCACCTAGCTCTAGTGCTGCACGTTCGACCAGCCCGTGAACACCTGAAGATTCAGCCGCATCCATGGACGACATAAGTGCAGCATAGGATTTTTTAAACTCACCTTGCTCATCGTAATAGCGTCCTTTTAGCAACAGGATTTCTGATTCAAGTTGCTTATCACCATTCTCACGCGATGTTTCCAACAAGCTATCCAACGCAGAAAGCGCGGTATCGATATCGCTCTTTCCAACCATAGTTCGCATCTGAATCAACTTAAACAGGAGATACTCATGGCTCTGTGGACGCACAAGCTCCAATCCTTTTTGAACGACACTCTGACTCTCTTCTACGCGCCCTAGCAGCTCTAAAACCGTGGCCTTGGCAAGCCAGTAACGCACCAACAGCGCTGTTGGTTGGTTTTGTAGTAAAGACTCTTCTTCTAACGCTTCAATCAAAGCTAAAGAACTCTGAGGTAATGCGTAAATTTGATTTTCGATGCCTTCTAACGACTGTAAAAACTTACCTTCCTGTTCCACCTTTTCTGTGGAGGCCTGAACAGAAAAACACAGACACCCCAATAATAGCGGCATCGTCCTAAGCGAATGAAATAGTGACATTATTGCTCTTCCCTAATGGGTAGTTACTTCAGTGTAATTGAGAATTCTGATTATTTATTATTAAGACAACTGAAGGTTATTCAGTCAGCCTCATATTCCCATGTATTTTGCGCTGAATAATAAATCACCATCTTTAGATGCCGAAATAGTTTTCGGTTACAATATGACCAATAAGAATGTTTTTTACACACCAAGAATGACGATCTCGTTAGTGAGACAAAAGATCGTCTTAGTTGTGAGTTGATACATTTACATGACAAGCAATATAGAACTAACCATTCACATTAGAAATAGAATCAATTTTTATACCGTTCGATGAGATAGCAGTCGACCATGCATCCAATACATTTTTCAGATAGAAGCAATAAAAGAAAGGAGAAAATGGAAGGAAGCGGACAATCAAACTCGCTCCCCTTTTTTATGTTGCAGAAGGGGTTACATTCGCATTCCGCCATCGACTTCGAACACTCTTCCGGTCACGAATTCGTTGGTTAACACGTATTTTATGGTCGATGAAATTTCATCCGCCAAACCTAAACGTCCAACCGGAATCATTCCGATTAAACGTTCCATCGCTTCAGGTTTTATTTGGTCTGTCATGGCAGTTTTGATGACACCCGGAGCAATCGCCACTGAGCGAATTCCGAAACGCCCTAACTCTTTCGCCCACACCGTTGCCATGGTGGCTACCGCCGCTTTAGATGCTGAATAGTTGGTTTGACCAATATTCCCGGCACGCGCAACGCTGGATATGTTGATCAGAACCCCTTTGCTATCGGTGTTCAGCATTACCTTGCTCGCTTCACGGCCACACAGGAAAGTGCCTGTTACATTCACATCTAGAACAGACTGAAATTGTTCCAGCGACATCGTGTTAACCTGACCATCTTTGACTTTAATGAACATACCATCACGCATAATACCTGCGTTATTGATAACGCCATTGAGCTGCTTGAAATCTGCCTCAATTTGCTCAAAAGCACTGCACACCTGCTGTTCGTCAGTCACGTTCGTCACATAAAAACGAGCGGTAACGCCGAGAGATTCACATTCCGCTTTCGTTTCAGCCAGTTGCTCTGAATTGAGGTCGATAAGCGCAAGATGAACGCCATTTTCCGCCAGTGACAGTGCCATTTGTTTACCCAGCCCCTGCCCTGCCCCCGTGATCGCAATGACCTTATTTGCTAACTCCATAAGCGCTCCTTAGGCCTGATTTTGCTTTTGGTAGAACTCAAACAAGCTTGAAAAATCTTTTTGCCCGTTGCCCTGACCGTTGTGAAAATTAAACAGATTACGAGCCAAGCTGCCCATTGGCGTTGATGTTTGACAGGCAACTGCCGCTTCCATCGCAAGACCCAGATCTTTAGCCATTAACTGGCTCATAAAGCCGCCTTGATAACCATTGCTTGCAGGCGTATTTTCCATCACACCTGGACAAGGGTTATACAGCTCTAGCGCCCAGTTACGCCCTGAACTTTGCAACATGATGTCGGAAAGCACTTTGGGATCGAGTCCGTTTTCCATCCCTAAATTGAGTGCTTCACAGGTGCCGCTCATCAAAATGCCCAACATCATGTTATTGCAGATCTTCGCCACCTGACCAGCTCCAGCATCGCCTGCATGGAAGATGTTTTTACCCATGTGGCTAAGCACCGCTTTGGCTTGAACAAAGTTCTCTTGTGAGCCGCCAACAATGAAAGTTAACGTACCTGCTGCTGCGCCCGCAACGCCACCAGATACTGGTGCATCAACAAAACTGATACCAAGTTGCGATGCTTTTTCGCCAACCAAACGAGCAGTCGCCGGATCGATGGTGGAAGAATCAATCAGCAAGGTACCTGATTCGACGCTATCTAAGATGCCATCTTGACCAAGATAAACGCTTTGAACGTGTTGGCTCGCTGGCAGCATAGTGACAACCACGTCAACACCTTGTACTGCCTGCTGAACGGAATCGGCACTTGAAGCGCCCAATGCGGTCAACTCCTCAACTGCGTTTGGGTTCAAATCAAATACTTCGACGTTCAAGCCCGCTTTGAGTAGATTCTTAGCCATAGGCGCACCCATGTTACCAAGGCCAATAAATGCAATTTTGTCCATATCGTATTTCTTCCTTGTACTAAAGTGCCGCTATAGCTACCGACGATGCGGTCAGTGGGTATTCTGCTGAGTCAATTGGCGAGAAGAAGCGCTCCAAAACTTGTGGCGTTACGTCAGAAACCGTGCGATGTTGCCAAGTCGGTTGATTGGTTTTATCAATAATCAGCGCACGAACCCCTTCTCTAAAATCACCTTCTAAGCCACAACGTAGTGTTAGGTTAAATTCCATATCAAAACACGCTTTCAAAGAGAGGTTTTGATACTGCGTTAACTGCTGATAAGTGATACTGAGCGACAACGGACTGCCATAGTTCAGTGACTTCTGCGCATTGACGAACCACTTGTTATCAACGTTAGCACGGCTGATTGCATCAACAATTGACGCTAAGTCACCCGAACATAACTGCTCAATCAATTCCGCATAGGGCATCAACATCCCTTCGGTTGGCTCGTCCACGTGTACCGAACGCAGCGTAGTGGCGATTTTTTCGTTGATGTTCGCTTCACCTTTCCAACTTACCGATGCAAGCAGATCCAGCAGCACTTGCTTGTTTTCTGGCTGTGCAATCCATTGGCTTAACCCCAACGCTTTCATATCTGTTGCGTTAATTTGGCAAGCCGTCAAACTTAAGAACAGTGCCAAATGTTTTGGCAACTGGTTCAGGAAGTACGTCGCGCCTACATCTGGGTAAAGGCCAATTTTAATCTCTGGCATTGCAAAGCGTGTGGTGGTTTCTGCAACGCGATGACTTGCTCCCATAAACAGGCCAACTCCCCCGCCCATCAAATAACCATGTCCCCACGCAATGATCGGTTTTGGATAAGTGTGAATAAGATGGTCACAGCGATATTCGAGGTCAAAGAAGGTTTCCATCGCTGAAAATGCAGAATCAAAGTCTTGCTCTTTGTTTTCAAGTGCACGGTAGATCGCTTGAATATCGCCACCAGCACAAAACGCTTTTTCACCTTGAGCATGCAAGAATACCGCGACGATGCTGTCGTTCGATTGCCACTCTACCAGTTGGTTATAGAGCTGCTCGATCATCACGTAACTCAGCGCGTTGAGAGCAGCTGGATTATCAAGCTCCAACACACCAATGGCAGAACCGTCAGCACATTCTATCTGTGAAACATTTACTGTACCTGTCATTTGGCCTCCGCTAGCTGTTTGTCCATTGTGGCTTACGCTTCTGCAAGAAGGCATTCACACCCTCAGTCTGATCTTGTGTATTGAACAGCTGTAAGAAGAGTTCACGCTCCAAGACCAATCCGGCCGCGTGAGTTTGGCTGCGTCGGCCTTGAATAAGCGTTTTGCATGCAGACACGGATTTCGGCGATTGGCTCGCAACACGCTGTGCAAGTTCCATAGCCGCTTCCAGTGCTTGGCCTTTCGCCACCACTTCTTCGACTAAACCAATTTTTTCCGCTCGCTCGGCCGTCACACGCTCACCACACAAGATCATACGCTTCGCCCAACCTTCACCTACCAACGCGGTCAGGTTTTGTGTCCCACCCGCACACGGCAGCAAACCTACCGACGCTTCAGGAAGTGCCATTTGTACTTGTTCTTCTGCGATGCGAATGTCGCACGCCATTGCCACTTCCAAACCGCCACCCATCGCGTAACCATTAATTGCCGCGATGGAAACCCCATCGAATGCAGAAAGCGCTTCAAACGCTTCACCAAATGCGAACGCCATATCTGCTGCTTGCGATTTATCGCCGGATGCAAAGTTGTTGAGATCCGCTCCAGCAGAAAAGAATTTCTCACCTTCGCCTGTTAATACCAACGCATAAATAGAGCGATCATTGCTAAGTTCAATCGCCAACTCTTTTAGCTGATTTAGAGACTCCAGCGTCCAGGTGTTTGCTGGCGGGTTACTAATCGTGAGCTTGGCAATGTGCGCTTCACGTTCCAATTTGATTTGTGCAATCATAATCATTTCGTCCTTTAAACAGTATCAATCTAAACCAGCTCAACGCCCTCGGTGAGTAAACGTCTTGCAACGATCAAACGCATAATTTCGTTGGTGCCTTCGAGGATTTGATGAACGCGAACATCTCTGAAGTGGCGCTCTACTGGATATTCTTTGATGTAGCCATATCCTCCGTGAATCTGCAGAGCTTGGTCACATACCTTAAAGCCAACATCGGTGGCAAAGCGTTTTGCCATTGCACAGTACGCGCTTTTTTCTGCATGTTGGGCATCGAGTTTTGCGGCAGCAAGTCGCACCATTTGACGCGCGGCAACCAGCTCAGTAGCCATATCAGCCAACTTGAATTGCAGGGCTTGGAATTGCGCCAGTGAACGTCCGAACTGTTTGCGTTCAGTCATGTATTGTTTGGCTTCGTTCAGTGCTTGTTGTGCCGTGCCGACGGAACAAGTAGCAATGTTGATTCGGCCGCCATCCAGACCAAGCATGGCAAACTTAAAACCTTCGCCCTCTTCACCCAACAGATAGTCGGCAGGAATGCGGACATTTTCGAAGGTAATCATGCGAGTTGGCTGGCAGTTCCAACCCATTTTGGCTTCTTTTTTACCGTAGCTAATGCCTTCGCAATCAGCAGGAACAACGAATGCAGAAACGCCACCCGCTCCTTCACCACACGAACGCGCCATCACGACCAATACATCTGTATCACCCGCACCCGAGATAAACACTTTTGCTCCATTGAGGACAAACTCATCGCCATCACGCACTGCGCTAGTCGTTAGAGAAGCGGCGTCAGAGCCGGCATTAGGTTCGGTTAAACAGTAGGAAGCGAGCTTTTCACCCGAAATTAGATCCGCGCTAAATTGCTGCGCCACTTCTGCTTTGGCAAAGCTGGTGATCATCCACGTCGCCATGTTGTGAATGGTCATAAACGCAGTAGTCGCGGTACAACCCATAGCCAACTGCTCGAAAATGATCGCCGCATCCAAACGAGATAACCCTAAGCCACCATGCTCTGGCGGCGTATAGATGCTCAGAAAGCCCAGCTCACCCGCCTGACGCAGTACATCTTTAGGGAAGTGATGGTTTTCATCCCACTCGGCCGCATGAGGCGCTAACATTTGGTCTGCAAACTGCTTTGCTACTTCGGCAAACGCGAGTTGATCTTCGTTTAATTCAAAATCCATCTTGAAGTCCTAAGGTCTAATTCGTTGCATTTGTATCCGAGCCAAGCCCACTTAAACGGTGGCGCTTGGCTAGAGGTGTCGCTAATCCAGTAATTAGCTAAGTTGAATGGTCATGTTTGGACCGCTTGGAATGTCATCTTCAAACCAACGCGCGGTGACAGTTTTCGTCTCGGTGTAGAAGCGAACCGCTTGTTTACCGTAAGCATGCAGGTCGCCGTAGAAGCTGCCTTTCCACCCAGTAAATGAGAAAAATGGCAATGGCACTGGAATCGGCACGTTGATGCCTACGTTACCTACTTCGATATTGTGTTGATACTTTCTCGCGGCAGCGCCGTTCGCCGTGAAAATAGACGTACCATTACCAAAGCGGTTTGCATTGATCAGTTCAATCGCTTCATCTAGGTCATCCACTTCCATAGTTAACAGCACAGGCCCGAAAATTTCTTCCTGATAAATCGACATGTCTGTGGTCACGTTGGTAAATAGTGTTGGCCCCACCCAGTTACCGTTCGGAAAGCCAGGCACTTGGCAGTCTGTCCCGTCCAGAACACAATTCGCGCCTGACGCTTTGCCTTCATTAATCAGATTCACCACTCGCAGCTTCGCTTGAGGGCTAATCAGCGGACCATAACCGGCGGTTTCATCATCCCACGCGCCAGGCTGAACCTGAGCTAACGCCTCTTTAAGCTCTGGAATCCATTCTTTGGTTTCGCCGACAAATACGGCAACCGAAATCGCCATACAGCGTTGGCCTGCAGCACCAACTGACGCGCCAACTAGGTTATTGATGACTTGCTGTTTGTTTGCATCCGGCATGATGACCATGTGGTTCTTAGCACCTGCAAATGACTGCACGCGTTTCAGGTTGTCTGTACCTGTTTTGTAGATGTACTCACCAACGGGCACAGAGCCAACAAAAGAGATCGCACGAACAGCTGGATCAGTCAGAATGCGGTCGACTTGCTCTTTGGTCCCGTGAACAACTTGCAATACGCCTTTTGGTGCGCCAGCTTGTTCAAACAGCTCCGCCAGTTTCATTGCCGTTAGTGGCACTTGCTCTGACGGCTTCAAAACAAAGGTGTTGCCACAAGCGATCGCCATCGGGAACATCCACAATGGAATCATCGCAGGGAAGTTAAACGGTGTAATGCCAGCACAAACGCCGAGCGGTTGAATGTAAGAGTAACCATCAATATTGGTCGCGACGTTCTCAACCGTTTCGCCCATCATTGAGCTACAAATGTTCGCCGCTTGTTCTACGACTTCAATCCCACGCCAAATGTCACCCTTTGCATCCGCGAGGGTTTTGCCTGTCTCACTTGAAAGCAGTATCGCCAACTCATCGTGTTGCTCTTTTAACAGATGTTGGTAGCGCAACATCAATCTAGCACGCTCCGGCGCTGCAACTTCTTTCCAGCGTTTGAACGTTTCTGTTGCGCTGGCAATCGCCGCATTCATTTCCGATTCCGTGGCACAAGGTACTTGTGCAATCACTTCGTTGGTTGCCGGGTTGGTTACATCTAGCCATTGTTTTGAATCGGAGATGGCAAATTCACCACCGATATACTGCTTTACTTGTTCTGTCATGATGACATCCTTGTATTTTTCAGCTTGTTACTGACTACTGTTATGTAAGTGAAACTTTGTTGAGAGTGATTTAGCAGATTTCAATCGCGATAGCGGTAGCTTCGCCGCCGCCAATACAAAGCGATGCAACGCCACGCTTACCACCAGTTTGTTTTAGCGCATGAATCAAAGTGACAAGGATTCGATTGCCACTTGCGCCTATTGGATGCCCCAGCGCACACGCCCCTCCGCGAGGGTTCACTTTGCTCTCGTCCAGTTCGAGAGCTTTCACCGCGTATTGAGTCACGACAGCAAAAGCTTCATTGATTTCCCAAAGGTCCACGTCTGATTTGTCCCAGCCCGTTTTTTCCAGCAGCGATTCAATCGCGAAGACTGGTGCGATGGTGAACTCATCAGGCTGTCTTGCATGCGTGCTGTACGCGACAATTTTGGCTAGAGGCTGAAGGTTTTCCTGACGACCAAACTCACTATCGACTAAGATCATTGCCGACGCACCATCCGAAATGGAACTAGAGTTTGCTGCGGTTACGCCGCCATCTTTGGCAAACGCAGGGCGTAAGGTAGGAATTTTAGTGACGTCGAGTTTGCTCGGTTGCTCATCATCTACAACCAAGGTTTCGCCGCGCCGACTTTTTACGTTAACAGGCACGATCTCTTCTTTGAACAAACCTTGCTCGATTGCTTGCTGCGCACGAGTCACCGACTGCTGCGCCCAGGCATCCATACTTTCACGGCTGAACTGATACTTTTGCGCCGTCTGTTCTGCAAAGACACCCATCAGCTCGCCTTGGTAGGCATCCTGCAAACCGTCATAAAACATGTGATCAAGCACTTGCTCGTGACCTAAACGGAAACCATCACGCGCTTTCTTTAATAGATAAGGAGAAGACGACATGTTTTCCATGCCACCAGCGATGACAGCATGCGCATTACCAGATTGAATAAGGTCATATGCCAGCATCACGGTTTTCATACCCGATCCACAAACTTTGTTCAGTGTCGTACAACCAATCGATTGTGGCATTTCAGCTTTAAGGCTTGCTTGTCTTGCAGGCGCTTGCCCCACACCGGCGGGTAAAACGCACCCCATCAACACTTCGTCTATTTTGTGCACATCGAGTTGGCTTTCGGCTAGCGCCCCTTGAATGGCTTTCGCACCGAGTTCCGTGACATCTGTTGAAGCTAATGCACCTTGAAAAGAGCCGATAGGCGTTCGCTTAGCGGCAACAATCCATGTTTCATTTTTCATTCCATTAACCTTTTGTTGACGTTTACGTCATAACTATACTAACATTTACGTTAACGTCAAGTTTGAGGTTATTGTTTGTTCGAGTGATTCTTTGATTTCGAGTAAATGCGAGTGATATCAAGGCTCAAGAGTGGATGTTGTTTGTTTACTTTAACGTTAACGAATTGTATATTCATGTAAATGTTATACGAAAGTCGTAAGGTTAAGGAATGAACACATTTAAGATCAGCGAGCTCGCGAAAGAGTTCGACATTACTACTCGAAGCATTCGCTTCTACGAAGATTTAGGTCTCCTAACTCCAGAACGTAAAGGCAACACTCGAATCTACAATGGTCGTGATCGAATTCGACTAAAACTGATTTTGCGAGGTAAGCGATTGGGCTTTTCTCTTGCAGATATCAAAGAGTTATTTGAACTCTACGATACCGATCAAAGTACTGAGCAGTTGAACTATATGATTCGGTTGATCGAAGAGAAGAAGGCAGCATTGCAACAGCAAGCAAACGACATTCAAGCGGTAATGATGGAGTTAAATGCTGCGCAGTTGCGATGCCAAAACACACTGAGATCCATGAAAGGCGAAAAAGTCACCTAACACCTCAACTCTGGGATGTAGGTGACGTAAAGGCAAGGACACGCAATGAAATCTACCTACTCTTCCCTGAACTTTGTTTATGACGAAAATACCGATTTGCTTCGCGAGCAAATCAATAGTTTTGCTGCAAGAGAAATTGCGCCGCTAGCGCAATCTATCGACCAAACTAACGACTTTCCAAACCATCTTTGGTCCAAATTAGGTGACATGGGTCTTTTAGGTGTGACCACCAGCGAAGAGTTTGGTGGTGCAGGCATGGGCTATCTCGCCCACGTTATCGCTATGGAAGAAATCAGCCGAGCATCCGCTTCGGTTGCGTTAAGTTACGGCGCCCACTCCAACCTTTGCGTCAACCAAATCCACCGTAACGGCACACAAGCGCAAAAAGAGAAATACCTACCTAAGCTCATCTCCGGTGAACATATCGGCGCCCTTGCTATGAGTGAACCCGGCGCCGGCTCTGATGTGGTCTCTATGCAGCTTAAAGCCGAACGTAAAGGCGATATTTTCCTGCTAAACGGCAACAAAATGTGGATCACCAACGGCCCTGATGCACACACCTATGTTGTCTACGCAAAAACCGACCCAAGCCAGCACTCCAAAGGCATCACGGCATTTATTGTGGAACGCGGATTCCCTGGATTTACTCAAGCACAAAAACTCGACAAGTTGGGTATGCGCGGCTCGAATACGTGTGAGCTGGTCTTCCAAAACTGCGAAGTCCCTGCGGAAAACATTCTCGGCGAAGAAAACCAAGGCGTGAAAGTATTGATGAGCGGCCTCGACTACGAGCGTGTGGTGCTTGCAGGCGGCCCACTTGGCATCATGCAGGCGTGTATGGATATCGTTGTGCCTTACATTCACGACCGTAAACAGTTCGGTAAATCCATCGGTGAATTCCAGCTAGTTCAAGCAAAAATCGCGGATATGTACACACAAATGAATGCCGCTAAAGCGTATGTTTACGCCGTCGCTGCCGCTTGTGATCGTGGTGAAACCACACGTAAAGATTCTGCTGGCGCGATCCTCTACAGCGCAGAGCTGGCAACCAAGATGGCACTGGATGCGATTCAACTACTTGGCGGTAACGGCTACATCAACGAGTTTGATACGGGCCGTTTGTTGCGAGATGCCAAGCTGTATGAAATCGGTGCGGGCACTTCAGAAATTCGCCGCATGCTTATTGGTCGCGAATTGTTTAACGAAAGCGCCTAATCAACATACCTAGGCGTTCTGAATCTAAATAAATTCCTTATTCAACCTAAATCTTATTCAACATAGATAAAGGCGGGTGGTGTCACCCGTCTACCGAATGGAGATCGGCTATTTATGGCTTGTTTGACGACCAATATTAATACCCACTCAGAGCAGTATCAGGAAAACTACCGCTCTATGGCGTCACTTGTAGATCAACTTTATACCGTGACTGCCCAAATAGAAGATGGTGGTGGTGAGAAAGCCCGCGAGCATCAGCAGAAGAAAGGCAAACTTCCGGTACGTGAGCGCATTCTTGCCCTCCTCGATCCCGGTTCATCCTTCTTAGAAATTGGCCAGTTCGCGGGTTGGGATGTGTATCCAGATTACGTTCCATGCGCGGGCGTAGTAGCGGGTGTTGGCGTAATTGACGGCACCGAGTGCATGATCGTCGCCAATGACGTGACGGTAAAAGGCGGCAGTTACTACCCACTTACGGTGAAAAAACACTTACGCGCACAAGAAATTGCAAAAAAATGCCAACTGCCGTGTGTTTACTTAGTCGATTCTGGCGGCGCTAACCTACCCCGCCAAGATGAGGTCTTCCCAGACAAAGACCACTTCGGTCGTATTTTCTATAACCAAGCCCGAATGTCAGCCAAGGGTATCCCGCAAATCGCTGTGGTCATGGGGCTATGTACCGCTGGCGGCGCTTATGTTCCTGCGATGTGTGATGTTTCCATCATAGTCAAAGAACAAGGTACGATTTTCTTGGCAGGTCCACCTCTTGTAAAAGCAGCGACAGGTGAAGAAGTCAGCGCGGAAGATCTTGGTGGCGCAGACGTTCACTGTCGCACCTCTGGTGTGGCGGACTATTACGCAGAAAATGATCACCACGCGTTAGAGTTGGCAAGACAAGCGGTTTCACAAATCAACCACTTGAAACCCGTTCAACTCAAGCAAAAAGCACCTCAGGAACCACGTTTTCCTGCCCAAGAGCTGTACGGCATCGTCGGAACCGATCTTAAAAAGCCGTTTGATGTTAAAGAGGTCATTGCCCGAATTGTTGATGATTCCCAGTTCGATGAATTTAAAGCCTTGTTCGGCGAAACCTTGGTCTGTGGCTTTGCCCATATTCACGGTATGCCGATTGGCATTGTCGCTAACAACGGCATTCTATTTTCGGAATCAGCACAAAAAGGCGCGCATTTTATTGAGCTGTGCGCACAACGCAAAATTCCTCTGCTCTTCTTGCAGAACATCACGGGCTTTATGGTCGGTCAGAAGTACGAAGCCGAAGGCATCGCCAAACATGGTGCGAAAATGGTAACTGCTGTTGCGTGTGCAGACGTGCCGAAGTTTACCGTGGTTATTGGTGGATCGTATGGCGCAGGAAACTACGGCATGTGTGGCCGCGCTTATGATCCAACCATGATGTGGATGTGGCCAAACGCGCGCATCTCCGTCATGGGTGGAGAGCAAGCGGCTGGCGTGATGGCGCAAGTGACCCGCGATATCAAAACTCGCAAAGGTGAAAGCTGGAGCGCGGAGGAAGAAGAAGCGTTCAAACGTCCAATTGCGGAGCAATATCAGACTCAAAGTCACGCTTATTACGCCAGTGCTCGTTTGTGGGACGACGGCATTATTGACCCTGCGAAAACCCGTGATGTTGTCGGCATTGCTCTGTCTGCTGCGCTTAATGCGCCAATACCAGACAGCAAATTTGGCATCTTCCGTATGTAGCCGGATGCAAGGCAAACCTTAACTCCTCGCGAATACCGATGTTTATACAAGTAACGGTTAGCGAGCATTGGAATAGAGACTGAAATGTCAGACAAAGGAAGTCACATGACCGGACTACTGCTTGAAAAAGACAGCAATGGCGTTGCTTGGTTGAGCCTCAATCGACCAGAGAAACACAACGCGTTTAATGATGAATTAATTGCTTCACTTATCGAAACCTTGGAAAAACTTGAGAGAGACGACTCTCTACGTGCATTGGTACTAACGGCGCAAGGGAAACACTTTTCTGCGGGTGCGGATCTTGGCTGGATGCAGTCAATGGCCACCAAAACCGAGAGTGAAAACCTGCAAGATGCACAGCAACTAGCAAAACTTTTGCATACGCTGGATACCTTTAGCAAACCGACTATTGCTATGGTGCATGGCGCTGCATTTGGCGGCGCACTTGGGCTTATCTGCTGCTGCGATATCGCTATTGGTACACCTGAAAGCCGCTTCTGTTTGAGTGAAGTGAAGCTCGGTTTGTTACCCGCCACCATCGGACCTTACGTAATCCGAGCGATTGGACAACGACAAAGCCGACGCTACTTTTTAACCGCGGAACTGATTGATGCCGAAACCGCGCTATCGATGAGTATTCTTCATCAGATAGACGCTCAACCACGTGAAGCCGTCAATCGCACCATTGATCACCTGCTCAACAACGGTCCACAAGCCATGCAGGCTGCAAAAGCACTTTGTTTACGCTGTGATAACCAACCTATCGATCATTCATTAATTGAATACACCAGCCAAGCTATTGCAACCGCTCGCGTGTCCAGTGAAGGACAAGAAGGACTAGCTGCATTTTTTGAAAAGCGCGCCGCCAATTGGAGGAATCATGTTTAAAAGAATACTGATCGCAAACCGCGGTGAAATTGCCTGCCGAATCATTAAAACCGCAAAAAGCATGGCTATCGAGACGGTAGCCGTCTATTCCGAAGCGGATCGCAGCAGCTTACATGTTAAACAAGCGGATTTCGCTGAATTCATTGGCCCCGCTCCTGCGAGTGAATCGTATCTCGATATCGATGCGATTATCGGCGCTGCGAAAAAATGGCAAGCCGATGCTATCCACCCTGGGTATGGTTTTCTTTCCGAGAACCCGAAACTAGCCAAAGCGTGCAGCGAAAATGGCATCGCCTTTATTGGCCCTTCCACCAGCGCAATTGAAGCAATGGGTTCGAAGTCGCAAGCCAAAGCCATCATGTCTGAGGCGAACGTACCATTGGTTCCGGGCTATCACGGCACAGACAACAGCGTAGAGCATTTATTAGCAGAAGCGGAAAAAATCGGTTACCCAGTGATGCTTAAAGCAACCCAAGGGGGCGGCGGTAAAGGCATGCGAGTGGTCAATAGCGCAGCCGAAATGCCTCTGGCCATCGACGGTGCGCAGCGTGAAGCACTTTCAAGCTTTGGCGATAAGCAGCTTCTAATCGAAAAATGTATATTGCAGCCTCGCCACGTTGAAGTTCAGGTATTTGCTGACCAACATGGCAACTGTGTCTATCTTTCTGATCGCGATTGCTCCATTCAACGCCGTCACCAAAAAGTAGTCGAAGAAGCACCAGCTCCCGGTCTTAGTGATGAACTGCGTAAACAAATGGGTGAAGCTGCGGTTCAGGCCGCTCAAGCGATCGACTATGTTGGCGCTGGCACGGTGGAGTTCTTACTCGATAGCCGAGGTCAGTTCTACTTCATGGAGATGAATACCCGTCTGCAAGTTGAACACCCTGTCACTGAATTGATCACTGGCGTTGATTTGGTGGAGTGGCAATTCAAAGTCGCAGCTGGCGAGCATTTACCTATTTCACAATCTGAAATCACCCACAACGGTCATTCAATTGAGCTGCGAATTTACGCAGAAGATACAGACAATGACTTTATGCCGTCGACTGGCCGCATTGACTACTTAAAAGAACCCGTATCAGACAGTAATGTGCGCCTAGCGTGCGTACGCGTTGATAGTGGTGTTACCCAAGGCGATAGCATCAGCGAATATTACGATCCAATGATCAGCAAGCTGATCGTCTGGGGGCAAACTCGTGATATCGCTCTAAACCAGCTTAAGCAGGCGTTAACTCAATATCACGTACGTGGCGTAACGACAAACATTGGTTATCTGCACAGTATTATTTCGCAGCCAGCCTTTGCCGAGATTGAGCTCGATACAGGTTTCCTCGTCACACATCAACAAGGCATAAATGAGCAGCAAGACGTGTCGGATTCAATCTGGCTTACATTGGCGGCGGTTGCTCGCTGGAATGATCTCATTTCAAAATCAGACAGCTCAACGTTACCCGCGCCAACCAAACGAGGTTTTAGACTGTCGGTTGACAACGTTTACCGATTTAACTTCACGGATGCCAATGCCAACCATCAGGTACGTTTGCAACAATCATCGCAAGATACAGGATCTCACTTCACTGTCCGATGTGGTGAGGAGCTGCATCAGGTCATCCTGCTTGAAAGTGACAACCAGTTTATCGTCGATATTGATAATGTGCGTTACACCTTTAATGCACTTAGCGATGAACAAAGAACAACACTATTTTATCTTGGTCAGCAGCGCACGTTCGCTCATCAACCTAACTTTGACTCTGCAAAAGATGTAGATGATGAACTAAGTCCAACCGCACCACTCAACGGCATAATTTCAGCAGTTATGGTGGCTAAAGGTGACGAAGTGGCGGCGGGCGATCCGCTTTTGGTACTCGAAGCAATGAAAATGGAATACACCATCACGGCTCCGGTAGCAGCAAAAGTCGACGAATTGTTTTATCAGCACGGGGACCAAGTACAGCACGGTTCCATCCTGCTGAATTTGTCTTTGATATCGGATAACGTCAGTGAAGATAAGGAGCGCGAGTATGCTACCAGCGAAAGTTAATATCGTCGAAGTCGGCGCTCGTGATGGTTTACAAAATGAAACGTCAGTGACGCTGGTTGATAAAATCCGTTTGATTAACCAACTAAGCAGCAGTGGCTTAAAGCATATTGAGGCGGGATCTTTCGTCTCTCCAAGGTGGGTGCCTCAAATGGCCGATTCCGATCAGGTGTTTGCTGGTATCTCAAAAAAGCCTGACGTGGTTTATAGCGCGCTCACACCAAATCTCGCAGGGTTAGAACGTGCGCTGGAAAGCGGTGTAAAGCGAATTGCGGTGTTTGGCTCCGCTTCAGAAACGTTCAGCCAGAAGAACATCAACTGCAGCATTGCGGAGAGCCTTGCCCGTTTTGAACCCGTTATCGAATTGGCGAACCAGCACAACATACCTGTGCGCGGGTACTTGTCTTGTACCATGGTGTGTCCATATGAGGGAGTAATCAAGCCAGAGCAAACTACCAAGGTCGCCAATACGTTGTTTGATATGGGATGTTATGAGATTTCGCTCGGTGATACTGTCGGTAAAGCAACACCTAATCGCGTTATCGCCATGCTGGATTCGTTGTTAACGCTACTGCCAAAAGACGCGCTCGCAGTACATTTTCATGACACTTATGGACAAGCATTAGCCAATATCTACCAAGCCTTGTTAATGGGCATCAACACCATTGATAGCGCAGTAGCGGGGCTCGGCGGCTGCCCTTACGCGAAAGGAGCCAGTGGCAATGTTGCAACGGAAGATGTACTTTATCTGTGTGAGCAACTTGGGATTGAAACGGGCGTTGACCTTAGCGTCATCAATGAAGCGGGTTGGCAAATTTGCCGTGCGTTAGGAAAGTCTCCTGCTTCTAGGGTCGCATTAGCTCTGGGCGATCCGTATAGCTTGTAAATCATCAACAACCAATCAGGTAATGTATTTCAACGGGCATGCAGACGTACGTGCCCGTTTTTTGTTGTTACTCATAAAAACCTTAACGCTCAACGGTCTTCATCACATTAATTAGTATCTGATTTCAGCTACAATTTAGTTTCAAACCGAACATATAAAACAGGATCAGGTAAATGCTCATAACATTTCGTTGTCGAAGCCACTCAAACGTCACAATGTTTGGTGATATTGCATTAGATATGCTCAAAATGATGGGTCACAGCGGCACGGTGCCGGGATCAATTTCCGCTCAAGATGTTCCTGACGCGCTATCAAGATTAACTTCTGCTCTATCTGCGAAAAATGCAGCTGAAGAAAACCTCCCTACTGATGTAGACGAAGAGGAAGAACAAGCAGAGCCCGCGGTAAGCCTAGGACGCAGAGCGTTTCCACTGATTGAGTTGCTAAAATCAGCAATCAAAGAAGAATGCGAAGTCATGTGGGACAACCAATAACGCCTTCAAACTTGTTTCTAGCGAGGTGAATCCGTGTTGTGACCGCCTCGCTATGGTTACTCGACACCAAGATAAGAACACCAATACCGCTTATCGCCCTATCCGTTTCTCTCCCTAGACAACTTGATTTCCCCATCAATGTGCACATCTCGTTGTGGAAACGCGATTTCAATGCCGTGCTTTTCGAAAGCTTCGTAGATTTCAAAACGCATGGCACTTGCGACCGAGCGAATACCGCCCTCAACCGTTGAGTTAATCCAAAAATAAGATTCGAAGATCAAAGCATTGTCACCAAAGTCTTGAAAAAACACATCTGGCGCTGGCGAACTCAGAACTTGCGCTTGCTGCGAAGTCACTTCCGCCATTAAGGCAGCAACCTGTTTGACATCGCTCCCATACGCGACACCGACGACGACAGAGCCACGAACTAATCTGTCGCATAACGTCCAGTTGATCACCACGTTCTCAATCAACTGACTGTTGGGTATGAGCATATGAACACCATCGGTTCGCCTGATTCTCGTTGAGCGTGTATTTATTTGCTCGACAGTGCCTTTGGCGCCCTCAACCTCTAAAAAGTCCCCAATTCGGATTGGCTTTTCACCAATCAAAATCCAGCCACTTATGAAGTTGTTAATGATGTTTTGCGCACCAAAACCGAAGCCGATAGCGATGGCACCAGACAGAAAGGCGAACGCGGTGATTGGCACATTGATCATCGAAAGTGTGGTCATAAAAATAATGGCTAGAGCGATGACAAATAATATCCGTTTAACCAAATGAATCACGTTAGGATCTTTCCCCGATGAGGACATTCTTGACGTAACGGTTTTGATTAAAATTTTGGACAACCATAAAGCGACAATCACCCATGTCGGCACCATCAATATCGCCCACAACGTGATAGGTTGTTCGTTAAAGGTAAACAGTGTTGTTTCTAAAAATGAAATGACCCGTTCGAACATAAAGTGCTCACTCTTGATTCATCGTTGCCAGCAAGCCAGAGCGCATAAGTCATAAATTTTTGGATCAATCGATAGCGCAGCGGCTCAATTAAGTTCTTCTTATTAACTATATTGTAATCTACGTAAAACGCTTCGAGTGGTTTCCCACTTTGGCTTCAACCGATTAAGCCATTTAGGGAATACGTCTTTGTGAACTAAACGAGCCAATCAACCAACTGGATACGCAAGGCAAATCAGTGATAACTTTCTGATTTTTAAGCATCAAATTTTCACTTCGAATCACTCTCACCTATTATGCACCTTATTGCAAATAACATTGATGGAATGATTGTTATGTCAGAACTGACTCGGATGCGCTCTGGAGAAACCTATAATTGTCTGGATGAAGAACTAAAGCTAATGCGCGCCAAAACTGCGCAGCTTGTCTTCCAATTTAACCACGAGCCAAACCCAGATATCCGTAGACAACTATTGGCGGAAATGGGCGTCCAATTAAAAAACAGCGCCTGTATAGAGCCACCGCTACAACTTACCTACGGTTGTCACTTGTCCATCGGAGAAAACACCTACATCAACTGGGATGCCATTATTCTGGACAATGGGCAGGTTGAGGTTGGCGCGAACGTCATGATTGGGCCTAGAGTGCAAATTTACACAGCCGCTCATTCACTCGATACACAAAGACGCTTAGCCGGAGATGAGATCGCCAAACCGGTAACAATTGGCAATAACGTTTGGATTGGTGGGGGCGCAATCATACTGCCGGGCGTGACCATTGGCGATGAGGCCGTCGTCGGCGCTGGCTCTGTCGTAACCAAAGACGTTGCGCCGGGCGATCGAGTTGTTGGAAATCCGGCGCGCTCCATTAAACCAAAAAACTGAAGAAAGTCGCTATTTCGCCAAATGCTCGCGAATAATATTAGCGAGCAGATTGAGAGCATGAACATATTTGTCATTGAGCTCAAAAGAAGCGTTAAGACGAATACAGTGATCGTATTGTTCTGTCAGGCTGAACATCTTTCCCGGTGCGATGCTGATATTACCTTTTAGCGCTTCTCGATATATCTGCAAGGCATCAATATGCTTGGGAAGCTCTAACCAAATAAAGTACCCACCGCTTTGGCTTAACACTTTGACTGCTTCAGGTAACAGCTCACTAAGCAGAACCGTCATCTTACTTTTACGTTCAAACAGCTTTTTCCGTAACTGCTTCAAATGAGATTCATAATTGCGGCTTGTTAAATAGTGTACCAATGTCATTTGCACTGGTGCACTCGTCGCTAATGTACTCATTAACTGTAACTTTTGTACCTCTAGCGCCCGCTTTCCCGCCGCAACCCAACCAATACGTAGCCCTGCGATTAATGATTTTGAAAACGAGGAGCACAACATGGTATTGCCCGTGTCATCAAACATTCTTAGTGGATAAACCGAGTCATTCCCTGCATGCAGTTCGCTGTACACGTCATCTTCAATCACTGGCACGTTATATCGCTGTGTCAGTTCAATCAGCTTTTGTTTTTTCTCGTTGGAAAGCGTAAAACCCAGAGGATTCTGGAAGTTCGACATCAGCCAGCACGCTTTCACATCGTGTGTTTGCAGCGCTCGTTCCAATGAGTCTAGGTCAATGCCCGTGACTGGGTCTGTTCTTACTGAGAGCGCTTTCAAACCTAACCGCTCTAAGGATTGCAATGCACCATAAAATGCAGGCGACTCCACAACCACCCAATCTCCCGGTCTTGTGCTGGCTTGCAAACTGAGCGTTAACGCCTCCAGCGCGCCTGCCGTAATGACAATTTCATCGGGTGAAATTTCAATGCCTTTCGCAGCATAACGCTTCGCGATGATGGTGCGTAATTGTTCGTTTCCCGGCGGTAAGTTATCAAAGGTGGTGGAAATCGGCATATTGCGAGCGGCTGCGCTCATCGCCCGATTCACGTGATAGCGTGGATACAAACTTGGGTCTGGATAGGCAAAGCCAAAATTGATCATGGATGGATTTTTACTCGCCTGCAGAACATCAAAGATAAACTCATTGATGTCTACCTGCTCTGTCCACGAAACCGCGGCTGGCGCTTGGGGTTCATTTGAACTCTTAATATTGGGAGCGACTCGATAACCAGAGCGCGGCTGTGACGTTACCCAGCCTTGAGATTCCAGAATTTGATAGGCATGCAACACCGTCATCAAGCTTAAACCCGAGTGTTCAGATTGGCGACGCAGAGAAGGCAGCTTGTCACCCGGATGCCATATCCCCGATTTTATCTGCCTTTTAAGCTGTTCCACTAACTCTTGATACTTCGCCAAACGCAAATCCCCTTCCCTAAAGCCGAATTCAAAATAATAACACTTCAATATTTAATCTGTTATAGGTTTATAGTCACTGTCTGTACCTACTTCCCTCATTCCGCTCCTCTTAAAATAGCTCTCTCATAAAACTTAAAAGATCAAAGGAAGTTTAATGTTTGGCCTCGACGCATTTATGCTTGCACGGATACAGTTCGCCTTTACGGTATCCTTTCATATTATTTTCCCCGCTATCACCATAGGTTTGGCCACCTATCTCGCCGTGCTGGAAGGCTTATGGCTAAAAACACGCAATCCCGATTACCAAAAGCTCTATCATTTCTGGTCGAAAATTTTTGCGGTTAACTTTGGGATGGGCGTTGTATCTGGCCTTGTCATGGCCTATCAATTCGGCACCAACTGGAGTGGTTTCTCCGACTTCGCTGGTTCTATCACTGGCCCATTACTGACTTATGAAGTGTTAACGGCATTCTTTCTCGAAGCCGGATTTCTTGGCGTAATGCTGTTTGGTTGGCGTCGCGTCGGCGAAAAGCTGCACTTTTTTGCAACCTCGATGGTGGCGTTAGGAACGATCATTTCGACGTTCTGGATTCTCGCCTCCAACAGTTGGATGCAAACGCCACAAGGCTATGAAATTGTCGACGGACGTGTGGTGCCAACCGACTGGTTTGCTATCGTTTTCAATCCTTCATTTCCTTATCGTTTGGCGCACATGAGCGTCGCGGCTTTCGTCAGTTCAGCACTCTTTGTAGGCGCGTCAGCCGCTTGGCATTTATTGAGAGGCAATCAATCGACTGCGGTAAAAACCATGTTTTCGATGTCGCTCGGGATCTTAGTGTTCCTTGCGCCACTCCAAACCGTGATTGGCGATGTGCACGGGCTAAACACTCTGGAACACCAGCCCGCCAAAATCGCTGCCATCGAAGGACATTGGGATAACAGTGATGGCAAACCAACCCCATTGATATTGTTCGGCATGCCAAACATGGAACAAGAACGCACAGACTATGCCTTAGAAATTCCTGTTTTAGGAAGTTTGATCCTACGCCACAGTTTAACTGAGCCAATCCCGGCACTGAAAGACTTCCCGAAAGAGGAACGACCGAACTCACCTATCGTCTTTTGGTCATTTCGAATCATGGTCGGGCTAGGACTTCTGATGATTTTACAGAGCTTCTACAGCATATGGTTACGAAAAAAGAACACGCTTTATACCTCGCGTTGGTTCCTCAAGTTTTCATTATTTATGGGGCCATCTGGTCTTATCGCAATACTCGCTGGCTGGTTTACGACAGAGGTTGGTCGGCAACCTTGGGTCGTTTATGGCGTACAAAAAACGCGTGATGCGGTTTCTGCACACGGAGACCTACAAATGAGCATCAGCCTGCTGTGTTTCCTTGTTGTGTACAGCTTGGTGTTTGGTTTTGGGTATTACTACATGATCCACCAAATCAAGAAAGGCCCCGATGCAATCGAACACGATGAGCACGACATGACGACCGTTTCAGGCCGCATCTAGAATTTGTCACAAAGTTAAGGTAGAGAATATGCATTTTGATTTATCCGTGATTTGGTTCGCGATCATCGTTTTTGCCACTTTGATGTACATCATCATGGATGGCTTCGATTTGGGTATTGGAATACTGATGCCCTTCATCAAGGATGAAAAACAAAAAGACGTCATGGTCAACAGTGTCGCGCCAGTTTGGGACGGCAACGAAACTTGGATTGTGCTTGGAGGCGCATCTCTATTTGGCGCTTTTCCGATGGCTTACGCGGTAATTATTGAAGCGCTAACCATCCCTTTAACGTTGATGTTGATTGCTTTGATCTTTCGTGGCGTCGCGTTTGAGTTTCGCTTTAAAGCATTGGAAAATCACTTAAAGTTCTGGGATCGCTCTTTTATGGTCGGCTCGATTTTAACCACGTTTTTCCAAGGCATCGTTGTTGGCGCGGTAATTCAAGGCTTTGCGGTGGAAAACCGCGTCTTCGTAGGTAGCCAACTCGACTGGCTCAGCCCTTTTCCCATCTTTTGTGGTTTGGGTTTAGTCGCAACGTACGCGCTGCTTGGTAGCACATGGCTCATCATGAAGACGGAAGGTGAACTGCAAAACACGATGCACCGCTTCACTAACAAAACACTACTGGCGATGATCTCCGCATTAGTCATTGTGAGCGCTTGGACTCCACTTGCTTACCCTGCCATTGCGGAAAGATGGTTTTCTCTGCCTAATTTGTTCTACTTACTGCCCGTACCTGTCATTACTGGGCTGGTATGTTTGAAGATTGCCGACTCCGTTAAAAAGCGTAAAGAGCGCAGCCCTTTCGTGATGGCGTTAGTGATCGTGATTCTCGGGTTCGCTGGGCTTGGCATCAGTATCTGGCCAAATATCATTCCTCCTAGCATATCAATATGGGAAGCAGCGGCTCCTGCAAGCAGTCAGCGCTTTATGCTCGTTGGAGCAGTGATCATCATCCCGATTATTCTGGCTTACACCTTTTGGAGTTACTACGTCTTCTCCGGAAAAGTAAAAGAAGGCGAAGCGTACCATTAACGAGTTGATAAGGAGTGAGTATGAAAATCAAAAATTGGTGCCGCCAATGGGCTTGGATGGTTGGAATATGGGTCGTTAGCGTCGCTGCATTAGGGTTAGTGTCTATGTTATTTCGCGTCATGATGACCGCTGCAGGGTTAAAATCTTAGCTCGGCACGTTTAAGTCAATAAAAAATGGATGCCTCTAGATCTTGTGTAAGAGCTAGAGGCGTTTGCATTCAAGTCCGACTTTTCACGTGTGCAGACAATACGATCGTAGATTCTAAACCGCGAGCCACTTCAAAATAACCACCAGCACGAGATAGCTGACGAGCCGTCAATTTTTCTTTGCCTAGCTTTTCAAACCAATAAGGCGCCAATGAGCACTGAGCCGAACCTGTGGCAAGATCTTCTGAAATACCGATTTTAGGTGCAAAGTAACGCAGCACATAGCCACTATCAGAACTTTGAGCCGTCACGATGACAGCATGAAACTCATCAATTTTAATCAGCTCATCAAAGTTAGGTTGATAGCGAACAACATCATCTTCTGATTCGAGAACAACAACCAAATCACGCGTTGTAAAAGCATCTACGGGGTGATTGGAAAAGCCTGAAATACCCAAGGGGATGGCATGAGGCTTGGCTAGCCAACTTGGCATCACTATCCGATACATTCCATCCAGTCCAGTAACGGTAACATGACCATACTGACTTTGTAGAATGACCTCGTTCTTATGATAGTTGGAAATGATTGCAGCGCCTGCGCCCAAACTTCCGTGTCCGCATAGGTTGATCTCTCCTTCTAGGCTAAACCAGCGAATGTGGTAGTCACTGCCAGACTGAACCACAAATGATGTGACAGGTTGAGCGACCTGATGAGTGATTTGAAGTAATTCAGAATCACTCAGCCAGTGATTTAGTTCGACAACGCCACATGGATTACCTTGAGCTAACTCATCACAAAATACATCAAATATTTGCGCTTTAATCATCCATCACCCTTGCGGTTTAACCATGCATTAAATCAAGGTCCTCGTCATTATCATCTCGATAAAAACGAGAGTTCAGCTATCAAGTCAACTTGATGTAGGTAATATATACGACAACAGAGTCGCAATCTTCAGTAAGTTTTGTTCGTTGGGTACAATCGACAGGTTATATGACAAAGCTTTAAGCCTCAACATGACCGATGTGCATGGCTACTTTTAGCGCTTGTTTATTGAGATTAGACGCCTCCCAAGCAACAACAACACGACTAGTGAGAGGGATATCCTCAATCTCGGCGACTGTCGCGGAATCATCGAGATGTTCAGCCAGTGAGCGCGGAACGAGAGCGATACCTAACCCAGCCTGCGCCATGGCAATCGTCGTACGAAGTTGCGGTGCTGCGAACTGTGGTTCGAGCCTTACTCCTGCGTCGGCAAAAAGTGTGCTCATGCCATCAAACAATGCGGGTCCAGTCTCTCGTGGAAACAGTAAAATTTTATGGCCTCTCAACTGTTTCATCTGGATACAGGGATATTTTGCCAGTTCGTGGCCCGCCGGAATCACCGCGACAAACGGGTCGTTAAACAACACCTTGTGCTCAAAAGGCTCACTGGCGTAACAGGGTAGCCGCATGATTGCGAGATCAAGTTGTTTGCTTTTTAACTGAGTGGCAAGCTCTGGCATTGACAGTTCCGCCGTCTGTAAATGAACCCCATTCTCTTGAATACGCCCAATCCTCTCCAATACCTTAATGCAGGTTGATGTTGACGTCGCGAACCCAATTTTAACCTGCGTATTTTCACCACGGGCAATCTGTCGGGCTTTTGCTTTAGCGCGTTCCACATCAGCAAGAATATTTACCGCATCCGTATAAAAGACTTGCCCTGCATGGGTCAGTTCTACTCCTCTAGACAAGCGCTTAAATAAGTCCACGCCAAGCTCGTGCTCTAGCTTTTTGATTTGTTGACTCAAAGGAGGTTGCGCAATCCCTAACCGTTCAGCTGCTCGGGTAAAGTGACGAGTCTCGGCGACCGCGACAAAATACTTCAGGTAGCGAAATTCCATATATTTTCCATATCAAAATAAATCTTTTTTATATTGGATTTAGCACCGTGTAGAAGTCAATCTAAATATACTCTTCATTGCATAACTGGTCTTACTCATGCGTGGATTTTATAACCCTCTATGCGCTTGTTCGCTTGAAGTAGCGAAAGAATTTTCTGAATACCATCACGTTACCGGAGATGGTGAGATTTATCAGACTTCGTTAATGAGTGCTTTGATCGCTGGTGTTTACGAAGGCTCGACAACCATAGAAGAACTGCTGAAACATGGGGATTTTGGTTTAGGTACGTTCAATGAATTGGATGGTGAGTTGATTGCTTTTGATAAGGAAGTTTTTCAACTCAAGTCGGATGGCTCCGCAAACCCGGCAGACCTAGAGCAAAAAACGCCCTTTGCTGTCATGACTTTTTTTAAGCCTGATATCGAGCTGCCATTGACATCGCGCATGTCACGTCATGAAGTCCATAGCCTCATAGACGACCTGGTTCCAAGCGATAACCTATTTTGCGCAGTGCGCATTGATGGTGTTTTCGATTCAGTTCGTACTCGTACCGTACCTAAACAAACACGCCCTTATCGACCAATGCTTGAAGTGGTCAAAGAACAACCAACATTCCGCTTCACGCATAAGCAAGGCGTGGTCGCCGGCTTTCGCAGTCCTAAATATACGACTGGCATCAATGTACCCGGCTATCACGAACATTTTATTACCGATGACCGCCAAGGAGGTGGTCATATCCAGGATTACAGCATTTCGTCAGGATTTCTCCAGATTGGCAAAGTCTCACGGCTAGTGATTGATACCCCAGTATCGACAGACTTCCTCAACGCCAATTTGGCTCCGGAAGATATAAATACCGCCATAGAAAAGGCGGAAAAGTAACAAAGTCAGGCAAATAATAAGGACAACAAATGCAATCCAAACCTTCAAATAAAAATGGAGCTCAGTTGATCGCTCAACAGCTAGAGTCTCTCGGCATTAAGTACATTTTCGGTATTCCCGGTGCAAAAATCGATCGACTGTTCGATGCGATTGAAGACACTAACATCCAAATGATTCCGGTACGCCACGAGGCTAACGGCGCATTTATGGCGGGCGTTATGGGAAGACTAACCGGCAAAGCAGGCGTCACAATGGTTACGTCAGGCCCTGGCTGTGGAAATCTAGTTACGGGGGTTGCAACAGCAAACTCCGAAGGCGATCCGCTGATTGCTATCGGTGGTGCGGTGAAACGAACTGACCAGCAAAAACAAACACACCAGAGCATGGATACCGTCAGTATTTTTCGCTCTATAACTAAGTTCAGTGCTGAAGTGCAGCATGTGGACGCCGCAAGCGAGATCATGGCGAACGCATTTCGTATCGCAGAGTCAGGTCGTCCTGGGGCTTGCTTTTTGAGTCTCCCCCAAGATGTTTTATCCGAGCAAACCCAAACGGACATTATTGTCCCCTCGCCTTACACACAGCCTGGTTGCGCAGACATCGCAGCAATCGAAGAAGCGGTCAGTCGAATCAGTAAAGCAAAGCGCTGTGTGGTTTTACTTGGCCTTCACGCGAGCCGCAGTCAAAACGCTGCTGCTATCGCTCGGTTTCTTCAAAATACGCAGCTACCCGTTGTCGGCACTTACCAGGCCGCCGGCACGGTAGACATCAATTACTATCATCACTTTGCTGGGCGTGTCGGTTTGTTTAATAACCAACCTGGCGATGTTTTACTGCGGGACGCCGATTTAATTCTCACCATCGGCTTTAGCCCAATAGAGTATGACCCTGAGCTTTGGAACAGCCGCCGCAACCCAGTGATTCACCTCGATATTGAACCAGCAGAATACCAACTTAATTATCAGCCTTGTGTTGAAATCGTCGGAAACATTGCGCAGTCATTAGACAAGATGGGCAGCTATATCTCTGAATATGCTCGCCTTTCCCCAACGGCACTTTCAGTACTGGAAGAGGTAGCACTGCAACGGCAAGTGATCAAAACCTATCCCAATGTCTATAACAAGCAAGGATTTCATCCACTGGCGCTAATAAAAGCTATGCAATCTATCATCACACCGGATACCACGCTATGCCTTGATATGGGGAGCTTCCACATCTGGATCGCTCGTTACTTGAGCTGTTTTCGAGCTCGCCAAATGCTGGTGTCTAACGGCCAACAAACAATGGGCGTTGCACTCCCATGGGCCATTGGTGCCAGCCTACTAAAACCTGGTAGCAAAGTGGTATCGATATCAGGAGACGGCGGTTTTATGCAATCGAGCATGGAGTTAGAAACCGCGGTTAGACTGAACTGCAATATCGTCCATATTGTGTGGGTTGATAACGCCTACAACATGGTAGAAATGCAAGAGGTCAACAAATATCAGCGCTGCTCTAGTGTGAAATTTGGACCAATTGATTTCAAGGTCTACGCCGAATCATTTGGCGCGAAAGGCTTCGCAGTGACTAGTCAACACGAATTACTACCGACATTGAATAAAGCCATGGATGTTGAAGGACCAGCAGTGGTGGCTATCCCCGTAGATTACAGCGACAACGACAAACTGATGTTGCCGCGCACAGAGAAAAATCAAGATCCCGTTTTTGTAAGTTTCGAAGGAGAAATCGCATGAGAGGATTAAAAAATAAAGTCGCACTCGTGACTGGCTCTGCCAATGGCATTGGTTTGGCCATCGCAAAACGTTTGTATGAAGAAGGCGCAAACGTCGCTCTTGCCGATTGGAATGAAGAGCAGTTGGCAAACGCCGTTGAGGGCTTTGATAAACAGCGTGTGTCGGCACATTCCATTGATGTTTCTGATCCAGACAAAGTCGCAGCACTGATTTCTGATGTTGTTACCCGTTTCGGTAAACTGGATATTTTAGTAAACAATGCAGGCGTACATGTCCCTGGTACCGTGATTGAAGGTAGTGTGGAAGACTGGAAGAAGATCTCTGGTGTAAACATTGACGGCGTCGTTTATTGCGCGAAGTTTGCGTTACCTGAACTCTTAAAAACGAAAGGTTGTATGGTAAATACCGCGTCCGTTTCCGGTTTGGGTGGTGACTGGGGTGCCGCATTCTATTGCGCGAGTAAAGGCGCAGTGGTGAACCTTACCCGAGCGATGGCATTGGACCATGGTGCGGATGGGGTAAGAATTAACGCCGTATGCCCAAGCTTAGTAAAAACCAACATGACGAACGGCTGGCCGCAGGACATCCGCGATAAATTCAATGAGCGCATTGCGCTTGGCCGAGCAGCCGAACCTGAAGAAATTGCGTCTGTCGTGACTTTCTTGGCAAGTGATGACGCATCTTTCATTAATGGCGCAAACCTACCTGTAGACGGCGGTGCCACCGCATCAGATGGTCAACCTAAAATAGTATAAGCATGAAATAGACAGATCAGTAAGAGACGTTCTACTACCTTTCGGATCGATGCTGATCTGTCGCTTTACGCTCTGAGCACATAACCCGTGCCAGCAATAAACTCAACCACTCAACCGCTGTTAGAGATATCTCAACAACTTAAAACCAGCAACGAGAAATTAATTTTTCACACAAACCGACAAACTATGTGAGCATTCCATCAGGCATAGAGTGAAGACTTATATATCAGCGATTCACAAAGAACCAGAAAGTTTCCGCGAATACTTCTTCAAAAAGATTAAAAGCGACTAACACTTCTGCCACACCATCCATTGCTCTCTGCCTTTAAAAACCTCAACACTGTTTGCCACCACTGAGGACTTCACAAGTTCAAACGTGGGCTCTAGAAAAGCTGCCAACTCCCCACTTCGCAAACAAAATGGAGGGAAGCGTGATAGGTAATTATCATCAATGACGAAAAAACCAATTAGAAAACCTCCGCTTGGCAATAATTTATCCACCATCGAAAAGTATTCTGACCACATATCTCTCGGTAGTGCTGCGAGAAAGGCCCGCTCGTAAATGACATCAAACGAGTGAGAAAAATCGGCATTAAATACATCACCCAATACGACTTTATCTTTGTAGTTACCTAACGCTGATTGCGCCATTTTTACCGCTTCTTGGCTGTAATCCATCGCGATCACGTCATGCCCATATTGAATAAAAGTGCTCAGTTCATAAGCGGCACCACACCCAGGAATAAACACTGACTGGCCTACATGAAGTGAATTGTCAAGATAGTCCTTGAGTTCTTGAGGTGTCGATTGGGCATCCCAAGGCATAGTGCCTCGGATAAACAAATCATCCCAGAATTGTGTGTTAATCATTGGTGCCTGTTTCATTTACCCGCTCCCTGATTGCGGTAGTAAAAAATAAAGGGATACGCAGCGCAATGTGATATCCCTTTTCTAGCCTTTTGTCTGACGTTGTTAGTTTTTTATGACAACCACTTTCTACTGCACTTATGCCACCAATGAGTTAACTGCGAAGATCATTGATTAACGGCTGCTCCGCTTGGTTCGGTACAAACTGGACATTGCCTTTCAGTTTAGTGACAGACTGGAGTGTTGCTTGAATGTCCTCTGCTGATACATGCACATCATGACAACAGAAAGTAATGGCATCGTTGAAGCCATCGCGCTCAATTTTCAAGGAGCCTTTAATATCGTGGCGACGACAGACTTCTTGGATCTGATGCGGATAAACAAACAGCCCTTTTACTTTCACCGCGGAGTCTGCTCGTCCCATCCAGCCCTTAATTCGTGCATTCGTGCGTGAAGAATCAGAACTTGTCTCTAGATATGCCGATAAATCTCCCGTTGCGTAGCGAATCAGCGGGAACTTCTCATCAAGCGAGGTTACAACGACTTCACCGACTTCTCCCGGTTGTACAGGAACACCATCAGGATCAACGATTTCAACAATAATATCTTCGGCAATCACTAATCCTTGTTCACCAGACACTTGATAAGCAATCAAACCAAGCTCTGCACTTGCGTAGGCTTGAAAGACTGCAATGCCTTTTTCCTCAAACATCTGTTCCATGTCTGCTGTAACCGCTTCACCAGAGACCAGAGCTTTCTCAAAGCTAGGCAGCTCATTGTATTTCTCTTGGTACTTTTGTAGCAACGTCAGCAAATACGAAGGTGTACCAGTGTAACCATTAGGTTGAAGCTGTTTAATTGCCTCTATTTGCGCTTCGGTATTGCCTACTCCAGCCGGAAATACCGCACAGCCACAAGCCCTTGCGCCACCATCCATAATAAATCCGCCAGGAGAGAAATGGTAAGAGAGCGTGTTATGCACTAAATCACCCGCACAGAACCCAGCAGCGTGAAACGCGCGCCCCATACGCCAGAAATCGGCCTCATCCGTTTGAGCCTCATACAACGGCCCAGGAGATTGGAATACGCGCGCCATTTGACCAATGGCAACGCTATTTAAGCCACCAAACGGCGGTTTAAGTTGCTGCTGATTAGGTACATTGAACTTACGTGTAATCGGGAACTGAGCAAGCCCTTCACGATTGTTTGCCAATGTAGGATCTAACTCAGAAAAATGCGCTGCGTAATGTTCGCTATTGGCTTTCGAATTCTCAATCAGTGCTGGCAAACGTTGAAACAGCGACTCTTCTCGCGCCTGTAGAGACAACGATTCTTTCGCATCAAATAGTTCGTTCATCCTTGCTCCTTACAACCAACGCTTACGACGTTTGTAAGATTTCAGATTCTTAAAGCTCTTGCGATCTTCATCGCCGCCGCCAAGGTAGAATTCTTTTACGTCTTCATTGTTTAGCAATTCGTGCTTGCTGCCATCTAGTACGATTTTGCCTGATTCCATGATGTAACCGTAATCGGCCGCTTGAAGAGCGAAGTTGGCATTCTGTTCAACCAAAAGCATGGTAATACCTTGCTCTTTGTTGATCTTGTTAATAATGCTGAATACTTCTTTAACTAGCAGTGGAGAAAGCCCCATAGACGGTTCGTCCAACAAAATCATCTTCGGTCGAGCCATTAACGCTCGGCCAATCGCTAACATTTGTTGCTCACCGCCAGACAAATAGCCCGCCAGGCCAGTGCGCTCTTTGAGTCGCGGGAAATAGTCAAACACCATTTCGATGTCTTGTTCAACTTCGTTGTCAGAGCGTGTATAAGCGCCTAAGCGAAGATTTTCTATTACCGTCATATCTTCAACAATTCGGCGCCCTTCCATAACTTGGAAGATGCCCGAACGGACGATCTCTTCCGGGCTTTTGTTGTCTATGCGTTCGCCCATGAAGTTGATTTCGCCGCGCGTCACTTCACCATCTTCGGTTTTCAATAAACCAGAAATGGCTTTCAACGTTGTGGATTTACCCGCACCGTTGGCGCCCAGTAAGGTCACAATCTGCCCTTTTGGAACTTCTAAACTCACACCGCGAAGTACTAGTATTACTTCGTCGTAGACGACTTCAATGTTGTTCACTGAAAGCAGTATTTCTGCCGGTTCGATATTCGTTGCTAATTCAGCCATCAAACTACTCCTTGCTAGGGTGAGAGTGTTCTCTCACCCATCCTTATTTTCAGTAGGCTTTGTTATTAATAAGTCGTAAATTAGTAACCTAGCCAATCGTCACGACGTGACAATGTCACCTGTGATACTTTCTTAATATCAACTGCACCGCCATCGTTGTTACCCATAAAGACGTTCACGGTTGTTGTGCCTCGGTGATCTTCCGGTTTCCAGTTCGCAGGGACACAGACACCTTCTAAGCCTTGTGGTACCCAGTTGTCATGGACATACATGCCCTTCTTGATGTTTTCACCTGTGATGCCACCATTATCTTTCGCCCACTCCATCGCTTCTTTCATATAGAACGCAGAACAAATACCGCGAATGTAATGGTGAGTTCTGAATTCGCCCGGCTCTGATTCAGACTGCTTAGAAATCTCACGAACCAGCTTCATGCCTTCGTTATCGTCTCCCCAAAACGCCGTCATACCTGGGAAAACGTAATCTTTAAGGCCATCGCCTGCTGCTTCAAGCACTGGCTTGTCGCCGCCCCAAATGTTTGCCATGTACTGGAACTCTGTCCCAACCGTGTTACAAGACTTCACTAGTGAGATAACCGAGCTACCGATATTGGCAATGTAACCGTAGTTGGTGCCTGACTCTTTCAGCGACAAACATTGCGCTTTGAAGTCCCCTGGTTTTAGTGACACAACGACTGGGTTTTGCACATCAAAACCAAGCTCTTTGGCGTACTCTGCACACGCTTCTTTTGGCGCATTCGGGAATGGATGGTTATCGCCAATGTGCGTAAATTTCGGCGCACCTTGATTGCCCTTAGATTCCCAATCTTCTTTCGCCCACTTAACTAGCGCACGGCACGCATCTGAGTACGACGCACCATAAAAGAAATTATAAGGCGCTGGTTTCGCGGTTTTTGGGTTTTTGCCAGTTGGGTCAGTTAAGTGACCAGAGTAAGAAGCAGAGAACACCGGCACTTTGTCTTTGGTAACAAACGAAATAAGCGCTTCGGTATCCGCCGTACCCCAACCTTGCAGCGCAACCATGTCTTTACGCGCAACCCAACGTTTATAGTTAGAAATCGCCACTGGTACTTTGTACGCCATGTCTACTGTTTCAAATTCGAGCTCGGTACCGTTAATGCCACCGTTTTGGTTAATCCAACGCAATGCGTCTCGCACGCCAGAACCATAAGGCTTGCTCACATAGGCAGTTGGTCCAGAAAAGTCGACTAATTGCCCGACAAACACAGAATCTTTTGCCCAAGTTGCGGTAGTAAACAGTGCAGATGACAGCACCAACGTTGTCGCTAAATGTCCTTTGTTCATAACTCGTTGTCCTTGTTATTGAGGTATATTCCACTTAATTCCACGTTAATATGAGAACGGATAGTGTTTCCAATATGCTCGAATCTGTTGCCAGCGATGCGATAATCCTTGAGGTTCGAAAATGAGGAACAGCATGATGACTAGACCAATCGCCATTTCTTTGAAGTAAGCCAGACCATCAGTGAAAGCGGTGGTATCACCAAACGCTGAAAGCCCCGTTACGCCAAACTCCAAAACTTCAGGCAGCAATACGATAAATATCGTCCCCATCAATGTGCCTTTGACTGAACCCAAGCCACCAATGATGATCATTGCCAAGAACTGGATAGACATCATGATGGTGAAGCCTTCTGCTGATACAAACCCTAGATAATGTCCGTAGAGTGCACCCCCGATGCCCGCATAGAATGCACACACTCCAAATGAGAGCAGACGATACTTGGTTAGGTTGATGCCCATGATCTCTGCTGACAGATAGTGATCTCGTACTGAGACAAACGCGCGACCGTCACGAGAACGGATTAAGTTTGATGCCCACATATACATGAAGATCAGCGCAAACAGAGCGATGTAGAAGAAGCTTTCGTCAGTCGTAAACTCAAAGCCAAACAAATTAATTGGGTTCGCGCTTGCACCGTATGAGCCGCCACTGAACCAATCTGCGCGAGCAAAGAAGTCCTCTAGAATAAACTGCGCCGCCAACGTTGCGATAGCTAGATATAAACCTTTAATTCGAGCCGCTGGCAGACCAAACAGCATCCCCACAATCATGGTTAAGTAACCCGCAAGCGGAATCGCAAACACGACTGGAATGTTAAACTGGTTATTTAGCCAAGCCGATGCAAAGGCGCCAAAGCCAAAGAACGCACCGTGACCTAGCGAGATTTGTCCGGTAAAACCAACCAAAATGTTTAAGCCCAATGCCGCGATACCGAGGTATGCAATCTGAATAAACAGGTTTAGGAAGTAAATATCCAAGACCAGCGGTGCTGCCAGCATGGCGATGACACCTGCAATCGCAAGGCTTCTGATGGTTTTGGTTTCAAAAATTGGCGTATCGCTTTTGTATGTGGTTCGAAAGTCCCCACATGGGCGCATGCTAAGTTGAGCCATGTTATTTCTCCTTAAATACGCTCAATATCTTTGGTACCAAACAGGCCATATGGCTTGAAGGCAAGAATGATTAACAGCACATAGAATGGTGCGATGTTGTATAAGTTACCCACTTGCAGGTATTGGCTATCAAAAAACTCAGCCAAGTTTTCTAGCACCCCGATGGTGATACCACCGACAATTGCGCCGACTACCGAATCTAAGCCACCTAAAATAACGGCTGGGAAAACTTTGATACCAATAATGGATAGCGCGTCAGATACGCCGTTAACGATACCGATAACAATCCCTGCTGTTGCAGATACCATTGCCGAAATGGCCCAACTGATGGCGAACACTTTCTTGATGGAAATGCCAAGACTCTGGGCTACTTGCTGGTTGAATGCCGTTGCGCGCATTGCCAGACCCATTTTGCTGAATTTGAAGAACCAGTAGAACGCGCCCATGATGAGCATTGAGAAGATCAAGCTCAGAATGTAAGCAAACTCAACATTCAAACCTCCGATATTCACCACGTTGGTTTCGAACACTTGCGGGTACGAAACAGCCGAGACGCCGAATATCCACTTCATCAGCGCTTGGAAGAACATAGATAGACCGATGGTCACCATGATCACAGAGATAATCGGTTCACCAATCAACGGTCTGAGCACAATGGTTTGCACGGCGATACCAAAAATCATCATGAACGCGAGCGTGAGTAAAAAACCGATAAAAAATGGTAACTGTAGGTGTACCAATGCCGCCCAACATACCCACGCGCCAATCAACAAAAACTCACCCTGAGCAAAGTTGACCACCTGGGTCGATTTGTAAATCAATACAAAGCACATGGCGACAACGCCATACAACATGCCAACGATCACGCCATTAATGACGAGTTGCAGTAATAAATCCGTATTCACTATGCGATCCTCCGTTGTTCGCTATCCACTAGTGTTGGCTCATGCTCAATAAGCGTTTCAATAACTAGCGACGTTTGAATGCGTGTTTTGGTGCCATCTTGATAAGTGATCACTGTATCGACATCGACTTTTGGATCGTCGCTGTAGATGGTTTCGATGATGTCTCCGTATTTCTCTGCAACCACACCACGGCGTACTTTACGTGTGCGAGTTAGCTCTCCATCGTCGGCATCCAGCTCTTTGTAAAGTAGAATGAATTTGCTGATCTTCTGTGCATCCGGTAGGGATTCGTTCACTTTTTGAACTTCTTCACGAATCGCTTGGTACACTTCTGGTTGAGCAGATAAGTTGGTGTAGTTGGTAAATGCCAAGCCGCGTTGCTCTGCCCACTTCGCGACAATCGCATAGCGAATACAGATGATGGCAGACAGCCAAGGTCGACCTTTACCTACCACCACGGCTTCTGCAATAAACGGCGAGAACTTGAGTTTGTTTTCGATAAACTGTGGCGAATAACGGTCGCCATGGCTGGTTTCCGACATATCTTTCAGACGATCAATCACCACCAAGTGACCGGAATCTTTAAAATAGCCCGCATCGCCTGTGTGCATCCAACCATCTTGAACATCTTCATCATATGCTGCTTGGTTGTTTAAGTAGCCAGTAAACATGCCTGTACTTTTCGCGATGATTTCACCAACGCCATTGCTGTCCGGGTTGATGACTTTCACATCTGCATTATCAAACGCAACACCAACGGAATCGTAATCCACATCATCCGCTTGGTGCACGGTGTATGCGCCACACATTTCGGTCTGACCATAAAGCTGCTTAAGTGGCACACCAATAGCTTGTAGGTAACGGAAAGTATCCGGTCCCATCGCCGCACCGCCGGTTGCCGCAGATGTCAGGTTCGAAAACCCTAAACGGTCACGCAGAGCACGCAGAAGAATCCATTCAGCCAACTTAGAGCGTTTACCCTGCTCCAGCGCTTTGTTGGCTAAGCTCATGCCCAGTTTGTACATCTTTTGCTTAAACGGTGTCGAATCCATCATTCGTGCAGACACGTCTGCCACAATGTTTTCCCACACACGTGGCGCTAACAGCACAAAGTTTGGACCGATTTCACGCAAGTCGGACATCATGGTTTCTTGTTCTTCCACAAAGTTAACGATTTGACGAGAAATCAACGCCTGACCAACCACGTAAACCTGCTCCATAATCCAAGGCAAAGGCAGAACAGAAACGTAGTTGTCGCCTGGGGAACGAGGGTCTGCACGCAAGTAAGCCGCACAGTGATCCAAGAACGTGCCACTGTGTAGCTGAGCCAATTTTGGTTTAGAAGTCGTACCCGACGTAGTACAAAGAATTGAAAGATCGCTGCCTTTGGTTTCAACAACCATATTGAGATATTTGTCTGGGTCCGCTTTATCAATCAGCTGACCTTTTTTGTAGACCTGTTCAACATCAATTAATCTTGGATCATCGTATTTACGCATTCCACGAGGATCGCAGTAAATAATGTATTCAACGCTAGGAATTTCATCACCAAGCTCAAGCAGCTTGTCGCATTGCTCTTCATCTTCGGCAATCACGACTTTTGCTTTGGCATAGTTGATAAGGTACGCCACCTCTTCGTGCATAGAATCTTGATAGATGCCCAGCGAGAAACCTTTGATCGCATGTGCCGCTAACTCGCCCCATACCCATTCAGGACGGTTATCACCTAGCAAACCAACGACATCTTGCTCACCAATACCTAAATCTTGTAGTGCCAGTGCCATCCACTTGACGCGGTTTTCATAATCCTTCCAAGTGAACTCTCGCCATATACCAAACTCCTTTTCACGCATTGCGACTTGCTCGGGCCAGTTCTTGGCATTGTGTTGCAACACTTTTGGAAAGGTATCTAAGCGGGTTATATCTGCCCAATCATTATGTTGCTGTGCCATTATGCACTCTCCTCTAATGTCGGTAGCTCTTCGCCTAAGTACGCTTGTTTCACATGTGGGTTGGCCATCACTTCTTCAGGCTCACCTGTAGCAATGTGTTTCCCGAAATCCAAAACCAAAACGCGATTAGAGATGTCCATGACCACGCCCATGTCGTGCTCAATCATGATGATCGTGATATCTAATTCTTCATTCAGATCCATGATGTAACGTGCCATGTCTTCCTTTTCTTCCAAGTTCATACCTGCCATTGGTTCATCAAGCAGCAGTAACTTAGGTTTTAAGGCAATGGCACGAGCAAGCTCTACACGCTTACGTAAGCCGTAAGATAGGGTGCCTGCAGTCGCTTTTCGGATGTGCTGGATTTCTAGAAAATCGATCACGTCTTCCACATATTTGCGGTGCGCCATCTCTTCTTTCTGCGCATTAGAGAACCAATAGAGTGGCCCCGTGACGAAGTTGTTTTTTAGTAGGTGGTGTCGGCCAACCATGATGTTGTCCAGTACCGACATGTGAGAAAAGAGCGCTAAGTTTTGGAAGGTTCTTCCCAACCCTAACTCAGCTCGTTGGCTAGGTGTCCGTTTAGTTACATCATCTCCAGCGAAGATTACAGAGCCTTTGTTTGGTGTGTATCGACCAGAGATGCAATTGAGCATTGAGGTTTTACCTGCACCGTTTGGGCCAATGATTGAAAAAATTTCCTTTTCATTCACATGGAAGCTCACGTCAGTTAAAGCTTTCACCCCACCAAAAGCCAATGAAATATCGTTTACCTGCAACAGAGGCGATTCCGATACCATAGTTGATCTCCCTTTCGTTATTTTAAGTGCGTTCCATTGAGCACTATTTGATCAAACCTAACTTTGATACTGGTAACCGCTTTTACACCTATGCATCAACTTTGTATTCAGTTTACGTAAACGTCAATTTAAAATCAGAATAGTGCCTGAAAGATTAAGTTGCAATCGAGTTCATCGAGAAAGATTTGAACTAACGCAAACTTTAAGTAAATAAATTGTTAATAAAAATTATTCTCAAACGCTTACATATTTGGATAGTTCGGACCACCACCACCTTCTGGCGGAGTCCAAGTAATATTTTGACTTGGATCTTTGATGTCGCAGGTCTTACAGTGGATACAGTTGGCCGCATTTATTTGCAGCTCTGGCTGCTGCTCCCCCTGTACGATTTCATACACGCCAGCCGGACAATAGCGCTGTGCTGGCTCTGCATATAATTCAAGGTTCTGCTCAATAGGGATCCGCTGGTTCTCCAGTCGTAAGTGGCATGGTTGATCTTCCTCATGGAAGATATTGGATAGATAAACGGAAGAGAGGCGATCGAAACTTAACACGCCATCAGGCTTCGGATAGACAATTTCATTGCTGTTTTCCGCCAATAACAGAGACTGATGATCAGGCTTATCACAGCGGATATGCCACTTAGCTTTACCTTTTAACACGTTATGTTCCAGCAGCGCTAAACCACCGCCCAGCCACGATCCAAAGCGGTGGATTCCACTTGAGAAGTTACGTGCTTGATAAAGCTCTTCATACAGCCAAGACTGTTTGAAATGCTTTTGATAATCAGCAGTAACTGACTGACTCTCAAGGGCTTCACATACTGCTTCAGCGGCAAGCATTCCAGATTTTATTGCGGTGTGTGTGCCTTTGATTTTAGCGCCGTTAAGTGTTCCTGCATCACAGCCAATTAACAAGCCACCAGCAAACTGCTGCGTGGGAAGCGAATGAAAGCCGCCCTTGGTAATCGCTCTCGCGCCATAGCTAATAGGCTTCCCATTTTTGAGGTATTGCTCAATCAACGGGTGGTGTTTAAAACGTTGAAACTCATCAAATGGACTCAAGTGCGGATTCTTATAATTCAAGTCAACAATCAACCCGACGGCAACTTGGTTTCCCTCTAAATGGTAGAGATAACTGCCACCTGTAGCTTCATTTGATAACGGCCAACCTAATCCGTGCACTACTAAACCTTGCTGATGCTGCTCTGATGGGATTTCCCACAGCTCTTTAAAACCGATAGCGTAGTGTTGAGGCGTTTTCTCTTCAGCAAGATTAAATCGGTTAATCAACTGCTTACCAATATGCCCCCGTGCGCCTTCAGCAAATAAAGTAAACTTCGCTCGCAGTTCAATACCAGGTTCGAAATTTCCTTTTTGTTCACCATTTTTATCTAATCCCATATCGCCCGTGATCACGCCACAAACACGACTATCTTCATCGATGATCGCTTGACTGGCGGTAAAACCTGGGTAGACCTCCACCCCTAAGTTCTCAGCCTGCAACGCCATCCATCGGCATAGACTGCCCAAACTTATGATGTAATTACCTTTGTTATGTAACGTATTAGGCACCGCCCAAGAAGGCAGTTCATGACCATTGATGTCATTGCCTAGATAGTAGGTTTTATCTTGGTTTACTTTGGTATTGAGCGGCGCGCCTTTCTCTTCCCAGTCGGGAAAAAGCTCATCCAAACTCCGCGTTTCAAACACCGCACCCGATAAAATATGCGCTCCAACTTCAGAACCTTTTTCTACCACGCAAACAGAGAGGTCTTGTTTTTTTTCTGCTGCTAATTGTTTGATTCGGCATGCCGCAGACAAACCTGCGGGACCAGCGCCTACAATCAGAACATCAAATTCCATGCAGTCTCTTTCCATGATTGCATTCCTTTTTCTTTGCATGTTGCCAACTTGTTAATCAACAATATATTTAAAGTTGACGCAAACGTAAAGGTAAATTAACATCATTTTAAAGACGTCATCACATCGTCTTCACTGTAAACACATAGTCTTCACTGTAAAAGGAATCTAACGTGAAAATACTAGTGCCAATCAAAAGGGTCATTGATCCCTACGTTAAAGTTCGCGTGAAAGCGGACCATAGCGATGTTGAAACCAATAACGTCAAGATGACGATTAATCCATTTTGCGAAATAGCCGTTGAAGAAGCCGTACGACTAAAGGAGCAAGGTATTGCAGATGAAGTCATCGTTGTCAGTGCCGGCGGTAGCCAGTGTCAGGAGCAACTACGTACTGCGCTTGCGTTAGGTGCCGATCGCGCTATTCATATCGATACTGAAGACAAAATAGAGCCATTGGTCGTCGCTAAGCTGCTCAAAGCTCTGGTTGAGCAAGAACAAGCACAGCTTGTGATTACGGGTAAACAATCCATTGATACTGACAACAACCAAGTGGCTCAGATGCTGGCCGCCCTACTTGACTGGCCTCAAGCAACTTTCGCTTCCGACGTGAAGATTGAAGATCAAAAAGTTCAGGTCGTGAGAGAAGTGGACGGCGGCTTGATGACGGTCACGATGAACTTACCTGCGGTGATCAGTACTGACTTACGCCTGAATGAACCGCGTTTTGCCTCTTTGCCTAATATCATGAAAGCTAAGCGCAAGCCGTTAGATACCATCACACCTGACAGTCTGGGTGTTGAAGTGGTATTTAGCCAAACCATTCAAGAAATCACACCGCCAGCGCAAAGAAAAGGTGGCATCAAGGTTGAATCTGTCTCAGAGCTTCTCGATAAGCTGCGTAACGAAGCGAAGGTGATTTCATGAAGAACTTAATCATAGCAGAGCATGACAATAACCAATTGCATGCGGACACACTCAAAGTGGTTAATGCAGCAAAACAAGTCAGCCAAGACAATGTTTTGATCGTAGTGGGCCACCAGTGTGAAGAAGTCGCTCAGCAAGCTTGTCGCGTTGATGGTATATCAAACGTAATTTGTGTCGATGATGAGCAACTTAAGCATCAATTTGCCGAGAGTATCGCACCTACTGTAGTGAGTATTGCTGAAGGTTTTGACGCAATCTGGGCTAGCTCATCATCAAAAGGGAAAGATCTTGCACCGCGAGTAGCAGCGAAGTTCGGCGTTGGGCAAATTTCCGATATTGTCCAAGTTATCGATGAAAACACTTTTGTCCGCCCTATTTACGCAGGAAACGCATTTGCCAAAGTGACCACCAGCGACAAGGTTCGCGTCATCACCGTGCGCGCGTCTGCGTTTGAGCCGGTTACTTGTCACAACCAAGCTGATATTAAGCATCAGCAGGTAACTATCTCAGCTCCAATGGTTGAATTGGTTTCTGTCGATAAAACCGTGTCAGAGCGCCCTGAATTAAGCGCGGCAGAGGTGGTTGTGTCAGGTGGACGCGGGGTCGGTAGCAAAGAGAACTTCGCGTTGATCGAACAAGTGGCCGATAAACTAGGTGCTGCCATTGGCGCTTCTCGCGCGGCGGTTGATGCCGGGTTTGTTGCCAACGACTTACAAGTGGGTCAAACCGGTAAAATCGTTGCACCTAAGCTTTATATAGCGGTTGGGATTTCCGGTGCCATCCAGCATCTTGCAGGAATGAAGGAATCCAAAGTGATTGTCGCGATCAACAAAGATCCAGAATCTCCTATCTTTGAAGTTGCCGACTATGGATTGGTTGGTGATTTATTTGAGGTACTACCTCAGCTTGCCGAACAACTTTAAACGATCAGTTAAGGGGCGAACACTGCTATGTTCGCCCCTTTATTTTGTTTTTGGTCATATTCAAAAGAATTGAAATTAGAGGGACCTATGCCAAATTCTGCACCTATTTGGTCACCATCTGCTGAGCGCGTCAGCAATAGCAACTTATTACGGTTCATCGAAAAGGTTAATAAAGACAAAGCCGAAGGTACCGTAATCAACAATTACACGTCTCTACACCAGTGGTCCATTGAGCACAATGATGAATTTTGGCGACATACTTGGCAGTTTTGCAACGTAATCGGAGATATAGGTTCGCAAATCAAGAGCCTTGGCAGTCCCAAATGGACACAAACAGGTTCTAATCATCACCATGTAAATAGAGACACAGTATGGTTTGCTGACGCCACGCTGAACTACGCAGAGAACCTCCTATCTCAGGCTGAGCAATCACCAGAGCGTGAGTTTATTGTTTTTAGCAATGAAAGCGGTGAACACAGACAACTCACCGGTAAACAGTTGCTTGAACAAGTTTCTGCCATTCAACAATGGCTACTCAATTGTGGTGTCGGTAAAGGCGATGTCGTTGCGGGTTATTTGCCCTACCTTCCTGAAACCGTTATTGCCATGCTGGCCACCACCAGTCTTGGTGCCATTTGGACTTCAACCTCTCCTGATTTTGGTATCGATAGCGTCGTAGAGCGTTTTGGTCAGGTCAAACCGAAAGTTCTTTTTTGCTGTGATGGCTACCAGTTCGGAGGCAAAGCTTTCGATATGACGAACAAGAACACCACTCTTAGTAGTAAGTTAAGCAGTGCCTCCGAAGAGACTACTATTAGCGTATGCCAAATCGAATATTTACAAAACGCTGAGAGTGCTAGCACTTCTGAGTTTGTTTCTTGGTCCGATATTACTCACCACTTTTCTCCACAATCAATTCAATATCAACCAACGCTGTTTAATGACCCGTTATTCATTTTGTATTCTTCTGGTACAACAGGTCAACCTAAGTGTATTGTCCATTCCGCAGGCGGTACCTTGCTCAATCACCTCAAAGAACATCAACTGCATTGCGACATCAAATCGCAAGACAAGGTTTTCTACTACACAACATGTGGTTGGATGATGTGGAACTGGCATGTTTCCGCTCTTGCGAGTGGTGCTGCCTTAGTGATTTACGACGGTAGTCCGGTTTACCCTGATCACTCCGTCTTATGGCAATTAGCAGAAGAACATAGCGTGTCGCTGTTTGGTACTTCAGCGAAATACTTAGAAGCACTGGAACAGGCAAACTGCTCTCCAAAACTAGAACATAACCTGAAGTCACTCAAAACTCTTTGCTCAACTGGTTCGGTGCTTTACCCAGAACAATTTAGTTATGTCTATCAGCACATCAAGCAGGACTTACATCTCGCTTCTATCGCTGGCGGCACGGATATTTGCGGATGCTTTGTACTGGGAAACCCTATCTCACCAGTTTACAAAGGTGAATGCCAAGGCGCAGGGCTGGGAATCGACGTGCGTGTTTTGGACGACGAGGGAAAAACCATTACACAGCAACGCGGCGAACTAACTTGCAATAACTCACTACCTAACTTCCCTATTGGCTTCTGGCACGACAACGGCGAACGCTATCACAACGCTTATTGGAGCAAGTTTACCGATATCTGGCACCATGGCGACGATGTGATGCAAACCGAACATGGCGGTTTTATTTTTTATGGCCGTAGCGATGCGACATTGAATCCAGGCGGCGTACGAATCGGCACCGCTGAGATCTATCAGCAAGTGAACGCGTTACCCGAGGTCGAGGACTCCATCGCCGTCGGCAAGTTAAACCAGCAGTCTGAAGAAATCTGGTTACTAGTAAAACTCGCTCACAACGTCGAGTTAACCCAACAACTCACCGATTCAATTCGCCAAACATTGAAAACAAAATGTTCACCGCGCCATGTCCCACGACAAATTTTTGCTATCAGTGATATTCCTAAAACGCGCTCAGGCAAATTGGTTGAGCTAGCAGTGAAACAATTGGTAAACGGACAAGCTGTAAAAAACATTGGTGCTATTGCTAACCCAGAAGTGCTGGAAGAAATTAAAACGCTTTTCAACATAGAAAGTGGCGCCACTGTCAATTAGAGACCCAACAAGTCTTCCCACAATACAGACGGGTATAACCTAACTATATTTTAGCTCGCTCGATAACTCCTCCCCACTTTCGTGGAAACTGAGCGAAATATGCTTCATGTACACAAAAAAGGTGAGATAATTCTATCTCACCTTTGAGCCATATGAGCTGGAGCATTAGTTTGGGGGTTAAGCTTTTATCAGTTGGCTCATATCTTCGCGAACTTGTGGCACCGTTAAACCAACGATGATTTGAAGGCTCTCTTGATTTCTAACAATATTCACCGCTCCGTGCTGTGTGAAAAATGCGTTCTCCTTTACCAGAGAGACATCTTTAACTTTAACACGCAGACGCGTCGCGCAATTAGTTAACAATTCAATGTTTTCTTTTCCACCCAAACCTTCAATAAAGGCACTAGCTTGTGACGGACTTGCGCTACTGTTATGGACCGCTTTCGCTTCTTTGTAGTCAGCTTTGGAATACAACTTACTATCTGCACCTTCACGTCCCGGAGTAAGTATGTTGTATTTTAAAATAAGCGCGCGAAACGTAACAAAGTAGACACCAGTAAACATGAGACCAATAATAATCTGAATCACGTATGTTCCTGCATGGTTACCAGCCAAAGGCAACCAGTTTTGGAAAATGAAGTCTATCAAGCCAGTCTGAAAGTTACCGGAAACACCAAACATAAAGGCGATCGTTGCCATTGTCGCAGATAACAACGCATGCAAAGCAAACAGCGCAGGTGCGATAAATAAGAATGTAAACTCTATTGGTTCGGTGATCCCTGTAAGAATTGCTGTGATTGCGGCTCCGAGCACTAACCCCATCACCATCTTTTTATTTTCTTTTTTCGCAACTGAATAGAGTGCTAGTGCGATACCCGTACAACCAAACACTTTACCCATTCCCGTCAACATCAAACCACCCTGAGGAAATTGTGTCGTTAAACTTTCCGAGCTCTGGGCGAATGTCTGTATATTTTGAATCCAATAGGCAACCGTTCCGCCATCGACTGCAACTGGCCCATAAAAAACGGGACCATATACGAAATGATGCAACCCCGTTGGTATCATGATTCGCTCTAAAAACGTAAATAGCCATACCCCTAACGATCCAGCAGAAACCAAAAATGATTGCAGATTGTTAATACCATGCTGAATACTTGGCCAAGTCAAACAAGTTAGAATTGCCATCACGACCATAATGGGGAAACTAATGATCACAACCAATGGCGTTCCGCCAAATACAGCCGCCCAATCCGGTAGCTTTTTATCAAAGAATCGGTTGTGAACCCAAACAGAGAGACTTGCAATTAAAATGGCACCTAGCAAGTTGGTATCAAGCGTTAGAATGCCACCAACTTCAGTCAAACCTCGCTCACCTTCCGTATAGTTCACGCCCAGTTCTGGTCCCCAAAATTGAAGGATTCCACCAATAACGTAGTTAAACGTAATGTAGGAAACGAGTGTTGCAAGTACAGCGCGACCAGATGCTTTTTTAGCTAAAGCGATAGGTAACCCAACGGCAAAAATAAGTGCCATATTTTTAAATACAGCGAGAGATGCCTGTAAAATGATCGTCGAGACTTTAACCCAAGCACTCCCCTCTAGTGCCCAAGGAAACACTTCTTGATTTAACAGCACAACAGAGAAACCCAATAACATGCCCGCTGCTGGAAATAATAGAACGGGAACAAACATCGCGGCTCCGAACCTTTGAATAATGTCTTTCATATAAACCTCTTGTTTCATTCACGGAGCCTACAAGTAGGCCCCGAACGTCCAGTTGTTATTGAAAAAATTGAGGAAGGTAGGCTTTATTTTCTTCTAGTAATTGTTTTGTTATTTCTTTAGCTTTTGGCACATTAACCACGGTACGGTTAAGTGTGAGTGCATTAATCAGCTTTTGCTGACTTCCTTCGTACCAAGCATCCACGACTAATTTCTCGTAACCAAGTTGGCTTTCAATCATGGCTTTTTGGAAGGTTGGGATTTTTCCTACAGTAAAAGCTTTCGGTCCATCACTAGTTAGCGCAGCTGGAACTTCTACCATGGCGTCATTTTGTAAATTTGTAATAGCACCATTATTCGGTACGATGACGAGATACACATCGCTCAAGTTGTAGGCAAGCGAAGCCGCAACTCTCACCATGTATCGACCATGGATATCGGCATGCAGTGTTTCGTGCTTCGTGGTGCCCGCTTCAATTATTCTTGCGTTCAATTCGAACACTCGTTTCTCACGGCCGTTAATTACCTGCCTTGCGCGAGTATTATTGATATCCTCTTTCGCCACCATTTTTTCAGGGTACAAATAGTATTGAAGATACGTATTCGGCAAAAACTCTGGATTATCAGCAAGCATTGTTCTCATGTTTTTGAATGTGGCTTGCCACGATGGGTCATCCGCTATTTCCGCATCAACCGCACTGATCCCTTCTTTTAGGATGATATTTTTAATTTTATCCGTTAAGTCTTCACCCTGTTTGTTACGAATTTTGGTAAACCAGCCATAGTGATTAAGCCCAAAATATTCAGGAACAAAGTCCCAAATTTCACACCCTAACAATTGCGCATAGCTGACCATAATCGCTGCTGGCATATCACAAATATTTAGAATTCGCTTATCATGCGGAAATTCACGATTTAAAGCTTCAGCGACAATTGCCGCTGGGTTGGTGTAATTAAGAATCCACGCATCTGGACACGTTTGTCGGATCTCGTTCACTAGCTGGATCATATCGCCGATAGAGCGAAGTCCATATGCCATTCCTCCCGCGCCACATGTCTCTTGCCCAACACAAGAGTTGGATAGCGGGATTTGTTCATCGCGCTCGCGCATGGCCAACCCACCAGTGCGGATCTGTATAAAGAAAAAGTCCGAATCTGCGAATGCGACAGATTTATCCGTTGTATAAACAAACTCTTCAACTTCTGGATAGTGTTCTCGCAATAGAATTTCAGTAGCTAATGCATTCGACTCTTGGCGTTTCTCATCTATGTCGTAAAACACGACTTTTGCGAGTGGAAAGTTATCTTTTTCGGCAATAAGGCTGTTCATCATACCAAGTGTGTATGTACTGCCAGCACCAACAATCGTTAATTTTTGACGTTTCATTTCGCTACCTCAAATGTTTATCCTGAAAATGTATAAAGTAAGTATTAATACTTTTATGATACATTTAAAGTATAAGCACAAAGATACGAGATAAAAATCACACAAAGATCCTAAGGAAAAGTATTAACTACATCTCAGATCACATTCTTGCTATCATGGTCCAAGACTTAGCGAGGTATTATGAAACCCAAATACATAGACATTGCGGAACGATTAGAAAAAAAGATCAAAGATGGGGAACTACAACCGAAATCGATGCTTCCAAAAGAGAGTGATTTGCAAGAAGAGTTTTCCGTAAGCCGCGTAACCATCAGAAAAAGCTTACAAATTCTGGTCGACAATAATTTAATTAGTCGGACAAGAGGTAGTGGAACTTATGTAAACGATCTAAAAGCCCAACATGATGCCTTACATTTGCTGGGTTTTATCGAGGAAGTCAGTAAACAGGGGAAAACGCCTAGCTCTCAAGTCATAAAGTTCGAACTTAAAAAGCCGAATGAGCAGGTTGCTAAGCAGTTAAATCTCTCGCCCAATGATGATACATATGAAATACATAGACTCAGATGTATTAATGATGAGCCTGAAATTTACGAAGTCACTCATATGCCAGCAATGTTATTTCCAGACTTGAGCATAGCCATAATGAATGGTTCTAAATATGAGTACATTGAAAATAGCAAAGGATTGAAAATTGCGAAAAGCAGTCAGTCTGTCAAACCGTACTTGTTAGATGCAGAGACGGCCTCATACCTGAATGAATCAGAAGCTTCCCCTATTCTAAAAGTTGAGTCCACTGGTTACCTAGAAGATGGTCGTGCATTTGAATATACCGTCAATTACTTCCGACTTCATCAATACAGCTTCGAGTTTATTTCAACTAGGGCGTAGTACTATTCGACGCTAATGGTTAATCATTACGCCAAATCTTATATCCGACCTCTCGCATTGCTCTGCCGAGCAGGTGGGAGGCGACTGGCGCAGTGAGAACGATAAACAACATCGTACCGATAACCCGAGAGATCACGGTAACTTCAGGGAGTGAGAAAGCGACCGCTAATAACAAGCAGCTCACTCCGACAGTTCCAGCTTTGGTCGCTGCATGCATTCGGGTATACAAATCAGGAAGCCTCAGGACACCTAGACTTGCAACCAAGGTCAACAATGTTCCTAAGCATAAAAATAGTCCAATCAACACGTCCATTATTCTTTCTCCTTTCTTTTAACGATCAAACGTGCAAATGCGATCGTGCCGAGAAATGCGACCAAACCTAATGTAATGGCGATGTCTAACAGAGCGTCCTCACCGCTGTCTAAGGTGTAAACCGTAATAAATCCGATAGTGATAAATGAAATCAGATCTAACGCCACAACTCGATCAGCTAGCGTTGGTCCTAGAATTAAACGAGCAAAAGCCATAACAAAGCTGAGTAGTAGCCCAGAATAGGCAAAAGTGACCGTTATTTGCAGCCAACTATCCACGCGTCACCTCCAAAATTCGATGCTCTAACCCATCTTTAATTCCGCGAATAACCTCTTCATGTTCAGGTGCAAACATGGCATGAACGATAAGATACTTTTTATCAGCCGTAACATCCAAACTAAGCGTACCCGGTGTTAAAGAAACCATGTTCGCCAGTAATGTGATTTCTAGGTCAGAATCGACCTCCAGAGGGACATAAACGATATCAGGCTGACTCAAATGAGTAGGTGTCACGACGTCCCACACCACTTTCGCAACCGATATAACCATTTCATAAGCGAAGTACACCAATAACTTCAATGCAGATGCAAAACGTTGAAAATAGCTCGTTTTCAATCCAAATGGTTGACTCAACCTTAAAGCAAAAAAGCCGACCGTAAATCCGACAACAAAATTCAGACTCGAATAGCTGCCATTAAGCATCATCCACGCTAACGCTAAGAAAAAATTGAGGAATAGATAGATCATGCATTTCCTCCTAACACCACTCTGATGTATTCAGTCGGATTTAACAGTTGTTCTGCAGCTTGAACGGAAAATTGATAAAAAGGCTCCGCCACTAAGCCAATGATTAGCGTCAACGTTGTCAATACAATAATTGGAACGCAGTACAACCAATGTACTTTGGCCTGCAGAGTCTGTTCTGGCTTCTCTCTAAATGGCTTTTTCCAAAATGCCTCACTCCAAATTTTCGTCATCGAGTAGACAGTAAGCAACCCCACCAATAACGCGGTACCTGCTAACCAGTAATACTCAGCCTGTATGCTCGACTTGATGACCAATAGCTTTCCCCAGAAACCCGATAGCGGTGGGAAACCGGCCAGAGAAAACGCAGGGACAAGAAACAAGAACGCTAACCAAGGCATAGCTTTGTATACCCCACCCAAATGTTCAAGTTGACTAGAGCCATATTTGCGCTCGATGAATCCACCTATTAAGAACAAATTCGCTTTTACAATGATGTGATGAACAATGTAGAAAATGGCACCGGCTAAAGCTAAGGGAGTGTAAATAGCCAACCCCATGATCATATAGCCTATTTGGCTAATAATATGAAAAGAAAGAATTTTCTTAATGTCGAATTGGCTAGCCGCTCCTAAAACGCCCGTTAACATGGTTAGCCCTGCGACCCAAATTAACGTCGGTTGCCAGCCACTCTCGGAGAGCGGAAATACTAAGGTGAAGACTCTTATCAACGCGTATACACCGACTTTAGTAAGCAACGCGGCAAACAGTGCAACCACACCGCTTGGTAACGTGTGATAAGAAGCTGGCAACCAAGCAAATAAAGGAAAGAGTGCCGCTTTAATAGAGAAGGCAAACAAAAACAGCGCGGACAGCATCATGTTGATGCTCAATTCATTTTCCCCTACTTTGGTGTAGAGATCGGCCAGGTTCAAGGTGCCCGTTGCGCCATACAACAAGCCGATAGCAAGCAAAAATACCAGCGTCGAAATCAGGTTCAACATGACGTACTTTACTGCACCATCAACTTGAGTTTTCGTTGCATCTAACACCATTAAACCAAATGATGAAATGAGCATGACCTCAAACCAAACATACAGATTAAAAATATCTCCAGTCAGGAAAGCGCCATAAACGCCAGCAAGCAACATGTGCATTAACGCATGGTAATTGCTATAGGAGGGCTTTCGGTGAAGGTCCGCCATCGCGTAGAAAACACATATCGCACCAATCACCGCCGTTATCATCACCATAGCAACGCTGAGGTAATCTGCGACAAACACGATACCAAATGGCGCACTCCACTGACCAAAAGCAACGGCTTGAATACCATTATTTATGATGTTTTCTGTGAGAAAGCCAGCTACGAAAAGGTTCGAAATCGCACTTACTCCGCTCAACCACTCAACACTTTTTGTTGAGCGACGGACGAAGAAGATAGTCAACGCCGTACTCAGCGAGAGAACAACCGGTAACGTAAGCAAAATCGAACTCATTGACCCTCCTCAGAACGTTGCATTTCATCGACGTTTGCAGTTCCAGTGTCTTTATAAGCTCGATAGAACAGCATTAAAGCAAAAATAAGCAGTCCAAAACCGATGACTATCGCAGTTAAGATAAGCGCTTGAGGTAAAGGATTTGCCGCGCTATCTGGTGGTAAAAGAGCATTATCGCCAATCAATGGCGGTTCTCCGGGCGTCAGCCTCCCAGCGGTAAAAATAGCAAGGTTAACCGCACTACTGAGTAACATGATGCCGAACAAAAGACGCAAGATATGCTTTTCAAGCATTAAATAAACACCTGCTGCGACAAATACTCCAACGACAACACTCCAGACTATTTCCATCACTCTAGCTCCTCATTAATACGAAGCAGCATACCCATCACGCCACCTATAACGGCAAGGTAAACACCAACATCAAAAACCAATGGCGTCCCTAGTGGTATCACATCTTTCCACCACAGTCCGGTCAAAAACGGTTTATCAAACACAAAGCTCAAAGCACCAGAAACTAAGCTCAATGCGATGCCAGATAACGCAATGAGAAACGGCTTGAAATACAACCTAGAACGAACGTATTTCGGTGATTCCGCGAACATGAGAAGTGATAAACCAATAACGGCAATCAACGCACCAATAAAGCCACCACCCGGTTCATTATGACCACGTAACAACAGATACACTGAAAATACGAGCATGAGTGCCGAAACAATGTGTGCCGTGGTTGCAAAAATTAATGATTGGATACGATTTTGCTTTTTCGCTCTTGTCTTAAGCAAACTCACTGCCGCAATCCCTGCAATAACAACGACAACAACTTCTCCCAATGTATCAAATGCGCGAAAGTCGACCAGAATAACGTTAACAATGTTTCGCCCATGTCCACCCGGGACACTGTTTTCTGCAAAGAAATCTGACACCGAAGAGTCCATCGGCTGAGACGTGATTCCTAACAAAAGTAAAGTAACCGAAACACCTATCACACCTGCTATGCAAATATTCGCTACTTTACGTTTTATTGAATGCTTGGGCACGGTGGTTAGACGTGGCATATGACGCATTAACAATGCAAGAAAGACCACCATTAATGTTTCCACTAACAGTAAAGTCTTCGCAACGTCCGGGGCGCTATAAATCATAAAAACAAGCGTGGTCATGAAGCCAATCATACCAAGCGCAGAAATCGCAAGAAGTCTTGCGTGGGACAACGTACATACGAGCGCAGCACCAATCAACAATAAGGCAATACCAATCTCATAGAAAGTGACACTTGAAAGTTCGCCAACCAAAGGCAGAGGAATAAGCGCTACCTGACTCAGTAACGCAACGGCAAGTACCGTGAAAAATAATAGGACATAGCGACTCAATTTCTTTTGCTGTAACCGCGCCGTTTGCCACTTCGCCACTGTCATCATGCCATCTAATAGTCGTTCAAAAATATTCTCCGCTTTGGGGACGAATAGATGTAACCGCTGAAAAAATGCAAACACAGCTGGATAAACACGGTACACCACATACCCCAACGCTAGCGTAATAACGCTTAACACTAACGGTACATTCACGCCATGCCATAGTGATGTTTCTTTAAGAGTTGCTGTGGGCAGAATGTCAGCAGAGCCCGGAAAAATAATATTGCGATCTAACCAATTCAAACCGAATAACGGAACTAGGAGGCTGCCAACTGCCAAGAGCAAAGGCGAGATCCACATGGCTTTTTTTGTCTCAACTGGCTTAGTTTCAATCGGCACGAGATCACGGCGAGCAAAGAATGGTCTCGCAATAAGCATAATGGTTAGCGCGACCATCAGTATATTCACGATTAAAAGTACAAAGGCGATCCAGTTATTGAGCTCTACTGCGGACTTGTACATGTATTCTTTGCTCAAAAAGCCTAACAACGGCGGGAACCCCGCTTTAGACAATGCAGCCAAACTCCCCGCAACCATGCTGATGACGAGAACTGACTTCAGACCGTACAATTGATCAATATCTCGTGTTCCTGTCGCTTTGTCGATATTACCCACCACCATAAACAGCGCAGCTTTATAGAAAGAGTGAGCGAGAATAAACATCAATACCGCACTAACGGCCAAATCTGTGCCCATACCTAGTAATAATGTTAATTTACCCAAAGCAACATTCGTGCTGTAGGCTAGCATCAGCTTCAAGTCAGTTTGTTTTAATGCGACAAATGTGCACCAAATGGCCGTGATACTCCCAGTGATGACTAAAGCATAAAACCAGATCTCGCTGTGGGCATAAACTGGCGATAAACGTGCTAATAGGTAAATGCCTGCCTTTACCATTGTTGCCGAGTGTAAATACGCACTGACCGGAGTGGGAGCTGCCATCGCGTTAGGTAGCCAAAAATGAAACGGGAATTGCGCAGATTTAGTAAATGCACCGAGTAGTATGAGCACTAGAGATGGGATAAACCATTCATGCTGCGCAATAGTGTCTGCCTGCTCGATAATGGTATTTAGCTCATAACTCCCAGCCATTGCTCCCAGCAAGATAAGACCAGCTAGCAACGCTAGTCCACCAGCACCGGTAACAATCAGCGACTGCAAGGCGTTTTTCCGAGACGTTTTATTTTCGTGATTAAACCCGATCAGTAAGTAAGAAGTGATGGTGGTGAGTTCCCAGAAAACAAATAACAACAGAATGTTATCGCTCATCACAATCCCTAGCATGGCAAGCATGAATAGGGTTAGATACAAATGAAAGGAAAACCGGCTATCACTTTCTCGTAAATAAGCCAAAGCGTAGATTTGAATCAGTGCGCCAATCCCACTGATCAGTCCCGCAAAAAGAAATGAAAGACCATCTAATCTAAAGCTAAGGTTGATATCGAGGCTTGGTATCCATTCCGCATTCCAGCTCACGCCTGCAGGAGTATAGATGTAGAAGAGAAAAGAGAAGATTAAAACTGGCAGCGCAGGGAAAATCAGTAAGACCAACTGATTATCTAGGTTTTTCGGCAGGTTTTCTTTACCCGTTATGTTATTCAACATCGCAGCCCATTCGTTATTATAAGAAGGTACGCCCTATTCGGCGCAAATGACAAACTCCACTGTATTGTTTTAGCCCAAGCGCTTCAAAAACGATCATGAAACCAAGGGAAAAGTAGCAAACAGTAATCACTGAGTGCTACTTAGAGGAACGCCGATACAAACCGCTATTTGCTGTCTGCTACGGCATAAGAACGTAGGTCACTACTTACGTGTTCTTGGCTGAATGTATATGGATTATCGTCATCAGCTAACTCGAATGCATCGTAGGTGCAGTCACCGATATCATTTCTCGGACAAACATAAACATTCGAACGTTCTATCATTTCTGTGTGGCATTTCGGGCATAGGTTTTTCATGTCACTCTCCTCTGATAACTTATTGATACATTGATAATTCCATGTTCTAGAGATCCATCTCCCTCCTTTACCTAAAACATCACTTAAACCCAACTTTGTTACACCCCAATTACTGAATCGGTGAGACAAAACCATCGGGCTTAAGAGCGACCAAACTACAGTTAATCGATTGCAAAATATTTTCAGCCGTATTACCAATGACATAACCAGATATACCAGTCCTCGCTAAGGTACCCATGACCAACACGTCTACCTCAATACTTTCTACGTAATCTGGAATCTTTTCGTCGGGTTTTCCATGCAGGTGGTGAATCACAATTTCACCTGTAATCCCAGACTCCTCCAACAGCTGTTGCAGAGCTTGTTTATGATCGGCTTTTGCTTTGTCGAGTTCATGTTTCAACTCAGCATCATCGACTTGAATCCAAGCGTTACCATTAAGGTAGTTTTCTAAGTAATACTCCCAGCAAGAAATCACGTGTAAACGACTATCGCAGGTGTCGGCTATCGAACGCGATAATTCGAGTAAACGCACGGCTAATGAGTGCTGTTCATCGCTTGCCGTTAATGGGTCGATAGCCACAGCAACACGGCGCTTATCTCTTGGCTTATCAATTGGTCGGTGCAACCAAAGCGGACAAGGGCATTTTCGTAACAGAGTCATATCAATAGCTTTGAAACCCTCAGCACCTTCACCGAGCGGTTCAGCTTCTTTGATGATGAGATCTTTGTTATCAGCTAATGCTTCTTGAATAATACAGACAGCGGGCTTTTCACTGCTTTTCACAGTAAGAGGAAATGCGAGATCCTCTTCAGTGAGTCCCAGCTTCTGTCTGTATTCGTGAATACTTTGTTTGAGGGAGTCTTGCAGCGATTGCTCATAACTTTGCTGATACTGGATCATGTCTGTTGGGAAATCAGGACACGCTATTAGCCCTGAGACAGGCACTTTGTTGCTAGATGCAATCCTCATCGCTTGTTCGAGGGCGTCACTATGGCCTGGCAATCCTTGTGTTGCAAAAAGTATGTTTGCGAATCGTTTCATACACACCTCCTTGTTTGGTTAAATATTAACCACCCACAAAGTATAATACCTAACGGATAATTGTAACGGCTTGTGACGTTGATGAAATCAATTCTCATTAAGAGACGGGTATTGCTTCACTTGGTTTTACGTCACACTCTCCTTTCATCACAACTGCCGCCTTCTGACCTAAATAAATTCCGCTACCTAAAATTGAGACCAAATAAAAACCCAAATTACTCAAAGTTTTTTCTCACCTTGAGTAACTTGGGTATAAGCAATAACACACTTAGTGTCCGGATTTAAATGGATGGCCTAAATTTTCACGCAACTTAGTTTAAAGATGCCATCTCAATCACGAATCGATATGCAAAGTTTTACGGCTTTAGTGACCTAAAATCGCCGTAACTCAATGTTAAGGTTGTTGTTTTGTCGGTGCCAAAGCAATTTCACGAACACATACACCTTGCGGTTGCTGATAAGCAAACAGCACTGCTCGTGCAATGTCGTCTGCTGCCAACACGCCGCCCATATCCACCTTCCAAGCGTCATAGCCATCTTTAATATCTTGAGACGTTGTATGTGAAAGTAATTCCGTTTCCACTGCACCAGGTGCAATCGTCGTAACGCGAACATTCGATGATGCAACTTCTTCACGTACGTTTTCAGAAACCGCATGAACCGCAAATTTGGTACCGCAGTAAGCGGCATGATCAGGGAATGTTTTCTTGCCCGCAATAGAGCTGATGTTAATGATCGTACCACTGTTACGTGCTTTCATCGGTGCTAGGACGGACTGCATGCCATTGAGTAAGCCAATTACGTTCACATCAAACATGCGCTTCCACTCCGATGGTTCCTGAGTATCTATCTGACCGAGAAGCATAACTCCTGCGTTATTTACAAGTGCATCTACCGGACCATACAACGCTTCAGCTTTCTCAATTGCAGCCTCAAAAGAAGCTTTGTCGGTCACATCTACCTTTTCACAAAGCGTATTTGGTAAGTTTAATGCTTCCAAACGTTCTACACGTCTTGCTAACAAAAGAAGAGCATGGCCCTGCTCACTGAAGTGACGTGCAATCGCTTCACCAATGCCTGAACTAGCGCCTGTAATAACAATTAACTTTTTCATTTTGAATCCTTAATCGAACGGTTTACATCAGTGGCGGTAAGTTTAAGAAAACTTTGTTTGTTGATATATACCGACCTAGTTGAAACACTGTTGTTATACTGCAACAATACTTTTTTGAATTATGAAGAAGTCATCATGCAAACACACATCAACCTTGCGGATATTCGCTCCTTCGTCCTAATCGCTCAACTAGGAAACTTCACGAAAGCAGCAGAGCAACTTGGCGTTTCTCGCTCACACGTTTCACGTCAAATAACAAATCTGGAGCAACAGATTGGTGTCACTTTGCTACAAAGGACCACTCGAACACTGAACCTCACCGAAGCAGGCAAGGTTCTGTATAAACAGTGTGAAACTGCCCTTCACAATATTGATCAAGCTGTTATGGCAGTGGTTGATGATGTAGAAGACTTAAGAGGTGACATTCGTATCAACTGTGTGGGGGGCTATTTAGGAGAAGACGTTGTCGCAGATATCGTTGCTCAGTTTCTAATCCAACACCCACAAGTGAGCATTAACTTAGATTTTAGTAGCCATCGTGTCGATTTAATCGCGGATGAATTCGATATCGCTTTTCGAATGGGAAAGTTAGACGACTCCAACTTTATCGCTCGCAAACTGATCGATGTGGAAATGGGGACATACGCAAGCCCAAACTATTTAGAAACATATGGCTATCCTTCGCATCCAAAGGACTTAGAAAAACACGTTTGTTTGACAGGTAGTGTGACACGGTGGGCATTTGAGAACACGAATACAAAGCAGTCAACGGAACACCAGATACGTGGACAGTTACGATGTAAGAGTGGCAGAGTAATGATAAAGGCAGCCTTGGCGGGAAATGGCATCATCCGTGTGCCAGCACTTTATTGCCAACAAGAACTCCAGACAGGCAAGCTAAAAGAAGTGTTTACCAATTGGAGCATTCCGAGTGTGGAATTTTCACTCCTTTATCATCACGACCGACATCAACCAAAACGCATCCGAGCCTTTGTTGATTTTACCACGCAATACTTTCGCAAACTGCAGAGTAAAGACAAGTAACCTGCACGTTGGTACCTGTCTATGTATGCTTTATAGGCTGAGCCTGTGAACCTGGGGGTTGTTCTAGAAAGAGTGTGAGCATTTTGACGCTTAAGGCTTGGTTTTCATAAACGTCAGAGGTGTTTGTCCAGTTTGCTTTTTGAAAAATGCAATAAAAGCACTGTCTGACGAAAACTCCAGCCAATCGGCAACTGCGCTGACTGGCATGCCCGTTGATAACAATTCAACGGCTTTTAAAAGCCTCCACTGTTGCCGCCAATCTTGATAATTCATACCCGTTTCCGACTTAAATAATCGTGTTACCGTCTTGGTGCTTGCCCCAACTTTGCTTGCAAGAGTAGTAAGCGAAGGAGCTAGAAATGAAGGTTCAACCAACTCTCGACGAAACGTTGTTAAGCGCCGATGCGATGGCAAAGGCAACTGAAACGAATAACGTTTCGCAGCATAAAACTCCTCCCAAAAAAGCGCCGTCGTATTTACCATCTCGCTGCTAGGCTTATCCCACTCCCAAAATGACATTTTATCAATAAGAGCTTGGAGTAAATTATTCACTTCTATCATCGTGATCTTACTCGGACAGGCAAACTCCTCACAATCAAAATACAAAGATCGATACGCCACCACATTCGTCATTAGTGCACGATGCGGCGTATTAGGTGGGATCCAAACCGCCTTTGTCGGTGGCAAAATACAAATCGAGTCTTCCAGAGCAAAACTCATACAACCTTGAGGTGCGTACAATAACTGCCCTTTCTTGTGCATATGCATACCTGAGTCGTGCTTGCCAATATCCGCAGCAATTCCCACTACATAATTAGTAATCTTGTCTGCATCAAATTGTGTTTTTTCGTTAATAAGCGCCATTTTGTCCGAATATTGATGTATTTGGTTTTTATGTTGTTATTAGATCAATCATAGCCTCATTTATACTGCCCGCCAACTTCATTAACGATGGGTAACAATATGAATACTAAGCCCTCTTTATGGCTCATGCTGGTTATGTTGATGTTTCCGCAAATTGTAGAAACCATCTATAGCCCAGCGTTGAGCTCAATCGCTCTATCATTTGATGTAAACCACGCACAAGCAGCCCAAACATTGTCGATCTACTTCCTAGCTTTTGCCATTGGCGTTGTAGTTTGGGGAGTTCTCGCAGATAAACTGGGAAGAAGGCCCACCATGCTTATTGGGCTCTTTATCTATGGTTGCGCATCTTTACTCGCAACTCAAACCGAAAGCTTTGCTGTTGTCATGGCCGCGCGAGCCCTAAGCGCATTTGGTATCGCGGTAGGATCCGTTGTCACACAGACCATGCTTCGTGACGCGTTTGACGGTCAAGAACTGAGTAAAGTCTTTAGCTTAATGGGGATGGGTATATCAATCAGCCCGGTAGTTGGCATGCTATTAGGCGGGCAGCTTACAGCGCTTGGTGGATACCGTTATGTGTTTTTTGCCTTGTTTTTAATCGCGTTAGTATTGCTCGCTTATAACGTTATTAAGCTTCCTGAAACACAGAAGGAACAGACACCAGTACGGTTGCATCAACTTAGCTGGGAAATGGTAAGAGACGCGCGAATTTGGCGCTCAGGATTATTGGTTGCTTTGTATAACATTGCTCTATTTTCTTATTACCAGCTTGGCGCATTTACTTTCTCAGCACTTGGGTATAACTCCGAACAATTTGGATACAGTGGCATGGTACTGGGGTTAGGCACTCTGCTTGGGAGTTATTTAAACAAATCCCTAGTGTCTAAAAATGTTCGAAAAAGCCAACTACTTTGGCTCTCAGCAGTATTGCTTAGTTTGGGATCAGTCGGTGTGTTGATTCTGAGCCAATCAATCTGGTTTGTTGCTCCAATGGTGTTAGTCGTCATGTCTTATGGGATTGCGATACCCAATATACTCAGTGACGCACTTGTTGATTATAAACAACAGGTAGGTAGCGCAGGCGCTTTATTTGGGCTCATGTACTACATCATGATCGGGACGGGATTAGCGATGGCTGGAACAGCACAAAACTTAGGTGTCGTTCTATTAGCATGTAGCTGTTTAGCGATTTTATTAGCGTTTTCTAAAAGGCAAGTTCATACCAACTTGTGACCAGATACTACGCATTGCTTGCCTAATCTTCCGAAGATTGGTCTACATCTTTTCTAACGGTTAACTAAAACGTAAATAAAAAGCGCCTGTCGGCGCTTTAATTATCCATAGATCTTATTGCCATGTTGGCTCACCGTACTCTTCACAACGTTGCTTGTCGTAATTTTCAATGCGCCCGCGTTTACCTACAAACTGAACCTGAACAACCATTCCAGCTTCAACATATTCACTGAAATAATCGCAAGAAACACGAAAACTAGTATCGCGTATCACAATTGGTACCCATTCATAGCCGCCGCTGCGTGGTAAGTAAGACTTGAAGGTAATGACCCCGTCATCTGAAACGTTGATTTCTTCATCATATTCATTCAACTTATAAAAACGTTGTCCATCAAACTCTGCCTTTGCTTTTTCAATTATTTCCTTCGTTGCTGTCGATTGCATCGGCGTATTTGACACCAGTTGACACCCAACAATAGATGTCAATACGGACAAAGCCAAAGCGAGTTTAGTTATTTTATTCATTTACCTAACCACTGTATAATTATTCAACACTTACCATTTTAAAAGGAGGGAGACCATACTTTATTTTAAAGAAAATAAAAAGCGCCTTTCGGCGCTTTTTATCTGAACATTTCTTATCCAAACATCTCGAGTAAATTTTATAGAAAAGCTAACTCTTTATTACAATGAATTTTATTTAAGCTCTCACTGGAATCTATTGCTATTTAATCCCAAGCTTCAAACTCATTAGGCTTTACGTGTTTTATTTTTAATCTAACGTTGGGATCCAGAGCTGTTTCAGTTCCCAATTCACTGTAGTACTCAACAGCATTTTCATCTTCAATCATGTCAACGAAGCTAGCAACGACACTCAACCGTCCACCACCTCTAGTCAATGAAAAGTACGCATTCTTGTTTTCATTTACTTCAAATTTCAAAGGAATGAATTCAGGTTCTTCAAGAGAAATATCTATCCATTTATAGTTATCTAAACTCTTCCCTTTTCGTTGGGCATAAACTGTTTTCAACCCATTTTCGTCAACAACGAAGTACATCGAATTCTCGGCTTGATTAAAACAAGCTTTCAAGCCACCGCCTTTATTTTCCAAATTACATGTAAATACAAAAGGGTCTTGTTCGCAGCCTGAGTTTACAAAAAATGGGAAGCGTAAAAATCCAAAACACTTATTATGATTAACAAGCAAGGATATCACCTTTAAATTTTAACTCTTAATTTTTTGCATGCGTATAAAAATAACTTTTAATTCTATTATAATAATGAATTAACGCACTCCACTGATTTTATAAACATGCAAACATTAAATTATCATCCCTTACATGTTAACTTAAATATTCACCCTTATTCGTTCAGCTCCTATATTCGCCGTCTTACCACTCATATAGTTTTCAGAGCTCTCACTATGATTTCAGTTCTCAAACCAACAAAAGAAGCGAACTATTTATCTAATTTAGCATTAAAACAAACATCTTCATCATTCTTAAAAAGTTTTTACATTACTAAATATATATTTGGCAGTGTCAACATTGATATTATACAAAAAGTTAGTAGAAAAATTATCATATACTATCTAATCTCAATTATGACTTTGAAATAGATTTCACTCATCATAATTAAAACTAGTCAACTCTTCAGCATCAAGTACAAACTTTCTAATGTCAATAATTCGGTCAAGATAACACTGGCGTTGTAATAGTTGTCCCGCTTGACCACCTTGATAAATTTCAGCATAAATTGCACATGACTCAGAAGCGACTCTATACTCTTTTTCTACATTATTAGAAATAATCTTTAAAATTCTACCAATATCTGAATTGGTTTTATTAGTGTCAAAAACCTTATTGATCAATGACTGATTAAATTCAATTTCCTTGTCAATACAACTAAAAGCCTTATCAATAGAGCCTGTGGAGTTATTCGTACACTGCTTGTAGCTATCAGTATAATCGCTAGCTATCGATGAAAATGAAAAAAGTAATACTAGTAAGCCAAGTAATTTCATTAATTTTCCTCTATAATTGCATTTTGGTCTAAAAGCGCCAAAAGTTTAATCTTCTCACTAAGAGCACGTTGTCTTAAACCACCCCACCATGTAGGGGAGCTCTTAAAAAGTAAGTGTGTTTTATCATGTTTATAGTTTTGAACAAGCTCGATAATCTCTCTGCTAGAAAGCTCAGTACTTTTACCAACAGCTCTTGATATTAAAGATGTTCTTGCACCAAACTGGACGCTAGTTGACCATATCATGTCAAGTATTGCAGCTTCGTTAGTATTTTTGATAATACCTTCTGAGATAAGCTTATTATAAAGTGGGTCAAAATGTGTTTCTTTTATAAACTTGTGCTGTGCATTTCTAAAGCCAACCGCATCACTATTTGCTATACGCTTCCAAGTTTCATCAAACGCATCACTACCTACGGTCAACTCACAAAAATGGTCTCTATATTTAGAATTTTTTACAAAACGATGCACAACTTTAAGATTAGACGACAACTGGTAAACACCATATGATTTACCACCATGATCCCCTCTACCTGACGAAATAACCCCCGGGCCTCTTCCACCTGATTCATAAATTTCAGATGTTTTACCCAGTTGCACGACGAGTTTTGGAGACAGATTGAATAAGGAGAACGGCCAATAATGCCAAAGACTCTTATCACCGCTTAGTTGCAAATCACCTTGTAAATCTTGCATCCATGAGAACTTATCTGCTCTTTCCAGTTCGAATTGCGAGAAAAGATCAAAGCTATCCATCACTTGATCGCGCCATGGGGAGTTACGGTAGTCCTCTATAGTCACAAAACCAGCGGAGCACTTAATATCTAGAGCTTCCTTTGCGGTCTGATGGATTGATTCATAAAGACTTTGTGACGACTCTGTATGCCAATCTGTAGGATGTTTCACAATAAATCGCTCAAAGTGTTTACGCTTACCGTCTAAGTATACTTTGGCATCGCGAGCAGTGAACGAGGAGAAGTCCGTTACTTGATCTTCTGTCACAGATTCAAGTAATTGCTGAATAAACGAATTACTCATATCAACGGCACCGCTACTATCGGCCCCATCGAGAACAACAAGTGGATTTTCTTCCGCATTTTTGGGAGAAATCTGTTTTTTTAAAAATTCGGGCGGCTCCTCAAAAGAGAACATCTCGATATGCACACGATTATCTTCTTTCTTAGTTCCAATTGCATCGTTACTGTACTCATGCAGTCCCATGTAACCGATATCTTCCCCAGCTGAAACCTTTATCCCCTCTCTAAATAGGAGTGGGAGTAAAGAAACCACACTACCGTCCCTAATCATTGCCGCCTTGTCCGACATCCATTTAGGTTCTGAAACTGGTTCTGATAGGACAGCAGAGGAATCTTCTAAAATGTCAAAGTCACTATTGAGACCCGAAGCAAACCAAACAATCTTGTTTAACAGTGCTTTTTCGCTACCACTTGCCGATTTACCATTCTCTACCACACGGCACTTTATCATTTTGTAGGTATTTTTGTCGATCTGGTATGGATGGGTCTCCTTCTCTTCTGCATACAGGTATTCAAGTAATGTTCCTTTAGACATCGACTGTTTTTTTTCACCAGAATTAGTAGGCACATCACTATGTTTGAAAGTGCGTACATTTCTCGCTTCTTGTAAACGGTAACGCGTGGTTATAGATGAATTGGCGCCAATATCTGAAGGTGGCGCAAGGTGCATATAAAGTGTATAGAACTTAAATACATCTTCATTATCTTCGGGGTTTACAGCCTCATGCTCGATAAGCACAAAGTTATTACTATACTTAAACTCTTGCTCTTGGTACGTTGATGTTAGGTAATCAGGATTTATGCGAAATGCCACTATTTTTCCATCAAGCATCGCTTGAATAGGTCTGAGCCCTTTCCCCCACGGTAACATTTTTGATGTTAAGTGAATGCCACTATGCCAACCGTACCCTTGTCCTATTAAATAACGACCGCTCTTAGCTTGATCAAACAATTTCGTAAAATCACTGAGCGTGTAGTAAGCGTCACCTTCTCGTTGCGCTATCGGAAAAACTGCATCCATGATTTAAATGTCCTAGTCAGAAAAGTTATCGTCAAAAGTGACAAATGATGGGCGGTTCAAGTTGTTTGACTTCGTGTACACCACCGCATTAACCCTACCTAAATTAGTAGCAAAGCTAGATTGGCTCGCTATGTTAACGGTACTCCCAAGGGCCATTGCCGATATAGAAATTAGGGTGTCATTTTTGGTTTCGAAAATTTGGCTAATGACGTCAGGAAGTGCTTGTTTGAAGTGGTTAAGTGCTTTTTTATAACCGTTTATACCCTCTTCAACAGAACTCAACGATCTTGCAGAAGCTTGGCTTTGTATGAAATCTAAACGACCGATGATTTCACTGTTTAGCTCATCGATGTATGAACAGATTTGATTGTTTATCAACGTCCATAAAACAAACTGCAAATACTTCACAGTATTTCCAGTCCCTAAAAAGCGAAGCTTCGCTAATAATTCATAGGGAGGCTCAAACACATCAGCCTGATATAAGACTCTCAATATATCGCCATTTTCGTGCACTTGCTCCAAGAGCAGTTCAACTAAAGGTTCATATTTCTCTAGCGCAGTAGTATCAGTTTGGATGTGATAAAGTGCCGAAACATAAGCATCAGAAAAATCTTTAGAGTGATTTTGACTAATCGCATAAGGAGACGATATACGGCTTTGCTCTAACACAATATCTTTAAAGTCATCATCACTGAAGGATGGGGACATCAATATCCCCCAGTCATTAGCAACCCCAACACGATCTTCCCAAAATGGCGAGCGGCGACCTGCGACAAACGTACAAAAATCATTCGGATCAGGGTAAGTTTCCGTCACAATATTTTCAGCTAAAGATTGGTTCGGCGTATAAGAGTCTTGAGTTTCGCTGAGCACTAACTTGCATTCTTTTAGAGCGAGACCATTAACAGTTGCTTTTCCGCTAGAATCCAGCACTCCACTCCCAATGACAGCACCTGAAGGTTCGACTAAAGAAAATTGTGCATTAGAGTAAGGGAGCCCATTTGGATATTTGCATTCTATATCCAGCGTATACGTCCCTTCCTGCTCTTCCGTCACAGAAACCGATGGGTTTTGTGCGCCACCCAAACACATAGTGTTAGCTTTGTTCATGGTCATTTGATCGGACAGGCGACATACGCCCTTACCTTCAAACTTAACTGTTGGTGAAGCTGAAATGAATTTTGCTTCGGCTTCTATCGTGCCTGAGGAAACGCCTTTTCTGTCACCGCCCGCATCGCCGGTACTTTTTGAGAACGTACTGCCCTTGATAGCGACACTGTTACCGCCATCCATAGAGACTGTCGTAGTCCCACCAGCAAGGTCTGCTGATTTAGCATTGTTGCCATAAGGGATAGGAACGACTGGCTTGCCGACCTTAGTTAAACAAACATCTGGGAGCGTTGCATTCGCTTCACCACCTGAGCCTTTATGAACTATCGAAAGTCCATTCGCACCAACTGTTACGCCCATAACCAATCCATTTGAATTTTATTGATTGAATGATAAAAGAGATCGCACATTGCAATCTCTCTAAATGACTAGTGAATTTCACTAAAAGACCAGTGATATTCACAATAAGCCCTAAAACTGGCAGAAGATCTCATTTTTAGATTTCTGGTTATCTATACACTTCAAGCAGTTGCTGAAATTTTAAGTCTATGACGATGTAGGTTGCCGCATACATAAGCGCAAACGTCATCGCACTAAGACTCAAGATCAGCTTGGGTGAAATTACCCTTTTTAACGGCTTCTTTAGGTATTTAGCTTTAAGGTTGATTAAAGAAACTTTTTCTTGTTCTGCTAGGCGGTCATCTCGCACTAATCGATAAATGGTGCTGCCAATTTCCGCTAACTTTTCGTTACCACGCTCTTCACGGCCGTACTTGCCTTGGAAACCAAGTTGAAGCAATAAATAGAGAAACTCTATAACGTGACGGTATTTGCGAGGGTCGGCTTTTAAGCGGTCGAGAATAACGAAGAACTTATCACCACCAGACGTTTCATTATGGAATTCAGACAGTAAGCTGTTCTGGCTCCAGTGACTATTTGCCCCCCATTCTTGCCGACAAACAGATTCATCAATCGCCGCACACAAGCAGTAACGAATTACAAGAACCGAAGCACGATCGAGCTCCATTTCATTAAGTTTTCGTTCGCCTTTTCGAATCTCACGTGCCACTTGTTCACGAAATGGCATCGGGTCATCAAGCCAAGGGATCGAAGACATACAAGACAGACTGGCGATCAACCATGAGAACTGGTCCACTAGCGGGTTAATACCCATGTTATCGATAGATAGATCTTGTACTGCGATGTTTCTCGACAAGTCAGGCGCTGGCATTACCTCCATTGGTTTGCCAGGCTCTGGTTGGAATAAGACTACGGTGACGTCGGTTTCTGCGTAACTCATAGACGAACGGCCCAAAGTTGCAATGATAAGTTAGCGAAATCGCCCGCAACGTGAATCGCAATCGCAGCAGTGTTCTTCAATGCCATCCACTCTTCGCCCGTTTTATCGAGCTCGAAATAGGTGTAGCCAGCGTGATACGGCAGCGCACGTGGCACTACTGGCATTGGTTTGATCTCAATCCCAGGCAGTTGAAGGTTAATCAAGTCACGTATGTTATCGATAGAACCGATCTTCGTTTGGCTGACAAACTGGGTATGCAGGACATCCAAGGTCACGTCAGCTTTAACTGCGAGGATAAAGGTCGTCGTATCGATGATCTTATTGTCAGGGATTGCTGCCGTTCTGATGCCATAGTTCTGATCTTTTAAGGTCAGTGGAATTGCTCTTTGCTCAGACATCACGCTCAATGTCATTTTCGCACTGTCTAGGACGCGAGAAAGACAGCTAGTAAGATCACCATGATTGTACTTCGTAAACTCAATAGGTCGGCGTGTCGTTGAGCACAGCGTCGAAAGCTCACCTTCTGCCTGAAGAAGAATTCGATACAAAGACTCAGGATGCACAGCTTCTGTGCTGGCGAAATGCCAAAACAAGGGTTCGTATCGGTTGAGCGCTTGCAATAGCATAAAGTCAGAAACCGATGATACACCTTGTTGATCCACCACCCCTAATCGCTGAACTATCGATTCCGCGCGATGCTTCAACATAGAAGCAAACTCGGTCGCAAATTTACTCAGTACTGTCGACGCATGAATATCGATACAGGTAGGAATGAAACTATCATCTAAGATCACGCTGCCATCAGGCTTCACTTCTGAGATCTTTAAGATCGGAATAGACGTGTAAGCACTCTTATCTTCATGATCGTACATTAAGCAAAAGTTAAGCTTACCGACGACGATATTTGCCATGTCTTCCGAATCATAACAAGCGTCAACCGCTTCTTGAGATTCCATCGTATAGCGCGCACCGTCTTTTTTGGTACCAAACAACTCAGAACGTTCCGATGGTAACGGACAGCACAAATAAACGACTTTATCGGCAATAGAAGGATCTACATCTTTCACTTCAGGCAGCTCGGCAAGCAACGGAAGCTCAAATGGTGTCCGGTCTTGTAAAATACCTTCAGCACGAGTAATACCGATTTTACCCAGTGCTAGTAACTGAGAGTTGATTTCTAAACGTTTAATTCCCCAATGCAAAGGCGATGCATTGGCACTCAGTAGGCTCGATAGTTTACTTTGCGAACGATCGAGTTGTTGAAAATGCTGCGGCTTCATGAACATTCCATCTTGCCAAACAACTGGATTGTATAAAGACATGTTTCTATCCCTTAAAAGTAAACCTGTTCAATGCCGCGAGTGTTATCAGAAATTAACTCACTGCCCTCTAACTTGAGCTTGATGTAGTACTCGCTCTTCTCTTCAATAACTTCCACTTTTCGCCATGACGAACCATCAATATCACGAAAAGCCACTGAAAAACCGACGGCACGAGTGTCAGGGTCTAGCGTTAGCATTTCATGAACTTTTCCACCTGGCTGTATTTGATATTCGTAACGTTTGATGTACTCATCACCCAACGACGCTTTATCGCTCTCAAACAAGGCAAAGAAATCTAAGCTTCGGAACAATACTGGCGAACTTAATTCGTGAAGACGGAGAATAACTGGAGATGACTGGCCCCCATTTCTCACATTGAGTACAGGTGATGCCTCAATAACCAATTCAATCGACGAAGTTTCTGGTGTGATACCTGTGGACTCTTTAAATTGATCCCACATGGAACAACCGGACAACATGGCAAATCCGAGTAATACGGCGATACTACGCATGGTTTCCCTTAATCACTTTGTTATAGTTTTTCTTAATCAGCCCTTTTAAGGATGTTTCATTAAGCAGGCGACGATTATTAGTGTAGAAATCTAGGTATTCGGCCCACAGCTTTGACTTAGTTGAGAACAAAGACTGGCTAGCGACCCTGTTAGCAAATGCTACGGGATCGTTCGTTTCAGACTGTTCTAAAACGAGCTCATTCAGTGCTTTGTTAAACATAACTTGGTGGTCGTTCAGCTCATCGAGCATTTGTTCAACCAGTTCATTTGGAGCCAGTAATTGCTGACTATTCAAAGTGAGCATTAGCTCTGCAATGTTCGAGTTAGCCTCACTCGCACTCTGCTCATCCTTTAACGATTCCACTTCGTGCAACTCTTTCTGTAGGTTATCAATACATAAACGCAAGCAAGTGCCCATTTGCTTGAATAACTGCGCCTCGTTTGTCATCAACTCTGGATTTCGAATACCCAAACCATCAAAAAACGCTTGCGCTATATCTTGAGAGCAAACGGCCGCATCAGTATCGACTTGTGCTTTCGTCGTACTGTTTATCGCGTGCTCTGCCGTAGGTATTTGAAGTTGCTGATTAGTGTTAGGAGAAGGCGTAAAAGATTGGGTCATCTCTTCCCATTTTGACCCTGTGTTAGCCTGCTCTACGACCATCTCAGTAACATTAGGCGTACGATGTTGTCTTTGAATAGTGCTATCTGGGGCTACCGTGCCAGGTTGCATCACCTCAGCTGAGGCAATATCGGCTCTATGTGCCTTACCGCTTTCTGGCGCTAATGCATCATTGACTGATGCGTTACTCTTGGTTTCCGCAGCCATCCAGTCTTCAGGGATTAGGCTTGGCTGATCGAATTCGGAATATATACTGAAACTGTCATCGACCACCTGACGCGTGCTTTCCACGGTTCTAGGTTGTTCAGATTCTGTACGCTCATTATCACGAATTAAGTAATCGTCATCTCGCTGCATCGAAAAGTTAAGGTGAGCAACAGGATCATGACAATCAATGTCATCCTGTTTAGTCTCCATAAACAAATCTTCTAAGGCACCGACTTTTTCTTCCTCTTCGACAACCGCATCTCCTAGACTAACCAGAGGATCGCTAGATACTCGCTCAGGAGCAATATCAGCGGCGATGTCTAGTGTTGAGGTAACGTGCTCAAGAGAAACACCAATCTCATATTGCCCTAAAGAAATGATGTCGCCATCAACTATCGCAACGGGTTGATTTTTTAGTATTTTATTCCCATTTACCATTGTGCCATTAGTTGATACGTCACTTATATAGTAGGTATCTCCATACACGCTGAGCAAACAATGAGTGCCCGATATAAAGCGGTTGTGATCGGCTAAAGACACGCTACAGCTTGGGGAACGACCTATCGAACCACCACTTTCAGGCATTTCAATATGCTTTGCACCGGTGTATTCCTCTGGACACTTTGAGATAAATAAAACTAGCTGATTTGAGTACATTTACGAACCTCAAAAGAGCAAAGAAACTGATAGTTCAAGCCCACCAATTCCATCATTTACAACCGGAAGGATATAAGAGGCCTGCGGGATAATTTGTATATGGGCGTCAGGATTACTGCCTAACTTTATAGCAGTACCAAGGGTCACAACCGCACCTAACTCAAACTGGTCGATATCTTCAACACTCTCATAACGATAGCCCTCTTGGTCTACTTGCCAACGATTAGAATATTGCGAGTAACCGACAGACAAGCCCGCACCAACATATGGCGTGAAAACACTCCAAGAAGTCAACGCATATTGAGGAACAACACGAAGTTCATAGTTCGTCGCTTCTTGATATAAGCCGTTTGCTGGCGCTTCAATATCTTCTGCTAGATAGTTTAGCCCTAACCACCAACGCCAACGGTTATTGTTTTCATCAATAGGACGAGTATGAACCAAGCCGAACCTAAGCGTATCCTGCTCACCACTTTTACCTTCATCGTATTTAATGCTATCGATAGTCAACATACTGGTAGAGAGTCCATATCGCTCCCCTTTTGCCATTGCAACAGAAGAAAATAGACACATGGCTGAAATCAGCCCAATTTGACTTGGTTTTAGCATTTCGTCCCTCTAGGAAAACCGATATTCTACTTAGAGGCGAAAGATATCAATTATATTCTCTTTTTCAATAAGCCTAAAAAAACACCTATAATTTAATACATTTCAACTATCAGGTTGGTTGTTTTACCTACAAACAAAAACTAAAGAACCGACTACAGATTAAGTGACGAGACAGTAAATCTTTCTATTTAAATAGAAGTAACAGAATTTGATTGCTAATTGAACAAAACGTAATCTCCGATAACAATTTAGTTACTTTTTAATCAACGTTCTCATCTTCATATATAAGTTTCTTCTTATAAATAGACTTAACTATTGATATTAATATTATGAACAAAGATCACACTAAAAGTAATTTAATTTCTTTTAATGAATTTTTATTATCTAATCCGCTTATTTTGTCTATAGAATTGCGGCAGATGTGCACTGCTTATAATTTAATATAACAGTAGTGAAATCCTATATAACTTAATACTTCTATATGATCAGTTGGAACTTTCCTTATGTTTTTTACCGACTTCGCTCGAAGACCAATCGATGAAAATAACCCAAGCGGCTCTAATCCTAATGGTTCTGAGGATTTTGACGAAATTAAACGTCAAATAAACAACCTGAATAAAGTCACAGGGAGAGTCTCGTGGAAAACGGTTCAAACACTCTCAAAAAAGATCTTGAGTACCCAAGCGAAAGACCTACGTTGTTGCTGTTACTTTACCGTTGCATCAACCTATAACGACGGCTTAAGAGGCCTTGTTGAAGGGTTAAACTCAATACTTGATGTGTGTGTCGTATATTGGTTCAACGCGTATCCAGAGCATTCAAAGTCAAAGGCACGAATGAGCGCTATTGAATGGATGGTAGAGCATACTGAAAAACGAATTAATAAGCATCGGGCGTTACCAGAAGAGCTTCCATTGATAGAGGCAGCACATCAATTATGCTTGAGGATTGAGGAAGAGCTTCGTCTTCATTACGGTATTGAAGCGCCGTCATTAGGTCGCATTCGCCGTATTTTGAATCAATGGATTGAGCAGATAAAAGAACAACAGATTGCGGCTGAGTTACGCGAGAAAAAACAAGCCAACACTAGCGCTCCTGCAGCAACGCAGAAGGCACCTGAAATTAAAGTGAATGTGTCTCCCTCTCCGGCACCGGTGTCATTACCCAACCTAAATAGCCAAGAGAAAGCATCACCGGCAAAGTCTGGTCGATTTATGATCTACTTCGTTATTGGTTTGATTGTTACTGCGATATGTTCACATTTCATGTACGAGCAACAACGTTATCGAACATTGGAACAAAAAATTAATCAAGCTTCACTTAATGAACTTGTAAATTTGGTCGCCTCGTTAGATTACGAAAATAAAAAATATGCTCAGTCATTGAAAACGCAGGCCATTAATCGTGTCGATATTATGATGAATAACTGGTTTTTAGACTCGGCAAAAGTAAGTAACGTCAGCGAGCTCGATAGCTTGACCAATGAATTAATCGCAATCTATCCGGATTCGTCTTCTGCACAGCAACTACGTCAGAACTTTTTGACACAGAGCGCCCATTTAGAAGACCAGTTTATGGATGTTTATAAGCGATTCTCAGACGCAAGAACGGTGTTTGCCAACGTAGCTAGACAGAATGTAGATAAGAACTCTGAAAAGGCGTACGAATACAGTAACTCGTTATTCCCGCTTTTAGGTCGTATTGAATACGCTGAAAAGTATTCACAGCAAAAGGAAATTGACCGCGCAACCCTTTTACTGAACATCTACCTATATAAATTGAGTCAGCTACAAGCTGAAAAAACTGACAATAAATAACAATACAATTAACGAAGTTTTAGGCTTATGTTCAAACAAAAACTGTTTAGAAATCCAGTGGTGATTTCTACCATATTGATGTTTTTAGTGGCTGCAATTATCACCACTATTTATCTGCTTTTTCTTGACGAAATCGATCAAATTTATCTTTGGCTGACCCTTGGTGCTATCGCCATTGTTTACGTCATTTTTCAATTCACATTATGGTTGAAGAAAAAGAACAACGCTAAAGCTCAACATTTGGAAACCGAGGAAGAAGCTCTTTCTATGGTTATCCAGCCTCTTCTTGCTAACTCAGGCAAGAAACCAATTTACCTGATGCTTGGTAATAAAGGGTCAGGGCGACGTCAATTTTTATTTAATTCTAGTGCAATTAAACCGATGGATCGCACTAGAACCGCTAAGAATGACTTTTTTGAATGGTACGAATCTGACAGCGCTGTATACATCAAACCAGACCAACGCTTAGTGTTCCAGGAAGTATCAAGCAGTGATGCTTCTTTATGGAATACGTTCATTGAAGAAGTTATTCATCATCGACCTAGAAAGCCATTTTCTGGGTGTCTATTCTTCATCGATTTCGAGTTCATGATCGTCTCTGAGCCAGAACAAAAAGAGTACACCATTTCGTCGTTACTGGCGCGCTTGAGTACCATCAACTCTAAAACGTCTTCAGCATTGCCAATCTATTTGATTATGTCAAAGCTAGACAAGTTAGATGGCTTTAAAGAATACATGCACTTTAGCTCTCTCAAGACACGTGTTGAGTTCCTCTCTATCCCACTAAAAGAAGCCAAGGGTGTATTTGCAGAGTACTACCGCGATAGCTATCTAAATCTAGTGAGAGTGCTTGAAAGTAATGCGCTAGATGCATCCGCTAATTCAACGGACATTGATGAGAAACAAGCAATACTCGCTTTCCCTAAGCAGTTTGAGCTATGTCAGTCTGAAGTCAGCTATGTGCTTGAGCGTCTATGTGATGTTAACAACGGTGTCTATTCACTAGACATCCGTGAGATTTTCTTTAGTTCGAGTCTGCAAGGCGGTCGCAAGTACAATTTGCTTGCAAAAAGTTGTAGTAATTACTTCAACTTACCTATTATCGCGTCAGAGCATACACAGTTAACAGAAACGCCTTATTTCTCTCGCTTTCTGATTGATTCACAAATATTGCCGGAAAGCGACTTTGCGGGCGAAAACAAGACGTATCTTCGTCTAATTCAGAGACAAAGCCGTTTGGCAATACTCGGCTCTATTATCCTGCTTACTGGGGGCAGTTACTTCTTTTTCACGACATTAGACAGTAACTTACACGTGATGAATCAACTCTTGAGTATCGATGACAAATCGCAAGTGGAGCAAGATGCAAGATTCAATGAGCTTTTAGCGAAGGCGACGAAAGCAATAGAGCCTTCTTATGGGGCGTGGCTTAAAGGTTCTAAGGCTTTGGATGAAGAGATATTACCACTCAACATTAGCCGTTTGGATCAAAGCACTCGCATCGCTTACGAAGCATTACTTAAGGACGTTGCTCAACAGTTGATACCTCTCATTGAGAAAGGTTACCGTCTACAACTGACACAAAATCAAAACACTTTTACACGCGCTTTACCTCTATTGAAGGGGTATCTAATGCTAAACGATCCAACAAAGCGTGATATCCGTTTTTTGCGTCATCAAACTCTCCAAATGATGAACGATTTGAGCAACCAAAGTGACGTCGTCAATCAGGCGATGCGCTATTTGGACGCTTACTTTCGCACACAGTTTGATCCAATTGATATCAATATGGATCTTGTTCGCGCAACACGTCGCTCACTGCTAGCAAATTCGAATGTTGATCTCGTTTATGCAGGCATTTTAAACGAAGCAAATTCGATTGATTTAGGAACCCTAGATCTGCAACGAGCTGTGGGTTTTGAGTTTAGCAATGTATTCAACACACCAATCGATAGTGAACGCTTGATCGTAGATAAGATCTATACCTCCACTGGTTTTAGTACTTTTTATCGACCACGCGTGGACCTAATGTCACAACAAGTCATCAGTGACAACTGGGTTTTAGGTCTGTCACAACACGTTATTCCTACTAGTGAAGAACAAGAAGCCTTCAAAGAGGAAGTACGTAAAAAATATACTGACGACTACATCAGTAATTGGCGCAATGCGCTGAGTGAACTAAAAGTCCAAAACTATGACAATGTCGGCGATCTAACGAACGCGATAGACTTAATCTCGGGCCCTTCTTCACCAATGACAACCGTACTGAAGCAGGTCTATGCCAACACACAATTTTCACCCGTTGGTGAAAAAAATGCTCTGATTTCAAAACTAGACCCGAAACTCGTGGCAGCGGCAGACTCCGCATCAGACGCAGTAGAGGAAGTAGTTAAGCCTGATTACTTGTTGATGAAACGTGTTGAACAAGCTTTTCACTTATTAAACCAACTTCAGGTCAGTGAAACACCAAACTCCCCTACTCCTTGGGATGAGACCGTAACAGCGTTAAGCCGTGTTCGCACTTATATGAAAGACATCGCTGATGCACCTGACCCGCAAATGGCGGCGCTAGCGGCAGCTCAGCATCGAATGAACAGCAGTGAAGCTGACCCATTAATCAAACTTAAACAGATTGCCCAAAAATCACCGGAACCCGTTCGTAGCTGGTTGTTAGATGTGGTTCAACAAAGCTGGTCAGTCATGATTAAAGAGTCCGCTAAAGGCATTCAAACCCAATGGTACAGCGAGATTTACACCAAGTTTAAAGAGATAGGGCTAGGACGATACCCATTTGATCTAACAGCGACTGAGGAAATCTCAATTGAAGATTTTGAATTACTGTTTGCTTCAGGTGGCTTGTTAGACACATTTATTCAGAAAAATTTTGCACCGTTCTACGATACCAATTTGTGGACGCCAAAACAGGTGGATGGCGAGACGATGCCAATCTCTCCGGCTCTGTTAGTGCAACTGCGTAACTATAACGTTATTCGAGACACATTAATTAATAAAAGCACTAACCGCGTTCATATTCCGTTTAGTGCAAGAGTACTCGATCTTGATTCTAGTGCGATTAGAGCGAGCTTAAAAATTGCAGATACCAATATAAGTTACTACCACGGTCCAAGCCGCATTCGTGAAATGGCATGGCCACCGCAAAATGGTGACTTCAATATTAGTATCACACTCCAGGATGTAACCGATGAAGGCAGACAGCACGTTTTAAATAAGAGTGGTCAATGGGCGATATACAGATTGCTAGGTGACTCGACCTTGACAAACACTCATAACGGCAGCTTTGTCAGTGACATAAAAGTGTCAGGGAGGGACTTGAGCTTACGCATCACTCCGTTGACACAGAAAAACCCATTCACTCTTGCTGAGCTGTATAACTTTACGCTCCCTGAGTCGATTTAATAACAATATAAAAACAAAATAGGCAGAACACATGATTTCAAACATGACTTTACAAGGTTTAGATAAATTAGATCGAAAAATACTTTCAAGTCTATTGTCGAATGGGCGAGAGTCGATTGCGAATCTATCCCGAAACATTGGTTTGTCTCGAACAGCAGTAGCAGAAAGAATTAATCGTTTAGAAAAGACCGGTATTATCAAAGGCTATACCGCACAGATTCGTGTAGAAAATGAAGGGCGAAAAGCCGCTAGTTATCTACTGATCTCTTGTGAAAAGGGTAAGAAGAATGATGTAACGAATGCACTTAAAGAAATCCCTGAGGTTCGCTTAACGAGCGTTGTTGGTGGCAACTTTGATATTATTGCCCTAATTGAAGCGCCCGACCTGCAGTCTATTCATCATCTTTGTAATGAAATTGAATCATTTAACGGCATTCAAAGGCTTGATACTACCGTTGTACTGCATCAGCCGATCAGTCGTTAAGCTTTTCTGACCTCTTTGAGGAAAACATAAAGGGCCGCTCGTTGAGCGGCTTTCTTATATGCTTCCGATAAGTCGAATTTTGGCGTCTTTATCACCTGGGTTTCCTAGCCAGAACGTTTGACCTAGTTGGTTCCCTTCTCCATTACCCAGTTTGTTTTCTGGAATACTGTCTAGGTTAACTGTCAACTTTAGGTCCCACGACATTGGGTCACGCAGAATAAAGCGCATCAAGCCCACCAGCGTCTTATGTAACTCACCATCGTAGGAAAACTGCTTAAACGTTTCAAAATCAATGTTGTCGATACACAAGTTAAACTTGCCGTTCAAATCCGCAATGCTTTGTCCCAAGTGTAAGCTTTGCCCCAATACACAATTGGAACGATTGAGTTTGTTACGCTGGCTTTCAGCGATTTCTACGCGTCTATAAACCCATTCTTCGATTCGCACATTCGGCAGTGAAAAGTAGTGCGAAACAATACCGGAAATAAGCTTGGGTGAGCGTGTACGCGTAGATAACTGGTTCACGTAAGACAGAACTTTCGCTCGATCTAACTCCGCTACTTCACAATCTTGCATAACGCTAGAAAGACCAGCCAAATGCAGTATGCGCCCAGAAAACGCATCGCTTGCCCCGCTTTTGTACTGCACGTGATATCGGTATTTCTTCCAAACACGATACAGTAAGCTTGTATAGCGGTTGTGGAAAAAGTCGAAGAAATCCTTCACTGGGTTATCATCGGGATCACGACCGACGAGTTTCTCAGTGTAAGACGCAGGCAGGGGCGAGCTTGAACCATGCAAGCCAAGAAAGTTCGTCTCAATACGTGAATATTGCTGTCCGTTTCTTTCCATATGAGTAATAAAGTCCATATCACTCTTTGGAAAGCACAGGTTTGGCGACACGCTGAACTCAATTCGCTCTTGGTGAAAGTATTTGTTCTCGCCCACGGCAACAAAATTTGAGTTTGGCTCCAACTGGTAGTGTTTCTCTAACAGCAACACCGCTTGGTAGAAACTAAACTCATTCGACTTATCAGAAAGTGTGTTAATCATAGTATCGTCTGCTGCCCGATTAGGCTTGCCCAGTTGTAAACCTCGCCCGTCGCTTCATCGAACACCTCTAGTTCGGTAAAGGAGTTCACACTCGAATACAAACGGATAAATTCATTCAATACCGTGGCCATTAGGAACATATCGCCTTCATTTACGAAGAACTTAGAGTCCGTCACGAGCTTGAATTGGTTACCACGCACAGATACACCACGAAATACGCGATCGATTGGTTTCATCTCTGAAGAAATAATGCCATCAAGTCGATGAATCGACGCGCGGTGGGCTTGTCTATCGACTCGAGAGTGGAAGTCGTAAGTCGAGAGCAACACTTTCAACACATCGATATTGGCCAAAGACAAGTAGTTGAGCGACATGTTGGCAATCAACTGCCATTGAAGTTCACCATTAACCTGAGGACTTACTGACTGTGTTGGCTTAGTAATGTTTTTAAACGTCGCATACGTTGGCGACTTGTGCGTCGCGTACGTGATATCTCCTACTGACAGGCGCTCCGCTAAGTCCGCGTTACTGCATTGCAGTTTCATCAATACTGTTTCAGTCCCTAAATCCGCGATGTCGCCATTGTGAGTATGGAATGAGATATAGCGCTCTAACCCTCTTCCGCTTACTCGCTCGCCCACTTTGCATTTGTAGAACTCTCGCTTATCACGCTGGTTGATTTGGTGCTCAAACGATTCAAATTCAATCAGTGGTTTTCGGCGACGCTCGTCTTTACTCCAGCTCTCCACTTGCTCAATGGAATAAACCTCGTAATGCTCTTGAGTGTTACTTTGTGGACGCACCTTGTACTCGTTTCGTCGATGCTCTAAACGGATTGGATCGCCGTCTTTTTCAAACAAGTTAACGGCAGGTGTGCAGTGCAACCTTAAGTGTTTATCTTTAAGCACCACCTCTGAAGGCAAAGCACGCTTAAAGTGAAATTTGATTTTGACCGTGTTGCGCTGTGGAATGCCTTTTAGCCACTCTAAGCCTTTAATGTCGAAGAACATGAACTTATCTGGCAAAGAGAAGAATTCTTGCAGCAAACGGTAGCCTGCAAAGGAATTTTTGCTGTAAGGCAACAGCGCCTCGTCCTCTTCATGCCCGACTGGCTTAACGTATTCTGGCCCTAAACGATGTTTGTAGCCGCCACCAACATCCAACTCGACGTAATCTAGATAACGGAACAGCCATAAGAAGACAGTGCGAGTAATATGAATCTCACCATGCAGGTGCAAACGCAACGTATCTAAGCCGATCCGAGACAGCTCAAGGCCATGCTCCGTCGATAACGTCACATCAATCATCGAGCTGGTGCGGCTGTTAGTTTGTTCGATGTTAGTAATCGTAATTGGGTATAGATTGACGTCATAACAAGTACGGAACAAACACTGCGTGCCTTCTACCTGCTCGCTGGCCATTTCCGCACCACGTTTCACCACGGTTTTCTCAGTAACACTTCCGGTATGCGGTTTTAGTTCGCTAATACACAAAGACGGGATCGAACGCATGTAATGTGGCCACAGCAAAGTCATCAGAGATTGCGTTAGCTCAGGAAGTTCATCGTCAATCTTTTCGCGGATGCGTCCGGTCAAAAAAGCAAAACCCTCCAGCAGTCGTTCGACATCTGGATCAAAAGTTCCTTCAGAGAGAAAATGAGTTAACTTCGGATGATATTTGGCAAACTCACTACCCGACTCGCGTAAATACGTGAGTTCATCTTGAAAGTATTTACTGTTACTCAAGTGGCACCTACTAAACGTTAAATTGGCCGTCGGTTCCCATGTAGACATCGATCGACATTGGGACTTTACCGCCGTTATGGGAAACTTCGCCGCGAATACCAAAGCCGAGTTGTAATGGATTATGGTGGTCTTCACGGTAATGAACCTCGACATTAAACAGTCGGGGCTCAAAGCGTTCTATGGTTGACGTGATGTTTTTTTGAATATGGCGAACGAGGTTTGTGTTGTTAGAAAGTACGTCGTTAAAATCTGGCAGACCATACTCATTGTCGATCATTGCGTTGCCGGAGTGCGTATTCAACAAGTCAGCGAGATGCGAGTGAATGGATTCAATCAAATGCTTATGAGACACCACTTTCTCGTAGCAGTTTTTTGGTTCTCCTAGCTCGATCCGCTCTAAAAGACGGTAACCTTTTTCCATATGCGGTCCTACGAAAAAAGCAGCCAGTCTTCACTGGCTGCTTGATGGTTTCAGTAATGGGTTATTGGTCTAGCTTACCAACTAGAGACAAGTCGAAGCTTGCGCCCATGTACTTGAAGTGAGGACGTACAGACATCGATACTTTGTACCAGCCTGGATCGCCTTCTACGTCTGATACTTCAACCTTCGCAGCACGAAGCGGACGGCGACCACGAACTTCCGCTGGCGGGTTCTCTTGGTCAGAAACGTATTGACGAATCCACTTGTTCAGTTCGATTTCTAGGTCAGAACGCTCTTTCCAAGAACCGATTTGCTCACGCTGTAGCACTTTGATGTAGTGCGCTAAACGGTTGATAATGAACATGTAAGGAAGCTGAGTACCTAGCTTGTAGTTCATCTCGGCTTGTTTGCCTTCAGGCGTGTTCGCAAACACTTTTGGTTTTTGAACAGAGTTTGCAGAGAAGAACGCCGCGTTGTCAGAACCTTTACGCATGGTTAGCGCAATGAAACCTTCTTCTGCTAGCTCATACTCACGACGGTCAGAAACCAGGATCTCGGTTGGGATCTTAGTCTCGATTTGACCCATAGCTTCAAAGTTGTAAACCGGTAGATCTTGTACAGTACCACCGCTTTGAGGACCAATAATGTTCGGACACCAACGGTACTTAGCAAATGATTCACTGATCTTGGACGCCATCGCGTACGCTGAGTTGCCCCATAGGTAGTTATCATGGCTGTCTGTCACTTGCTCATCGTAGTCAAACGCCTTGATTGGGTTATCTTCAACAGAGTAAGGCGTACGTAACATAAAGCGAGACGTACATAGACCTAAATAACGTGCATCTTCGTGCTCACGCAGACCACGCCATTTCGCGTACTGTGGACCTTCGAATACAGACTTAAGATCTTTTAGGTTTGGCAGCTCTTCGTAGCTGTCTAGACCAAAGAATTTAGCCGATGCCGACGTGATGAATGGTGCGTGAGACATTGCGCCTACGTTCGCCATGTATTCCATCAGTTTGATGTCAGGCGAAGAGGCAGACATAGCGTAATCACAAATGACGGCGCCAACAGGTTTACCACCGAACTGGCCGTATTCACGTGTGTAGATTTGCTTGTACAGGCCAGACTTCACCACCTCTGGAGCGTCTTCGAAGTCATCAAGAACTTCGTCTTTCTTCGCAGAGATCAGTTCAATTTGAATGTTCTCGCGGAAGTCAGTGTGATCAACCAGGTACTTAAGGCCACGCCACGTTGATTCAATCGCTTGAACTTCTTCGTTGTGAAGAATTGCATCAACTTGCTTAGACAATTTTTGGTCGATTTCAGAGATCATCAGATCAACCAGAGATTGGTCGACTTTCTCTGTGTTCGAACTGCTTAGTAGCTCACTGATGAATGCTTCTACGCCGCGTTTTGCAACGTCAAAACCTTCATCACTTGGCTTTAAACGTGTTTCGTTAAGAATGCTATCCAGAAGTGAGCCTGATTCAACTAAGGCTGCTTCTTGTTCTGGCGCTTGTGCTTCTGCAGACATGATATCCCTTACTCTTCTTTCGCGTCTTGGTCGTTGCCAATGCTTAGTTCATCCAACAGTTTCTTTCTCGCTTCTTCATCTTGAAGAACCGATGCGATCTTCTTACGGAACGCAGGAACATTTCCTAGAGGACCTTTCAGTGCAACCAAGGCTTCGCGAAGCTCAAGTAGGCTGTTTAGTTCAGGTACACTTTTCGCGATCGCTTCAGGTGAGAAGTCCTTCATGTTTTGGAACGTCAGATCAACACCAATCTGGCCGCCTTCTTCATCAGAAAGACGGTTTTCAACGTTGACTTTAACGTTTGGAGACATGCCCTCTAGCACTTCGTTAAAGTTGTCTTTGTCGATGTTAATTGGAGTACGTTCTTCAATTGGTGTCTCATCTGCACGCGCAGTAAAGTCGCCAACTACCATCATGCTTAGCGGCAGCTCTACGTCTTCTTGCGTATCGCCAGTTGCTGGAACATAACGGATATTAATTCGCTCTTTAGGAGCCACCGAGCCGTCACGTGACATAATTCGTTCCTTATCTAACTCTTTAATTAGTCGTAAATTGCTTTCCACTCTTCATACTTCTCAGGTAGAAGATCCTTGCTTCCAAATAACCGATGGAGTGTTTTTCGAATTAGGTCTTCTAACTGTGACGATAAGTGGGGTTCCCAGCTCGCGAGATTAAACGCTTTTTGTACTTCCCACCCCTTCTCAAGATACGGCAAACACAACGGGTATAATCCAACAGACTGGTAAGCTGCTATCAATTGTAAATACAGCATGAACTGCCCACGTCCCGAGCTATCCAGCCCAAGTTTGTGGGCAAGCTCTGCGGCACATTCCCCTAGATTTTCTAGAGTGATATCCTCCATTGGCAGCGAGTCTTCCTGCGAAATCACAACCGTTTGAACAACAGGTTGAGAAGTCGAAGAAGTAGTATCTTGAGTCGATAACCAGCTCAAGGTCGCTTCATCTGCAAATGGTATAGAATTCTTAAATGAGAGGTGCTCGATGCCCTCTAGCGATTCAACAAAACGCGTCACTTCTTGTTTCACAGCAAGCGCTGCATCATCAAAGCCCAAGTTATTAAGCATCGAATACACGAAGTAATGGCCCGTCAGCCAAAACGGCGCATCCGTTAATGTGCGCTCCAAACGCTTAATGGTGTCGATGTCGCTTTCTTGGTCAGCTTTATCTCGGTATTCCGCTTGTTGATCGGACGACACTGCCAAGCTCAAAGGCGTTTGATTATTTTGGTGGCCGGGTAGACCATCAATGTCATCCCAAGTCAGATGACGATAAATCCGGTAAGCCAGCGGATCACTTGGGTTCGCATGAAGCATGACTTCCGCAACCTTCTTCAAGGTGCGCTTAGAAGCCGTAGGCGAAGAGAAGTCCGTATCGACATCGACTTCTTTTGCTACCGCTTTCTTAACTGGCGCAGGTTTAGGAGCCGGTGGAACCGTCTTCACCGGTGCGGTTTGCTCTTCACTCTGCGCTGGCGTTTCTGCGGCGGCAGGCTGCGTAGCTGGTGCAGGCGCCGCTTGTTCGATGTTAACGACTGCTTCATCGCTCTGCTCATCAGCCGCCGCTTGTTGAGATAAAACATTGAGTTGAGTGCGAATCTCAAAGAAATCCGCTTCTGAGTCTTGGTAAACCTCGTCGTACTGGCGCTGCACTTCTTCAATAGTCGAAATGCAGTTTGATACCAAATCCCATGACTGAGCGCTTTCCGCTAACTTGCTGCTGACCAGTTTAAACTGATGGTTCAACCATTCGACCGCGCCATCTCGACCCCGCTTTCGGGAAGGATACAATTCAACGCCAAAGCGACTTAACGCCTCACTAAGCAGCTTTAGCCCTTGTTCAAAGCCTTGCAGACCAAACTCTTCTGTTAGCGCGCGAACAAGGTAACAAATGGCTTTTAAGTCTTTACTGTGGTGCTCTAGAACTTCAGTCGCGTGCGTTTTTACTACGCTCCAATCTACTGTTTCGCCAAACAATGAACCGAATTTCTTCACTTCGGATTCCATCATTTCATAGCAAAACTCGTAACGGGCATCGTTACCCACTGGAGATTCATCAGAAATAGGATTAAGCAGACGATCGATATCAATGTTGGACAAAATTCACGTCTCCTTCAGTCAAGTAATCTCTCAACGCACGCGCTACCGCAATTGCGCCATTTGCTGGCTTAGATAATCGATGGCTCTGCTCAATCGCATCCGACGCCATGCTATCTAGAATTTTCGTGATTTCTGTAAATTTACTTGGTGCATTCCGTTCTAAATCGGCAAGGGATTCATGTAGCTTTTGTTTGTCGTAAACGGATTGCTCCATCACGGTGCTAAACAAAATAAATTCGCTTCTTGCGACGATTAAATCCTTTATTTTTTTGTCTAGTTCTGGCGTATTACCGAAGTAGGCTTTGGCTAATTCAGCTTCTTCAATTGCTTTGGTGTAAAAGTGCGCCTCTGCATGTTTATCGATGGAGTCATTAATATTTTCCATCACAGCCTTTGGTAAGATTTGGTTGTAGAAATAGGCTTGTGACTGGTTTAATAACCATGCCTCTTTCATTTCATTTTCTGCGAGCTTAGCTTCACCATCTAAAATTAAGCGAGCAATCTGCTTATCTCGACTGCCAGCTATGGCAGATACTTTCATGGAATCGATAGACGCGACATTTAATCCAGACATCACTTTAGTCAACGCCTCATCCGCATATGGAAACAGGGCACCGTCACGAACAAGGGTTTCTCGCAAGGTGACAAGCTCCTTACGTAATTCGACTAATGCCATTGGTAAGCCATCCGCTAACGATTGATACGACGTTAACTGAGCCTGTTTTTCTTCATATAAATTCGAGAGGCTTAACTGCTGAGCTTGATATGCTGTTCGATAAGCTTCTGTCATATCAATACTCTGTTTAGCTTGAGACAATTCTTCTTTGATTTTCCATGGAGGCTGAGCCAAAAAAGAAGCCGTTTCAGAGGGCGTAATAACGTGAGTTACAGGAGCGACTCCTCGGGGAAAAATGGCATCCAATTGATCTTTATTCTGTTGATATAAATAGCTTCCTGCTGTTGCCAGCACACTCAACACTAAGCTCGCCTCTAATATTTTAAAGCGACCATACGCCGTTTTATCATTTGGCTTACAGTGTGTAAGCAGCAAGTCCGCGTTACGCAAGCTACTGAAAATTGGTGCGTTAGAATTTGAGCTAATTGATTGCGTATCGATTCGCGCTAACTGTTGAGCAAAAGAAATAGCGGTATAGCCATGCCCTCTTGGTTTGTTGATGACTTCTTTCAGCAATTTCCAAATATGAGCCGGGATCAAAGCCGGACGCTTTCGGTCTTTTAACTGCTTATTCCAAGCATCACCAAATATTGAGCCTAAAAATAGATGTCCAGCGAGCAAAGCGAGAGAGTAAACATCATCTTGCGGTTCCGCGATGCCAGTTTCTATATAAAGAGGGGAGGCGTAGCTCAAGCTTGCCTCAGCGTAAGGTTCTGTCTCTCCAATGTAACGAGCAGCGCCGAAATCAATGAGCTTAACGTAATCGCCTTCACTCACTAATACGTTAGATGGTTTAATATCAAGATGGCAGATACCTCTTGTATGCATAAACTCTAGAGCGCCAGCGAGTTGATACACCAACCAAGCGATGTGGTCGTGGCGGAAGCCTTTAGAAGAATGACGCTCCATTTTTTCTGCCAGTGATTCACCTTGGATCCACTCGTACATCAAATATGGGCGTTCAAATTCATTGCCGATTTTTACAAAGTTAGCCACGCTAGGGTGTTGAGAAAGCTCCAGCCTGCTCGCTTCGTTAATCAACATTTTGCTCGCAAATTCTGGCGAGTCATCATTGATAACTTTGCAACAGATTTGCTTCTCTGGCTGCCCTTTTTTTGCAAGATGGTAAACCGTTGTCTTACCATTTCTAGAAGGAAGCTTGTCTAATACATCAAACTGTGAAAAAAGCACGTACTCAAGCTTCGGCTTATTTTTTTCTGCTAGCCTTTGCTCATTCAGTTTCTTTTTCTCAATAGCTTTAACAACCAACTGATCGATATATCCTTTGGCTGTACTCTGATTATTAGACACTTAGTACTCTTTCATAGAATAAATATTATTAGAGTTGAATAATATTTTCTTGAACGTACTTGTATCAAGGTTGGTATTTAAAACAAACAGTAAGCCTATTATTTTAGTTATTATTACTAACTTATTAGACCTTTTTACTTACGCTTTCACTGCATGAGTTATACGCTTTTTCGTGTTACAAACTTCAACCTAATAATATGAGTATACTTTCATTGCCATTTGATCGATGAGTGCTCACTAACATTGCAGTAATTGGAGAACTCCTTTGTCACCATGAAAGTCGAACATTAACAACGTAGTTGGTTGCTTAAAGTGGTGCTCTCTGACCGCAAAAGCAATTAAAGCGAGAGAAGAACAACTGCCCATCGTGCCCCACAACTCATTGATAAGCTGCGGTTGTTCTGGGTTCGTGAATCGTTCTGCTTTAGCTCCCAGAGCAAAACCGTAATCTTCCGAGTGCATGCGAAGGTTCGTCATATCGGAATACACTTCACCAAATGAATCGAGCTTTTTACTCGCACGTTGAACAAGTCGAAACATGCCTCTTCGGTCTGAAGTGTTTAATTCCGTATCAATGTAGCCAAGCTGCGCTTGAGGCTTAAGTTTCAATGTTTCTACGGTATTTCTTCGACAAAGAATTAAACCCGCCCCACCCTCACTCGGAATAACGCCCCATGGATTATTGGTACTCATTACCATCGCATCGTCGATGAGTGTTTGCATCGAACTCACCAAGGTATCGACACTGATACACATCATAGCATCGTATTTATCCAATGATTTCATGGCCTGGAGAACGAAACTGGGCCCACTGGCATGAACAGCATTCACCACAGAGAGAAATTCAGCATAGTTACTTTCACCAAGCCATTCTTGCACCTTTACTAGTGAAACAGACGCAGGCACCGCTATAAGCAAAGGTATTGGTCTCAATGAACGTGGTAACTGCGCTAACAATGAATCAAGCAAGTGGGTGATTAACTCGCACGTTTTCTCAAACTGCTCACTTTCTTTGGTGTATTCGATTTTGGCGTAAGTAAAACGCTCGATACCATCATCCCCTACACATTGGTCGAATCTTCCTAAGTCAGCATACGAAACTGCACTAGCAATATCTAAATTCATACCGGTTGGCGTCATCACTTCCATCCCTAGCACGTAACGGCCTGTTGAATTATGCATGCTCGCTTACCTCTTCCAACTTAGTGATCGATGTCGACACCAACAAATGCTCCTTGCCCTGACAAGGAAACACAGCGGTGTAACTGATTGATATAGTTTTCTTTTCCGCATCAACGAATAAGGTGTACATCGCCATATCAGCTTGATAACTTTGATCTTTGAACGTCGCGATCGCACGGTATTTTTCTTTAGGAATTCGAAATGAAAGCGTGTCATCATGACAAAAGCCACTCATCATCAAACGCTCCCCCCCACGAAGGAAGCCTTTGCACTGTTGATCAATAGGCGCGCTTTGGAAGAACCGCTTATCAAAATCGAGTGGCAACATTGGCTTGCGATTCTCAATCCAATCGTCATCGAACGTGCCGGCTAGCTTCTGGCGCGACTCAAAGAACGGAGGGACTGGCCCGAACCCCGCAACGCGTAGTTTTTTCGCGGCGGCACTCCAGTCCTCTCGGGGATAAAAAATCGAGGGTACTTTCTGTTCAAGCAATTCTTTGTTGGAGTCGGCAACCCCACCACCTATTCGGTTACGTAAATCACCGCCTACCGCGCAAGTGTAATCAATGTCTTTTTCAATAAATGGGACTGGATTGCTCAGCGTGATACCGCCAGCATGCTCAACCCATACGCGTTCCCCGTGAATAGCGAGAGTCTTATCGATATGACCATCAATCAGCACACGACACTCTTGGTATGTCACTGGCTTTTTCGCGTAGCTGCGCGCTTTGCCGTAAACAAGTACATCTGTGTTGTCTTTGGTATACGCGAACTCGTGGTCAACTTTCATCGCAGAGAAACCTTCTTCGCCCAAATATTGGGGATCATCGAAGATTTCACTTTCACCTAATTCGTGCCAAACCACACCATCGAATTGCCAAGTACGTTTAGCGACCACAACCCACACTTCATCGCCGTTTTCGTCACGTTGAAAACGACCTTTAAGTGATAGCTCAGGGTGCGCATCAATATCCCATAACTGCATTGCTATTCCTTAAGTTGAATCGTTCGCTCGCAGAAGGTGCGGCCTTTAAATTGTTAAAGTTCCAGTCTTGTTGATGAATCGGCATTGCCATATCCCAAGGCACGTAGGCTCTGGATTGAATACAGATTTGGCGCCATAGCCAGTCGCGGAACAGCACATCAACGTTAGAATCTTGCATCGCAGCTAACGTAGACTCGAAGCTCAATGCGTAACCCAAGCGGCTTGGTAGATTTTGGATATATTTTTCATCTTCCACCCACTCATTGAGCAGATCGACGATCTCTTCCCATTCATACTCGACACCAACATCTTGCGGAGTCAGAGGAAGAAGCTTTCCGTAGACGACATACAAGGCATGAAGCCAAATTTCACCTTCAGCTTCCTCCAGACTTTCCAAGTGCTCGATGATTTGGGGCACCAGTTTCCAATCACCACTCAGCGCAAAATCAACAGGTGCTAATGAAGAAGAGATATCAAACGCCTCAAACTCTTTTAACTCAAGCAACTTGGCATAAGTGAGCACTTGCGCTGATGGTAATCCATTTGGTTCGATGCCAAAGCACTGACGGAGCCAAGTGCCTCTGTCACGTTTGGTAATCAAACGTTCAAATAGATATTGTTCGCTGCCTGCATTGTCATTGAGCCAATCAATCCCCTCTTTCACGTCTTGTAAAGCGAGCAGTGGCAAAGCAACATGAGAGCTAATGATGCTGGCTTTGTGCCAGCGCTTGATGAGAGAAACACTTAATGTTTGACGTACACGTAAGCATTCAAAGTAAAACGCACTGGATGTCGCATTACCCTCAATAAGCTCCGAAAGCGTGCTATCCATAGATTCAACCGGAGATTGTACGGCAATGACCATTGCGGTTTTAGCGTCAATATCTTCGAGTAAACTCAAGCCGCACAAAAGGTTATCCAACGCTGAGCCCAACTCGCCTTGTAGCATCAGCCAGCTGTAGATTTCTGGCTCCTGGCCTCTTAACTGATGAATCAACCCCGGTGCTAACCGATAAAACGACAAGTACACCTGCTTCAGTTCTTCAATTTGGCGTTCAATCAGCTTGAGATACGCCAACTCACGACTTGGATAACCCCTTTTGTGAATTTGAACTCGCTGCCTGATTAAAAAACCGATACTTTCAGAAGCAATGGACAGCTTTTCATTACAGAAATCCAGCCATGTTACTGGCAACTGGGAAAGGTCATTCACAGCGCGCTCAGCTTTTGCTAACGCGCCTTCGACTTCTTGATTGGTTATGGGTGCCTTTAGGTGCTCGACACCGATTCTTTGTCGCATCTGGTTATCCGTTATTAGCGTGCCATAACGCGATTGCAATTAGTTAACTCGAAGTAATTAGCTCACTTGGCGTGACTTGTTAACACAAAACCATTAGCTAACGCGAGGTAGTTAGTTAATTGCGATCGTTCCGCCTTGAATTTTTTGTGCTTTTTCTGCTTGAGAAGTGACGTACTTCGCTTTAGTGGTAATTCGTCCATCGCGCCCGCTATAGCGAGTTTCTGTCTCACCACTTTTGACTACCAACTCTTGTTCTGTCTCGATAACCATCTTCTTTGCTCGCAATACAAACTCGTCAGAGTCATCCAGAATGGAGAAGAAAATGTCCGTCACAAGAGGCAAGCTTAAGTCGTCGTTCAAAAACTCAACTCGACAACTTAATCGATTATCGATAGCCATTTGCAGCTCAGAACGACGAAAGCCACGTCCTAGTCTCGCAGTGAGTGGCTGCTTAAATGGGTTACCATCAAAATCAACTCGCACACTGCCCGTAGACTCATTGATAGCCACTATTCTTCCAAAACGCGAAAAGCAAGCCGTTGATTCGGCTTGCTGCTCTGATATTACTTCTGTTGTAAGAGGTTGTTTTTCCATTGTTAGTTAACCACTACGTTGCCACCTTTCACGACGACTTTGTCACTGCCTTCGATCGTAATAGCCGAGCCTGATAACTTTATTGAACCATCACTGTTCATCACTAAAGAGGAACCACCCGTTTTCAATACAATCTTGTCGCCACTGATAATTTGCGTTGCACCATCGGCTTTATAAGCGGTGTTCCCTTTCACTGATACCGTTAAGTTGCCACCAATCGTCTGGTTATCATCCGCACCAATATCTGAACTCTTAGACGCACCGATAGTAAGGTTACTGTTTTCGCCAATATCTAAGTCATCATTTTTACCGATCTTAGTCGTACGGTTATCACCAATTTCTAAGTCAGAATTGTTTTTCACATACTGGGCTTCGTTCGCGTTGTATGTGACGGTAACGTCTTGCTCGACTGTCTCGGTAAACGTACTGTTTACTTGTGTCGTTTTATGTCCATGAATGGTTTCTTTATGGTCACCATGAACTTCATTCGTTTGGTGACGTGCAACCTTCAAGAATTCATCTTGACCGATATCACGGTAACGGTTGTTGAGCACCTTGGTCGACATGTCTTTTTGAGCGTGAATATAGACTTCTTCTTGGTTCGCTTCGTCTTCAAAACTCAACTCGTTGTAACCTGTTCCTTTGTGCGTTTGCGTGCGGAACGTGGTACGAGTTTTGTTTTCTGGCAAAGAGTACGGTGGGAAATGCAAACCGTTGTAAACTGCGCCCGTAACTAACGGACGATCTGGATCCCCCTCAAGGAAAGTCACTACGACTTCATGGCCAATACGCGGCAAATAAACTGCGCCCCATGTTGGCGCCGCCATGGATTGGCTTACACGAATCCAACAGCTTGAATGTTCGTTGTTATCACCGTAGCGATCCCAATGGAACTGTACTTTCACTCGACCAAGCTTGTCGGTGTAAATCTCTTCACCTTCTGGTCCTACAACAACCGCCGTTTGAGGGCCATCAACCACTGGTGCTGCTAGTTTAGGCGCTTTAAACACCACATCACGTGGAATACACGAGAACTGGTTGTAGTAAGTGGTTGGCATACCACTCGCTTCATCTTCATGCACTTGCGGATCTTGACCTGTGTGCATTACAGACAACATAAGGTAATCGCGGTTAATCTCAGAACGCGGGTGGTCACTGACGTTAAAGCTGTAACCAGATGCTAAGCGCATTACGTCACTCGTTGCTTCCACTTGTTGATTATCGACTATGTGTTCCGACATCCACTCCGTGGTTCTCACCTGACCCATCAGCGGGTCAACGTATCGTCCAGGATAATCAAACTGCTTGAGATCTTGGTCTAGCTCGCCAGCCTGTGTCATCTCTTGTGGAATTTTAGGGTGTTCGTAGTTGTAATCTGTGTACGTAACCTGTCCTGTTCTAACGCGGTTAACTAACTCGAGATCAGAGATATGTTCGCGATCGGCAACACCGCCACCATCGGCATGATAAACAATCGGCCCAATGTAAGAAGCATTTAGTGGCGAGCTTATCAAAGGTGCAATCGCGTCATTACTGTCGACAATGACCATCGTATGATTTGAATCGCTATGGTCAAAGTAATACCACATACCGTGTTCAGCCATCATACGCTGCACGAAGTGCAAGTCAGACTCACGGTATTGCAGAACGTATTCTTTTGGAGGATAAGTACCCGACACTTCAAATCGGTAATCGGTGACTGCCCCATCATCGAGTACTTCTGTGATGATGTCTTGCGCTGACTTTTGCTGGAAAATACGACAATCTTGGCGCTGAGATAAGAACCAAGCTTGAGGAACCAAGACTAATTGATAACGAGAAAAACGACGTCCAGTTCCTAAGTAACGCACTTCATTCACCACGCCGTTGAACACACGCGCAGCCCCAACACCTTGTCCGTAAAGTGTCAATGTTCCTGCTTTACGTATTAACTCATCGAACGAGATATCTGGATCAAGTGAAAGTAATGAGAGATTGATGTGGAAAGGCTTAGATAACTCTTCATGAACATGAAAGCTCTCGACCCGAAATTCATGCCCACATCCAGGCACTTCAAATTTAAATTCTACGTCATTCACCATATCTTTTACCTGATACAAATAATCGAATTAGGGCCAACAATCGTTGGCCCTGAATCTTTACGCGACGAGCAATTAAGCTTCGCGTGGAGCACGCCAGTCGTCGTTACCCGCAGTACCACAGTTTTCGTGAGTTACTTCGATCGCACGGTAAGTGAACTTAAGCACTTCTTCTGTCACGCGGTCAGCTGTTGCTGCGTCTTGACAGTGGTTCATACGAGTTTGGATATCGACAAGTAGCGCATCAATCAATTTGATTGAGTAGTAGTGCTCTTGTTTACCTTGAACTGAAGTGCGGTAGAAGCGGATCACACACTCAGGAAGTTTTTCGCCAGATACTAGTGCGTTGAATAGTAGTGGAGATGAGCGATCTTGAACTTTAGTTACAACAAGTGGACGGTGTACACGTTGACCAGTTGGCTGACCACTTTGTGGATCACGTGGAACTGTTAGCACGTGATCAAGTTCTTGTACTAGGAACTCATCAACGTGAGCTTCTTGCCATGTGTTACCTACTGAATCTGCAGAGTAAGTATCTTTAGTAATATGGCCTTGAGTCTCACCTTGGATAGACATATATGCTGGAGTTGGCATCGCTATTTCCTTTTCTAAAATCTGTTTTGTTTAAATCACCAAATCGCTTATCACCGCGACTAGTTGGTATAATCAAAGTCCGTGCCAACTTTAAAAATCAAACAAAAACAACAATTTAAGTAATACCAGGCATTGTTCACTAATATATTGAGTACAATTTATTGGATAAAAAACCAAAAAGTTGGATTAAGATAATAATAAATTGTTCTAACTTTAAAAAGTGAAAATAACCATATAAAACCGTGTAAATAAAGTCATTAAAACTAATAAATCCGACACTTTTACTATCAATTAATTTAGAATAACAACGCCATTAAAATAACCACAAACATTAATGTCACAATAATCATTAAAAATAACCAACAAACGATAGTCAAAATATCTTGATAAAAAAAGAGCGCAATTACTTTTAGTATAATAGCCGCTACCTCTTTTCCTCTAAAGAATAAAATGGCTATGATAAATATAAACCTTTCTTCATTAATTCAGCGTCTACACCCGATTGCAAAAGTAGCATTAGAAGACGCCGCTGCACTTGCAGTCTCTGAAAAAGCAAACGAAGTTCAAATTGAGCATTATTTACTGAGTCTATTAGAAAGGCCAAATAGTGATTTTGACGTCTTATTGAGTCATTTTGATTGTTCTGAGAACTTATTAAGACAATCGGTTCGATCCACACTCGACACCAACGCCAAAGGAAATGGCAGCAAACCTGTTTTTTCTGCTTTATTAATCGAATGGTTGCAAGAAAGTTGGCTGGTTTCTTCTTTAGATCTATCCGAAACACAAATCCGCTCTGGTGCCCTGCTCCTTACTCTTGTTAGCAACCCTCTCCGTTACGGCCAACATGGTTACGCCTCTATCCTTGAAGCGGTAAACCCTGACAGCCTTAATCGTAACTTTGCAGAGCTAACAAGCCACTCTATTGAGGCGCAAGTTGCTACTTCAGAAAAAACACAAGCTCGTGAAGATGGTTCAGCACTGAGCAAGTTCACAACCGACTTCACTGGTAAAGCACGCAAAGGCGAAATCGACCCTGTTTTCTGCCGCGACCAAGAAATCCGCCAAATCGTGGACATTCTTGCTCGTCGCCGTAAAAACAACCCTATTGCTGTTGGTGAACCGGGCGTTGGTAAAACCGCAGTAGTAGAAGGCTTGGCACTTAAGATTGTACAAGGTGACGTACCAGACAACCTCAAAGGTGTTGAGCTTTACGGCCTGGACATGGGTCTTCTGCAAGCTGGTGCAAGCGTAAAAGGCGAATTCGAAAAACGCCTAAACGCAGTATTGGATGAAGTGAAAAACTCGCCAACCCCTATCATTCTTTTCATCGATGAAGCACACACCCTTGTTGGCGGTGGTAACCAAGCGGGCGGCAGCGACGCGGCAAACTTGCTAAAACCAGCCCTAGCGCGTGGTGAAGTGAAAACCATCGCTGCGACAACATGGTCGGAATACAAGAAGTACTTCGAGAAAGATCCTGCTCTTGCGCGTCGTTTCCAATTGGTGAAACTCGACGAACCGTCTCCTGAGCAAGCAGCATTGATCATTCGTGGTCTGCGCCCAGCATACGAGAAGTCACATAACGTTTACGTGCGTGACGATGCTATCACTGCTGCGGCAGCACTTTCTGCTCGTTACATCTCTGGCCGTCAACTGCCAGACAAAGCGATCGATGTACTAGATACGGCGTGTGCACGAGTGAACATCAGCCTTAATGCCATTCCTGCTTCTGTTGAGACTCTGCAGCAAGAACTTGCAGCTCAACAGCGCGAGCTTGAAGCACTTGAGCGTGATGCTCTGCAGCAAACTGGCGACAAGCACAGCCTTGCTAACATTCCAGACCTAAAACTGGCAATGGAAACAACGAAAGAAGAGCTAGCAGAACAAGAAGCGCAATGGCACAAAGAAAAAGAGCAGATCCAAGAGATGATTGCTCTACGCTCTCGCTTACATGAACTGGTCTTTGGAGAAACAAATGAAGAAGAGCTTGTTGCAGACGAAGATTCAGAACAAGAGCAAGACGTTTCTCCATATGCAGAAATGGATGAAGAAGCCGTTCGCATTGCCATTTCGGCCTGCCAAGAACAGCTAGATGTAATCCGCAATGGCAACCCACTGGTTCACTTTGAAGTGGGCCCAGATGAAGTTAGCCACGTCATCTCGGACTGGACTGGTATTCCAATGGGTAAGATGCTTCAAGACGAAGCAGAAACCACGCTAAAACTGAAAGAAAGCCTAACACAAAGCATCAAAGGCCAAGAATACGCTATCGATGCACTGTCTGAAGGCATTCAAACTGCGAAAGCTGGTCTAGGTAACCCAGACGCACCAACAGGCGTATTCCTGCTGGTTGGCCCAAGTGGCGTGGGTAAAACCGAAACGGCTCGTGCGATCGCTGATCAAATGTTTGGTGGTGAGCGCTTTATGACGACCATTAACATGTCTGAGTTCCAAGAGAAGCACACGGTATCTCGCCTAATCGGTTCACCTCCGGGTTACGTAGGTTACGGTGAAGGCGGCATGCTGACAGAAGCGGTTCGTCAACGTCCATATTCTGTTGTTCTTCTTGATGAAGTGGAAAAAGCCGACCCTGAAGTGTTGAACCTGTTCTACCAAGTGTTCGACAAAGGCACGCTGAACGACGGCGAAGGCCGCACAATCGACTTCAAGAACACGCTGATCATCATGACCAGTAACCTTGCGACGCATGAGATCGAATCTTTGGTTCATCAATCCAAAGACATCGATGCAAACATCATCGCAGAAGCTATTCGCCCTACTTTGAACCAACACTTCAAGCCGGCGCTGTTGGCACGTATGTCAGTACTACCATTTGTTCCGCTGTCTGATGAAGCAATGACAGAAATTATTCACCACAAGCTGAACAAAGTTTCTCAGCGTCTACAGAGCCATCACAAGTTGTCTCTGAGCTACGAAGAAAGCTTGGTTGAGTTCGTACTAGGTAACTGTCGCCTTGCTGAAACGGGCGCGCGTAACATCGACGCGGTCATCAACCGTCAGTTACTGCCGCAACTATCGACTCAGCTATTAGTGCATGACAAGGATGATTCACATACGCAAATCGAAGTGTCTGTCGATGAGCAAGGAACACTAACCTATGCGTTCAGCTAACCATAGCGAACTTAGTAACGCCCTACTTGCGATCAGTCAGTCTTTGGCTGATCGCAGCCAGCTTACCCAAACCTTGGATGCCGTGTTGACCGCTGCGAGACAAATGACCCTCGCAAAGCACGGCATCATTTACGTTTTGGACCAGACTGGGCAGGCGTTGATTCCAAGTACCGCTCACCATAACGATAAAACTATCGTTTCCCACCCTTGGGAAGCATTACAGTTAGACTCAGCCAGTGAGAACGATCCATTCAACTTTGCCATTCGTAATGGTGAAGTGGTGTTGATTAACGAGTTGTATAAGTACAACGGCTATGACTGCGAAAGCATCTATCAAACAGAACAGACACTGGGATTAAAAAGCGAGAACTTACTGGCTTGGCCTTTGATTGATAGCGAAAGCAAAACCATTGGGCTGTTAGTCTTACTCGATTTAAGTGTTATCGACAATGAAACTGCATTGACTGAGTTTTGTCGTATGGCCGCGAGTAATATTCGCCAAGCTGTGTGGTTAGAGCAATACGGGCAAGTGATTAAAAATCTCAATGCAGACAATCACGCCCTAATGCGTGAGAACACTCAACTCAAAAAGCGTACCCAAAAAACCTATCAGGGTCCTATTGCAGAGAGCGAAGAAATGCTCAATGTTTTGAATCGTCTTGATAAGGTGTTATCTCTCCCTGTCGACGTTCTATTGCGTGGTGAAACGGGAGCCGGTAAAGAAGTGATCGCGAAATACATTCACGAAAACTCTAACCGTTCAGAAAAGCCTTTGATCGTACAGAACTGTGCCGCAATCCCAGAGCAGTTATTAGAGTCAGAACTCTTTGGCCATAAGAAAGGCTCGTTCACTGGCGCGGACAAAGACAAAGTCGGTTTGTTTGAAGCAGCCAACGGTGGCACGCTTTTCCTAGATGAAATTGGCGATATGCCAATGCTACTACAAGCCAAGTTACTGCGTGTACTGCAAGAGCGTAAAGTTCGCCCAATCGGCACTAGCAAAGAGATTGAAGTGGACGTTCGCGTTATCGCCGCAACCCACTGTAATCTTATGCAGCAAATCAAAGATGGCGGATTCCGTGCCGATTTGTTCTATCGTTTGAATGTGTTCCCTATTACATTACCACCATTGAGAGCTCGCAAGTCAGACATTATTCCCCTTGCTGAGCATTTCGTGCAACACACAACCAACACGCTAGGTTTGCCGCAAGCGCCAGGGTTAAGTGCCAATGTACGTAAACAGCTGCTTGCCTACCAATACCCAGGGAACGTGCGTGAGCTTAAGAACATCATTGAGCGCTCGGTGCTACTGTCCGATTTTGAAACCATTACTCACATTGAGTTTGGCGAACAAATCCCAGAAGATGTACCAAGTATTGACATGAAAGCAGCTTCACCTACCCCAGAGCAACCTGCTTACGAGCAGCAAGCACAAGCGGATTTAGAAGACGTTTCAAAGAGCCTTAAGGACGTTGTCAGCCAATACGAGCGTACAATAATCATCGATTGCTTAAATGCCTGCAATTGGCACACCAAGAAGGCCGCCGAGCAATTGGCACTTCCAATGAGCACTCTCAACCATAAGATGAAGAAATACGACATTTCTGCAGCGGGTTGATGGGGCTTAAAAAGAAAATTCTAAATTCAGTATGAAGTCATAAGAAAAGAAAAACCGCCCGAAGGCGGTTTTTTTGCATCTAGGAAGGGTTATCAAGTGACTTTTCCAAGGGCTTGGGTGCTTGAGTTACCGCAGGTTGTTTCTCAATCCAATCTTTCAACCATTTCTTGCGTTGAGATTCGTTATACTGCTTCCAAGTTTCAGCCGCAGACTTGTCTACGCCTTCCTCTGTCGACTCTTTCTCAATTAACCAAGGCATATCACTAAAGAAATTACCAGCCAAAGCACTATCCGCATTTAAAGAAGGAATAGAAATTACAGCATCACGACCAATATCATAGTCATCAGCTCCATTTAATCCGACTTGTTTTAGATGAGCAACCGAAAGCTCCAAGTTCGCTTTACCACCAATTACACCACCAAACGGTCTTAGACCTTTTAACCTAACTCCCGTTGGTGCAACATATTCCAAGTTAAACCTCATGCAGTACATCGTATAGTTTTTGCTCTTAGATAGTTCATTCTCTTCAGTGAGACTACCTACAGCTTCACCTATAAACTCACTCATGGCATCAACTTGTTCTCGATGGTTTTCTGAAATAGATTCAGTAAACATCCATTCTTCGTTTTTATAGGCAAACTCACCAATATGATACATATCGGTGAAGTAAAGAGGACCTTTAACTGGCTTGCCATCATTTCCGTCGAGCGCCAGTTGAATACACATATTCACTGCTTCCCACGGCATACCCAAACGTTCATAAAGTGCTTTTTCATGACTCTCACCCAAAATCAGTACATAAATACTGGCAGGATCGTCTTTCTTTTTGTTTCCCCATGAGAAACCATCACGCCAGATATTATCAGCCGATTGGTACCACTTTCTTTCACTGAAAAAGTTCAAACCAGACGCTTTGGTGTCTATAGCCACCAATTGCTGTTTAATGCCATGAAGTATAGGGATGGTATTTTTGTCTCCCTCACCTGCCATTAAGGTAAAGCTCTCTACCATAAGGTCCTGTTCACGTAGACGCAGTTGCTGCTCTCCCAAGTAGGTATCAAGCAAAACCAGTCTAGTTTCTGTACTTAAAGCGCCAATTTGCAACTCATCTTCAGCATCATCAAACTTCTGCCCCAGACTGTACTCTTGTGGTAAATAAAAACTATGTTGCCCTTGATTTGTTCTAATTCCCAAGCAGTAACGCATATTTTGGAAGCCTCCGCCTTTTACATAGCGCTTAAAGGAATCCGCTTCTGCAAAATAGTCGCTTGGCTGACCCGATATCGCTGCTCCGGAAACTGCCATACTGAACATTGCATCAGAGAACATTAGCTTTGCTTTAGAGGTCATTGGTTTCATACCGTCGATCATCACATCACCGAAGCGGAATGAGGGAATATGCTCAATAGCAATCAACGTAGCGCCGTCATCAATCCCCTGTTGCTTGTAAAAAGCACTTATTCGCCCATCAGGATCAGTTTTGAAGTCACTAACCTTCATTGGCAGCATCCAGTCACTGAAAGCTGGGCCTTTAATATTTTCGAGCCCGTCAACGCGATCGTAGCCAATCGTAACTGGCTTCGCATACTTGTGTTCTTTTTTAAGTATCAACTGCACTTTCACTTTATCGTATGGACCTAGGCGACTGTTGCTAGATTGCTGAATCCAACTATCATATGACATCCATTCTGGTTCATCACTTTCAGTATAACGAGCTGACTGAACAAGTATTCGACAATAACCGATTTCATCTTTCTTTAACTCACTTCCCTGCGGGTTAAATGACTCGGTAAAGTTATCAAACATCGTTTCATTTGGGTGTTCAAACAACATGGTTTGTATCGGGAAGATTTGATTAAATGCACCTGACGCTTTAAAGCTATCCCTGTTTTCGGTTATAGAGAGATGAGAAACTTTGCTATTAGTTGTTATTGGAGCAGGCCAATGCTGCGCACCTTGTGGCATCTTTGTCGATAATTCGGTGTAGTACTCGTTATCACAACGGTTCTTCCAGTTAGCCGCTAAGGTGTTTCCTTTGATCGTATGTACAGACCAATCATCGCTCAAAATGTAGTTCTCAATGTATTCCTTCACCTTGTAACGCTCAACCAAAAACCTAAACGAGATATTAGAATTCCGTTTGGTTTGAGATCCTAGGTCAGCGAGTAATAACACTAAGCCATTAATAGCAAGCGCTCGTAGTTGGTAGCGTTTTAACACCTCCTTACGAACTTCTTCGCTCTCAAGGTGAGTAATGAGTTCCTGATAAGACCTACATTCAATACCTACATCTACCTTACTGCGTCGCAAATCGTTAAGTAACTCGATATGTATTTTTGCCAGCCTTTCAAGCTCACTGACAACCTCATGGCTTTGCTTTAACTCTTCTAGGAAGGAGTCCAACATTAAACTATCAATCACTTTCACCGCAGATATTGCTGTCTTTGAACCCTCTATGGCAAGCATAAACCCTCTTGCCGCAGGAGCTATAGCAGGAATATAGGAAGCGACGTCAACGACACTGTCAAAAATCGCCATTCGCAGTGCGACTTCTGCTTTATCTTGCGCAACCATCTCAGCTTCTAGAGCAAGCCTAGAGCGTTCCATTGCATGCGAGCCATAGCGACTGGGGTGAAAGAATATGTTCAGGGATTGCAGGTAAATACGGATTACAACCCGACGGTTTTGTCTTAGATTAGGGTTGTTGCGGTCGACTTTTTCACCTTGTTTGGGAACATAGACAGGTTTACTTTCACCAAAAGCGGCTACCGAAACACGACCTTCAAAAACAGGGAACTCCTTCATGAGCAGCTTTTTCGCATATTCTGCGCGCTCTGCCGAGACCTGCATATTTGCTTTCTCGGTACCGACTTGGCAAGCATGCCCTTCTATCTCTACTCTAAGGTTTGGCTCATTCTCTAAAACGTTGGCAAGAGAAGCAGCAAGCTGTTTAAATATAGGTGCATGATCCTTTAACTCTTTTTCACGCGAGTTAAAGGCAAATTCTATTTTTATTCCTGCGCCTCTAGAGCTATTTACGAGAATGGCGTCAATCTGATTGCCAGATTGATCACGCGCATCTTTTAAAGCCTGTTCTAGTTTTTCTTCCTGGATATGGTTAGCTGTCTTCCAAACTGGAATTTGAGCAAGGTAGTCTTTTGTAACTTCTTCTGTTCCTTGCTCTGCTTTATCAACCTTTTTATTTTGATTAACCAGCTGTTTAGCTTTTTTATACAAACTAAGTGCTGTCAATCCCGTTCCGAAGCCATTAAAACCAACGGTTTTACCACCAGAAAGCCAAGCTTCCGCAACTCGCCCGGCAACCACACGTCGGTTACCCAGACGTGATTCTAAAGAAAGTGCAAGTGCGCTTGACCGAGCTTCATTGGTGTTAAAAACCTTATCGTGAAATAGCGCCTTCCAACCAACACCCGCGATAGTTGGAGTGTGGAGTTCCTGCAACTTATCAAGCGCTTCTTTCGTACTGTAAATACCGTAATACAATTCGCCCGCCGCTTTCATCGCAGGCGGCATCTCGGACTTAACTGCATCCCAATACAGTTTCGAGACGTTATTAAACACCGCTTGGCGGCCATCACGGTCTAAAGTGTCTTGCAAGCTACCGCTCAGCAGCCCTGCTCCTAGCTGAGCAGACACATCTCGGATATTCTTGAGTAACGCAATACTCCTTGAAGCTGGCGTATTGGCTGTTACACCTTGTACATTACCGTGAAGGTAATGTTTCATATTTCCAAAGTACTGAGGGTATTGATAAATCAAGGATTCCTCAAGGGAGATCATATCGCCACTGACAATGGCAAATTTCCCTAACGGAGTGCTTGAAGAAAAGGTAATCTGTTCACGTAGCTCGTAAGTATAGACTGTATCTAAGCCTTCAGAAAATTGCTGAATATGAGCGTCTTTAATGAACTGTGGAACACCATTTTTCATCTGGCTTGGAATAAATTCGACACGGATACTGTATAAGCCTTCTTTAAAATCAGCAGGATCAACGTGAAACATCGCGCATGGATATTGCTTAGCATTTTCTTCTGAAAGCTCATCTTCAGGTAATGCCGCTTGTACTGAAGAGCCTATCGTTTTGTATTCCCCACCTTCTTTGGTTGAGTCAAACTTTTGCAAAGTAACCGTCGCACTTTCATAGCCTTGATCAGAAAAAACCACCGCGCAACTCGCCACAACAGGTAAAACGAAGCCTTTTAGTGTCTCTCCCGATTCACTTACATCTTCATACCACTTATTATATTCTGCCTGTTCTTCGCTGAGCCCCCCGTTCGCAGCTGGTTCGTAAGGCTTAGCCAATTGTTCAATGCTGACCTCTGTCAAGGTGAGTTTTGCTTCGCTGTTTTCCAACTGGCTACTCAACTCTGCAACTTTTGTAGCTAACTCTTTGGGGTTTAACTCAGAAAGTGAAGCTATTAAAGGCAAGGGCGGAAAGCGGAAAGTGAAGGTCTGCTCACCCTCTTTGGGTAGATCCCTACCTAACGCATGAATTGTGTGCTCTGGTGTCAGGACCTCAAAAGCCCCATATTGATCGGGCTTTCCGTTACCCAGTGAACATAACTTAAATTTATGGTCGGTAGCCCAAAGCTTAGGGCTATCGCTATCAGTGACGTTAAGCATCGGCACTTTCGCTAAAGGGCGAATATTAGCGATTTGTTTTCTTACCAAGCTTTCCTCTGAATGCCAAGATGGGAATTCAGTTGTTTTAGTTTGAGAGTTAAATTCCCCCTCATAATAAACACCAAACAAATAGTAATTTGCACACAAAGGTATCGCGTTACTGGTATCATGAGTGCTCACAGTTCATCCCCTTTAACAAAATCACCATTGTTGGCAAAGGCGTTGTAAAGAGAAGAGTTACTGGCACTATGGCCCGTCCCTATTTGCTCCCATTTTAAATAAGAACCAAATTCTTTATTTTCTTTTAGTTTACTGAGGATGGCCCGCGCCGCTCCATCCCGAGCATAATTCGCATCTTTACTCAAAATTTCAAAATAGCGCAGTTTACCTACCGCTCGCGGTACAATTTCTTCTTGTTGAAATGAACCCTGCTCGATATCAATTAGATAACGAAACTTCCTACTTTCACCCCAAGCGTACTTACCGTCTGGACTAATACTACGTTTGTTAAACTTATAATCACCCAGATTTTGTTCATCAGGATTAATTCCCGTGCTAAAGAGAAATTCGTCTTTTGCCTCATCATAAACTGCAACGCCAAAGTCGTTTAGTACGTATCTTTTTCCTTTTTGAATCACGGAATACTCATTAAACTCTGTGTCTACTTGCTGTTTTTCGCCTGTCGCTAAGGTGTACTTCCAGTCTTTAAACTTGTCTACGTAGTAAAGGTAGCTGCTGTCTTCTGCCCATAGAAACTCTGGGTAGCCACGTGAACGACCTAGTTCAATATACTCACCCGTCTTAAGATCTTTAATTACTTTAAACATCCCTTCTGAGGCCGAATAGGCCAAAGCCAAGTAGCGATTATTTGGAGAGACACGCATTAGACGAACTTTGCCAACAAACTCATCTGCGACCAGACGCAAGTCCGTCCCATCCGTTTTGATACTCCACACTTTATCCCTTTGATCATAATGGTCTTTCGCTTCATTTCGGGCGTTATCCCAACGAAACACTACACGTGGTAAATCATAAGAGCTTTCATTGGTGAGATCTTCACGTGGCCATTCTTTAGCTTTAAAAATAAAGTGTTTAGGTTTACCCGTCTCTTTGTCATAAATAACGTAATTGTTTTCTGTAATATAAACACGACCATCTTCCCACTGTTGAGCATTTTTTTCTGCGATTCGGTCTTGAACCGTCTGAGGTTTTGGCGCGTGTTGTTCTGGTTCCTTGGCCGATTCTTGATTACAGCCAGATAAGACCGCTAAAGTAATCAAGCATAATGTATGACGTAGATTCATCTTATATTCTCTTCGTTATCTTTCTCGATCGCGTTTAATAGTGTGACAACGCAACCCGAATAAGTTGTTTTGTTAACTTGTCTGATCTTTTTTCTTATAAGCCAGTAAATCCGCAATGGGTGTTTGAGCAAAAATGACCGTTTTATTATCTCTTCCGTGATGACTATTGCCCTGATAACCACGGAGAAGGTCCACTTCTTTAACCTCTGCAGGCCAACCAGTAAAACGAATCAACCTAGAACCATTCTCTTTTTTTATACATTGGCGCAAGCACACTCGCTGCGACCAATCACCATCGCTTTGCCTTAACTCAAAGTAATCATCTGACTCGTCCAGCGTCGTATAGCCCGGATATTCGAAAACTATCTCGACAGATTTAAGTAAATACACGACCGCTACATTTTTATTTACCTGGCTTCGTAACATTGCGTATTTTTCAGGTTTTGAGGTCGCAGCACTTGGTAATACTGAGAGCAGACGAACAGAACCGTCTCCAATTTTAAAGCTTTTCTCACTGCTATAATGGTTAAGATCAGTGACTTTTATGGCCTTGGTTCCAGGATCACTTTCTAGTTGAGATAGTTCACTCTCGCTCAATCGTTTACTGTTATAAGCCAAATATACTTCTTGAGGCTCACCTTTAATCTTGTAAGGAAGCCATATATGCGGGAGAGGGTAACCTTGCGCGCTCCGCTCCACTGGGCTAGAAGCATTAATAGGGCTCAAATTTGTTTCAATCTTTTCTTTGATTTGTGGCTCATAGCCTGTCATGACTATCTCAACTTCTTCCTCAACTAAGTTGAACACTCGAGCCTCTCCAGAGCCATTCAAAGAGCCTTCACTTACCACCTTGCCGTTCTGCACGATTTGGAAAGGCTCATAAGCGAAAACACCGCCTGTTTCAGGGTTGGTCATATAGATATCGGCGTGCCTTTTGGGTCTAGAGCCTTCACGAACACTATTAATATCCGTATCTGAAAAGTAACCATTTTCCGTAATTGCCACTTCGCGCCAAATTTTATTGTTCCAAACAACATACACGTAGCCTGATTTAAACACTTCTGCAGCTTCATCTGATTTATCGCTACCAGGGAAGTGCAGCGGAACCACAGGCACCAACACGTTATCCCACTCATCCATTTGAGTTTCTTTATCAACGGGTTGCAGGTCTTCGGCGAGTTTAAGCAAAATTGGCTGAGGCTGGTCAGTGCAAGGGATCTTGATATAGAGCGTTTTGCCCTCAGCTTCGAGATCTTTAAATATCGCGAGGCTGCGGTGTTTGTTTTCTGTATCAGCCTTGCCTACAGTCACTTTTTCTTTTTGAGCTTCGGTTTTTCCCAACATCAAACATGCCGCGTTGCTAGACCACTGCCCTGCAAACTCGACAACGATTTTTTGATCTGGACTTGGCTCAGAGGGGACATGCGTGTAACTACGAACTAAAGCAACATCGTCAGTAACCTGCTTATAACCCGCTTTAAAAGCTTTGCTTTCATTCGAAGCAGATACAGAGTCAACGAGTGATTTAAGTCTCGGGAAGCTTTGCAGCTGAGAGTCCGTCAATGGCGACCGACGTGCAACGGTAGATAATGACACCCAATTGCCTTTTCCCAATTCGATTCTTATAGCAGCTAGCAATGCGCTGGTCGTTTTTTTGGTAGAGATGGAAATCTTTTGCGCCAATTCTTTAGGGAGGTTTCTAAGGATGTCATCTGAATTTCGCAAACGCGAAAGCTGTCCTATACACTCGTCCGGTGTAAGAACATGAGATAGCTCGTTGGAGGATAGCTTCGAGCTAGGTATAAATTTGCAAACTAAATGCATTTGAATTCTCCACAACCAACATCGTAAATATGGCTGCGGTGACAATTAAGCTGATAAGGCTTACAAGTACGATTTGGTCTGCGTATCCTACTTACTTAGCCATTTATTTTCAACGAGATAGAAAAATCGCCCGAAATCAAAAACACCAAAAAAATGGTGACTTTTGCTATCAAAACATGCGATTTGACCACAACAAAAGCCAGTAACATCACCCACTCTGTCAAAATGGTAAAATCTTACTATCTAAAAAAATTTAATTTATGGACTGAAGTTAACAAAAATCGTAGTAACGTGCGCTTCAGGTAAGCACGAGGAAATTCAGAAGTTTATGAGGTGCCCTCCTCAGCAACAAACAACAAATTGACTGTTACTGAGGAAGTTTAAATAAAAAGGTGAGCGCATTACGCACTCACAAAAGTAACTGCTCTGAAGCTTGCTAGGATTAAATTTGCTTCATCGCGAGTTAAAGAGGCGAGGTATTACCCATCGACCTCATGCAGAACACTATACTCAGAGTACAGAAACGAGCGTAAATATATAATATTTAAAAAGATTTTCAACGCGACACATTCACCACAGCACCTGCCGAGCAACCATCACAATCACTTCATACACACCTAAAAGCAACATTGGCCTAGTTATTATAGTTATTCAGCCTTGTATTAAGACGATTCATTAATTCGAGTAACTTATCAATAAAGGCAATTATTTTGATAAATATCACAAAAAGTCCCAAAGAAATAAAGCGAGCTAAACGCTCGCTTTATTTATGCCGCATTTTTTAAAGTTTTGTTATCACTAAAATATCGGTTGTAAACAGCACCTAAGGAGGCTGTACTTGCGAAACGATCATAGTTAAATGTTGCTAGAGCCTCTTCGGCAGAGGCGGAAAGCTTGTTGGTACCATTTACATAAATCGTCACTACCCCCTCCTTCAGTCCTGAAAGATCTAAATCAGTTGTCCATGAGTCTGAAAGCACGGTAGCCATGCCTGTGGCTTCTGTACCATCAGCGTCGACTGCTTTAATATCTATGAACTCACCATCTTCAAACCGTTCACTGCTACCACTTACTGTCATGCTTTCCACTCCAGTAACATCGTTGATAACGTCTAGGTGTATTGTCGGTGTAATTGGCATGGAGTAAGCCGTGTTCTGACTACCGGTATTCCCTGATAAGTCTTGGTAGTCACGAACAACCAACCCCACATTGAGCTCCGACGTGCTTGGTACCACCACATCACCAGTCCAAACACTTGGGTCCGCGGTTGCCACTAATGAAGTGATCGTGGTACCACCTAACTCCGCCACAGCACCTTGCAATGCTTTATCGAATTCCAGCGTTACCGTCACGCTTTGGCCGATGGCTTGGTGCTCAGGCGTAAACGTCACGTTAGTCAGCGTTGGCAGAGACTGCGCCAGTGTAAAGCTCTGACTTTCACTTACTTCAATGCCCGCTGAGTTCGTCCCCGTCACCATCACAGTATAAGTGCCATTGGTTTGGTGACTCATATCCATCGCGTCACTGGTCCAAGTGCCACCGGCTTGTACCGTTGCACTGCCGCTTTTTAGTACCGTCACGCTGCCTTGAGCTTTTACTTCAAGACGCAGGGACTGACCGTCAAAACGTGTCGACGTGCCTTCGAATTGTAGCGTGGCGGCATGCGTTTCATCCACATTGCCCACTGGCGTGATGGCTAAGGTCGGCGTGATCGGCATGGAGTAAGCCGTGCTCTGGCCACCGGTATTTCCTGATAAGTCTTGGTAGTCACGAACAAGCAACGCCACATTGAGCTCTGACGTGCTCGGTACCACCACATCACCAGTCCAAACACTTGGGTCCGCGGTTGCCACTAACGAGGTGATCGTCGTACCACCTAACTCCGCTGCGGCGGATTGCAGATCTTTATCGAATTCCAGCGTCACCGTCACGCTTTGGCCGATGGCTTGGTGCTCAGGCGTAAACGTCACGTTAGTCAGCGTTGGCAAAGACTGCGCCAATGTAAAACTCTGGCTTTCACTCACTTCAATGCCCGCTGAGTTCGTCCCCGTCACCATCACAGTATAAGTGCCATTGATTTGGTGACTCATGTCCATTGCGTCACTGATCCAAGTGCCACCGGCTTGTACCGTTGCGCTGCTGCTTTTCAATACCGTCGCGCCGCCTTGGGCTTTCACTTCAAGACGCAAGGACTGACCGTCAAAACGTGTCGACGTACCTTCGAATTGTAGCGTGGCGGCTTGCGTTTCATCCACATTACCCACTGGCGTAATAGCTAAAGTTGGCGTGATCGGCATGGAGTAAGCCGTGTTCTGGCTACCGGTATTTCCTGATAAGTCTTGGTAGTCACGAACAAGCAACGCCACATTCAGCTCTGACGTGCTTGGTACCACCACATCACCAGTCCAAACACTTGGGTCCGCGGTTGCCACTAATGAAGTGATCGTCGTACCACCTAACTCTGCTGCGGCGGATTGCAGATCTTTATCGAATTCCAGCGTCACCGTCACGCTTTGGCCGATGGCTTGGTGCTCAGGCGTAAACGTCACGTTAGTCAGCGTTGGCAGAGACTGCGCCAGTGTAAAGCTCTGGCTTTCACTCACTTCAATGCCCGCAGAGTTCGTCCCTGTCACAATCACGGTATAAGTGCCGTTGGTTTGGTGACTCATATCAATCGCGTCACTGGTCCAATTGCCACCGGCTTGTACCGTCGCACTGCTGCTTTTCAATACCGTCGCGCTGCCTTGGGCTTTTACTTCAAGACGCAGGGACTGACCGTCAAAACGTGTCGACGTGCCTTCGAATTGTAGCGTGGCGGCATGCGTTTCATCCACACTGCCCACTGGCGCAATAGCTAAGGTTGGCGTGATCGGTAATTCGTGAGCGGTGTTATCCTCACCTATGTTGCCAGTCAAATCTTTAAATTGACTAACAACCAAGTCGACACTTAACAGCGCGGTGCTCGGAACTTGTACATCACCAACCCAGACCTTTTTATCTGCCGTTGCTGACAGAGAACTAATGCGATTTCCGCCAAGCGTAGCGGTCGCCTCTTGGAGCTCTTTATCAAACTCAAGCGAGATACTCACGCTTTGCCCCACGCTCTGATGCTCAGGGTTAAATGTCACATTGGTCAGTTTTGGTAAGGTTCCTTCAACCGCGATATTTAAACTGCTTCCTTTTCCAGGAATGGTGTTGGTACTTTGGTAGCTATCATCCTCTACCTGTATTGTTATGTTTTTATCTTGCTTTTCTGGACTGATGTAATTAACCGTCCACGTAACGTTGTCTGACGTGGACCACGTATCTTGCTTTAACGTTCCTGTTGCGCCGTTATCACTAGCGACAAGGTGGACATCTGAGATATCAAAGTTAGTAACTTCTTCTGTAAAGTTAAACGTAAGTGTAATCTCTTCACCTCCAAAAAGAGGGGCGCTTGAAGCAGTAGATATACTTAGCCCGGGAACGGTTGCCGCTTCCACATGCGCGTCAATAGAACTTTCACTCTTGTTATCCACCTTGTCTGTTGCTGCCACCGTGATCGTATGATCGCCTTTAGGTAACAAATAGCTTATGACATAAGGCCCCGCTTCGGTTGTCGGCTCAGTAATCGCTTGAGGAGCCACAGTGCTGCCACCACTCACCGCTTTTGACGTGACGAGATTTAAATTTTTATCTGTAATGTATGCGCTAATTTCTAGCTGATACTTATCGTTTGTCGGTACCTTAGAAATTTGATTAGCACTTAAGCCCGAAATACTTGGAGCGTCATAATCAACAATAGATTCGATAACCTTTCCATCATAACTTTTGCCCAGTAATTCAAAGCTTGTATTCTCTCTTCCAACTGAGTCCGTCACCGTCACCTTAAGGGTGTATGACCCTTGGTTATCGACGGCAAAGTTCATCATTCCATTACCACTAGATGAGATAACATCACCTGAGTAACGCAAGGAATCACCGAGGCTTGGAATAAGCTCCACAGAATATTGTGAAGCTTTCACTCTTTCTCCTTCCACAGTAGATACCGTAAACGGCTGGCTCGCCTTGGTAAAAAACAGTTTGCCCCCCTGCAAACTCGTAATTCCATCGAAATCAACCGTGACTTTAGGAACACTAATATCAATGACTTTTCTGATGTCTGAATATAGCCCAACACTATCTGTCGCTTTGATATCAACCGTGATTGAACCACGCCCCTCTAACTGAGATTTCGGTAGTTCAAAGTACGTAGATGAACCGTTCCCATCCTCTACTCTTTCTTCTTGATAGCTTGGGTTTAAAATTGAATAGTTTACTTTTGCCAGGCTGCTACCAGTGTCTGTTATGTCGAAACGAAAACGAACATTATCTGGATTTGTTGGCGATTCAGTTACGATAATCTCATCGCCAACACTTGGAGATGTATTGTCAACTTTAATATCAACGGTCGCTTCACCGACTCTCGACCAAACATCCGTTGCTGTAATCGTCGTCCTGATCGTTTTTCCATCCGCATCGCTAGGAAGTTCACTTGTAAATGTTGAACACTTGTAGGTTGGATCATCTGCACACACCTCTAATTGTGCAAACTTCTCCGGATTATCTTTATAGTTGTAGGATTCCGTTCCAAACCTGGCCATCACATTGTCTAGCCTAGAGTTTTCATACAGCTTAATTCTGAACTTGGCGACAAGCTGCTGACCATTAATGGTTGTGTTTCCAACCGGATCAGTAATTTCAACGACTACCGAACCTTTAGGTAATTCAAGCAATAGATCGTGCTCTGGCGTCAAGTTTCCTGCTAAATCAGATAAGTTCTTGATTTTGTATTCTTGAGTTGTACTCAGGCCATCAATAATATCGGCATAGGATTCAGAATACGTACACTTGATATTTCCAACACCTTTGGCACAAGTCGTTGGTGTATAAGCTTTGTTGCCAAGATTACGAACCAACTTTGGATATTCATCTGAACTTTCGGTATTCACGCCTGATAAAGCATCATTGAAAGAGAGCTCAAATGTGAGCATCTTCTTCTTCAAAGCTTCATCAAACCAAACATCACTTCCTTTAAAACTGTATGAGTTACCATCTACGACTGTCGGTGCATCAATATCCACCATCGAGAAATTGAACTTGTTGATCGTTTCACGCCCATTTGTACCCAAGGTTTTAGTGATCAAAGTAACAGGTGCTTTGGTCATGTTTTGCCCAACATTGACACTACAACTGTAAGGTTCTTGCGATACGTTGATAACACCAGAAGTTGGTTGCTCATTAGTTGGTGGCGCATCCAGAGAGTTGTATTCTTCACGAACCCAACACTCTAACGTTTTGGCTTTGACCGCACTCAATGTAGTAAAGGTGACATCAAGAACACCATCAGATAAGTAATTTTGGAAGTCCAGCGGGCTTTCAACTGTTAGAACCACGCCTTCACGCTGTACGCTAAAGGTTTGGTTTACTTTTCCAACCTTTCGGTCTTTTTCATCAAGGTAACGAACTTTGTTATAAACTTTGATATCAAGTTCATAATTACCATCTTTGGCAATTTGTGTAGAAAGCAACTTTGCAATCCAAGTGCCATCTGCGGTTTCTGAGAACGTAAAGTTAGTCCCGTTTTGCTCTCCAGAGAATCTATAAGTTGAGTCAATTCGATCAACGCCACTATCATCAACAATATCAAGCGTAAGTACGATATTCCCATCTTGATAGATGGTGTTGTTTGTAATTGGCGTTCCATCCGTGTAACTCATCGCCAGCGTCACCTGCGGGATTGAGTTGTACACTTTGACGGTAAAATCTTGCTCATCACTGGTTAAGGTTGTGTTGCCACGAACATCAGACCCTTTTAAACGAACCTTGTGTGTACCCGTACCTAAATCACCAAGGCTCACTTTGAGATCCTCATTGATTTTTGTACCGGGAGAGCCAGGTAATGGTTCCAGATCGCTAAACGTCCAATACTCTAGGCTTTCTCGATTTACGCCATTAATTGAAACATCACCGTTTGCATTTAGGTCTAGCGCCGTTAGGTCAAAGACATAGTTACCTAAGTAGTAGTCATTCGCATTGAAACCACTTAATCCTAATGTTGGTCCATCACGATCAAGAATAACCTTGTGCGTGTTAGAACTAGACTCAAAACCATAAATATCGGTTGCTTTTACATACAATGACGTTGTTTTTTCATCTTCAGAAATGTCTATTTTATCTGTGTCACTCTTGATAAGAGACATGACAAACTCTTTAGATGAATCCGTTGGCACAATTGTCTTAATTGGCGAATCTTTACCACTTTGATACAGCGAGACTTGCTCAAGGTCTGAATCGTCTATTACGGATTTAAATCGCACGTTGAACTCACGCCCTATGACATAGTTCTCTTTGGACAATGTGTCTTCAACCCAAGGTGTATTTAGGATGATTTCAGGGCCTTTGTTATCGACTTGGAATGTGAATTTCCCTGTTGTACTGACATTGGCAGGGTAAGCGTTGTCCGTCGCAGTGACGTAAAATTCATTCCATTCATCGTAATCAAATGCTTTTGAAACCAGTTGGACTTTGACGTCAGGCTGTTCACCAACTAGGTATGGTACGTCACACGCCTCTGTTAGAGGGTCACAGCTTTCTAATGTCAGAGCCTGACCAGATCCGCGGCGCAAATCTATTTTTACGTTATTGCCAGAGCTTAACGTCCCCCAATCAATGACAGGTGCCCATTGGTTATTACCACCTAAACGGCTTTGAACCTGCTCACTTTTTACAATAGGGGCTTCAGAGTCGATACGAATATTGAATCTCGGAGCGGTGCTAGTTAACTCTGAAACGGAGTTACCTAAGTTGTCCTCTGCTGCTGCAACAACTAACCAATCTCCATCACCAGGATAAATCGTAGAGCCTTGATTTGAACAAATCTCGCCCGTACATAGTTTGACTTTAAACGCGTCTTTCGAGTTACTTGCAAAGTTTTCTGGTGTGTATGTTACTTTTTCACCGGTTTGCTGGTAGAAAACAAGGCCCCTCGAGGCAAGCTTATCACCAACAATATCCTCAACCTTGAAGGTTAATTCATGAGTATTGTTCGCATTTAAATAAATACCGTTTTCTACAGGTTTACCATCGACATCATTGGGTGGAAGGTAACTGGCCTTAGGGAAATCGTTATCAATAAACACCGATTCTATAAACGGAGATTTACCATTATAACCATACGCATTGCCATGTGGGTCCATAGCACTGGTCTCCACGGCAAACTCTATAATATCTTTTAGTTCACTAGACTGGGAGTTAAGGATGAAGAAGTACTCTTTTCGATAAGCATTGCTGCTGTCTGAGTTTTCTACGATGTTGATGTCCAGTGGTATTTCAATATTTGGCTCATTGGCTTGATACCACATCGTGCTAAACTTCGGGCCGTGAGCGTCGGTTCCTACAATACCAGAAGGATCGTCTAGGACAATTTTAGAAACAACCTCGCCAGCGATATAAAGCCTATTACCAACCATCGTCTCTCTACCGCTTTCAATGGTTAATTTTGGCTGCGGCGGCAAGGTATCGATACTGCTACCCTCTGTATCAAAAATGTTCTTACCATTTAAGTCAGGATTAGCCATCGAAATATCATCAGCATAGAGCTGCGCGATATTGGTCTCAATACCGTATTTGCTCGCCATGATTTCATAATAGGATTGCGCCAGATCTTTTCGGTAAGTTTCAGCGCCAAACGTGTAAGAATCGAGCGTAACTTGACTTCCTCCGGCCCCTATACCATTTGCTTTTCCATCGTAGCTAAAATCATCGTAAATAGCAGATGCAAAATCTAATGAGTTATTTCTTGGCATTCTCTCGGCAATACTATCAATTGCTTCAACAAGGAATCGGTGTAGATAGTCATTTGATGGCTTGTCTGGAATCGCTTTAGTCGTAAGCATTTCATTGGTTGCATAAGACACAACCGTTGGATCAAACCCAAAGAATGAGTTGTTATTCGTACCTGATAACGCGTAGCGCACCTCATCAAGAATTTGAATCGCACGTTCTGAAGTTTTCTCTCCCGCTGTCACTTGATCCCACTGGAAATCAAACAAACCAGTCTGATATGTCGATAGTTCAGTAATATAGTAAGTTTGAGAACCTTTGAGCTTAAAATACACACCAATATTGGCCTTGTTTAAGTCAACCGTTACTTTCTTGGTCCCTGGATCTCTTTTCCATTGGTAATAGTATGGCTCACTACCTTCGATACCAATTAAACGAACACGCATGAAATCATAATTCACTACGTCAGTTGTGGTTTCACAGCTCGCTACGTCAAGAGCCATAGACTGGTCACTTTCCAGTTGCTGGATAGTGGTACAACTTGCAAGTGAAGTGAATTCACCACTTGGGCTCAACCCTTCAAGTTGAGCTCGCGCACCAATAAATGGTGTCACCACTTTTATGGTTGGTAGGTCAAAGCTACTTCTAAAATATACTTCTCTTGGAGTACTTTCGTTATCAGACTCATCGATGGTTTGAATGACTAACTTTTGACTACTGTTTTCTGATACCGATTTAAAGCTGTCACCCAAAATATCTCTTACAAAAGGAATGTAATAGATGACATCCTCTACTCGCCCATTGCTATCTAACAGCGTTTCGTGCGGAATTTTTGCGATGTAATCGTCATCTGATGCCGTTGTATCAATAACTTGCTGAAGTGAGTAGTTGTTATCGTTGTTTTGGCTTACGTAGTACTTGACGACGAGCTTAAGCTTATTAGCGTTGGAGCCTAAAACCGTATCGGTGTTTACGTCTGAAACTTTCACACGAACATAAGGGATTTTATTCTCTTTCAATAAATTAGCGTTGAAGTTACTAAAATCTATCCCTTTTAATGAGTTCTTAATCCCTAAACTTGCGTACGCATAATCAATCTTCAGGAAATCGCGGCTTGCTTGAACATTGTCTGGGGTGTACGTATCTTGAGAGTAGATACCATCGTAAGTGGTTCGTTCACCATCTAAACCCACATTTACGTACGTCATTGACGTACCTTCAGGATAGGTTATCGTCTGTGCTGGCGCTTGATCGTCACGACTTACTGCATGCTGCGCAGAGCCCGTATTGCCTTTGCTATCCCTCGCTCGAACCTCAAAGACCGTCGTAGATAGGAATTCATCAGTTGGGTAAGCCTTACTAAACTCACAAGCATTTCCAGACTCTACAGTGACAGGAGAACATGTGACGCCCTCATGTAAGCCATCTTTAAATGAAATACTGACCGAACTAATCTCTTGCGAGCTTTCTTTTACAACCCCTTTCAGAACGTATTCTTTAAGTTGGTTATTAATTGCACTCGCCGATGTAATATCGATAACAGGCGCATCGTTATCCCATTCAAAGTTGATATGAAGACCCGAATGGCTGCCTGGAATTAACTCATTACCCAGTACATCCGCTGTATATAAGACTAACCGTGCTGCTGTTACGTTTGAGAGCCCTGTGGCAGGGTTCATATCTACACTATCGATCTCTTTGGTATTAATGTTAACTTTAACGTTGGTCTCTCGAAGGCCAACTTCAAAATCATCAAATTCAACCGAACAGAATGTGCTTCCAAAATCTTGTATGTCGTTACATTGAAATTCACCAGACCAAGAGCCATTAATCTGATACTGAATAAAGGCGGATACGTCTTCTACACCGATATCATCAACAATTTTTAGATCAACTTTATCGGTGCCAGCAAGTACATCACGGTCAATGCGTGTCACGATAGGCGCTGTGGTATCGATCTCCGTCCCATCTCGCGGTGGAATGACGCCATCTGTACTGCCATATGTACCTAAGTCATTAAGCTTCTTACTAAAGTCGACATAGTCGGCAGCATCAGTACCAGAAATATTGATACTTGGGTCGTTTACCACGATCAAAACATGTTGAGATAAGTCACGTGTATAAACGTCGCTGTTTATCTTTTTCTGTCCAAAGCTGAGGGGAGTCACTGCTCCGGAAGTCTGGCTCACTTCAAGACCATCAAGAACACCATCTGCAATAACATCCCGATATTGGATGTCAGCGAAGTGCATCGAAGTGTAGACGTTATCGCTGTTGCCGTATTTTTTAATAAGATCGTAAGAGTAAGACGAGTATGCTGTTAATAAAGCGCCGTATTGATGCCCTACACTAGCAAAGCTGCTTTGCCCACCTTTGGTAATATCAATAGGTTTGGTCTCATTTACGTCAAAGCCATACATGCTATTGATACTATCCAAAGCAGTTGAAAAGGCACTTTCATCTGTGGCCCCCTGAGAAATTTTGTACTTTGCCAAGCCTGCTGCCAAGTTCGACAGCGGAGTAAGCATTAACTTTTGCTCACTCCCCTCTTTAAAGTTCACAACACCTTCAAATTTAAGTGTCTTCGCATTACTCACAGATACCGTTTCATTTGTAAACGGATCGGTATAACTCCCCTCTTTTGCAACAACAAAAAGAGGCATTGACGAAGATTCAAACTCTAGCAGATAGTTTCCGAAGGCATCAGACGTTGTGTTAGCCAACTTCCGACCTAAGTTTCCATTTTTGAACTCGAAAACCTCAATCTTGGCGCCATTGACTGGGGCGTCAAACACCATACCGGAAATGCTTCCTTTGCTTCTAGCTGGCGGTGTGTTGTCTCCTCCATCACCACCACCACATGCACTCAATAAAAGAGATGTAAGCGTAAGACCTAATGTTAATTTCAGCGTATTTTTAGCGAACATAGTAATTTGGCAAAATATATTTTCCCGAGATTATATTATTGAAAAATATTTTCTCAACGTGACATTAACACCAACAAAATAGGCATAAACACCAAGCCAACCGTCACTTTGACTGAATTATTAAAATTATTCTTACATCCTATAATTATTAACTTAGTTAAAACAGAGGAATTACTCATGCTTTAATGCTAGTTTTTATTTAAAATATTATACTCTACGCACAACTGTCAGTATTGATAAATCAACAAAACTAATGACTATTTTAATAATAAAAAGGAGTGTGCAAGCTCCTACCGTAGCCTTTATCACTACTGCGTTAATCATATTGATTAGCGTATCGCTTTCTCACTACTTCCTCACTCCTGTGGATAGGCTACCTACCATCAAGCCTTTAGAATTCGAAAGTAAGAATGTGCAGCCACCAATTAATAAGAATACTCGTAGGCAAAAAATCACTATCGGTGTTGTTGAATACTCTTTTGTCGCTTCATTATTAAAATCAGGAGTGAGTCAAAAAGAGATCAACTTGCTATTAGCACTTATCAAAAGCAAGTTTAATATTATTGACTCTATTAAAAGAGGTGATAACTTTATCTTAAGAACTAAATTAAATAGTAAAAATGAAACTTACATTAGTTCTTTTTACTATTTAGGCAGTAAAACTGATTTATTTATTATCAATGATGGTCACGGTAACGTATTTGATGAGCATGGTGTGTCGATAAATAATCAGTTCATGTTTTCTTCACCCTTTGATAAAAACTACAGAGTGAGCTCTGACTATGACTTAAAGCGAACACATCCAGTGACCAATATAACGACTCCGCACTTAGGCACTGATTATGCCACACCTGTAGGTACACCGATTCGTAGTATTGCTGATGGCGTCGTTTTAAAGTCCCGCTACAACCGTTTTGCCGGCAACTACATTAATATCCGCCACACAAATGGCTCTGTATCACGCTACCTACACTTATCTCAGCGCAACGTCCATGTTGGTGAGAAGATCAGCCGAGGACAAGTGATAGGGAAAACGGGTAACACAGGAAGAACAACAGGGCCGCATTTACATCTTGAACTGCACATCAATGGTGTTCCGGTTGATTACGAACGATACATTCAAAGGCACCCAAACACTGACGTAAATATAGAAATGCTGATTGCAGCGAGAAAAGAAAAAGCAGAGTTAACAGCGGAATGGCAACGGTATGAGCAGTCAAATAGGTAACAACAGCCACTTCGATTCGTGTATTCTTCCTACTGTCATTTATCCGCAACTACAGTAGACCATAACTTTGCTCTAAATCACATAAAACCTTTTCAAATAAGCGACTTTTACTGAAATTACATGTGGTCAATAAAAAATGATAATTTATCGATTTTACTGAAATAACCCAAGCATGTTCATACGCATGATGTTTTCTTGGATTTCTGAATCGTGCAAGTTACAGGTTGAGCACTTCTCTTTGCCTTCAATTTTGTATTTCAGACAGCACGTTTCTCGTCTCACGTAGAGCTTTTGAAAGCCATTAAAGGTCACCTTTTTTACCGTGTTTAACTCACCGCCTTTTGGTGTTACCGCGTTAAATAGGTTTTGCTGCCACTTTGATGCCGCTTGCACGTCTAGATCTAACCTGTCATTGGCTAATGGTTGATGCGCAAGTTTAGAAAACGCCAAATCACACGCGTACAAGGCATTCCCCCAAAACACTTTCGGGCTAACTTTCTGCTTTTTGTACAGCGGCACCAATGGCTCAGAGAGCGTCGTAATGAATTGCGCAAGTTTCTCATCTAAAGCCAGTTCTGACTCCACTTGCATCGCGTTTTCGTTACCAGCCTCAAGAGCAAAGAAAGGCGTTGCACTCAACACTTCAATGCTTGCGATACGATGGTCTTCACCAATGGTCAGATACAGATCATCGAGTGTTAACTGCAACACGCGATCAAACACCACACGGTGACCGACCAGCGACGTCAACAAAATCGCGTTGAACACTTTCTGCCAGATAGGCACGGCAAAAGGCAGCTTTGCCTCAATAGAGTTTGCGTAATCTTGCACAACAGCAGGAAAATCACGCTCAAACCATTCACTGGCTTTAATGCCTTTCGGCTGTTCAACAAAACGTAAGCGGAAGAAAGGTTCGTGTCGATTCAAGATGGCTTGCTGCTCGGTGATGCTCAGCGTTTTAACATTCTCAGGCAAAGCCACCAAAGTACGAAACTGATTAAACAGGTTTTCCATTAACGCGCTTCCTCACGAACATAAGCTTTTGGTAAACAGTAAACGTAGCCATCAATGACTTCCATTTTTCCTTCCACTTTAAACACCGATTCAAGGGTCGATTCAGTGAGCACATCCAAAGGCGATCCCTGTTTTAAAATCTGACCTTTTTTCATTAGTACCAGTTCATCGCAGAACTGCGCAGCTTGGCTCAGTTCATGCAGAACATAAACAATGGTTAAGTTGCGTTCCTTGTTCAACTTATCGAGTACTTCGAGTAACTCGAGTTGGTGACCTAAATCGAGATAACTGGTTGGTTCATCTAGCAATAACCACTGTGCTTCTTGCGCCAAACACATCGCCAGCCAAACGCGCTGACGCTCACCACCCGACAACGTACTCACTACACGCTTTTCGTAACCAGACAACCCGACAGAAGCAAGCGACTCAGTCATCACTTCTTGGTCACGCTCACTATTGCCCTGATACCACTTGCGATGAGCAACACGACCAAGCGCAACAAGCTGCTCAACCAATACACCTTCTGGTGCCGTAGGATGTTGAGGCAGAATCGCAATGTGTTTAGCGAGATCTTTAAGCTTCCATTGGTTAAGCGCTTTGCCTTTAAAAGTCACGTCGCCTTTTTTCGCTTTTATCGCACCGGTTAAGGTCTTCATCAGCGTACTTTTACCGCACCCATTTGGACCAATGAACGCCGTTACCTTACCTTCTTGAAGACGGATGTTCACATCGTTCAAGATCATCGTATCGTTGTAGCCTGAGGTGAGCGATTGCCCTTCAAGCCCTTTTGAAGATAGGGTCATTATGAGTGTTTCCTTAACAAGAAGAGGAAAAATGGCACACCAAGCAGTGCGGTAATCACGCCCGCTGGAATTTCGGTTGGGAACAGTAAGTGTTTGGCTAAAACATCTGAAAGTGCGAGGAAGCCAGCGCCGAAAGTCAAAGTCATAAACATGGTTCGCAAAGGATCATTCGCACTGAGCAAACGTGCAATGTGCGGAATCACCAATCCCACAAAACCAATTGGCCCAACGGCTGAGACGGCGGGCGCGGTAATAAATACTGTGCCTAACAAAATCCCCAAACGCAGCAAAGCACCGTTGATACCAATGCCACGCAAAATCGCGTCATCGTAGCGTACCCATTTCAATGGCAAATACACCAAAATAATGAACGCTAAACAGGCCAAGAACCAAGGCAAAAGATAACTCACTTGTTCCCAACCTCGGCCGTACATACCACCCGCCATCCATTGCAATGCGATATCGGTTTTACCCTGACCAATAGTGAAGATTAGCGCCGAACTCAACGCGCCAAGAATCGCCGTGATCGCTACACCTGTGAGTAGAGTGAGACTGGTATTTCCGATTCGGCTAACGATCAAAACAGGAATCGCACTGAGCAAACCACCCGCCATTGAAAACAGCAGCAACGCGCTTTCTGTGGTGATATTCCAATTAAACCAAGCGGGCAACAAAATCGCACAAACAGCACCAAGAGAAGCACCAGCGTTCACCCCTAAAATACCGCTGTCTGCCAACGGGTTTTTGAGGGTGGTTTGCAGCAATAAGCCTGATACTGCCAGCATCATACCCGCCATAATCGCCAGCAAAAATCTTGGTAACGTTAGCGACCAAAATGGGTGGTAAGTACCGCGAGTAATAAACAGTTCACCTGCTTGTCTAAGCTCTGGGTTAGAAGCGATAAACAGTGCAGGAGCGAACACCAGCAAAGCCAAGCAAGGGAATAAGAAACGCGTTTTCATTATTTCCCTCTCAGCTCACGAACAATCAACATAAGAAACCAAGGCGCACCTAAAGTCGCGGTAATGACGCCAATCGGAATTTCCAACGGCATAAGCAGGGTTCGAGAAAGGAGATCTGCTGCGGTAACGAGTGCCGCACCAATCAAAGCTGCACCGCCAAGTCCCAACCCCATCATGCGAGCGAGATGAGGGGCAACAAGGCCAACAAAACCGACAGGACCAAATGCACCAACCGCAACCGCAGTAAGCACGACAGAGACAAAACCAAACGCCAATCTATAACGGTTAATCGCGATACCTAAACCACGAGCAACCGTGTCATCCAGCAGTAAGTAACCACGCTGTCGATGTGTCACCGCAAGCAATATAAACGCAGGAATGACGGTATAAACAAGCGGCGTAAACACCGACCAATTCGCGCCTGCGTTACTGCCCGTTAACCAGAAAAACAGTGACTCACTGTCTACGCGATCCGACAGAAGAATGTAGGTCACCGCTGCTTGGCAAAACGCACTCACGGAAATGCCAGCTAACGCCAAACGCGCTGGTGTGACGCCCTGTTTCCAACTAATGGATAAGGTAATGGCACCGCCAAGCAAACCACCTACAATCCCCCAAAACAACGTTGGCAATGGCAGCAAAAACATGGTCGCCGTCAACACGCTAAGCGCTGCGCCAGACATCACACCGGTCAGGTTTGGAGACGCTAACGGGTTGCGAACGATGTCTTGCATGAGCGAGCCGGATACCGCCAACGCCGCCCCACCAAAGAGTGCGATCAAGGTACGAGGTAAACGTAGTTCCCAAAACACTAAAGATGCTTGGCTGCTTGAATCAGGAATCAAAAACGCCATGATCTGCTGGGCATCAAAATGGTAAATGCCACTCGACAAAGACACATAAACCACAGCTAGTAACAAAGCCGTCGCCAAACTGCGAACCATCACCGCACTTGGTTTGGTTATCCTAAGAACATGAGCCATTGATCACCTCATAAACTCGTTCAACAGAAGGCGCAGGGAAAAGATCGGGATACACTTTGTGGGCGATATCCATCGCGACCCAAATTCGTGAAAGTGGCCCTTCTGGCTCTCGCCATGTCATATCAACCAAGTAAACTCGATTGTTCTTCACCGCTTTTAGGCTTTGCCAAATTTTCGATTCGGTAAATTGTGGCTCGGCGTTCTGGTACATAAAAATCACATCGGGATCGAGTTTTACCAACCACTCAAGACCCACTTGCCCAGAAAAAGGCGTTTTCGTCGCGTACGGCGAGTCACCATTCGCACTTCGGATATTCAATTTTTCCATAAGAGCAACGGACATAAAGTGTGAGTAGTATGCTCGCGGAGTGACGCCTGCACTTGTCAGAAATAAACCAGAAAACTGTCTATTACCGAGCTTTGATTGCATTTCATCAAGAAAAGTCTGAAAACACATATTTAGTGATTTCCCTTGCTCTTCTCGCCCCATTGCCATGCTTGCACGCTCTACCGCAGAAAAACTGTCTTCTAAAGTAATCAAATCAAAACCGAGAGGCGGTGCGATTTCGACGAAGCGCTGATAGTAAGGCTCTAACATTCGCCCCAAACCAACAACCAAATCTGGCTTCGCATCGTACAAAGCTTCAAAGCTGGTTCTTGAACGATTACCAAGACTTGGCACGTCATTTAAAGCAGAAAGATAAGGAGGAAATCCACCAGGATAATCGGATACACCAACAGGCTTCTCACCCATTGCTATTACTAGCTCTGCACCAAAAGTAGACACGCTTGCAACACGCGGGAAATGGGTCACATTCGACGTCGAAATAGTATGGTCTAGATCATCGACAACTGATGCGTTTAATCCACTTGCATAAGCAAGCTGAATAGACAGCATTTGGCTAATTATTGAAATGATAACGACTGCTGTAAAACTGCCCATTAAATTACAAATGATAATTATTGATATTTACATTACTTCTTTGCGTGCTAGACTACCACGTAATTACAAAGTGCTCAATAATCGCTAGCTAAATCAATTTATTAACAAGTTTATAAAAGACAACTTTTAGTTGCAGGAAGCTATGAAACTCAAACTATCTAAGCTAAATATTGCAGTGGTAAGTGCAATTACTCTTTCACCTTTCGGCGTTTCAGCGGAAAGTAACGACCAAGTCCAAGCAATGGAAACAATGGTTGTTACCGCAAGCCGTTCTCAACAGCTGCTTAACGACGTTCCTCGCTCTGTGACCGTTATCGACCAAGCACAACTTCAATCTCAATTGAACCAAAGCCGCAGCATCAACGATGTGCTTTCAACCTTGGTTCCAGGTATGGGGACTTCTGTTCACGGTAACCTGAGCAGCAAAGGTCAAAACCAAATCCGTGGTCGTCGCGTTCTGCTATTGATTGACGGTGTTGCACAAAACAACAGCTTCCTAGATTTTGGCCAAGAGTTGTCGGCGATTGATCCGCAAAACGTTGAGCGTATCGAAGTTATCCGCGGTGGTTCTGCGGTATACGGCCTTGGCGCACAGGGCGGTATCATCAACGTGATCACCAAAATGCCAGAAGAAGGCGCAGTAGAATATCGCACTAAAGTTGGCACAAGCTTCCAAGAGTTTGGTAGCGATGCGTTCACTTGGAACGTTTACCAAGAAGCGACTGGCGGTGATAAGAAAGATCAATGGCGTTTAGGTCTGGGTTACGAGCAACGTGGCGGCAGCTACGATGCTAACGGTGACCGCCTACCTTCGGTAAACAACGAAGATGACATGGACAACCTAAACGTAAACGGCGTTTGGAACCGTAACATCGACGAAGATCGTTCACTGACTTTGACTGTTGGCGTTCGTAACATTACTGACAACGACGGCTGGTGTGCAGCGAATGGCGATGCAGCTAACGGCAAACCTGCCGAAGCGGTTCACTGTGGCCCAGGTTACAACAACGGCGTTGCAGGCAAAGATGGCGCGAAACCAAACGATGTGACACGTACGTTCGCTAACTACCAAGCGCGTTACCAAGATCTGGGCTTTAGCTTAGGTATGCTCGATGTAACGGGTTACTGGATGGCTCAAGATACTGAGACGTTCACGCTTGCGATGAAAGATAAGAACCCAAATTCTCCAACCTTTGGTCAAACGCTATATGGCCACAACGAGACAGATTTTGATCGTTTCGGCGTGAAAGCCAACATCTCTAGCCAAATTGATTGGGCATTCGTGACTTGGGGTATGGACGTTGAACAACAGTCGTTCAAACAGCCAAACAGCGTCGGTTTCTACAACAACACACCGGATGTAGAGCAATTTGCTATCGCACCATTCGCACAGTTCATTACTGATGTAAGCGATAACACAGTTCTTTCTTACGGTATCCGTTACGAGTACGTTCGCCTAAGCGTGGATGATTTCACGGTAGGTAACACGCACAACAATGCAGGTGATCAAGTTCAAGGCGGTGATCCGTACTTTGACGAGTTCCTATTCAACATTGGTGTGACACACGATCTGACCGACAACCACCAGCTGTTTGCATCTTTCGCGCAAGGTATGTCAACGAACGAAGCACTACGTGACATTCGTTCTGGCAACAGCTCAACAGTTGAAGGTGCTATCAAGCCAATTACTACTGACAACTACGAAGTGGGTGTGCGTGGTTTCCTTGGTGAAGCGGACTACTCTCTTGCAGCGTTCTACAGCGAATCTGACCTAGGTTCGACACTGAACGTAAACGAAGCCGGCGATGCGCTAGAAAGTACTCGTGCACCAGAAAAAGTTTGGGGTGCGGAAGCAACGCTTGGTTACAGCATTCTTGCTAACCTTCGTACAGACAGCACGATCTCTTGGCAAGAAGGTGAGCGTAAACTTAACGAAGACAGCGGCTGGGAACCACTAGACGGCACGCGTATCGCACCATTGAAAGTAACGTCTGTTATCAGTTACGACGCTTACGAATTCGGTCGCTACAACATGACGCTGGTTTACTCAGGCAACCGTGATAAAGAAGATGAAATCACTTCTGGCGCGAAATACGCAGTAGACAGCTACTTCGTTGCAAACGCTGGTGTGGACTACGATCTTCCGTTCGGTACGTTAAGCTTCGCTGTTGAAAACCTATTCAACGAAGACTACATGACGGCGTACGCGCAATCAGAGCGTAACAACTCACGTTACTACAACGCACCGGGTCGTCGCTTCCACTTGAACTACGAAGTGAAATACTAAACTTAAAACACAGAAAATGCGCTTAATCAGATTAAGCGCATGTCTTTCACTTCTACTGTTATATTCGTGATTTATTACCTTAAAATTCAAATTAGTGCCGGGTACTAGCTTTGTTTCCTAAATCAGGCAACTAAATCTTCAACCCATGAGCTGAGCAGCTAAGTTCACTCATATACTTAGGCTAATAGCCAGCCTCGCTACAGAACAACCAATTGGAAACACAACAACCAAGCTTTAATCACCCACTGTTAACGGACATTTTTAATTAAGAGACGGTTCAGCTATGGAAGCAAATCAAGCAAGGGAACCAACCTGGAAGACCTCGCCTATTTAATGACTTAGCGATTACGATGGCTCCTATGGTTAAGCATGTATTTTCATTGCCGCTTAGTTAAGTTTGAGAAATTACAATGCTCAAGTTGGAAAAACCTACGCCATGATAGAAGTGTTAAACAAACTCACTTAGCTAGGTATTTCATCCTAAAGCAGATATAAAATAGCCCCTTCAAAAATGTCATAAACATAAAAAGCAATAGACTTATGAAGAGGCAATATTAAATTATGGTTGCACCAAATATCAATATATGGTTGCTTTTACACTTTTTACATTCAGTCGATTTACTCTTTACCGAACACGTTGTTCTCTTGTTCTTGAACACGGATGAATGTAGTACGCTTGGTTAGCTCTTTAAGCTTTGCTGCACCTACGTATGTACATGTTGAGCGAACGCCGCCAAGGATGTCTTGAATAGTGCCGTGAACACTACCACGGTATGGCAATAATACGGTTTTACCTTCGGCCGCACGGTAGCCAGCGACACCACCTGAGTGCTTGTCCATCGCGCTCTTCGACGACATGCCATAGAATTTCATGAACTTCTCGCCGTCTTTCTCGATCACTTCGCCGCCTGACTCTTCGTGACCCGCTAGCATCCCACCTAGCATTACGAAATCCGCGCCACCACCGAATGCTTTCGCTACGTCACCCGCACAAGAACAGCCACCGTCACCGACGATCATGCCACCAAGGCCGTGCGCTGCATCACCACACTCGATGATTGCAGAAAGCTGCGGGTAACCAACACCCGTTTTTACACGAGTTGTACATACAGAGCCTGGGCCGATACCCACTTTAACGATGTCTGCACCAGCTAGGATTAGCTCTTCACACATATCACCAGTAACCACGTTGCCTGCAGAAATGACCTTGTCTGGGAACTCTGCTCGCACGCGTTCAACATACTCGACCAAATGCTCTGAGTAACCATTTGCAATGTCGATACAAATGAAAATAAATTCATCTGAAAGTGCCATGATGTCTTTGGTTTTTTGGAAGTCTGCGTCAGATGTCCCAGTAGACACCATAACGTTATTCATGGTTACTTTATCTGCTGATTTAGCAAACTCAGCCCAATCTTCTACCGTGTAATGTTTGTGAACAGCGGTCATTACACCATGCTCAGCCAGCGCTTTAGCCATTGCAAAGCTACCAACCGAATCCATGTTTGCTGCGATTACCGGCACACCAGACCATTGACGACCACTATGCTTGAATGTAAAATCGCGGGTTAAATTTACTTGAGAACGGCTCTTAAGGGTAGAACGTTTCGGGCGAAACAGTACATCTTTAAAACCTAACTTAAGTTCTTGTTCGATACGCATTGTGTAATTCCTTGATTCATATGTATATGTGTCATTTCAGAGTGCGTAGTGATTTCGTTGGCAGACGAGTTCACTGTTCTTCGGACACAAAAAAACCGGAGCGTTGGCAGACGCTCCGGTTTTCAGCATTATAGGCTGTGATTTATTTCCTACAAGTCTGATATTTGAATTTTTTTTGTGATACCATCTTGAAAATCGCATATCAAAAACGCTCCCCAAGTCACCAAAACCTCTTATTATTTATAACTATCAACAACTTGAGAAAGCACTTAAGTTAACCCATTGCGCAAACCTTTGCGTCATATCTTAAAAATTAAAACGCATCACCTCTCAAATCTGCCTAAAACTCAATCACCTAATACTAAGATGCCCTGCTAATTCGTAAAAAAGTACTCAAAAAAATCGACCAATTTTCTCTGCAATGCATGAAATCTAATTAATTTCGATAGAGCTCTTGGGTGATAGCGGTACGAAGAGTGCTAACGACATCACTTGCCAAAAGACCAATTTGACCATGCTGACTAACGTTTATATCAGCAGCATGACTGTGAAGTACCACACCTAAACGTGCGGCAACAGAAATTGGTAAACCTTTGGCTAGTAATGCACCAATGACTCCAGATAACACATCTCCCATTCCCCCCGTCGCCATTCCGGCGTTACCCGCTAGACAGACGTACATTCTCGTTCCATCGTAAATAAGCGTCCCCGCGCCTTTTAAAACCACTACACCGCCATAACGCTCTTGCAGTTGTCTTGCAGCAGAGTATCGGTCACTTTCTATTTGTTGAATGGTTACATTTAGTAGTCGAGCAGCCTCTCTAGGATGCGGCGTGATCACTCGATGGTTGTCGTACACCAGAGTGCCATCGCATCGCTGGCTCAGCATCGCTAGAATATTGAGGCCATCAGCATCAACAACTTTAGGTTTCTGCTCTTGAGCCAGATATTGATAGGCTTGATAAGCCCACTCATCATCTCCAAAGCCAGGACCAAACACTAATACGTCAGCCCAGCGAATGCGTTTAGTTAAGTCGTTCTCAGTATCCCTGAGTAAGTCAGCGGTGATGCTCTGGCTCATTACTTCTGGGCAACCAACCTGCAGTGGAATAAGGCTACTCGTGTGAGTAATTGCGGCAGTTAAACCCGCTCCGGCTCTAATCGCAGCGGAGGAACATAAACGAATCGCTCCAGACATCCCTTGATTGCCACCAACACAAAGCAACTTCCCGTTGTCACCTTTATGGACCGTTGGATTTGGCTTGGGCATTAATCTTGAAACAACCTGATGATCAATACCTAATGCACTTTCTACTTCGATAGTATCAAACTTAGTATTGACGCCTAAACCACAAAAGTAGAGCTCGCCAACTCGATCTCTCGCTTGTCCAGTGCATAAGCCTTGTTTAACCCCAATGAAGGTTACAGTATGCTCGGCACGAATAGCATCACCTAAAACTGCACCTGTATTAGCACACAGACCAGAAGGAACGTCGACTGCAATCACAGGGGTATGAATTTGATTAATTTGGTCAATATAGCGACGATACTCCGAACGAACCTCACCGCTTAAACCAGTGCCTAACATGGCATCGATGATCACATCTGCTTCTAGCAATGCGGTATTCCATTCATCCCAATCATTGTTAACACCGTCGATTGACTGCCAGTCTTCGTATGCGCGCAAAGCATCACCTTTTAGCACAGATACATCACCAATTTGGAAAACATGTACATTGAGTTGAGCTTGTTTCGCAAGAGATGCAAATACGTAACCATCGCCACCGTTATTCCCTTTACCGCAAATCACTAAGATATTTTTTGATTTAGGATACAGATGTAAAAAGCGCTCATACACGGCCATACCAGCGCGTTGCATTAAGCTATACATAGAAACACCAGCCATTTGCGCAGCCAGCGTTTCACCGTTTTTTACTTGCTCTGCGGTGTAGAGTTTTAGGGCGAGATTAAAGTCCATATTCACGTTCTACGCATTGGGAAACACAATTATAAGTATACAAAAAAGCCAAGGCGGACCTTGGCTTTTGAGAAAGTTTTTTATCGCTATTGATTCTGAGACATCAGAGCTTCAGCCGTCGCGTCTTGTATAGACAAAAACAACGAGTTGATTTTTCCAGTCGGTGTGCGCATTGGGTTCAACGTAACATTCTGGTACATAAACTCCGCTTGCTGCGTAACTGGTCGAACATTGCGACAGCAGAATAAGTAAGGTCGTTGTCGCCATGTGATGAAGCTGCGACAGCCTAGGTCATACACTGGTTTTGTTTTTAATTTAAACCACTCCTGTGGGATTTCAGGGAAGATATCAAATATAGAACGACCTATCGCATCATGAGACTGCAAACCACTGTGATGAGTCATAAACCCATTCCAGACCTGTACATTGTAATCTCGATCAATGACCACTAAGCCCATGTCAACGTTTTGTACCATATCCACCATCCAATGGAATTGTTCAAACTCTGCTGGCATATTCAACATTAGAACTCCTCCATTAGATAAGACAGTTTGTTATCAAGCAGCGGCAAGGATTCGTCCACAAACATAAACAACAAGTCACAACGAATCGACGTTCCTTCAATGTTGTAGCTCACTTCGAATGTCATCGTGCGGCTGAATGCTCCAGTTGTAGATTCAATGATCGAGTCAATTGAGATATGCTGACCAAGGAGTACTGGTGGACTTTGGAAGAATCGGACTTCAGACTGCTCGCCTAAACCATTTAAGAACGACCCCACCAAAATATTAGAAATATCCATTAGCAGCTCAAGCTCTTCTAGCTCTTCGCTGTCTGCTGGTACTTTCATCAACTTTTTGAGATCAGATACGCTTGAATCACTCAAAATCACTAGCGCTTCGCCAGCAATACCTTCGCCACAAAATCCCTGACAAACACCCGATACGTTGTCATGCGACGCCAAGTCGCGTAGGGCCATGTGAAGTTCGCTCACTTCAAAGATATTGACGTTCGGCAGAGGTAGTTGCACAAACACATCAAAGTGACGCGCCAATGCATCGGCTGCTCGACCAATTGAAACGTTAGCCACTTCCATGTAAATATCGCGACGACGTAAAATCGGTAACTCAATAGAGACAGGCGTGATAATTTGAGGACGAGGTTCTGGCTCGACCAACTCTTTAAGCGCCTTCTTGAGTTCATCTTTGGCGATCGGTTTTTGAATAAACGCTTTTGCACCCAGTGCGAACACGCGCTCTTTCGCTTTAGGTTGGATATCCCCCGACACAACAACCACCGGAGTTTTATCCCCCAACCGTTGCATGTGCTCTAGTGTTTCAAAGCCATCCATTTCTGGCATGGTCAAATCAAGAAACATCAATTTAAACTCGTTTTTTTCGAGTTCTTCTAGCGCGTTTTTTCCGTGGATAGCAAACGTAATATCGGCATTCAATGTGGCTGGTAGTGATCTCGCCATCTGTTTGCGTGCTAACGCTGAATCATCACAGATGAGTACGGGAAAAGACATTCAATCACCTTTTTATATTCCACAATCTGCGCCGGAGTCTAACAGATTGTTACAGCATGTAATACGAGAAAACTGACGAGTTTTTTATTTCTTTATTATTCAATAAGCATACGCAATATGAATGAATGAGTGAACAAAATGACTAAAAAGCAAGCATCACATTCGCTGTTTAGTGACATAAAACAAACATGGGTAAAACTCCTCCACCCAAAGTAAGCAAAAAGTTGCAGCTAACATCCAAAGCCCATTTTTGCTCGAATTTCATTCTTTCCATTTCCATAATGGGTAAACAGTAACGCGCTAAAACTAAAAAGGCACCCTGCTAGAGGATGCCTTTAATAACAATTTCATCGATAAGATATCAATTCTATGGCACACCATGACCTTTAGAAGCCACCCATACGCGATACCATTGCTCTCGAGTAAGTTCGATGTTCAATGCATTAACTGCAGTTTGCACACGCTCGATTTTACCAGAGCCAATGATTGGAATAGGGTTAGATGGCAAACGACGTACCCAGGCATAAATTACTTGGTCAATACTCGCTGCGCCCACTTCTTCACGAATTGCTTCTAATTCGTTACGGACACGAACAGCTTGCTCACTGTCACCACTAAAAATTGAACCTCCACCGAGGCAAGACCAAGCCATTGGTCGCGTACGCAACATTTGCATTTGGTCAAGCGTTCCATCGTGAGCAACCTCAAAGTTAAGTGGGTTGATTTCCACTTGGTTAGTAACCAACGGCTTACCTAAGCGAGATTGCAGCAGTTCAAACTGGCGTGGAGTGAAGTTAGACACGCCAAAGTGCTTCACTTTGCCGACTTTGTGAAGCTCAGAAAATGCTTCTGCAACCTCGTCCGCATCCATTAACACGTCAGGACGATGAATTAAAAGTACGTCGATTTCATCCACATTCAAACGTTCTAGCGAATTATTCACCGATTGGTAGATATGTGCTGAGCTCGTGTCGTAGTGATTGATCTTACGCTCTGGCGTTTTATCGCCACACAAATTGATGTCGCATTTCGTCACGATCTGAATTTGCTCACGAACACTCTTGTCTAAAGCTAACGCTTCACCAAACAACGCCTCACACTCGTAATTACCGTAGATGTCGGCGTGATCGACTGTCGTAATGCCTAACTCAATGTGTTGCTTAAGAAATGACAAACGCTCTTGAGCCGTCATTCCCCACTCAACTGCACGCCAATATCCTTGAACCAGCTCTGAGAACTCTGGGCCTTTTGGTGCAGTTACTACTTTTGCAACCATGGGTTTTCTCCTTCAATTGATCTGCATTCATCGTAGTCTTGTTTTCGTACCAGCTCAACGGGTAAACTTTCGCAATTCGAACTGGAGTACGAAATATGTCTTTTGCCCAACGCCTAGCCACCCTGATCGGAGAAGAAAGCATCAGCGGGTTCGCTCGACGCGTCGATGTGTCTGAAGCTTTAATACGCAAATACCTTAAAGGCAGTGAACCTAGCCTAACCAAAGCAAATCAAATTGCAATGCGCGCCAATTGCTCTCTCGAATGGTTAGCAACGGGATGTGGTTATTTATATCGCCGTGCTGAAGTCGTGGATATGGATGCGTACAAACTTGCCTTTCAACACGTTATGAATCAGCCGTTGTCAGACGATGCAGAAGAGCTACACCGCAAGCTAATCGCAGGCTATCAATACCTGCGCGCTCACAAAAAATCGGATGGTTTTTTGGATGAGTCTGCAATGGCGACCTTCCTATCTCTCCATAAAGAATCTAAAAACGAGTCACTTTGACCTCGATAATTTCGCCATCACTGCGCAATTGCACATTTAAGGACGGTGATGGCGTCAGAAACTCGTCCGGTTTTACCCAAAGCAAACTTCGAATCGTTTCTTGTGGATAGCGGTTCATCAACAAAATAACTTCTTTATCGACAAGCTCGGAAGATTTCTTTTCCAGAGCTTCAACGACATCATAGTGTTCTTGTCCGATAGTAACTCTGCGTAAAACTAACCCATCCTTTCTTAAGTTGAGAAGTAAGTCATTCAGACGCTGCCACTCGTATTCAGTGAGAAACGAGAACTGAGCACTTTCTCTTCTCAAAACCACTTCACCATACAAGTGCTGCTGGTAGTACGAAAAATCATCCAAACAAAATGCGCTGATAAACGTTGAATTGTCTAGCAGCTGCACTTCGCAACTATACCAGCTCCCACTTTTTTCTATACGTTCTTTTAGATTGGAATATGGCATAGCTGACAACGTGTCTTGCCACCAGCTCGGCGTTGAAAGTGCCGGAAACGTTACCGAACAAAAACATAAAGAAAGTAAGAGTCGAAGATAAAAGCGCATGCACTGCTCTAGTTGGTTGACATCGAACCAAGACATTACTAACTGCAAGAAAATGTTCAAGAGAAAAATAGTGGCAGGTGGCGATGAAAGTTATGGTGATGAAAGTTATAACGCAGAAATTAAGAAGGCGCACATGTGCGTGCGCCTCTACCTCGTTACTCAATCGTGAGTGTGCGAATCGGCGATGTCTATTGATGCATCCCGAACATAAAACGAGGACTTACCGTAGGGTTTGAATCCATCCAAATTGTGTGTAAAACCTCACATCCCTCCTTCTGAAGCAGTCATGTTGCTTTACATTTAAAGAATGGTTCATTTTTCTCAAAAAACAAGTTTTTTATCCTAAATTATGAGAGCAATAGCACAATCTGAGTGAATGAATAATATCGCGACACTTCAAACACTCAATAGTGAAAAGCTAAATTGCATCTTTATTGATTAGGTCTAGACTCTGCGAAGCGTATACTTTCTTTCGTCCCTTCCCCCCCGGCAACAGGAGAGCTTGTTAATGACCAAACGCGAGAGAATTGTGAAATCTGTGTTGGCGCACGTACCGAAAGATGCGATTAACCAGTTTGTCTCTCGAGGGTCAACACCATTTTCTGTTCTCATTATGGCCGCCATTGTGGGTACGTTGGCTGGTTTTGTCGGTACGTATTTCGAGCTTGCCGTTCATTTCGTTTCTGAAACACGAACAGAATGGTTAAGAAGCGAAATTGGTAATGTTCTACCGTTGTGGCTGGCAGCGGTTCTCATTAGCGCACTTTTAGCTTTTATTGGCTATTTTCTTGTGCACCGCTTTGCGCCAGAAGCGGCAGGTTCTGGTATTCCTGAAATCGAAGGGGCAATGGATAGTATTCGTCCAGTGCGCTGGTGGCGAGTTCTACCAGTAAAATTCTTCGGCGGCATGGGCGCACTTGGCTCAGGTATGGTGCTGGGTCGTGAAGGCCCAACCGTTCAAATGGGGGGCGCTGTTGGTCGAATGGTGACCGATATATTCCGCGTAAAGGATGACGATACCCGCCACTCCCTGCTCGCTTCTGGTGCTGCTGGCGGTTTGGCTGCGGCTTTTAATGCCCCACTCGCAGGCATTATGTTCGTTGTGGAGGAAATGCGACCTCAGTTTCGCTACTCTTTGATCTCAATTCGCGCAGTGATCATTTCTGCCATTATGGCGAACATAGTGTTTCGCGCCATCAACGGGCAAGACGCCGTTATCACTATGCCGCAATACCAGTCGCCAGAGCTTCAAACCCTATGGCTGTTTTTATTGCTTGGCGCATTGTTTGGCGTGTTTGGCGTGATCTTCAATAAACTGATTACCGTGGCACAAGACAGTTTTGTCGCCATTCACAAAAACGATCGTAAGCGCTACTTGATTGTGGGTTCGCTACTGGGAGGCGTGTTTGGTTTGCTTCTTTTGTACGTACCCCAACTAACTGGTGGTGGTATCGGCCTTATTCCTGACATTACTAACGGTAACTACTCGGTATCTATTTTAGTTTTGCTTTTCTTTGGTCGCGTAATTACAACCCTGCTCTGTTTTGGTTCTGGTGCGCCGGGAGGCATCTTTGCACCTATGCTTGCTCTGGGAACCTTATTTGGCTATGCGTTCGGAGCAAGTGCTGATGTCTTGCTCCCTGCGCTTGATATCGAGCCTGGTGTATTTGCGATTGCGGGCATGGGTGCCCTGTTTGCTGCAACGGTACGTGCACCGATTACTGGTATTCTGTTAGTGATTGAAATGACGAATAACTACTACTTAATCCTGCCATTGATCATTACTTGTTTGGGCGCTGTGATTATTGCTCAATTGTTGGGTGGACAACCTATTTACAGCCAGCTGCTGCATCGTACAATCAAAAACGAAAAGTTACGCCAGCAGGATCTACCGGAGAATCAATCAACATAACATTCTCTTTGTTATCACTTCGCTCCAGACTATCGAAGGGTTTGGAGCGATAAACTCTGCATTTTTACATCTTTTCCCAAATATTCGATACCAAACTCACAAAATTATCATTCTCTGATATTTGCTCACCACCTTTCATGAGAAACCCCTCTCCATACTTGTTAGTATTCGCTACTTAAATAGAGCATTTCATCCAAATCGTCATGTTTCGTTTCATTCAGGCAAAAATCAAATGGAGTAGATTTGAACTGGAGAAGACTTGTGCAGTTTTATAGTGTCCCGCCGTCTCAAGCCGCGTTGGCACTAGGTATGATAGGTTTAGGGCAAGCTTGGGCACTCTATGTTCCTGAGATTGGTGAACCGATACGCCCATTTTTGGCGTCACTCGGCGCACTTTTACTCGCCCCTGTACTCATAAAATATGCCGCTAATCCACGATTATTCATGGTCGACATTCGTCACCCGCTGAGTGGTAGTTTAATGGCACCAATGAGTATGGCGTTACTGATCCTTGCAGATTATCTTGCCGCTGTAGCGCCTATCATCGCTTATCCACTTTGGTTTATGGCGCTTTTGCTGCATTTTACTATGATGGTGCTGTTTTTTAGCTTTCAGCTAATGAACTTCAAAATGTCCAATATCGTACCGAGTTGGTTTCTTTATCCGGTGGGGCTGATCAGTAGTTCACTAGCCGGTTCTCAACTAGGTCACAACTTATTCTCCGAAACGCTAGCGATGATGTGCATCGGCATTTATTTCTTCATGCTGCCACTCGTGTTGTATCGTTTGGTGTTTTTCGGCTCTCTACCAAGGCGAGCAAGACCGACCCTCGCGATTATGGCCGCGCCGGTAAACTTATCATTAGCAGCATACTTGGTGAACTTTCCCTTACCTGATCCGATACTAACAGGCGCATTGGCCGGGATCGCCATCACTATGACTTTATTGATCTACTTATGTTACTTCCGCTTACTTCGCTTGAAGTTTCAACCTTCTATCGCGGCAGTAACCTTTCCTTCCGTGATCAGCGCTATCGCAATGCATCGCTTAACCTCTTTTTTTGCCGAATCGCACCCTCACTGGCACTGGCTACACGACTTTGGTTTTCTAGAGCTCAGTATCGCGACTGTATTGGTTGTTTGGGTATCGGCAGGTTACGTCAAAATGTATTGGCCAGAAATCATGAAGTCATTTTCTAAACAAGCATAAAAAAAGGATGGCGTTTGCCATCCTCTTAGAAACTTGCTTAGTTACCTAGCGTAAACCGTGCAGAAATTCGGCACGTGTTGCTGGATTGCTTTTGAAGATACCACCCAACGCTGTCGTCGTCGTTTCGCTGGTTGCATCCATCACACCGCGAGATTTCACACAGTAGTGTGTTGCGTCAATTGTCACTGCTACATCATCAGACTCAAGCAACGTTTGAAGTGCAACAAGAATCTGCTGAGTCATACGCTCTTGAACTTGTGGACGCTGGGCAAAGAAGCGAACAATACGGTTGATCTTTGATAGGCCAATGATCTTGCCACGTGGAATGTAAGCCACAGCAGCTTTGCCATCGATGGTCACAAGGTGGTGTTCACAAGTGCTGGTCACGGTGATGTCCTTCACGCGAACCATCTCGCTCACGTTCATCTTGTTCTCAATCACTGTGATTTTAGGAAAGTTGGAGTAATCCAGACCAGAGAAGATTTCGTCAACGTACATCTTAGCAATGCGGTGAGGGGTCTCTTCTAGGCTATCGTCGGTAAGGTCAAGTTGAAGTAGACCTAAGATCTCACGCATGTGGTGTTCGATCTTCTCTTTCTTCTCTTCACGACTTACGTTGTTTGGACGCATTGGCGTTTCCAAACCGCGTTGCTCTAGCGCTTCTTTTACTAACTTCGCTGACTCGCTAAGACCTGACATTCCACTTCCTCTTTTGTTACTTCCGCTTCAATACAAACCCAATCAAAATTGCATTCATATTTTTCGCTTTGAGCTGCTCAGTTTCGTGTCTTTACACCAAGTCACATCAAATATAGGTACTGAGCTGATTTTATTGAGCTCCGCGGGCTTTTTACCCCTTTCGGATGGCTGACAAGGATACTCGGATTTTTGAATAATTACACCCATATTTTATAGGTGGACATTCTTACTCGGTCCCCTTTTTATGGTAAAGTTGCCACAAAACAAAAGAACACAGGATTTTCTCAATGGGCTGCTGCGACGCACCTGGCTTGATGCCAATTGAAGAAGCGATGGACAAAATGCTATCGCGAATCAAACCTATCCAAACAACGCTTTCTCTTCCACTTGCTGAAGCACTCGGTTTTGTACTGGCAGAAGACATCCTGTCTCCTATTCACGTACCGCCATTCGATAACTCAGCAATGGATGGCTACGCTATTCGCATTCAAGATCTTGAGTCATCTTCTGTATTGCCTCTGGCAGGTAAATCATTTGCAGGACAACCTTTTGAAGGTGAATGGCCTCAAGGTACCTGTGTTCGCATCATGACTGGCGCAAAAATCCCACAGGGTTGTGATGCCGTTATCATGCAAGAAAACACAGAAGTAACGGATACTGGTATTCAGTTCAACCAAACTGACGTGAAGCCGCAAAACAACATCCGCCCAACAGGTGACGACATCAAACAAGGCGACATCGTACTGGCAAAAGGCGCACGTTTAACACCTCGCGATATTCCGATGATTGCGTCTCTTGGTGTGAGCCATGTGACAGTAGTACGTAAGCCAAAAGTTGCTTTCTTCTCTACTGGTGATGAACTTAAACCACTAGGCGAGCCCCTAGACGAAGGTCAAATCTACGACAGTAACCGTTACGGCATTAAACCGCTTATTGAGAACTTCGGTTGTGAAGCCGTAGATCTTGGCATCATTCCAGATTGCCCAGAGACTCTAAAAGCAACCTTTGAACAAGCGCAAACATTGGCAGATGTGGTTGTGACCTCAGGCGGTGTCAGTGTAGGCGAAGCGGATTACACCAAAGACATCCTTGAAGAACTTGGGGAAATCGGTTTCTGGAAGCTAGCAATCAAGCCGGGTAAACCTTTCGCATTTGGTAAGCTAAGTACAGCTTGGTTCTGTGGTCTGCCAGGTAACCCGGTTTCTGCAGTCCTTACTATGTACGTGCTTGTTCAACCAATGCTGGCAAAACTTGCAGGCCATACCGAATGGAAAGCACCCGAGTCTATTCCAGCAACAACCAAAACCGCCTTTAAGAAAGCGCCAGGTCGTACCGATTACCAACGTGGCATCTATACATTGGAAGATGGCAAGTTTGTGGTTGAAACAACCGGTAACCAAAGCTCTGGTGCATTCCGCTCAATGAGCCTAGCGAACTGTTTTGTTGTATTGGAACGTGAACGCGGCCGAGTTGAAGTGGGCGAAACGGTTCAGATTCAACTATTCAACTCAACCCTTTACTAGGAAGACGTTGTGGATATTCTTTCCGATCAGGAAATGTTGCGTTACAACCGCCAAATCATTCTTCGTCAGTTTGACTTTGAAGGACAAGAAGCACTCAAACAAGCATCGGTATTGATGCTTGGTGCTGGCGGTTTAGGCTGTGCATCGAGCCAATATTTGGCGACGGCTGGTGTCGGTAAAATCACGCTGATTGATGATGATATCGTCGAGCTGTCTAACCTTCAGCGCCAAGTGCTGCACCACGATGCGGATATTGGTCGTAAGAAGGTAGAGTCGGCGGCCGATGCGCTACGCGAGCTTAACCCGCACATTATCGTAGATACCATCGCAAAACGTCTTGATGATACCGCGTTAGAGAGCCTGATTACGGAGCACACTATTGTTGTCGATGCATCAGATAACGTTGATACGCGCAATCAACTTAACCGCCTATGTTTTGCGGCCAAAACACCGCTAGTTTCAGGCGCGGCCATTCGCATGGAAGGCCAAGTGAGTGTGTTTACTTATGATGACCCAGCGCAACCATGTTACCAGTGCTTAAGTGCCCTCTTCGGCAGCGGTGCGTTAAGTTGTGTCGAAGCCGGAGTCATGGCTCCTGTTGTGGGTATTGTTGGCGCAGTACAAGCGATGGAAGCGATTAAAGTGATTGCTGATTACGGCCAACCAAAGAAAGGCAAAATTCTGATTTTGGACGCGCTCAGCATGTCTTGGCGAGAAATGAATCTGATGAAAATGCCCACCTGTCCGGTTTGTAGTTAGTTCTAAACCTCTAATCATTCCCAAAAAGCCCAACTCAATGTTGGGCTTTTTCTCATTTTGACAATCAGATTTACAACCCTTCTTCTTACAAATATTAAATCAATAAAATTCAACAACTTAAAACTTGGCACATTCCTTTCATTGCATATATCACGAACCAATGAGAGGGCGAATTATGAAAAGGACATCACTACTACTTGGGTCTCTAATAGCGAGCGCTTACGCACAAGCGGCGCCATTTGATACGTGCCCAAGCCAAGCATACCTGTTCCAATCAACCCCGGTTCAAATCTATGGCGTCAATTTGGTTACAGGCTCTACGACTCTTTTAGAGGACGACACAGGTTTGGCTTCGGGCATCAACGGTGTAGGCTTTAACTTCACTGACCGTTATATCTACGGCTACGACACCACAAACAAAAAGATTGTTCGTCTTGGTAAAGACTTCCAAGCAGAGACGCTTGATGTTTCGGGCCTTCCTACCGACCACACGTTTTACGTAGGTGACGTTTACAACCACGTCTACTACTTGTACCGCAAAGGCAAAGGACTTTTCTCCATTGACCTTTCTCCGCTCGATTCTGATCCAAATGCGACATTGAGCATCGTGAAAATCAGCTCAACAGCGACAGTGAACCTAACCGACTTTGCATTCCATCCAGGTGATGGCTCCCTTTACGGCATCGACAACAACTCTGGTGTGCTATATCAGTTCAACCCATCAAATGGTAGCGCAACTGCGATAGGTGACACAGGTGAGAAAGGCACATTTGGTGCTGGCTACTTCGATGTAAACGGCAACTACTACGTGTCACGTAACCAAGATGGCAAAATCTATCGCGTTGACCTTTCGGAAGGTAACGCAGCCAATATCGCAGCAGGTATCGTTCCTGCGGTTGAGTTTGTATCCAACGGTCCAAGCTCAAGCCAAAATGACGGTGCACGTTGTGCAAATGCTCCCGTGATTGACGAAGACGAGCCAATTGATTTTGGTGATGCTCCAGACAGCTATCACACCACGCTTGCGTCAAACGGTCCTCGCCACGAAGTGGACGGTGTAACTTGGCTTGGTTCTGTTGCTCCAGATGGTGATGCAGACGGTCAGGCAAACGACAACTCTGTTGGCACCGCTGATGAAGATGGTGTTGGTTTTGTATCCGCACTTGACCCAAGCTTAAGTTCAATTGTGAATGTGACGGCTTCTACTTCTGGCTACCTATCAGCATGGTTTGACTGGAACCGCGATGGTGACTTTGATGATGAAGGCGAACAAGTCTTTACTGACCAATTACTGTCTGCGGGTAATAATCCCCTACCGTTTGTCGTTTCAACCGCTGCAACGGAAGGTTCAAGCTGGAGTCGATTCCGCTTTAGCCAACAAACCGGATTAAACTACGATGGTGGTTCGACATCTGGTGAGGTGGAAGATTACCCAATTACCATCACTGGTAATGGCTACTCAGTGGAATATTTCCCGAGTGCAGAAGATTACGCCACCGTGGCTTATGAAGATAATTGGCCATACACCGCAGACTACGACATGAACGATGTGGTCGTGAAATTCCGCATCACTGAAACCAGTCTTGCTGGTCATGTTGAGAATATCCAGATTACAGGTGACCTAGCGGCCTACGGCGCAAGTTACAAAAATGGCTTCGCAATCCGACTACCGGGTGTATTGAGAAGCTCGATTGAAAACGGATTAACAACGCTATCCTTCAATGGTGTAGAACAAGCATCTAATGGTTTGGAAAGTATTTCTGATGAAGCCATTTTCATCATCAGTGAAGACTTAAGCACACACGCGGCTAGCAGCTGTAGCTACTTCCGTACCGAGTCTGGCTGTGATGATAACGTTTCACTCACCTTTACCTTGAATGTGTACTTCACTGAAGGATCTGACCGTTCAGCCATTCAAGCCATGCCATACGACCCGTTCATCTTCGCAACGCCGGGGACTTACCATGGCGACGGGATTACCTTCCAACCAGGTCGTAAATGGGAAGTTCACTTAGCAGACCAAGCACCAACAGAACAGTTTGATGACCAAAACCTCTTCGGTGTCGGCGTCGATGCAAGTGACCCTGCGCAAGGTGTGTACTTCAAAACAGCAAACAACTTACCTTGGGCACTGTTGATAGTAGAAGATTGGGATTGGCCGCTAGAGCGTGTAGACATGGTCGATGCATACCCTCAATTCCAAACTTGGGCTGAGTCTGGTGGCGAACGAAGCACAGATTGGCACACCGCTCCAACACCTAACAAATGCTACATTCCATAGGGAGATAACATTATGAAAGCACTTATCACAATCATCATGGGATTAGCACTAACAGCTTGTGGCGGTGGCGGCGGAGGTGGTAACAGTACACCACCTTCACCAACCCAAACCACCGTTGCAGAGGAAGACACAACCCAGCAGGAAGAAATAACCGTAGAAGAGACTACCGTAACTGTAGAAAATGCAACCATGCAGGACCTAGTAGTACCGGATGGCTTTAGCTACAACCCAGTGACGGAGGGTACGCTCAATGTAGACATCAGTGGTTTCTCTTCACAACGTGCACACCTAAGCGTGTACAAAGAGTTTGTCGAGAACAGTTCAGGTAACTACGATGCAAAATATCCAAGCAAAGTCGCATCGGTTCCACTCAACAACGGTACAGCAAACGTCGACTTTAATGTTTCTGATAGCCAAGGTAGCCTACTTGTTGAAATTTGGTTCTATGACGGCAGTGACCCAATTCAGAAAGTGATTACTTCTGGAGACAACACTTGGACCATGTAACTAGATAGATTGAAGGCATAGCGAAAGCGACCTTTCATCATAAATCTTCAATCTCAAGCTTAAAAATCGCATCGTTCTTTTGAACATGCGATTTTTTTGTTGTAAAACAGTAAGATTATCCACCTAGCAAACTAAAGACAATGCAAGCACTGATTAGTACTGATGAACTCAATAGCCTTCTCGGCCAACCTAACGTCAAGCTCCTCGACGCTAGTATTGCGTTTCAAATCCCTTCTGAAGGCAAAAAGATTCAAGATAAGTGGATTCCAAATACTTTACGCTTTGATTACGACAATGACTTTTGCTTACCCGGTTCTTCTCTGCCGCATATGATGCCAACAGAAGAAGGCTTCAACCAAAATGCGAAACAACTCGGTTTGAACAACGAAGATTTGATTGTGGTTTACGACAACTCTGGCACTTTAGCCGCGCCAAGAGCTTGGTGGATGTTCAAAGCTATGGGACATGATAATGTTCGAGTCTTAAACGGCGGTCTTCCTGCTTGGATTGAAGCCGGATTTCCTGTCGAAAGTGCCCTATCGCAACCAAGCGAAGAAGGCAACTTTGCGGGCAAGCTCAACCAAAATGCCTTTTTGAGTGCACAAGATGTTCTTGCTCATTCAACCAATAAAAGTGCCAATATCATCGATGCCAGAGCCAAAGCTCGCTTCCTTGGTGAAGTGCCTGAGCCACGAGAAGGTCTACGTAGTGGGCACATTCCAAATTCGGTTTGCTTACCGTTTCAAGAACTCTTGACCAACGGTCACATTAAACCAAATTCAGAGTTGCAACAGATATTTAGCGCACTAACGATAGATAGTGACAATTCGATTATTTTTAGTTGCGGTTCCGGTGTAACCGCATGCATTTTATTACTCGCGGCGTATCAAATTGGTCTGGACAACCTGTCGGTGTACGACGGTTCTTGGACCGAATGGGGTGCAGACCACTCTCTACCTATCGAGTGTTAAGACAAGTGTCTGTTTAACAAAGTATCTTACGTTTATCTAAAGATGATGTGTTCCAATAAACTAAACGCAGCTTCTAAACCAAACTTGTCATTTCGAAATAGAAACTGGCTATGAGTGATTTGTCCCTCCTCATAGCCTGACTACATCAAAAGCCGACTATTTCCGTTAGCGTTCAGATGTCGCGTTACCGTGCATTTGCTCATCTAAGTTGAGCACGGTTAATGCGTTGCTAACGCTCGTGGCGATCACGTCTATCGCTCCAGTTCTTAATGCTCCGAGTAGAGCGAGTGGCTTGCTGTTCTCAGCTGCGATCGCAATAACTTCCGAGATCGGCCGAAACTCTTCAATACCAAGTCCAATTACTCGGTCACTCATTACCGTGTTCGCTACATTACCGTGAATATCAAAGAAGTCATAACCTGCAAAATCCCCTACCACACCTTGTTGAAGTCTCGACTGAACCACTTCATCAGGCGTAAACCAACCTAAGTCGACCATGTAACTGTTTTCGCTCATGTCACCAATACCAACCAAAGCAACATCGGCTTTACGTGCTAGGTCGAGCGTTTGTTTCACGGTTGCATTTTGCATGAAGGCCAACTTCTGTTCTCTATTTTCTGCGTATGCCGGCGCATAAAGGGTTTCAGAGGTCCCCCCATATTTCTTCGCCAACTGACGACAAATATGGTCGGCGTTATACATACCGCCACGCGGGTGAATACCACCAATACCACACACAAATTTACAGTCACGCGGCGTAATAACACCAATATGGTGAGCGACAGACGACACGTTGCGCCCTTGTCCGACCGTCACCACCATGCCGTTTTTGAGCGTGCTAGTGAGATAATTGGACACCAATCCCGATACCTGTAGTCGTTGCGCTTCTTCATTCGGTTGATCAAGAGCAACAAGCGCGCGCTTAACGCCGAATCGCTCGATCAAACGTTGTTCAATCTTGGCGCTGAACACCGGATGGTATTTAACGGTAATTTCAACAATGCCTTCATCACGCGCCTGCTTGAGCATTCGCCCGACCTTTGCGCGTGATATGGCAAATTTTCTCGATATCTCTTCCTGAGTCGCACCGTCTTGATAATACGCGACGGAAATCTCTGTCAACAAATCCGTGTTTTCAATGGAAATATCTTGATTAGAACTGCTCATGGTTTCTCTCGCCCTTTAAGAGGATCGATATTGTATGCAATAAGTGAACATATGCTCATTGACTTAGCATATGTTCTTTATCAATTTAAACGCTACATTTGCTCATCGCAATAACATTTTCTCACTACAATTTTTTACCCTCTTGGACAACGCTCAAGCTTTGAACAATAAGGGCAAACGTTTATTTGGGTTAACCACTAAACACACAGTAAAAAAACGTTGATGAAGTTCACTATAAGTCCATTTCAGCGATTGACTTTCAGCATAGATAGGATAAATATGGACACATCATTTACTCAGCTATCGATCAAATGTTCATAGCATTTGTTCGGTAACGAAATTTTCCGTAGTTGGCTGAGCAGATGTCTCATTAAATGCGATGAGACGGTTAGCTAACTCGCTTGCAAATGCACAAGCTGTGATAACAAAAATCACGCTTAAGCCCATTTAAATAGGATGATCGATTATGAGCAACAAGTTAGAGCAACTTCGTAAACTAACGACTGTAGTAGCAGACACTGGCGAGATTGATGCAATTAAAAAGTATCAGCCAGAAGACGCAACAACTAACCCTTCTCTTATCCTTAAAGCCGCTCAAATCGCAGAGTACGCACCTCTAATCGATGCTTCAATCGAATACGCTAAAGCACAGAGCAACGACAAAGCTCAACAAGTTCAAGATACTTGTGACATGCTTGCAGTAAACATCGGTAAAGAAATCCTAAAAACTATCCCAGGTCGTATCTCTACAGAAGTAGACGCTCGTCTATCTTACGATATGGAAGGCAGCGTAGCGAAAGCTCGTCAACTAGTGAAAATGTACAACGATGCTGGCATCACTAACGACCGTATCCTTATCAAACTGGCTTCAACTTGGGAAGGCATTCGCGCAGCTGAGATCCTAGAAAAAGAAGGCATCAACTGTAACCTAACGCTTCTATTCTCGTTCGCTCAAGCACGTGCTTGTGCAGAAGCGGGTGTATTCCTAATCTCGCCATTCGTTGGTCGTATCATGGACTGGTACAAAGCGAAAGAAGGCCGTGACTTCGAAGCTCAAGAAGATCCAGGCGTACTATCTGTAACTAAGATCTACAACTACTACAAAGAATACGGCTACAAAACTGTAGTTATGGGCGCAAGCTTCCGTAATATCGGTGAGATCTTAGAACTAGCTGGTTGTGACCGTCTAACTATCGCTCCTGCTCTACTTGCAGAACTAGAAGCAGCTGAAGGTGAAGTAGTTGAGAAACTAGTTGATTCTAAAGGCGCAGCTGAGCGTCCAGCACCAATGACTCACGCTGAATTCCTATGGGAACATAACCAAGACCCAATGGCTGTTGAGAAGCTGGCTGAAGGTATCCGCAACTTCGCCGTTGACCAAGGCAAACTAGAAGCGATGATCGAAGCTAAGCTTTAATTGCTTACCAAAAGCGAGTAGCCCGTCTACTCGCTTTTACCATCAGCACTATTTTCAAAAAATTCTATTTGAACTTGTTTCGGCGAGTTCCCTCTATTTAAATCAAATATCGAGAAGTAATCACTATGGATCGTAAACATCTAGCAAATGCAATCCGTGCGCTAAGCATGGATGGTGTTCAACAAGCTAACTCTGGTCACCCAGGTGCACCTATGGGTATGGCTGACATCGCTGAAGTTCTTTGGCGCTCTCATCTAAACCACAACCCATCAAACCCTGAGTGGGCAGACCGCGACCGTTTCGTACTGTCTAACGGCCACGGCTCAATGCTGATTTACTCTCTACTGCACCTTGCAGGTTACGAGTTGTCTATCGACGATCTGAAAAACTTCCGTCAGCTTCACTCTAAAACTCCTGGTCACCCAGAGTACGGTTACGCGCCAGGTATCGAGACCACAACGGGTCCGCTAGGTCAAGGCATCACTAACGCGGTTGGTATGGCTCTAGCTGAAAAAGCGCTAGCAGCGCAATTCAACAAAGAAGGCCACGACATCGTTGACCACTTCACTTACGTGTTCATGGGCGACGGCTGTCTGATGGAAGGTATTTCGCACGAGGCATGTTCTCTTGCAGGTACTCTAGGTCTAGGCAAGCTGATTGCATTCTGGGATGACAACGGCATCTCTATCGACGGTCACGTTGAAGGTTGGTTCTCTGACGACACACCTAAGCGTTTCGAAGCTTACGGTTGGCACGTAATCCCTGCAGTCGATGGTCACGATGCTGACGCAATCAACGCAGCAATTGAAGCGGCGAAAGCGGATCCACGTCCTACACTTATCTGTACTAAGACTATCATCGGTTTTGGTTCACCAAACAAATCTGGTTCACACGATTGTCACGGTGCGCCACTAGGCGCTGAAGAAATTGCAGCAACACGCAAAGAACTAGGTTGGGAGCACGGTCCTTTTGAAATTCCGCAAGAAGTCTACGCAGAATGGTCAGCGAAAGAAACAGGCGCAGCTAAGGAAGCAGCGTGGAACGAGAAATTTGCAGCTTATGAAGCAGCGTACCCTGAGCTGGCAGCTGAATTTAAACGCCGCGTAAACGGTGAGCTTCCTGCACAGTGGGAAGAGAAAGCAAGCCAAATCATTGCTGATCTTCAAGCTAACCCAGCAAACATTGCATCACGTAAAGCGTCTCAAAATGCTCTAGAAGCATTTGGTGCTCTACTACCAGAGTTCATGGGTGGCTCTGCTGACCTAGCACCTTCTAACCTAACAATGTGGTCTGGTTCTAAGTCTCTAGAAGCAAGCGACTTCTCTGGTAACTACATCCACTACGGCGTACGTGAATTCGGTATGACAGCGATCATGAACGGTATCGCGCTACACGGTGGTTTCGTTCCTTACGGCGCAACATTCCTAATGTTCATGGAGTACGCACGTAACGCAATGCGTATGGCTGCGCTGATGAAAATTCAGAACATCCAAGTGTACACGCATGACTCTATCGGTCTTGGCGAAGATGGTCCAACTCACCAACCAGTTGAGCAAATGGCATCGCTACGCCTAACACCAAACATGAGCACATGGCGTCCATGTGACCAAGTTGAGTCCGCTGTAGCTTGGAAACTAGCGATTGAACGTAAAGATGCACCGACAGCACTTATCTTCTCTCGTCAAAACCTTGCGCAACAAGAGCGCACAGCAGAACAAGTAGCAGACATCGCGAAAGGTGCTTACATTCTGAAAGATTGCGAAGGCAAGCCAGAGCTAATCCTTATCGCAACAGGTTCTGAAGTTGAACTAGCAGTAGAAGCAGCAGCACAGCTAACTGCTGAAGGTAAGAAAGTACGCGTTGTTTCAATGCCATCAACAGACGCATTCGACAAACAAGACGCCGCTTACCGTGAAGCTGTACTGCCATCAGACGTAACAGCACGTATCGCAATTGAAGCAGGTATTGCTGACTTCTGGTACAAGTACGTAGGCTTCGACGGTCGCATCATCGGTATGACTTCATTCGGTGAATCTGCACCAGCTGGCGAACTATTCAAAATGTTTGGTTTCACGACTGAAAACGTAGTGAACACAGCAAAAGAGCTACTCGCGTAATTGCAGTAAAAAGATAGTCAGTTTTCTCTATTGCGAATGTGAAAACTGAAAAGCCCCACCAGCAATGGCGGGGCTTTCTTTTATCTGGCTCCTATTCGCATAAACGCAGCCAGGACATAAACATCACAACTTTCGTTACGACTATTTGTCTTCAAATCGAAGTGCGAGCTGATAGAAATCTTGTACTTGGTCTTTCAACTGTCGGCTGTTTTGTTCAACTGAATGTGTTGCTGCCAAGTTTTGTTCTGCGGTCGAAGCGATAGAATGAATGTGCTGGTTTACATCACTAGATAGCTTTAACTGGTTATTCGCCGCTTCTGCTACATCAACCATCAGCCCACTCATGGTTTGCATCATCTGTTCAACTTCAGACAAACGCAACGCGCTTTGTTCTGCTACTTGAGAACAGGCATCGGTTTGCTCTTTGTTTGCCAGAATATCTTTCTGCCAACTTTGAATCGTTGCCAACATAGTGGAGATAGAAGCTTGGATTTGTTCAGTTGCATTGGATGTACGCCCAGAAAGCGCGCGGACCTCATCAGCTACAACAGCAAAACCACGACCTTGCTCCCCTGCTCTTGCCGCTTCAATCGCCGCGTTAAGTGCCAGTAAATTGGTTTGCTCTGCGATCCCACCAATCTCTTCCATCAAATGGTTCACCTTCTGCGCCTGATCACTCAGTTGATACGTCGTTTCCGTCGCTTTTTCAGCTTGAAGGCTTAATTGCGCTAGATTGGTGTGCGTTTGATCAATGGTCTCCTTCGCCATCAAGCATGACTTCAATGTATCATCAATCAACATATGGGCATCATTGGTACTCGAAGAAACCGAATTTGCCGACGACTCCACCTCTTGGGTAGCATCTCGCACACGATGAATATCGGTATTTTGCTGATTTAATGCAGCCGAGACTTCTGCCGTTGTTTGACTGAGCTCTTCGGCGCAATGCTGCAAAGGCAATGCGGAGTCAGTCATTCTTCCTAACACGGTTCGAATTCTTGCGGATAGCATTTTGATATGGAAATCGGCAATCGAAAATGCCGTGTTACCGGAATAGATCAAGCGACTTACGCTGTCATATTGCTTTTGTAACTTTTTAAGTTGCTGAGGTGTATCAATTAACTCTTGGCGGAATAACAGAGCCAGAACACTTGCAGGTAACGCACTTGCAAGCCAAGCCAACGGCCCTTCAACAGACAACGCATATGCGGTTGCAGGTGCGGTTAGTGCACCAAGTAGAATCGCATAGCGAATGGTTTCATTGATTTTCAACGACCAAGTTCGACCAGACTTCTCTGCAGCACGCATGCTTTTGTAGGCTTTTGTCGCAATATCAACCCACTCTCGCTTTGGTTTCACGCGCACTGATTGATACCCAACAACATGGTTGTCTTCGTAGATAGGGGTGACATAAGCATCAACCCAATAGTAACCGCCAGACTTAGTGGCATTCTTAACCATTCCACGCCAGGCTTTACCTTGTTTAAGGCGTGCCCACATGTCACCGAAAGCGGCTTTAGGCATATCATTATGACGAACTATATTGTGGTTCTGACCGACAAGTTCTTCGTGAGTGTATTCAGCAACGCGGCAAAAGGCTTCATTACAATATGTAATAACACCTTGTAAGTTCGTTGTTGAGACGAGTTCCTCAGACTCCCTCACGAGAGTTTCTTGAGCTTTATGAGAAATATTGGCTGACATAGACGAAACTTCTTTAGTTTTTATTGATTTTCGGCAAGATATATACAGGATTTTTATTTTTATTACAAAAAGTTAGATAAAAAGTCTTATCAAATCGACATTTTTATTGTGGGAATTCACATTATCGATAAAAACATAAAGAAGAGATTGTTGATTTGAGCTAATAAACAAACCCGACACGATCGGCCGGGTTATATATTAAGCCTTAATTAAGCGGTTTGTGATTCTGGCTTTTTATTCGTTTTTAACGCAAACATCGCGATAACGAGTAACACAAATGGAAGAACATACAAATTAAGATTCTGCCAACCTACGGTAGACTCAAGCCAACCAGATAGTAATGCGGTGATGGTGACACAACTGAACACGAAGAATTCATTAAACGCTTGAGCCTTGCTTCTGTTTTTCGCTTCATAGCTTTGACTAAACAGCCCGGTTGCTGCGATAAACATAAAGTTCCACCCTATTCCTAACAGGATTAAAGCAAGACTAAAATGCCAGATAGACACTCCATGTATATTAATTCCAATACAAGCAACAAATAGCAATCCACCCGCCAAAATCATATTCTTAGCGCCAAACCGTTCTATCAGACGGCCCGTGACAAACGCAGGTGCAAACATACCCAACACGTGCCATTCGATCACTCCCGCCGCTTTATCAAAATCAAAGCCACAACCAATCATCGCTAAAGGAGTTGCTGTCATTAAAATGTTCATCACCGCGTACGCAACCATTGCCGCGATAACTGCCAGCATGAAATTAGGTCGACGAATAATCAGTCTCAGCTTATCCGCCTTAGCGTGTAGCGCCTGCGTGTGTGCAGGTGGAAAACGAATGGTTTGTAGCACAACCAACGCGGTTATATAAAGCACGACAAGCACAGCAAATGCACTAATGTATAAGCCATCATCTGACCACTGCTGCGAGTACACGGCCAGATTAGGCCCAAGGATCGCCGCTAACACCCCACCCGCCATAGATATCGAAATCGCCCTATGCCTTGCCGACTCTTCACACACTTCAATGGCAGCAAACCTGTATAGAGTACCGAAACCTATACCAACACCAAGCAAAAACGTAGACATGCAGAACAGATAGAAGTTTTGTTGACTTAATGCATACGTCGCTAGACTAGCACCCAAAATGCCAATGACATTACCAAGGCTAAAACCAAGGCGACGCCCTAACTTGCCCATAATTAGCGACGCAGGAATTGTCGCGGCCATCAGTCCCAAAAACTGCAGTGCAACTGGTAATGTGATAAAACTTGATGACGGCGCAAGTGTTTTGCCAATAAGGGCAATAACAGATATGAGTAAAATATTCCCTGTCATTAATAAGGCTTGGCAGAGGGATAGAAGCCATACATTACGATTCAATTCCAAATTCCTTTTGGTTACGACGTATACAGATAACATATAGGAAAGCAGAAACAATAGAAAGATATGAGAGTAATTCTCAACAAAAAGAGCCAGAGGCATAGTACCTCTGGCTCTTCACTATTCGCTTTTAAAAAAGTTTTTCTGTTGAGCTTACTTGTTGCGGCGCGCTTTTACTGCATCAGAAAGCTGACGAAGTACCGTTTCCGTGTCTTCCCAACCAATACATGCATCAGTGATCGACTGACCATAAGTGGCTGCTTTGCCATCCACTAAGTCTTGGCGACCTTCAACTAAATGAGACTCGATCATCACACCAAAAATGGCTTCTTCGCCAGCAGAGATTTGCTCGGATACATCATCAGACACCAGCATTTGACGCTTGAACTGCTTCGAGCTGTTAGCATGGCTAAAATCAATCATCACTTTTTTCGGCAGACCTGCGGTGTCCAGCTCATCTTTAATTTGAGCTACATGTGCTGCACTGTAGTTTGGTTCTTTACCGCCACGTAGAATAATATGGCAGTCTGGATTACCAGCGGTTTCTACGATCGCGGAATGACCGTATTTTGTTACTGAAAGGAAGTGATGGGAAGCGCTTGCAGAACGAATCGCGTCGCTCGCTATTTTAATATTCCCGTCTGTACCGTTTTTGAAACCTACAGGACAAGAAAGACCAGAAGCTAGCTCGCGGTGAACCTGAGATTCTGTCGTACGAGCACCGATAGCGCCCCAACTGATCAAATCCGCCACGTACTGAGGTGTGATCATATCTAAGAATTCACTTGCCGTTGGCAAGCCCATATCGGTTAGATCAAGAAGGAGTTTACGTCCGATACGTAGACCATCATTTAGCTTATAGGTGTCATTTAAGTAAGGGTCATTGATAAGGCCTTTCCAACCAACGGTCGTACGCGGCTTTTCAAAATAAACTCGCATAACAACCTCAAGCTGCTCGCCCAGTTCATCACGTAGTACTTTTAGCTTTTTGCCGTACTCAACCGCGGCAGCCGGATCGTGAATAGAACACGGGCCAACGATCACGAGTAATCGATCGTCTTTTCCTTCAAGAATATTGTGAATGGCGTTACGGCAATCAAAAGTGGTCGAAGAAGCGGTTTCAGTCGCTGGGAACTTCTCTAATACTGCAACAGGTGGCAATAACTCTTTTACTCTATTTATTCTTACATCATCAGTTTGAAACATTACTTCTACTTCCTGGTTTTATTTCCGACCCCATTTTTACCAACTGAACTCATTGCAACATTGTTCACAAAGCGAGCAGCATCAAGGGCTGTGGTCATTTTCTGTCTAGCGTTTAAGTAACTTATCGGCTTAGGCGTAGACTTGCAATCAGTTTTTGCAAATAAATGCAAATAAAAACCACCTGTTAACCACCACGCACAATGTAAAGTAAAGTTTACGAAAAAAAGTTCAAAATAATCATCAATTTTCTTATGCACCAAAAAATCTTTACTACAATGTAAGAAATATCAGAAGTTTGTGAGGTATTTTTGGGTAGTAAATGTTGATCAAGTTCAAATATATTGTTGCTTGATATGAAATGATTAGAATATTAAACTAATTTCTTATAAACGCTGGTTTTTTCTAATTTTTTGATAAAACGAAGTAGAAGTTAATATGCAATCAATACAAGGAAACATTATGAACAAAGTAGCAATTGCAGTAGCAGCAGTGGTAGCTGGTAGTAGCGCGCTTTTAAACTCTGCTCAAGCTGAAATGTACATCGGGGGCAAAGTGGGCATGACTACACTTGACGACGCTTGCTATCTAAATAGCCCTTGTGATGATGAAGCGTTCGGTGCAGGACTACATATCGGTTATGACTTTACCGATATCATTGGGCTAGAGTACGGCGTAGACTTCTTAGGCGACTACAAAGCTAACTCGATGTCAGGGGCTAACACGGTTAATACGATTGACGGCAATCTAACGGCTTTAACACTTGCACCTAAATTCAACTGGCACTTAAACGACTCTTGGAATCTGTTTGCTAAGATCGGTGGTGCTTACATGATGTCTGATGACGAAACAGACTTTGTCCCAACAGGTTCTTTGGGGGCTGAATACTCGATCGATAGAAACTGGAGTGTTCGCGCTGAATACCAACGCTACCAAGACATGTCTGACGACGTGTGGGACGACATGGATGCTAACTTCTTTGGTATCGGTGTTAACTACAAATTTGCAGCAGCTCCAGTTGTTGCAGCAGTTGTAACGGAAGAAGTGATCGAGCCAGATCCAGAACCAGTGATGATGAGCAAGGTGCACAAAGAAGAGTACGGTACAGGTACGTTTGAATTCGATAGTGCTAAGTTAACAGATTCCGTTTCTGAACGTCTGGACAACTTTGTTTCATTCTTGAACGAATATCCTCAAGCTCAAGTAGAGATTACTGGTTACACGGATAGCTCAGGCCCTGCGGCATACAACCAAAAACTGTCTGAGCGTCGTGCTCAATCTGTTGCTGATTACCTAACCGCAGCTGGCATTGGTTCAGATCGTTTGACAGTTAAAGGTATGGGTGAAGAAAACCCAGTTGCTGACAACAGCACTCGCGAAGGTCGTGAGAAAAACCGTCGCGTAGAAGTTGTGGTACCTTCATTTGAATACCAAGAGCTAGTTCAACCAGAATAAGCATCTATGATTCATGATCGATGATGTGGTAAAAATTAATGGGGTGCATTTGCACCCCATTTTGATCTCATATTAAGGGATATTGCCACTATGGTTTTGGGAAAAAGATCAACTCATTATCTTGCACCATAACGCAATCCATACCAGCTGCATGCGCCGCTCGCTTCCCCAACTCAGTATCCTCGAACACAAGACACTGTGACGCCTCCAAGTCGAGTTGTTCCGCGGCCATCAAAAAGGTATCTGGAAAGGGTTTATGGTTCTCTACATCACTTGCGGTTACTACAACATCCAACTTGTCTAATAAACCTGCATGACTTAATAAGCGCATGGCACTTTCTCGTTGGCTGCCAGTACCGACTGCAATTTTCTTATGGCCTAAATATTCCTCTAACACGATGTTCGTGCAAGGAATAACGTCACCATGAAGCTCCATAGCAGCGAATGTTTCCATTTTAAATGTCGCGACAGTTTTAGGATCTAATAAAAGCTCATGCACACGATTTAGTTCCTCAACAATTTTAAAGCTCGGCATCCCTCCCAAACTGTGAAACCATTCCTGGCAAAACGGAAAATCAAAACGCTCAGCAGTTGCTTGCCAAGCTGCCAAGTGGGCTGGCATGGTATCGATTAGAGTACCATCCATATCAAATATGAATCCCTCATAGGGTCTAAAATCAATCGTGCTCATGTCTTTTCTTCTATTTGTGCATCTGTAATGTTAATTTATCAGCTCTTTCAATCGTCCTTACCGGCATTTACTTATCATGCTCAAAATTTCGAACTCCGTCACAATTCAAGAGTGGGAAATTCAATTATCCCCAATTAGAGCTCAAGGAAATGGTGGCCAGAACGTTAACAAGGTAGCGTCCGCTATACACCTGCGCTTTGATATCCGGAATTCCAGCTTACCTGACTTTTACAAAGAGCGATTACTTGCACTTTCTGATAGTCGTATAAGTAAAGATGGCGTGATCATCATCAAAGCGCAACAATTTCGGACACAAGAACAAAATAAGGAAGACGCCCTAAATCGGCTTCAAGCATTGATAAAAGCTGCCGCTTTACAGGAGAAGAAGCGTATTAAAACGAAACCAACCCGCGCTTCTCAACGCCGACGACTTGATACAAAAAACAAGCACGGAGCGAAAAAACAGCAACGTAAAAAAGTGCTGTATTAGTGCATGTCGTTTTCTCGACATGTTAGTTGAACAACGTTTGCTAGCCCTTGGAAATCTCATTGGATTTCTCTTTTTAGTTACTTATTCAGGAAACAACAATATGACTATTAGGCAAAAACTCTACTTCCTCGGAGTTATCGCCATTTTAGGCATCGTGGCCCTTTTGGGTACGTCATCCCATTTTGAAAATAAGAGCAATGACCTTAATCACGCCATCAAACTCGTTGGTGATCTAGAAATACGCTTACTCAACTTACGCAGAAATGAAAAAGATTTCCTACTACGTAGTAATGACAAATATCTAAATAAGTTTGACGCCAATGTTGACAAGTTTATAGACACAGAAAAAGAGCTTGCGAACATACTCAAGAGTAATGAATTACCTTCCAGTCAACAATTTAAGCAAGACTTGCTCGCATACCAAAGGGGCTTTCAGAATCTGGTCAGCGCTTACCAACGATACGGGCTTGATTCAAAGAGTGGGCTTCTCGCTGGTTACGAACAAGCACTATTAGAAGCAAAACAACGTTCAGACCACCAGCAGTTATTGGCATTAGTCCGTTTTGACTCTGCGGTAAAAGCAGGACTATTCAATAGTGACTTGCTTGAGGGGCAATATGCTCCTGAGCTTATCAAAACAGGTAAGCAATTGGCGGCCCAAAAGCAAGTTGTTGGGATTGCTTATGACAAAGGCCTACTCGGTGAAACTCGCGCATTATCCCATGCCGTAGAAGAGCAATTTGAAACCTTTTCCACAGCCCTTAGCTCTGCTGCCGCACAACGTGATGAACAAATGTCGACCATCAAGCAGGTCATTACAGCTCTGATCTTAGTCGTTATTTTCGCATTGATTTGGCAAATTTCACGTTCAATCAATACGCGAGTGAATAGCTTACTTGGCACCATTCGAAGTATCAGCGAAACGAACAACATGGGACTTCGATCTGATTTGAAAGGTCAAGACGAGCTATTTGATATCAGTCATCACCTCAATGACCTATTGGATAAGCTTGAGCATCTAATTAGTAGTACCCAAGAAAAATCGGCGCAACTCACTGCAAGTACCGATAATATGCATCGTGAGTTAGAAGGCGTTATGGAGCAATTCCACACGCAAACTGACCACACAGCATCAATGGCGACGGCAGTTCAGCAAATGGTTGCCACAATAGGTGAAATCTCTGAAAGCACATCAGTTGCGGTAGAAGGCGTACATCAGGCAGCGAATAATGCCGAACAAGGTCGAGGAGTTGTTGAGGCGACGGTAACCAACATCGGTCAACTAACCACGATTTTATCAAACAGCCAGCAGTCGATTGGCTCGCTGAATCAGCATGTAGATAAAATTGGTGGTGCTGTGAACATCATCCAAGAAATTGCAGAGCAAACCAACCTACTAGCTCTCAACGCAGCAATTGAAGCCGCGCGAGCAGGCGAACAAGGCCGCGGGTTTGCAGTTGTCGCCGATGAAGTACGCGCCCTAGCTAGCCGAACTCATCAATCCACAGAGGAAATCACGCGGGTCGTTGCAGACATTCAAACTCAAATGTCTACAGTTGTTGCTGATATTGATCAATGTAACGATCAAGGGCAACAAACACTTAATGCTTCTGAAAAACTGGATTCTAGCCTGCAACAGATCATTACTGACATGCATTCAATTCAAGGTAATTCGGAGCGCATAGCTTCAGCAATTGAAGAACAAGGTATCGTGATGAACCAAGTTAGCGGTTCAATCACCGAGCTAAACGCAATATCTGAGAATAACATGCAATCCGCTCAGGAATGCTTGCATGAAGTGAACTCTGTCTCTGCTCAAGCTCATGATATGGATGAAGCCGTTGCACAATTCAAAACTGCGCTAAAATAACCCTTTTTCAAAATAGAAAGCCCGACGCAACCATTGCTTCGGGCTTTTTTTCAATTGTCACTTCGTGCTTACTGCGCACTTCGGATGTGATTATTCATCATCAAGAGGAACCAGCTTGGTGTTGCCGCCATGAACTTTCTCACGCTGTCTTTGCACCAGAGCGTAGAAGCCTGGGATCAAGAATGTACCTGCTAGAAGCACACACAATAGACCACCAATCAGCGACACGCCGAGTGAGTTTTGACTCACGTGCCCCGCACCAGCGGCAAAGATAAGCGGGAAGATACCCAGGATAAATGACCAAGATGTCATATTCACAGCGCGGAAACGTAACGTGCCTCCTTTAACCGCTGCACTATCGATATCAGCATCTTTTTCTTCACGCTCTTGCTTGGCGAACTCCACAATCAAAATTGCGTTTTTCGCCGCCAAGGCTATGAGCAAGACAAGACCAATTTGGGCATACAAGTTAAGCGGCGTGCCAGTTAGATTCAACGCAAGAAAGGAACCTAACGTTGCTACTGGGACCACCAAAATAATAGCCAGTGGAATACTCCAACTCTCATACTGAGCCACCATAAACAAGTAAATGAATATCAAAGCCAGCGCAAACGCATAAATGGCTTGGTTGCCCGCAAGCACTTCCTGATAAGCCATACCTGTCCATTCATACGTATACCCTTGTGGAAGAACTTCAGCAGCAACGCGTTCCATTGCGGCAATCGCATCACCACTAGAGTAACCCGGAGCTGGTTGGCCTTGAATGATAGCACTGCGGTACATGTTGTAACGCCATGCCACATCAGGCTCAAACACTTGCTCGTAGCTCACTAGCGTACTTAACGGAACCATATCACCGTTCGAAGAACGAACATGGAAACGCTCTAGATCTTCCATGCTGCTACGGTGCTGGCTATCAGCTTGCATGGTTACGCGGAAGTTCTTACCAAACATGGTGAAGTCATTCACATAAAGCGAACCTAAGTTGCCTTGCAAGGTTTGGAAAATAGACGACAGCGAAATACCTAATTGCTGCGCTTTCTCACGATCGATATCAACGTAGTAGTGCGGAACATTCGCGCGGAACGTGCTAAACGTGTAGGCAATTTCAGGCGCTTGGTTAGCCGCTTGGATCATTTCTCCCATGACCATCGACAAATCGGTACGACTTCGCCCTAGCGTGTCTTCAAGCACAAACTCAAAACCAGACGCAGCGCCCATACCAGGAACCGCCGGTGGTCCCATCGCAAAAACAACCGCTTGAGGTAGCTCTGTCGCCGCTCGACCGTTAATACGTGCCGCGATAGCATTAGCAGAGTGCTCTCCTTGCAGCGAGTTACGAGTATCCCAGTCATGCAATTTGATAAATACAGAAGCACCGTTTGATGCTGCGGCGCCTGTCATAAACGAGTAACCGTTCGCAACCGTCACACCATCCACACCTGGTTCTTCACCGATCATTTTCATTAAATCATTGGTGACTTCTTCAGTACGTGATAAAGAGGCTGAATCTGGTAGCTGTACGTTAACCAGCAAAATGCCTTTATCTTCTTGAGGAACAAACGCTGTAGAGGTGGTTTTCGCAAAGAAAGTGACCGCTGCGATAGCAACTATAAAGAACGTCACGAGCAGTAAAGACTTCTTCACCAAGAAACCAGCGATCTGGCCATAACGCGTAGTGATGCGCTCTAAGCCTCGGTTGAAAGCCTGGAACCAGTTAGCGGTATTGCCCCCACCCTGCTTCAATACCAGAGAACAAAGTGCTGGAGACAGCGTCAATGCATTGATGGATGAAATAACAACCGAAATACAGATGGTCAAAGCGAACTGGCGATACATGATACCGGTGATACCTGGCAGCATGGCGACGGGTATGAATACCGCAAGTAGAACCAAGGTCGACGTGATGATTGGTCCCGTTACTTCTTTCATCGCTAGCAACGTCGCTTTACGCGGTGAAATGGTTGGGTCTTTCGCCATGGTAGTATCGACGTTTTCGATAACCAGAATCGCATCGTCCACCACGATACCAATCGCAAGGATCAAGCCAAACAAAGTAACCGTATTAATGGTGAAGCCCGTTGCCTGCATGATGGCAAACGTACCAATCAGAGAAACGGGGATCGCGACAACAGGAATCAACGTTGCACGCGCACTACCCAAGAACAAGTAAGTTACAGCAATCACCAATAGAATCGCTTCAATCAGTGTTTTTACTACCCCTTTGATCGATTCAGATACGAACACGGTTGTATCGTAGCTGGTCTCGTACTCCATTCCCTCTGGGAAGTTTTTGCTCAAGCCTTCAAGGAGCTCCATGACGGCCTGACCACTTTCTAACGCATTCGCATCCGATTGAAGAGACAACGCAACGATTGACGCGTCCTGGCCACGGAACTTACCGTTACCATCGTAGAACTTTTTGCCTAGTTCAACGCGAGCAACATCTTTCAGATAAACCGTAGAGCCATTGGGATTAGCTCGAAGGACTACGTTCTCAAACTCACTCACGCTTTCCAAGCGACCTTTGGTCACAAGGTTAAACTGAACTTCTTGCGGATTGTTGTATGGTGCTGCACCTACACGCCCTGCCGCAACTTGAACGTTCTGTTCAGCCAAAGCGGCGTATACGTCTGACGTGGTTAGCTTAAGGTTGGCCATTTTTTCAGGATCTAACCAAACACGCATTGCGTATTCGCCACCACCAATCACGTTAACTTCACTGATACCTTTCGCACGAGCCAACTGATCTTTTACATTCAAGTTAATGTAGTTAATCAAGAACTGATCATCGTATTTGCCATCAGGTGAATAGAAGTTAAGCACCATCAGCAAGTCAGGTGAACGCTTTTTCACCGTCACACCAACCATGCGAACTTCTTGAGGCAGTTTTGACTCAATCTGTGACACGCGGTTTTGCACGTTAACTTGCGCCATATCTGGATCGGTGCCAACATCGAACGTGACGTTTAGGCTATAAGAGCCATCGTTCGCGCTCTTTGAAGACATGTATATCATATCCTCAACGCCGTTGACTGAGGTCTCTATGGGGTCCGCAATGGCCTGCTCGACAACTTCCGCACTCGCGCCAGTGTAGTAAGCCGAAACGCTTACTGATGGCGGGCTTATCTGTGGATACTCAGCCACTGGCAAAATCGCCAGTGAGATCGCGCCGGCTAGCGTTAATATGATCGAAATAACCAGCGCGAATTTAGGTCTCTGAATAAAGAAACGACTTAACATAGTGCCCCCTACTGCTTATCTTCAGCAGGTGCTTGAAGGCGCACTTCTACACCATTACGCACACGTTGTAGGCCTTGTGTAATAACTGTATCTTCCTGATCGAGCCCTTCTCGAATGATAATGCCTTGTTCAACCTGAGGGCCAAGCTCGACGTTGCGACGCTCTGCTACATTTCCCTCAGCCATCACCATCACAAAGTCACCTTCTAAGTCAGTTTGAACGGCACGTCGTGGAATAACAATAACGTCCTTCGTATTCTTGTCTCTCAAGTTTACTTTGATGTGCTGACCAGGAAGTAGCTTCTGATCTGGGTTTGGAACGAGCGCGCGCATAGCAATCGTACCCGTTTTGGTGTCAATACGATTACCTAAGAAATCAAGCTTACCGAGATGCTCAAAAAACTGTCCATTTTCCAGTTCAAGCTGAACTTCAACGCGGTTTGATTCTGCTGAGCCGTCGCCTTTGACTTGATCCATACCCATGGCTAAACGCTCGCGCTCACTCACACTAAATGAAGTATGCACTGGGTCTAAGCTCACCAATGTCGTCAGCACGCCAGATGATGGAGAAACCAGATCACCCGTACTCACTTTGGTATCACTAATACGTCCGCTAAAAGGTGCTCGGATTTGAGTATAGGAAAGGTTAACTTCAGCAAGCTTAAGTTGAGCATTTGCCGCTTCTAGCTCTGCTCTCGCACCAAGAAGTGCCGCAGTTAAAGCATCAAACTCAGATTGAGAGATACTACCGCGAGGCAACAAGTTTTTACCTCGAGTATGATCTAATTCGGCTTTTTTTAGCGCCGCTTTAGCTTGTGCAAGTGCGGCTTTAGCACTCGCGACTTGGGCTTCAAAAGAAGATGGCTCGATAGAGTAAAGGAGCTGCCCTTTTTCTACCATTTGCCCCTCTTCAAAGTGACGAGCTTTTAAGTAGCCAGAAATCTGCGCGGTAATATTGGTATCTTCTACTGCTTCAATGCGACCGATATAAGACTTGCTCGGTTGGTAGTCGATAACCGTGACATCCTGAGTCACTACGAGAGGCGCTTGACCTTTCGTTTGGGCATTATTAGCTTCCCCGCATCCAGCGAGGATTGCTGTAGCCGCCATTAGTGCGACAAGTGGTTTCTTTTGCATGTATTTACCGTCTTTATAGAACAGGATATTGTTGAATTCCTATCAACCTTACTCCTTGCTGCCACTGAAAACTTCACTGAAAAGCGCCCAAGGTGTTTCTAAATGTAAACATGAGAAACAAAAGGAAAATAAAGTAATTTAGTTAACAGTGGTATTCAATGAGCAATATACATACAACTCAATCATAACTATTTAATATACGCCTTAGGAGATCGCGAATTTTAGCGTGTGCTTGGAAACACTAACGGGAGTATTGTATTCGGGCGTAAAGTGAGATTCAGTGCTCAAGATAAGAACGTTTTGTGGCTAAAAAGGTAAAAAGTGACGCCTTCATACTCAAGACCCCGATTTTGACTATTTTTTTAATATAAATGGGTTATCATTCAATTAATTCAACGCCTTCGACAGAGAGGATGACTATGATTTCTAAATGGGCGAAACGCTTTTACCAGATGGCAGAACTAGTGGCGTCTTGGAGTAAGGACCCATCAACACAAGTCGGTGCCGTTATTACTAAACAGAATCGCATTGTATCTGTTGGATTTAATGGCTATCCGCATGGTGTTTCTGACAGTGTCGACACCGATGAGCGCGAGTTGAAATACCTTAAAACACTGCACGCGGAAGAGAACGCAATTTTGTTCTCAAAACGTGACTTAGACGGATGTGATATTTGGGTAACGCATTTTCCTTGCCCTAACTGCGCGGCAAAGATCATTCAAACAGGGATCTCACACGTACACTGCCCTGAGCAGTCTGAAGACTTTTTATCTCGCTGGGGAGATAAAATCCAAGTCAGTCAAGATATGTTCGACCAAGCGGGTGTGAAAGTCGACTGGTTACCGCTAGAAGACATTGAAATTGAAGACAAAGACGTGCGCTAGTATTCCATCTTAATATTTAAATAGCCCAGAGAGATCTGGGCTATTTTGTTATTAAATCTGCAAGAGGTCTCGACGTAGTCTTTTAACTGTGTTTTTTCGCTGTGAGCTCAGCAATTTTGACAATAACGAGTACTGATTTTTCCATCATTTCAACAGAAATAAACTCATGAATTCCGTGGAAGTTAAAACCACCGGTGAAGATATTCGGGCACGGCAAACCCATAAAAGATAAACGAGCACCATCTGTACCACCACGAATAGGTTTTATAATCGGTTCCACATCACACGCTTCCATCGCTTGCTTTGCCAGCTCAATGATATGAGGGTAAGGCTCAACCATTTCTCTCATATTGTAATAGCTGTCTTTTATTTTTAGCTCTACAGAACCATGGCGTAAACCCGTGTTCATTTCATCGACGAGTTTCTGCATAAAGGCTTTTCGATCCTCAAGTCTTTGACGGTCAAAGTCTCTAATAATGTAACCTAGCTCGCTTCGTGCAACGCCCATTTCTGCCGATTTTAAATGGAAGAACCCTTCGTAACCTTCGGTTGTTTCCGGAGTTTGATCTTGGGGCATTTGAACTTGAAATTTCGCAGCCAAGTTCATCGCATTGACCATTTTGCCTTTTGCGGTACCTGGATGAACGCTAACTCCATGAAAAATTACATCAGCGTTTGCTGCATTAAAGTTTTCGTATTCCAATTCACCTTGCGGGCCACCATCTATAGTGTATGCCCATTTCGCGCCAAATTTTTTAACATCAAACAAATCTGCACCACGACCGATTTCTTCATCCGGAGTAAAGCCGATACAAATGTCGCCGTGTGGAATGTCTGGGTTTTCCAGTAGCAGAGCTACCGCGGAAAGAATCTCTGCGATACCGGCTTTGTTATCCGCGCCAAGTAATGTAGTGCCATCGGTAGTAATAAGATTGTGGCCATGTAGGTGATGTAAATCTGGGTATTGCACGGGAGATAACACTTCATCCCCCAACCCTAATGCAATATCGCCACCCTGGTAATCTTCGATGAATTGCGGCTTTACGTTTTTGCCAGATGCATCCGGCGCGGTATCCATATGGGCAATGAAGCCGATAGGAGGAACCGCATAATCAACATTGGCTGGCAGTTTAGCCATCAAGTAGCCATTTTTATCCAAAGTCACGTCACTTAAACCAAGCTCGATCATCTCTTTTTTAAGTAACTCAGCAAACACAAGCTGACCAGGTGAACTTGGGCAAAGCGTCACATGTGGATTGGATTGGGTATCAAACGTGACGTATCGAAGAAATCTTTCAACTAAATGTTTCATATTTATTCTCATTGTTTTGTACGATGAGGCCTTATCACGCATTGATAAGCTGACGTTGCCTCATCAAACCTCACGCTATGTTACGCTCTTAGCTCAATAAGAATTTGCTTTGAATCATTTTTTGATAAGAAAGGCTTTTGCGCTTTGCTTTCGCTCATTGAGGTATGAATTTAATCTAAAAGTTCCTCAGCCAGTACTCGCCACTCTTTAACCTTTTCACGAAAATGACGCCATTGCTTATCGGTCATCGAACGAGAAACATCTAATGTCAGTTGATCAACCAATGCAAAGTTAGAATCAATATTCAGAGAAAGCTGCTCACTATAATAACTCTCTGGCTCGAACAAGAGTCGCATAAATATATCTTGATAAGTCACAACATTAGATTTGTTGTCGAACAAGTATTCGAGCTCTTGATATACCGTGGCTCGATAATCTCTCCATAAAGGGCTGTTTAAAATAACTTGCTGAGAAAATCTTTGAGCTAATTGACGCTGATTTCCTGATAGATTCCCCAGCCATTCTTCCATCCACTCTTCAGTGTTATCCAGAATAATTTCACGCACTTCGTCTTCTGTCTTATCGGCATATTTTGCGTTTCGCTCTTGATAATGTTCTTGTACATTACTCAAAAACTCGCGTTCTTGCTCTTTCGTTAATTGCAAACTTAACGCAAAAAGATCTGGTGCTGCTTTGCTTACCACTCTATCGTAATGCGCTCGCATTCTATCTCGATTTTGTTGTAAGTAATTTAAGGTGATATCGCTCGCTTTTAATCTCTCAAGGTCTTTTAAATGTTCGATATATAATGGTAACTCCTCTTTCTTGTGCCAGTCTGCCAACAATAATAAGCGCTCTTCCACCAGGACTTCTTGTTCCCCTTGCAACGAGACATAGTCCTCTAAGTAATCGAGCACGAACCAATCGATATTGCTGTATAAAAACTTTTTCGCACAACCGGCAAGCAGAAATACGAAACAAAATAGAAGGCCATAACGAAGCGCCTTATTAGGTACATCCTTTAATTTAGTCACTTATTCGTATTCCCTTTTCTGTTGATTAAGTTCTATACTCAACCTGTATCACTTAGTATTGCGGCAAACTTACACCAGTGTGACAAATATTGATTGCCACCTTAATAATATATAGAGTTTGAAATTAACTTTTTGATCACAGCTATCCGCAAAAAAGTGAGTTAGAGCGCAATTATCGGCTAAAAAACGTACCGAACGACGCTCCCTATAACGGCATATAATTTGCATGGATGTTTTTTGGATGGTTTATGGAGGCGAAGTATGGCAGCCGCTGAGCAACTTGATACCAGTGTAGAATATGAGATTCGATATTTTGAACAGGGGAAAATGCACTGCATGAGAGTCATTGCTGAAAGCAAAAAAGTGGCTTATCAGTACTATTTGGAGTGTGGTAAGCACAACAGTGACTTGTACTCTATTCGCCCAGACAAGTAAAAAAACCGCCTGTTAGGCGGTTTTTTTACTTGTCAGAATCAATATAACTATTTGATTTTATTTATCATTACAGATTCAAATCCAACAATGTTATTTGATGTCGCCAAAGCGCTCAAGATAAAGGACGGTTGCTGCAGTACGAGAAGGAACTTGAAGCTTTTTAAGTAAACTCTTCATATGTACTTTAACCGTAGACTCAGAGATAAAAAGACGATCGGCAATTTGCTTGTTGCGGAAACCTCTTGCCACCTCTCTTAAGATCTGAGATTCACGATCGGTCAGTGTATCAAACACGTCCTCTTGCTCTGAGCGTTCACTCAAATACTTAGAAACTTCTTGGCTGTATGCCTTGTCCCCTTGATGCGCTTGTTTTAGCAACTCAACCAACTCATCAGGCTCAGTGTCTTTCAATAAATAGCCATCGGCACCACTTCGAACTATTGCTTCTATATCTGCTGGGCTATCTGAAACGGTTAGAATGACAATTCTGGCTTCACAGCCATCTGCACGCAGTGCTTGCAAAGTATCAAGGCCAGACATGCCTTTCATATTAAGATCAAGAAGTACAAGATCCAGTTCCAGCTCATGCGCTTTCGCTACTGCATCCGCGCCATTACTTGCTTCTGCAATAACCTCAAACTCAGGCTCAAAGCTTAAAAGCTGGTGGATACCTCTTCGCATGAGTGGATGATCATCCACCAGCATTACTTTACACACTGTCACTGTTTACTTCCTTACTATGTTGGAATTCTAATTTTACGGTACAACCTTTGTTTATCGATGCTTCGATGTGAAGATCGGCATGCAGTCTAGCGGCCCGCTCTTGCATGATACTCATACCGTAATGATTTAATTTTTCGTCTTGATGTTCAAAGCCTATTCCATCGTCGCTAACGGTTACTGTGACTTTTCCATCATTATCGAGACATTGAATGTGAATATTATCTGCTTGCGCATGTTTGATAGCATTAATTGCCGCTTCTCTTATCAACTGTAGTAAATGAACCTGCTGATGTGCGTCCAGTTCAGTTGATGAAAGTCTATTTTTTAGCGTAATGTCCGCAGCAGTTTGTTCACTGAGCGTTTCAACCATGTCTTGCAATGCTTGGCCAAAACTGCCCTCTTTAATCGTAAGACGAAACGTCGTCAGTAATTCGCGTAACTGCGTATAAGCCGCAGATAAGCCCGTATCTAGCTCAGCAATAACTTGATTAGCCTGCGCGATCGCCTTTTCGTCAGGCAAGTTCTTTACGCTTCTCTTTAACAAAGCGACCTGAATTTTTAAGTAAGAGAGTGCTTGAGCCAATGAATCATGCAACTCCCGAGCAATAGTGGCTCGCTCTTCCATCAGCAGAATTTGTTCTGCTTGGCGCTGCGCCCGATTGTAATACACGGCGCGTGATAAAATCTGCACGAAGTTGTCAATAAGAGCCTCGTTCGGACAAGGTAACCCTGCTTTCCAATATAAATAGCCCAAGTGCTCACCATCTAGCATCAGGGCTTTACCGTGGCAATCTTCATCACAATCTTGGCAGCATTCTTCTCCTTCCATCAATATCCAGCTCGGTTCTCCCAGCTGCTCGATTTCAAGTTTGACCGCTTTAATGCCCTCAAGACTGACGATATGCTGCAAAATCGCCTGGAAATTGTCTTGATTAATACGCGACGCCGTGAGTTCTTTTGACGAGTCATACAGCACCTCTAAAGACTGGTTGGCATGCTGCAATTTACGTGTTTTCTCATCAACCGCTTGTTCTAATCCTCGGTACAACTTACCAAGGTCTGTCGCCATCCGGTTAAAGGTTCGAGTCAGTATTCCCATTTCATTGTCGCTAGATACATTGAGCGATATATTGAATGAGCGATTTTTAATTTGCTCGCTAGCAAAAACTAAGGCACGCAGAGGCCGAACAACTTCGAGGCGCACAAAATGAACGACAAACATACTGACACAAAGGATGCCACCCAACCCTAACCCGCCGATCCAGGCTAAGTTAATCAGTTTTTGCTCCGAAAAGCTTTGCAGCTTAAATACAAACTCATCGATTTGTTCAACAAAACCGGCCACTAGGAGTTGATATTCTGCCGGGTTGTCTCCTCTCAGCACCGCCTTGAGTTCATGCCATCTGATAATAAGACGGTAGTAATCGTGAGTGATGTCTTCAGGCACAGACCAATGCTGAAGCGCTTTCATTGAAGGTGAATATATCGAATGTTCAAATGCGTCAATATGTGAAGAATAGTCAACAGATTTAACCTGAATATCATTCGCCAGACGGTAGCTTTGCATTCGCATCGAGCCAGCAACATTGACGGCTTCAGCATCGTTCAAACTGGACGCTAACGTAAAAATCGCAAAACCAGTCGTAGCGACTGAGAGCAGCAAAATAAGAAGCATCGCGGACGCAATCGTGCGCGTCACTGACTTTTTCACATTTTTAAACAATCTGAGTTCCTCGCCCATTAACAATCCTATTTGTACGTGCAATGAACCCATTACCTTTCAACTTTATCAATATGTGATCACCTGCGACGGAATTTATTGATCCAAAACAATATTGCATACCATTTACCCCCTAAGAGGTATTTATACAAATATGTCAAAAACTACAATTTCGTTAGTTTAAATGACAGTTTATTAATGAAAATTGTGGACTATGCTTAGTTTGGGTTCCAAGTTTCGAGGTGACTAAGTGGTAGACCTTTCCAGAAGAAGACTCTTTGCAAGAAAAGCGCACCCCGACAACGCCGTACGTTTGCCTTGGTTAACTAAACCGCAACAGTTTACGGACGATTGCACTCGCTGCGGTAAATGCATTGAGGCCTGTGAAACAAAGATTATAACCAAAAGTGATGGCGGATTCCCCTCGGTCGATTTTTCCATCGATGAATGCACATTTTGCTATCAATGTGCAAACGCCTGTCCTGAGCCCCTTTTCTTGCCAAAAACAGAACAACCTTGGCAAGCAAAAGCAAGTATCAACGATAACTGCTTAGCAAAACAAAATGTCGAATGCCGAAGCTGTGGGGATATGTGCGACCCGATGGCAATTCAGTTCAAATTAGAACTGGGGAAAGTAGCACAACCCAATTTAGACCTTGATGAGTGTAACGGCTGCGGCGCCTGTGTTTCAGTGTGCCCGACTTCATCCATCAATGTGAGCAATATAACAGCCTAAGCCGAATGTCGTTGGCCAAAGGCAATAAAAATAAATGAGAGAGCTATATGTCACTAAATGAAGTGCATATTTCAAGTTTGGTAGTACATGTGCTGCCGGAACATTTGGACGAAATCAAACAAAAGATAGAAGCACACGAAAATGCGGAAATCTATGGTGACAGTCCTGAAGGCAAGATTATCGTCGTACTTGAAACTGAGAACCAAGGTTTCATCACAGACACTATCGATGCCATTAACAATTTACCGAACGTCTTAAGCACGGTATTGGTTTATCACCAAATCGAAACTGGGCTTGAAGAAACGGATGAAGAAGACACTGGAACACAACATTCCCAAATCGAGGGTGAAGTATGAAAATGACAAGACGTGCGTTTGTGAAAGCAAACGCGGCTGCATCAGCTGCTGCTGTCGCAGGTGTGACACTACCAGCATCTGCAGCCAACCTGATTGCAAGCTCTGATCAAACCAAAATCACATGGGACAAAGCACCTTGTCGTTTCTGTGGTACAGGCTGTTCTGTTCTTGTTGGCACTCAAAACGGCAAAGTGGTAGCAACACAGGGTGACCCAGAAGCACCAGTAAACAAAGGTCTGAACTGCATCAAAGGTTACTTCCTTTCTAAGATCATGTACGGTCAAGACCGTCTAACTCAACCGATGCTACGAATGAAAGATGGCAAATTCCACAAAGATGGTGAATTTACACCTATCTCTTGGGATGACGCTTTCGACATCATGGCTGAGAAATGGAAAGCTTCCCTCGAGAAAAAAGGCCCAACAAGCGTAGGTATGTTTGGCTCAGGCCAATGGACAGTAATGGAAGGCTACGCTGCATCAAAGTTAATGAAAGCAGGCTTCCGATCAAACAACATTGATCCAAACGCTCGCCACTGTATGGCTTCTGCCGTTGTAGGTTTCATGCGCGCATTCGGTATCGATGAGCCAATGGGTTGTTACGATGACTTTGAGAACGCAGACGCTTTCGTTCTTTGGGGCTCAAACATGGCAGAGATGCACCCGGTTCTATGGACTCGCATTACTGACCGCCGCCTAAGCCACCCTCACGTTAAAGTGAACGTGCTTTCTACTTACTACCATCGTTCATTTGAGTTGGCAGACCACGGCTACATTTTCAATCCTCAGTCTGACCTTGCAATTGCTAACTTCATCGCAAACTACATCATCGAAAACGATGCAGTAAACTGGGACTTCGTGAACAAACACACGAACTTCACTCAAGCAGACACTGACATCGGCTACGGTCTACGTGACGATGATCCGCTACAAAAAGCAGCGAAGAACCCGAACTCTGGCAAACTCACTTCTATCTCATTCGAAGAGTACAAGAAATCAGTAGCGCCATACACAGTAGAGAAAGCATCTGAAATCTCTGGTGTTGAGAAAGAGAAGCTTATCGAGCTTGCGAAGCAATACGCGGATCCAAACACGAAAGTGATGTCTCTATGGACAATGGGCATGAACCAGCATACTCGTGGTGTATGGATGAATAACTTGGTTTACAACATCCACCTACTAACCGGTAAGATCTCGACTCCGGGGAACAGCCCATTCTCACTAACGGGCCAACCATCAGCATGTGGTACCGCTCGTGAGGTTGGTACGTTTGCTCACCGCCTACCAGCGGACATGGTGGTTGCTAACCCTAAACACCGTAAGATTGCAGAAGACATCTGGAAACTGCCAGAAGGTACGATTCCACCAAAACCTGGCTTCCACGCCGTATTGCAAGACCGTATGCTGAATGACGGCGTTCTGAACTGTTACTGGGTTCAATGTAACAACAACATGCAAGCCGGTCCAAACATCAACACAGAACGTCTTCCAGGTTACCGCAACCCAGAAAACTTCATCGTTGTGTCTGACCCATACCCGACAGCAACAGCACAAGCAGCAGACCTTATTCTTCCTACCGCAATGTGGATTGAAAAAGAAGGTGCTTACGGTAACGCAGAGCGTCGTACCCAAGCTTGGTACCAACAAGTGGGTACAGTCGGTCAAGCAAAATCGGACCTTTGGCAACTAATGGAGTTCTCGAAACGCTTCAAAATGGAAGAAGTATGGCCTGAAGAGCTTCTAGCGAAAGCGCCTCAATACCGTGGTAAAACAATGTACGACGTACTTTACCGCAATGGTAACGTCGACAAATTCCCTATCGAAGAAGCTCGTGAACTGAATGACGATGCTCACCACTTCGGTTTCTATGTTCAAAAAGGTCTGTTTGAGGAATATGCAACATTTGGCCGTGGTCACGGGCATGATTTGGCTCCATACGACCGCTACCACCAAGTACGTGGTCTACGTTGGCCTGTTGTTGATGGTAAGGAAACACAGTGGCGCTTTAAAGAAGGTTCAGACCCATACGCGAAAGAAGGCTCTGGTTGGGACTTCTACGGCAATGCTGACGGCAAAGCGAAGATCATTTCCGCGCCATACGAAGCGCCACCAGAAGTACCGAACGATGAATTTGATATGTGGTTATGTACTGGTCGTGTTCTTGAACATTGGCACACAGGCACCATGACTCGTCGTGTACCTGAATTATACAAAGCAGTACCAGACGCAGTGTGTTACATGCACCCAGAAGACGCAAAAGCACGCAATGTTCGTCGTGGTGAAGAAGTACTCATGGCAAACAAACGCGGTGAAGTACGCGTTCGTGTTGAAACTCGCGGTCGTAACCGTCCGCCAAAAGGTTTGGTATTCGTACCGTTCTTTGATGCACGTATTTTGATTAACAAGCTTATCCTAGATGCGACTGATCCACTGTCTAAACAGACAGACTTTAAGAAGTGCCCAGTCAAAATCACTAAGATTGCTTAACCTTCAGATACTGAATGCTACGGCCGTCATTATGGCGGCCTAATAAAGAATTTAAGCCATAAAGGCGGAGATGAAATGATGAAAAAATTACTTGTCGCAGTTTTATCTGTAGGTGCGTTAGTGACAGGCATTGCGCAAGCTGAGTTGGATAATCCAGGTGGTATTGGAGGTCTAGAATCTTTACGTGGAATGTCTCAATTGGAAGATACGCGTCCAGCAGACGAGTTCAAAGACTTCCCTAAAGATCAAATTGTTGAAGACAGCTATGTTTATCAACCACCGTTGATCCCACACAGCATTCGTCACTACGAAATTTCGTTAAATGCTAACAAGTGTCTTGCATGCCATAGCTGGAAAAATGCAAAAGAGTCAGGTGCGACTAAAATTAGCGTAACGCACTATGTAAACAGAGAAGATGCGGTACTGGCAGATATGTCTCCTCGTCGTTACTTCTGTTTGCAATGTCACGTTCCACAAACGGATGCAAAACCACTAGTGGAAAACGAGTTTAAGGCAGTCGATTCGCTTCAGTAATTGAAACGCGAGTACTAAGAGGTTACTTATGAAAATACTTAAAGCGTTTTGGAAGAGACTGTCGAGCCCGAGTAAAGCTGCCGCTGGTGTGGTTTTATTTCTAGGCTTCGCTGGTGGCCTTCTATTTTGGGGCGCATTCAACACAGGTATGGAAGCAACCAACACAGAAGAATTCTGTTCTGGCTGTCACGCGCCGATCGTTGCTGAAATTCAAGAAACAATTCACTACTCCAACCGTTCTGGTGTTCGTGCGATTTGTTCAGACTGTCACGTTCCTCATGAATGGACGGATAAGATCGTTCGTAAAGTACAGGCATCTAAAGAGCTATTTGCACACTTCGTAACGAAGACGATCGATACGCCAGAGAAGTTCCAAGAGCGTCGTGGACACCTCGCAGAACGAGAGTGGGCACGTATGAAAAAGAATGACTCTCTTGAATGTCGTAACTGTCATGAGTTTGATTTCATGGATTACTCTCAGCAAGGATCACGTGCGGCAGAACAACACTCCACCGCTCTAGCTTCAGGCGAGAAAACATGTGTAGACTGTCACAAAGGTATTGCGCACAAACTACCAGACATGAGCGGCGTTGAAGGCTGGCACTAAGGAGACTTACCATGAGTACATTAGAATCTGTAATTTGGCATATCCTTGGCTACAGTGCTATGCCAGTGATTATTCTTTCCGGCTTTGTGGCGGTAGCAGCAATCTCTCTCTGGCTGCTGTCATTTGGTAAGGATAAAGAGGTGTAACGTAACACATCTCTACTCGTCAACTAGCCTATTTGTTGACACTGAGCGCCGAGCAAATGCTCGGCGCTTTTTATTTATTACTCAATGGTACTTGCCAACAATAAACAAGCAATCATACATAAAAAAAGCGACCATAAAGGCCGCTAAGATTTACTGCTATAGGGAGTTGTTTAAGATTCTTTTACTGGCAGAACCTGTTTGACGTATTGTCCTGGCGCCTCATCAATAACCGGATGGTTTTCTGAGCCAATAGGGAAAGGCTCAACTTGCTCTTTAGGGTTGAATTGGAGTAACCACTCGTTCCAGTGTGTCCACCACGATCCCTCTTTGTGTTCCGCGTTATTCAACCACTCATCAGCAGAGTCATCCAAATTATCGTTCAACCAATAACCATACTTATTTTTAGCTGGAGGGTTCACGATGCCCGCAATATGACCAGACTCACCGAGGACAAACGTTTTGTTACCACCCGTGTTCAGCGCACCACGGTAAGTTCCCTGCCATAACGCAATGTGGTCTTCTTTCGTTGACACAAAATAGCTAGGAATTTTGATCTTATTGAGATCAATCCATACTCCACCAATTTTGACGCCTTTATCTTGCACCAGCTTGTTCTCTAAATAGAGCTCGCGAAGCAAGAAATTGTGAGATGCAGCGCTGACGTTGGTGCTATCGCTATTCCAGTACAACAAGTCGAAATCAACCGGACTGTTACCCTTCAAGTAATTGTCGACGTAGTAGTTCCAGTACAAGCTGTTTTCACGCAGTAAACTAAACGTCACGCTTAAGGAACGGCCGTCCATATACCCTTTTGCGTTATTTTGCGCTTCAATTGCACTAACAATGGTGTCATTGATATACGCGCCGACTTCACCTGGTTGAGAGAAGTCGAGCAACGTGGTGAAGAAAGTGGCAGACTTAATGCGCTTCTTCATACGTTTTGCAGCGTAGTACGCAACCGTGCTTGCTAAAACAGTACCACCAATACAGTAACCAGCGGCATTGATTTGCTCTTGTCCTGTTATATCTTCAATTGCAGCGACGGCTTTCACTACGCCTTCTGTCACGTAGTCACCAAACTCTATGTGCGCTTGTGCCTTGCCTGGATTGCGCCAAGACATCATAAATACACTGTGCCCCTGCTCTAACAACCATCGAACCATTGAGTTCTTTGCCGTTAAATCAAGGATGTAGTATTTATTGATGAAAGGTGGGACGATGAGCAGCGGCGTCGCATTCACTTTCTCTGTTAGAGGTCGATATTGAATCAACTCAAACAATTCGTTTTGAAAAACCACATTGCCCTGTGTCGTCGCAACGTCATCTCCCACGCGGAATGCATTGTTATTCGTCATACGAATTTTTAAAATGTCTGCGCTCGACTCAACGTCTTCTTTCAACTGCTCTAAGCCTGCCAGTAAGTTTTGACCGTTTTGCTCAAGTGTCAGCTTCAAAAGCTCTGGGTTAGTGGCGATGAAGTTGGAAGGAGAAAGGGCGTTAATGGCTTGGCGAGAGAAAAAAATAATACGTTCTTTCGTCTTTTCATCTAAGCCTTCCAAAGACTCGATGGTGTCCAGATAGGTCTTACTAAATAAAAGGTAGGATTGTTTGATGAAGCTATACATGGCTTCATTTTGCCACGCTTCGTTTGAGAAACGCTTATCCCCTTTTTCAGCTTCGACGATTTGTGCTTGGTTCCCTGCCAATGCAACATTCTGCCAAATTTGCAGCTGCTGTTCCCACCACTGTGCTTGCAGCTTTAAAATCGCAGCAGGCTGATTCGCAGCTTGTTCGAACAGTTTGGCAGTATCCTCAAAGTTCACTTCTTGCATGGCCTTGTTTAAAGGAGAGTTCACGACTGCCTTGTTCACTTCGAAATCATGCCACCACTGATGATTGGTTTCCTGAAGCTTCACAAGATAGTCCGAAAAGAAGTGTTGAAACATAGTCTTACTCCTATATTCGGAAAAAACAACGCCGCCCAAATCTAGGGGCGGCGAGAATCGGACAAATTACGCTGGAGTAACAGTCTTTAGATTTTCCGAAGTCATTTTCTCAACGTCTTCTTTGAACTCTTTTGCAATCGCTTGAAGCTTGTTGCTGTCATCCATCATTTGTTGAGAAAGTTTAGTAAGTACGCTTAGTTGCTGACTGTTGAAAGCAGTCAATGACGTTACGTCTTTGATTTCTGTCGCTGCTTTCATCTGGTTTAGACCCACTTCACTGTATGTGCGAATGGCGTTCAATTGAAGCTCGGTCAACACTTCTACGTTTTTTGTCACTAGCTTGTTGAACTTCAAGTAAGGTTCTAGATTTTTTTCAGTTTGATCGCTAAATGTTTTGAAGAAATCTGTGTACATGGTTTGTCTCCTAGAGAAAGAATTAAAAATGTCCTTTTAAATAATTACTTAACTGTCTTTACAACCACAGCCGTGCCCATGCCGCCGCCCACACAAAGTGAAGCAACGCCATATTGACTATTTTGCTTATGAAGCTCGTGAACCAGCGTGACTAAGATTCGGTTTCCAGATGCACCAAGCGGGTGTCCTAGCGCGATAGCACCACCGTTAAAGTTCGCTTTATCTTGAATCGCGTTAACTGGAACTTGGTTTGTTTCCGCCAACTGATGAATCACGCCAAGTGCTTGCGCTGCAAATGCTTCGTTTAACTCGTAAACGTCGATGTCGTGTACACTGAGTTCCGCTTTTGCGAGTGCTTTATTGACGGACTCAACAGGACCTAGGCCCATGATCTTCGGATCAAGACCCGATTGCGCGTAGCTTACGATCTCAACAAGCGGCGTTAATCCATGCGCTTTAACTGCGCTTTCAGACGCCACGATAATCGCACTCGCGCCATCGTTAATACCTGATGCATTACCCGCAGTCACAGTGCCTTCGCGGTCAAAAGCAGGACGTAGCTTGATTAAGGCTTCCATTGTCGCGTTCGCTTTTGGGTATTCATCCGTATCAAACATCACGGTTTCACGGCGTTGCTTTACTTCCACTGGCACAATTTCGTCTTGAAATTTGCCAGCTTCGATAGCGGCTACCGCTTTCTGTTGGCTAGACAGCGCGTATTCGTCTTGCTGCTGGCGAGTTAAGCCGATTTGTTTTGCTACGTTTTCTGCCGTCACACCCATGTGATATTGGTTGTAAACATCGGTTAAACCGTCCGCTACGAGCAGATCTTTTAGCTCCAGATTGCCCATTTTGTTGCCATCACGAATACTGCTTGGTGCGGCAAACGGAATCTGAGACATGACTTCAACACCCGCTGCAACAACGATCTCAGCATCGCCACTACGGATATGGGACACGGCATCCATGACCGTTTTCATGCCACTACCGCAAACCATGTTTACGCCATATGCAGGAACAGATTCAGGAACCCCCGCAAACAGTGCCGCTTGGCGGCCAACACCCATTCCTTGACCTGCACCAACAACGTTGCCAACAATCACTTCGTCAACCTTGTCGCCGGGCAACTTTGCCGCTTCCAACGCGCCTTTAATCGCTACTGCTGCCAGATCGCCAGCAGAAGTATTTTTCAGGCTGCCACCAAAAGCACCAATTGGAGTACGCTTCGCCGCTACGATAAATACTTTTTCCATCATCTTCTCTCCTTAGTGCATGTATAGGCCGCCGTTCACCGACAAAGTCTCTCCGGTGATGTAGGCGCCCGCATCGCTGACCAAGAAGCTCACTGATGCTGCAATTTCTTCTGGTGTCGCAAGACGTTTCATTGGAATTTGGTTCGTGATGGATTCCAGCACTTCTGGCTTCATTTGCTCAACCATTGGCGTACCCGTGTAACCCGGAGCGATAACATTAACTGTCACACCCGAGCGAGCACCTTCGTATGCTAAGGCTTTAGAGAAACCGATCATCCCAGCTTTCGCCGCCGAGTAGTTTGCTTGACCAAACTGCCCTTTAAGACCATTGACTGAAGAGATATTGATGACACGACCACCGCCTTTTTCGCACATTGCAGCAAAGAGGGGTTGCGTAACGTTGAATAAACTATTGAGGTTGGTATTGATGACATCATTCCAAGCTTGCGCAGTCATCTTTTTAAACACGCCATCACGTGTGATTCCTGCGTTGTTGACAACAACATCAATGGTTCCTTCATCCCCAAGCAATTGCGCCAATTTCTCTGCACACTCTGTCGTGTTTGTTACATCCAACTCAAAAAGGCGAACCTGATCTTTGGTAAACCCTTTGCTGTTGAACCACTCCAGCGCACATTCGTAGTTACCTGTGAAATATGTAGCGATTACACGGTAACCGTCATTGACTAATTGAGAGGAAATAGCAGAACCAATTCCGCCTTTTGATCCAGTGATCAAAGCGACTTTCTTCATTGAAGACTCCATTCTTAACGGCATTTTAAAAGCAAACTTAATACACTGATGAAATAGTTCACCAACTGACGTGTTTATTTATTCTTTTGACAACCAATCCCGTGCTGCCTTTATTTTAAGTTAACCTAGAAATATTACATTTCAAATAAAAAACTCACCCAATTGCATAAGATTGATTTAGATCTCATTACCCGTGAAATGTTATAAAATGGTTAATTTTACATAAGTCATTGTTTTAAATCACACTTCCACAAAAGCCACTCCAACAGAAATAGAAACATAATTATTAAATATCATGAACTTACATACAGAATGGTAGACGTTACATTGTGTCATGATTTAAGATCTGAATTTTAAGCCTATATGATTACAACAAACTTGAGATTAGAATAATAATTCAATTATCAGTAAAAATAATTATCAAACATATCATTTAATTACTGCATTTAATGACAATTTAGTTATCAACTCGATTATTTTAATACAGTGAGAATTAATAACGATAAAATATAAGAAATTAAATATATTCAATCTAAAAATGATATAAGAGCTTGTCTCATACTGGTGCATTACGCACTATTATGACGCATAGATTAAAATATAATTTCATTTTAAATTTATATATTCGAAGAACATCAACTAGCTACTAGTGAAAGTAATCGCTCGCTTTGTAGTAGCATCCTTTTCCACTTTGCACTATCTTTGTGGCTTCTCTTTAATCACTAAATCATCAACAGATATGAATCTTGCATTGCTCAGTATGTTCATCCCTACTTTCTTTTTTGTCTCAATCACGCCTGGTATGTGCATGACTCTCGCCCTAACGTTAGGTATGAGTATCGGTTATCGTCGCACGTTATGGATGATGATAGGAGAACTTCTCGGTGTCGCGCTGGTGTCAGTCTCTGCGGTGTTAGGTATCGCTGCGATTATGCTCAATTATCCTTGGATGTTTATCGCGTTAAAGTTCATTGGTGGCGGTTATTTACTCTATCTTGGAATTGAAATGTGGCGGTCGCGAGGGAAACTTGCGATTAATGTCGACAACTTAGAAACACCAAAGAGTGACAATATCGCACTTATCATGCAAGGCTTCGTTACCGCAATCGCAAACCCAAAAGGCTGGGCATTTATGATTTCTCTTTTACCGCCTTTTATAGACCAAAACGCAGCACTTGCACCGCAACTGATCATACTTGTCTCCATTATTTTACTGTTTGAGTTCATTTGCATGTCTCTGTACGCTACTGGTGGTAAAGGGTTGAAACACGTATTAGGTCAGTCTAAGAATGTACGCCTAATGAACCGTATCGCAGGCACTTTAATGATGGGAGTTGGTGTCTGGTTGCTACTAAGCTAAGGCAAACTGGAAACAATGAAAAATATTCTGAATAAAATCGCTAAAGTCATGGGTGAAGTATTGGACTTTCAAGCCCGAGTTTGGGTTGTGAACGTCTATAGCGGTGAGCATAAAGGCGAGTCTTATGTCGTTAATGAAGATGCTTTCTCTGTACCTCTTCAGTGGATGAAGAAGAAAGGCTACCAAGAGTCGATGTTGAATAAAGTCGAAGCAATGAAGCGCTCACAAGTCTTAGAGTTCGATTTGGGACTTGAGAAACATCGTCTGATGCGCGTGAAATAAGCACAAAAAAGCGCCACTCAAGATGAGTGGCGCAAGCACTTTTACCTTAAAAATAATGCTACGGCGCTGCGTCAATCTCAACTGGAAGATAATGTTTCGGCTCCAGTTTCAACCACTCCGGCAGCACAGTACCAATCGAAATCGAAGACCATGTACCCGACAGAACGCCAATAAACATGGCGGTTGAGAAACCAGCCAAAGGCGCTCCTCCCATAATCCATAATGCACCAACAGTGATCAATGTCGTACCAGATGTCACCATAGTGCGTGAAAACGTCGCGATAACAGCTTGGTCATTGATGTCTTCTGTTTTCCAACTCTGTTTCGCAATCAACAGCTCACGGATTCGGTCTGCAATGATGATCGAGTCATTCAATGAGTAACCTAAAATTGCTAACACCGCTGCAAAAACGGTTAAGTTGAACTCCATTTGAGTAATTGCAAAGAAACCAAGCACTAAGATCACATCATGGGCCAAAGCAAATAGTGAACCACTCGCTAAACGCCATTCAAAACGGAAACACAAGTAACCGAGAATACTCAACACACAAATCAACAATGCTAAGCCACCTTGTTCAAACAAGTCTTGGCCAACTTGAGCGCCAACTATACTGTTGCTGACAACATCAACTTGGTGAGAGATTGGCTTCAACACCTCTTCTACACTTGGCAACGTTTGTCCATCTTCCGGCGCAGAGTAACGAATCACCCAACGGCCATCTTCACCAGAGCGTGTCACTGACGCAGATTCACCAAGCTTTGGTTGCAGAACGTCAAGCAGATCATGGTTAGTTAGCTGCTTATCTACCTTTACTTCTGTCACCATACCGCCAGTGAAGTCCAAACCTAGGTTCAACCCTTTAAAGCCTAGAGCGACGATCGCGATCACCGTTAAAATGATGGAAACTAGCGTAGTAAAGTAGCGAATTTTACGAATATTTTGTTTTAGCATTTCGACCATGATTAAACCCTCACATCACGACGGGCATCGCGGCCCCAAATTAAATTGATCATTGCTCGAGAGGCAAATACGCCTGTAAACATACTGGTTAACAAACCTAATCCGAGTGTTAAGGCAAAGCCTTGGATTGGGCCATTACCGATGGCGTACAAAATCACGGCGGTGATCATGGTAGTAATGTTGGCATCAAGGATGGTCGAGAATGCGCTGTCAAAGCCAAGGTCAATCGCTTGAGCGAAGCTGCGACCTTCACACATTTTGTCCTTAATACGTTCGAAAATAATAACGTTGGTGTCCACTGCCATACCGACGGTTAACACTAAACCGGCAATACCCGGAAGCGTTAGAACCGCTCCTGGTAACAAGGCGATTAAGCCAAGCAAACAAAGCATGTTGGCACAAAGCGCCACGTTTGCTACCCAACCTAAGCGGCGGTACCAAAGTGCCATAAAGGTCAGTGTTAAACCCATACCTAAAGCCAGTGCTGCAAAACCGTTTTCAATGTTTTCTGCACCCAGAGAAGCACCGATTGTTCGCTCTTCCACAATAGTAACCGGCGCAGTTAGTGAACCCGCTCGAAGTAATAGCGCTAACTGCTGTGCATCGTCCATGCTACCTGCACCAGTAATACGGAACTGGCTACCAAGTTGAGATTGAATAGTTGCGACGCTGATAACGCGCTCACTACGCTCAGTTACACCGCGATCGTTTGTTTTGTACTCTCGGTAAACGGTCGCCATTGGCTTGCCGATGTGAGTTGCTGAGAAGTCACTCATTTTCTTACCACCAGCGTGGTCAAGAGAAATATTTACCTCTGACATGCCCATTTTGTCGACACCAGCACGAGCGTTCACGATGTGCTCGCCCGTTAGAACTGGTCGTTTTGCCAAAATCACAGTACGACCGTCATTATCTTGAAGAACAAGATCTTGGCTGCTGTGTGCTTGGCTCGCATCTTTCACTTCATAAAACGCCAAGCTTGCTGTTGCACCAATAACGTTTTTCGCTTGAGCAGGATCTTGTACACCAGGGAGCTCAATTCGAATGCTCTCTTTACCTTGGCGTTGCACTAGTGCCTCTGTGATACCAAGTTCTTCAATACGACCACGCATGATCTTCAGGTTTTGTTGAAGAGTCGACGATTGAAATTCTTGGATATTTTGTTCACTCGGTTCAAGCACAAAGCCACGAGATGAACTTTTTGAAATCCAGCCCGGGTAGTTTTGACGCAAAAACTTGTTCACTTCCGACAATGCTTGCTCGCTGTCACTGTTTACCGTAATTCGGTTGCCACTTTCTGCTCGAACTTGCACACCACGAACACGTTGATCACGTAGGTTCGCTTTGATTTCATCAATCAATGCATCACGTTGTTCTTCAAACGCTTTATTCACATCAACATTCAACAGAAACTGAACGCCACCACGAAGGTCAAGACCGAGCTTAATTGGGCTAAAGCCCATCTCATTCAACCATTCTGGCGCAACCGATACGTATGAGAAAGTGATGCTGTCGTCTTTATTTAGCTCTTTGTTTAACAACGCACGAGCTTTACTTTGCGCATCTTCACCATCGAATACAATGGTTGTTTTGCCGTCTTTTTCGATGATTTTGTCGGCTGAAATATGGTTGGTTTTTAGCAGTTGATTCAGATGAACAACCGACATTTCACTGTTGTTTTGATCCGCAAACGTCAACTGGATAGAAGGCTGTTCGCCAAACCAAGTTGGTATAGCACTTAGGGTTAAAATAATGACTGTCGTGATTAATACGACATATTTCCAAGCTGAGTAGTGATTCATCAGCTTTCTGTTCTTTTGCTGCTTTGGCGTTTTTTTCATGTAAACATCATCCCTTCACAATGAAGTGAAGCTTTTAATAACAAGGCTTAACACACGACAGATGCTCCCAGAATAAATTCAGGGTATGAAATGCTCAGAACGCTCACGTCCTGTCGAATACAATCGTCGTGTTAAGAGTGCACAATGGTGCAAATAGATGGTGTTTAGGCAGAAAACTGACTATTGAGTGCGACGTACATGGCATTGGTCTCTTTCCAACCAGAAATGCGATGATCGCTTGTGAAATGATAAAATGTGGACTGGTTGTGACGCCAGTTAATGTCCATCAAGCTGTATGCGTAACCCGCATCAGCATAAAACGGAGTAGTGAGATCGCCGACAAAATCTACGTGCTCGTCATCAAGCCCTTCCCGTAAGTAAGACGTCCAGCGCTGAGAGTTAAACAAAGCAACGGAATCGAGACTTGCATGGCCTTCAGATACTGGAGATTGAGAGCTTTCTTCTGAAACTTCAGAAAAATCGACGGAAGAGTTTGGCGATACACTTACGGCTACAAAAGGTTGTAGCTTAGAAAAGTGCGGTACGTGAGCCTTGTGGTCGATTTGCGCAGCAGATACATGCACTGGTAGCAATACCATTGCAAATAGCAGCAAAATCAACTTTCTAAGGTAAATCCAAGGCATAGGAACTCACTAAAAACACAAAGAGCCAAGTTAGGTCACTTGACTCGTTGATAGTATTCCTATTGATTATGGTTCACAACTAAAAAGTTATAAATCTCTGATTTCAGGTTTGCATCGTTATTGCATTTATCAAAACGTCTTTAGAAAACTAGTGTAATTGGTGGTGAGTTATCGATAAAAAATATCGCCCTTATCAACATCTAAGTAGATCTTGTTCTCTTGCTCCAAACCGCCACAATAGATGAAGTAAACGTTGCGCTTTTTGAACGTCACAGAACGAACCCAGCCTCCGAGCTCCTCAAAATCACTCGGATCACAGGTTTCATCGTCTAACAATTGCTGTGTTTTCTTACGGAAAATATCCAAGTGAACTTTTAAATCATCCGACTTCTGTAGGTATTCATCCAATATCTCTAAGCGCTCTTGCTCTTTAATAACTGGCTCTGCATCAGATAACCCTTCAGCATTCAACCATTCGGCTTTTTCTTCTCCACCCTCTTCATAGACAAGATAGCCGGAGATTCGGTACCACCCATCTACTTTTTCTAACACCGATACTTTTTCTCCCTTATAGAGCGTATCGACAACTAAAGCATTAGGGTTAGGCTTATTGTAAACATTGACACGACGCTCAATAACGTAGTACTCGGTAACTTCCGGGGGAACGGCTTCTAAATCCAGAATCGGTTTGGATGTTTCTTTTTGCAGTGACGATTGCTCGACTTGTGTAGTCTTTGGTGCTTCAGGTTCATCTTTCTGCATAAAGAAGAAATAGTATCCAGCCCCCGCTCCGCCGAGCAACAGCATGACAATCAATGCGACGAGAATTTTCTTCATGCCCTTTTCCTTTTCATTCTTTATTCTTATCCCACCAGCAGCACGCATGTCGTAGAAATTTGGGTATATACTCAAAAGAGCAGGTCAACTAACGCGAGCAATAATGATCAACAGACTCAATTGGATACTACTATTTCTTCTGTTCCCGATAACGGGGCACGCCAATATTCAATGTAACCCATCGTCGTGGAATGACAATCTTACCCAATTCAATCGTTTAGAGTCCAATTACAATCAGCATGTTGAGGTATTCAATACACTTTTGACCGAACATAAACAGCGTCAGTTATTGTCCGAAACCTTTTCACTGCATGAGCTCGTGCTACTTTGGCGTGCCAAGTCGAACCAAAATGTGTTCAAAGCGCAATTAAAAGCATCGATTCAATACAAAGAAGAGCTCACAACTAAAGCGAATCAGCTGCTTAAATTGAGCACACAATCCCAATGGTCAGCAAATGGGTGGGAGATACTGGCCCAGAAGTGCCGAGAGTCAAACAAAACAGCCAATCAAATAACTGCGGAATGGTATAACACCAACGCTTTGGAACTTGCTGAAGATTACAAGCGCCTCTCTTCACAATATCAAACTCTGTCACAAGTCTATGATAAAGAAGCCCGAGCGCTTCAATACGCTCAAGATGTTTCGAAGTAAAAACAGAGCCAGTTTTGAATAGACGATGTTGGTTTTTCACTCCAATATTGGACGTTATTCGTGCTTTTTATCTTTCCTTAGTCGTGAATGATATCAAATGTAAATAATGGGATTGTTCCCTTTGACAAACTTGACTAAACCATGACCAAGACAATCAATTTATAGAGACATGCGTCACATTAATGCTTTACTTATGGACATTTTTTGGTTAGTTTAGCCATTAATAAAATTTAATAAAAAGTCACATTTGGCTGGAGATGATGCTACAAACATGGTTATCAATCGATTAAGTAACAGGGAATGTCCTAATGCTACCAAAGCCAAGTTTTTGTCAGTAGTTAGGCACGTAAAAGAGTTCGGTTCAATCAGTGATTTGGATCTGTGTAAAATCTTCGGAGAAACAATATGGAGTGATGGGAGGGAATACCATTCAGCCGCGTTCTCATTCAAGGTTGATAGATACACAGGTAACTGTGAAATCTCACAATACAAAAACCAATAAGGCTTAAGAATTTATTAAGCGGAGTCAGGAAACGGACTCCGCTTTTTTGATCATGGCAATCGTAAAGTCGTGCTCGGAGTATCCCTCAATCAATCGTGTATTCGGACACAGCAATCGACAATAGCGAAAGACACCTTCTTTATTGTGCGACGCTAACATTTTCATGCTGGGTAGTTTGGATTCATCCAACAAGTTAAACACACAACCTTTCTCTGTCGCTCGGTACATTTTATCAATCATTTCAATGGTATGATTTGGGTTGGTGGATTGATAGTTCAATGATCCGGAAGCAAAAACAAAATCGCAACGAGGCAATACCAACGTTGAAAAGTCGCCACATATAAACTTACTTTGCGTGCGAAAATCTCGTTTTCTGGCTTCAGAGATAAACTGTTTTTGCTGATCAATGCCAATATAGCTTTGAGGAAGCCCCCCCGTAAGTTCGATAAACGCTAACAAGTCTCCGTAGCCGCACCCAATATCTAAAATACTTGAACCGTCTAACGTTAACCCTCGGCACAACGCCTCAAAACGGCTGATCTGACTATACTTATCTGCCCATCCCAGAGTTCGGGCTCTGTCTTTACCAAACTGTCTATATCGCTTTCGATGATAGTGAGCAATCTTAAGTCTATCGAAAAATTTCATCTTTCTTATGCATAAATCGGCAAACTGCCATTTCCTTTCACTTGTCTAATCGCCAGGTGGGTATGAATATCTTTCACATTTTCTAATCGCTGTAACTTTCTAGTAAATGTTTCATAGCCAACGAGGTCTTTGCTGACCACCTCTAACAGGTAATCATAGGCCCCTGATACGACATGGCATGAGATCACTTCATCCATCTCAACAACGGCATGTTCAAACTCATCAATCGAAGAAGCTTGGTGGTTATTTAAACTCACTTCAACAAATACAGTCATCGCGATGCCTACAGTGTCTCTGGACACAATAGCTCGATAACCACTAATTACACCTTCCTGCTCCAAACGCTTAATGCGCCTTGCACAAGGTGATGCCGATAGCCCTACTTGGTCAGCAAGTTCTGCAGTTGTCAGAGTGGCATCCTTCTGCATTAGGTTGATAAGTTGCCTGTCAATTTTATCCATTTATTCTTCCGTGCCTTTAATCACTAATAATTAACATTTATACGCAATTTATCACCAACATCAAGCCTAATTACGTCAAACTTTGCCTCCCTTTGGCAAGAGTTTTATTCAACAATTAACACATCATTTACAAATGGACATGTCGATAATGATCTTGGGATACGCAGCTATATTAACGACCTTACTGCTTTGGTCTGGTTTCTTTATTTCTTTAAAAGGGGGCGCAATTTCTGCCTTGCAGCCAGCCGATATCGCGTTAGTTCGCTTTCTCATCCCAAGTATAATTTTATTACCATTTGTGATTAAGCATAAACAGTCGCTGCGCGTAGTGCCTAAACGCTACCTGGTTGGTGTTGTGGTTGGAAGCGGCCTTCCCTATCTTCTGGTCGTCGGAACGGCTATGCATTTCGCTCCCGTGGCGCACGGCAGTGCATTAGTACCTGGCACTTTGCCATTGTTTGTTTCTGCTATCGCGGTACTTTGTTATCAACAGTCGCTGAGTGCTCACCGCTTAATCGGGCTTTCTACGGTGCTGTTAGGGATTTTCGTATTCCTTCTTTCTAATAGCGGCGCAGAGTACAACTGGTCTCAATTACAAGGGCATATCCTGTTTCTAACTGGCAGCATCATGTGGGCTGCTTTCACCATCAGCGCTCGTGTCGCCAATCTTAATGCACACGTCTGTGCAGGATTCGTTGCAATCGCGTCTTTGGCTCTGCTCATTATCGCCGTTGGTTTCGGGTGGGTAGACAGTTATTTGGTGGTAACACCGTTCAGCCAGTGGCCATGGGAGGAGTTATTTGGCCACGCGATGCTACAAGGTGTTGGCGCAGGTTTAATCGCTTCTTTCACTTTCATTTATGCAATTAGGATCATCGGTGCCGAAGCCAGCGCTGCTTTTGGTTCATTAACTCCAGTCGTCGCGACACTTCTTGCCGTTCCAATTTTTGGTGAACAACCAGATTCTCTCACTTGGTTAGCGCTGATGTTGGTCACATGCGGCAGTATTGTGGCAAGCCAAATCTTTATGAAAGGTGGAATGAGCCAAACTTATCGCCCACCACTTCACAGATAGCGATGATTTTACAAAAACTTATGCCTTACTATCTTGAATAACAAAATGGCGTTTTGATAGCCTCAGCTCAACTAATAATTAAAACGCCAATGTGATGCCAGCCACTCATACTAAAGATGAACTGCATAGGTTTCTCAAACCGGGAATGAAACTTTCTACTAATTTCGAATTTGGGCCTAAGGATCAATATACGTATTCCACCACCTATCTGGGGATGAAAGAAAATGCTTATTTGATTCTTGATATACCAATGCGTTTGCTTGAAGAGCAAGTGATGAGAAAACTCCCCAACGCCGATGTCATCGTGCGTGGTGTATCAGATACGGAGTTAGGCCATGTCATTGCGTTTAAGTCCAGCGTACTGACGACGACCGTTCGACCATCCCCCCTTTTGTTTATCCGCATTCCAGGAACATTTGCAACCAAACCAGTTCGGGAACATGAGCGTTACAAGTTGCAAATGGACTGTAACGTTATTCATGCAGGGAATGTCTACGACGGTAGCCTTATCGATTTCTCTCTAGCAGGTGTTGGTATATCAACCTTGATTGAGCCCGAATTCAACGTGGGTGAGAGTGTTACCATCGAATGCCCGTTAAGCCACTATATCGGAGAAGAAAATCGATGTGTCATTGCCAACATTAAGAAATTGGTGAAGGGATGGGTAGTTGGAATTAAGTTTGCCAGTCCCATTGCGATGACTCACGAACTAAAAACAGAGTTACTGGAGCAATCCTTTCTAACCAGTAACGTCTGAAATTACTGCTCGCTAAAGCGCGTCGCCTCAAAGCTGTTGAGTATTCTGTGAACCGTATAGGTCACAAGCAGCGTCGCAACAATAGCAAACAAAATACTGCTCACGCGATACAGCGCACTGAACATTAAGTCACCATCCGGAGTAAGATATTGGCCGAACAAAATGCCTAATGTGGTTAAGCCGCCAAATCCGGCTCCCGAACCGCTAGACTCTTTCACGTGCATATAGCTGAACATCATCGCACCAATCCAAAGCAATGGGACGATAAACAATAAGGTATCCGACCAATCGTATAATACAAGTTGTCCGACAATACCAAAGGTCACCCCCATCAAGGTCCCCATTGCTCTTTTTCGCGCATACCCTAAAGCACCGTTCCAATGCATAGGAAACAATAAAAGTAAGGTTGTCGCCTGAGCAGACATAGAGTCACTGAGGTCAAATAGCTGGAATACAAGGAAAGACATTGTAGCGATACTCGCCCCCATAATGGCTTCATGACGCATTCGATGACTCTGTTTAGGCTGCGACGGTTTCGCTGGTGGCTGACGAGGTTCCGCATCGGGAATCAAAAATGTCACCACATAAGCAACGATCACTGAAATAACATTCGCTTGCAGGTTGCTAAATATTAGGTCATTTAAGTCAGTGGTTGGATAACTCGCAAAGTGCAGCATGATGCTTAAGCTCAGTACGCTGTTCGCTCCAAATAAGAATAAGCTCCCTTTTGACATACAGGCGAATTTATACAGGAACAACCCGAATGCAATGATTGTCATCATGCCTGGGTGCCCACCAAATAACCCACCAAGCACACCAACTTCTAATCCACACACAACCGCTGAAAAAATCAGTTGTCGTGCGGCATGTAGACTCATGACTGGCACCATTCCAAGTAACAGCATCGGGGTTACAGTAAAGAATACGCCATAGTTCCAACCAAATACTTTACATAAAGTGAAACCAATGGTCGCACCAGTTGCAATGCGCAAACACTGACGGAAGTCGTTTTCCGACATGGGGTGGTCCCATAACTTCATATCGCCTCCTCGTTAATAAATATAATGAAGAAGACTCAAGAATTGGATCTGGCACCTCGCTAACCAACCAGATAACGAGTTTTCTGGCAACAACTGCACGGTTGCTCGTGCCCCTGCTGGAAATGCGCGCTGCTGAGGTTCATCGATAGCTAAATGTAAACGTAAGCGCTGCGCATCTCTCACCCAACGGTTTGAGTCAGTTGGTGTTGCTAAGCGACCATCCGCATCGAATTGACCCGAGCTGACCCCGGCATCCACACTCGTAATACGAGCTTCAAATACATCACCAGGTAAGCTATCAAAAGCCACTAACGCACGGCTGTTCTGATTAAAGTGTCGTAAACTCTTTTCACGAAAGTCGGCAATGATATCCACGTCATCGGAGACTAAAGCGACAAGAGGTGTACCAGCTGCCGCATAGGCCCCCGTCTCCAGCTGCAAGTTAGCGACAACGCCATCATGTTCCGCCGAGACTTGAGTGTAAGACAGATTAAGTTCCGCTTGTTTTAGCTGGTTTTGCGCCACGCGGATATTCACATTCGTCGCGCCTAAATCACCGCGGTTTACTTCCAACTCTTTTAAACGAGCACGTGCGGCCAGTAAGTTCGCTTTAGCTGCCGTTGCACTGCTCTGTGCGTCATCGCGCTGCTGTTGCGAAGTACCATTACGGTGAAACAGAGTATTAAGACGTTTTGCTTCGCGAACTTTTTGTTCCGCCACGATTTTGCTCGCTTCAACGTCTGCTTTTGCCGCAGCAATAGAAGCATCAAGTTGTTCGTTGTTTTGAATCACACGCTCAAGGTTAAGTTGAGCCTTTTCTACGGCGAGCTGATAAGGCTGGGGATCAATCTGAAATAGTAGATCGCCTTGGCTTATTTCTTGGTTGTTGGCAACATAAAGATGCGTAATCTGCCCACTCACACGGGGGGCCACTTTAGTTACCACACGCGTTGCCATTGCCTGAGGCGTCAACGGCATGGCGAGATCTGCAACTAGAAAATAGGCAAAGACAAGGACAAACGCGACGCAAGAATATTTGATCCAACGTGCGAATTTTTGATCTGGAGTCATAGGCGTTTACTTCTCTTTTAATTCGGTTTTCTGACTTATTCGCTAAGTGAATCAAGCGCATTGTGAGCAATCTGATCAAGAATCAATGAAAGCTGCTGAAGTTCCTGGTCGTTGATGTCCGTTAGGAGCTTGCTTCGAACTTGAAGAATTCGAGCCTCCATTTGCTTTAGTAGGGTTTTCCCCTCTTCTGTGAGGCTAACAATACGTGCTCGCTTATCGTGTTCACAGCAATGGCGAGTGATCAGAGATTGCTCTTCTAATAATTTTAATGTTCGCATCAACGACGCTAACTCGATCTCAAGCGCTTCAGCCAAATGCTTCTGACTGATGTTGTCACCCATTCGATAAAGCTTCCATAACGCAGTCCAACGCGGATACGTTAGGTTTAAAGGCTCTAACTCGCGATCTGCAACCATTTTCCATAAACGAGCAACACGAGATAATTTTTCAGCCAGAGAAAGGTCTCGCAAACTGTTGATGTCTTGAATCATAAGATCTACTCAATTACTTAGCGTGCTAAGCAATATAAAATAGTTAGCACGCTAAGTAAATATCTTTTTGTGATTGAAATCACGTTGGGTGTGTCAGTGAAGGGGCAGAAATCTAAGTAATACAACACTATGTTTGAATTTGAAATGCTGCGATGTACACAACAAACGTCGAGACCAATAAAGTCTGAAAAGTCTGAAAAGTCTGATTTGTATAAGAGTAAAAGGGTCAGATACAAAAAAGCACAACCCACAGTCATGGTGTTGTGCTTTTCAGATAATGAATAATTGGGTTATCCCGTAGTGAGCCAATTATTCATGTTCGCTCGACTAAGAACCGCTGCTTAAAATCCACAAATGCTTCATGGAGCGCATTTTCTTTAATCGGCTTGAGAAGCACGTAATTCGCACCCGATTCCATAAAGGCGTCACTGGTTTCTTTCGCGGTGTCAGCAGTACACGCATAAATTGGCGTGCCTAGTTTTAGCTTTTGTCGGATCTCTTTGGTCGTTTCAATTCCACCAAGATGCGGAAGTTGGTTGTCCATCAGTATCAAATCGTAAGTATGATCTTTTAAGAATTCCATTGCTTCTAACCCATCTTTCGCCCAATCAACCTGCATTTTGTACTTGTTACAAAACGCTTTTAGAATGAATGCGTTAGTATGGTTATCCTCTACCAACAACACTTTGAGACTCTCTGCAAATAGTTCACCTGGCTTAACTCGCAAACTCGAATCAAGAGGGGTGAGTACTCGCTCACGATCTTTCACTGGCATTGTAATGACAAAAGTCGTTCCTAAGCCTTTCTGACTGCGGACTTGAACATCACCTTCCAGCATGTCGACAAGGCTCTTCACAATGGTCAGCCCTAAGCCACTGCCGCCGTATTCTCGAGTCGTTGTTGCTTCTTCTTGAACAAAAGGTTCGAACATTTGGTCGAGTTTGTCAGACTCGATGCCGATACCTGTATCCGTAATTTCCACGACCAGCACGCTATTGTCAGCGCCATAGAACTGCTCCAGTTCCGCATGCAAGCGCACGCTACCCGAGGGCGTAAACTTCACAGAATTACTGACTAGGTTGAATAAAATTTGGTTCAGACGAACTTGGTCAGTAAAGATTTCAACATTGGGATCTATTTTGTTTTCAATGACAAGGTTGACGCCTTTACTTTCACAAATAGGACGATAAATGTTTTCTAACGTTCGAATTGTATCAGTGAAAGAAAACGGGTGCTTTTGGATATTAAACTTACCCTGCTCAATTTTCGAAAAGTCCAAAATATCATTCAAAACAGCAAGTAAGTGCTCACCACTATGCCGAAGTACGTCAATTTGGTTATTCTGCTCTTCTGTTTCCACAGAGTCTTTTAGCAATTGAGCAACCCCTAAAATTCCATTGATTGGCGTTCGGATCTCATGGCTCATTTTAGCCAGAAAGTCGGCACGGGCTTGAGCAGATTTTTCCGCTTCTTTGCGCGCCAAGTTACTCTGTTTTTCCGCCTCAATAAGTGTGGTTATATCCTGACCTTGAACAATAATACCGCTAATATCTCCATCAACTCGAATCGGCGATAAGTTCCAGCGATATACTTTGTCTCCAATTGGCACATTAACGCCTGTCAACGTAGCTCCCTGAGCCGCCATGCGAAGGTGTGGCATCAACTTTTCTTTGAAACCTTTGAACACTGGGTGCATGGTTTCAACATCGTTTTCCATGACTAACTCTTTGCGTGCTGCCGGATTGATTTGGACAAGCACACCCGATTCAGACCACACCATAATAGGAGATAACGCAAAGTTAAACAGGTCGCGGAAAGAGCGCTTTTGTGCTTCAAGCTCTTCAAAAGTGTTTTCTAGTGTCGAACCAATATGATCGAATTCCTCAATATCTGACCCCTCAAAACGCTCAAATCCTTTTTCTTCACGAGCCGAGCGGGTATATGCCATCAGGGATCCTAACTCTTCAACTACTCGATTCTCGATCCATTCTTTAGTCATCAGCGCAATCATGACCATACCGATAACTGAGGCTAGCATTGCTAGCAGGTGTTGGATTTGCAATGTCACCACGCTCTGATTGTCTTGCACAGTAAGCAAGCACAAGTCAGTCTCGGCGGCATTTACCTCAATAGGGGTTTTGATGATCAATAATTGGTCAAGCTTGTGCTGGGACTCTCGTCGTTTGAGTACGTCAAATATTTGATAAGCCTCATCTCCTACTAATGAGCTTGCCAATGGTGTGTTGTTAGCGACCAACACAACATTGTCGACGTTGCCTTCATTTTTTAACCTTTCCATCAACCCAAAGTTATTATCTAAAACAACAACATTGTAAGAGTACCCCATCACTTCACCGGTTTTAGGTTGTAAAACGGGTACGCGACGAAGTAACAGATGGCGAGTTCCCATCGGGGTCTGTGAGGGTAGATAATACCAGTTGTTGCTAAAGGTCACCTGACTGGCAAGTCGGCTAAGTATCAGATTGTTGATGCCATAGAAATGCGCGTTACCATCGTCCCAAATAATACCTTGATGATCGGTTAGGAAACGAAACTCTGGTGTATGGGAAGGATCACTCTGGTCAATACTCATGAAAAAGTAATTGAGTGCCTCTTCATCACGTTCTGTATAAAAATCCAATACAACATCACCTTTCGAATTGCTGTTGTGATGAATCTGAATCGCTGCAAAATGGCTATCAAAAATGTTCAGGATCAGGGCAGAGGTCTGCTGCTTGGTTCGGTCGACTTCCTGCCAAATAATCTGCTTCGAGAAGTAATAACTCTGAACAAAGATGCCTAGAATGATCGGAGCAAGTACGAGAATAATTATTTTGGTAATAAGCGTCGACAGTGAGCGACGCTTTCTTGTTTTTGATGTAGTTGTCATCAATTATCTGAGTATCTAAATGCACGTTTTCTTAATGCTTCAATTCTTTCTGGAGAGTCCGATTTGGTAACGACTTCAAAATCACCAGAGTAAACGGTGGGAACTGGCTTTCCTTCTAAATCCCACTTAATGGCCTCAGCCATTGCAATACCTGTATCATCGTTCATACGCATAACGGTAACGTCTAACTCCCCTTTAGAAAGCGTCTCTAACTCTGCTGAACCGCCGCCCCAACCATTGATCATGACATCATCACGACCTAACTCTTTAAGAGCGTCAACAGCACCTAATGCTACATCGGTAGAACACGCGTAAATGAAGTCAACGTCCGGATACTTCTCCAAACTGGCTTTTGCAGCTTCATACCCAGATTGCTTTGTTGCTTTGGTGTAGTAAGCAGATTGTAGTTCAAATTGATTATCGCGGTTCACTTGGTTGATAAAAGTGTTGCCTCTGATGTCACTAATGTAGCCCTCTGAGAAGTAGAGAACACTATAGTGGCTATGTTTAGGGAAACGCTTGCCAAACTCAACGGCCAATTCACGACTTCCTTCTGCGTGGTCGAAACCAACATAAAGAAACGGCTGATGATGTTCCCAATCCCTAACAGGTGTGGTGATATTTTGTAAAATTAACTTGGTTTTCTTTGAATCTAAGACATGCTCAACAAACTTACGATGTCTTGTGGTATCTAGAGTAAAGATCAAGTAATCGGAGTTGCTTTTCAGCGCCTCCATTAAAGACAAACTTTGCTGCTTTATATCTGCATTAGGACGAGTAAACACTTGATTTAGTTGATAGTCGATATCAAGCTTATCTAGGCGTTTTTCAAACGCATCGATGTTTCGAATCCAATAATCAGAGATCTGCTGCCCTGGATAAACAACAGAAATTTTCAGTGGACGCTTTTTGTCTTTTGCTACGGGTACAGGGGTTTCTCTTACCACTTCAGCCAACGCACTAGTTAACTGCTTCTGTTGTGGAAACTGGTCTAAAAACTCTTGATATGCCCAATACCCATTAAGAACTTGGGTGGCCTGCACATTCGGCGCAAAAGCGGCCATTGAAATCAGGGAGAATACTAACGCTTTTTTCATCTACTGCTCTTTTAGCTTTTTTATGAGCCTAATTCAGCTCTATTCATTACCTAGCCGAGTCATCCTATACTCTTGTAATCTACCTTCCTCTTAGTGCCTGTTTCAATAGTAAATTAGTTCTTGGTCTGAGTGGATGCAAATGAAAGTACATTGAGTCGCTTCCTTTGTCTCGATAACGTAGAGACATTTCGCGCTTTTCATATTCAGGCCCTTTAAACAGAACACCAGCCCATTATGCGTCAGTTTATTCCTACATGGTACTCCAAAAACAAAAAGAAACCGCCAATGTGACATAGGCGGTTTCCGTGTATCTTTGCGTAGCAAGGGCTTATCAGAGTGCCACTATCTCTAACATCATTTGTTGATGTTCGTCGACGACAATATTTGCTTTTGACATAACGAGCAGCTCTTTTTTCGCTTTAGTTAGTTGCTTAATATAGTACTCTGCTCGCATGGCAAGCGTCTTTGACTCAAAATCCGATGACCATTCCAATATCAAAGGGCCTTTTCCCTTCAAAGCTTTAGCTCCTTTTCCGGTTTGGTGCTGATTGAATCTTCGTTCAACATCATTGGTAACACCACAATACAACGCGTTGCGGTTATTTCGTATCAGGTAGACACTCCAACGCTGCGTTGTATTTTCCATCATGAAAGCAGTGACTCAACCTTAGCTTTTAATTCATCCAGCTCTTCTTTCAGCTGAGCGACTTCGAGCTCTAGCTGACTTACTCGATCGGAGCTCGATCTTGCAGCAGACACAGGCGCTGCAAGTTCGGACGCATCAACATCACCACAGAACAAATGCATATAACGCGACTCCCGCTTACCAGCCTCACGTGGTAATTTGACCACTAATGGTCCTTTCTCTTCGCTTGCTAAATGCTCAAGGACCGTTTCCACTTCTTTTACATCATGAAATGTCGCGAGACGATTAGTACGAGTACGAATTTCCCCAGGTGTTTGAGCACCGCGCAAAAGCATACAGCATACAATGCCTTTCTCCTGCTCTGTCAGCTTTAAATCACCAAATTCCGTATTACAGAAACGGTGTTGATACTTGCTGACGCGGCTGTTGAACGCACTTTCGTCACTGACGAGCCTGCGCTCAATAAGAGCATCAACGGCATCGAGAACGTCTGACTCAGAGAGTGACATCACGGGATCACGGTTGCTTTTTTGATTACACGCGTTGGTTAATGCGTTTAGGCTGAGGGGGTAAAGATCTGGGGTAGTGACTTCTTTTTCGATCAAGCAACCAATAACTCGTGCTTCAATTGCCGTTAGCTCAACTTTCATAATGCATTTCCTTATTATTTTTGCATTTGACTTTGTACCTAAATCGCTTCGAAATCATACTCCATAAATTCACACAGCAGTGCAAGAAGCGTTAGCGGTTCAGGTGTTGGTGTCAGGCTAAAGCATAGCGTAAGACCTGACACCCCTTACGAATAGGGTCAGGTATCAATGCTCCGAGAGAATCGGCACTCTCGTCAAATTGCCATCTTGGTCGACCATCATTATTTTTGAACGATTAAGCTCAACTTCGATGATTTCGAGTTGCTCACGGGCGTTGATATACGCCGTTTTTAACTTTTCAGCCACAGAGCGAGTGACTTGCTCATTATCTTGACTATTTACTTGCTCCGCAGTGTTACCAGAGTCCATATCAAGTTCATCATTTTGCATTCAATGGTGTTGATAATATAGTGAAGGCCACGTTATGACAATTAATCGATGGATTCTACGATGTTGGCCAAAACTCGAAGAAAGCAGCACGATTATATGGACACAGCGCAATTGGTTGAGAAATGTTCAACTCTGCATTGCTATTGATCTAAAGACTGTTATGCCACTGGATGTTGTGCTTTAATCGAGGAAGATATTCATAAAATTAGGAAAGAGAACTATGAGTAGCGTATTTGAAATCGTTAACCAAGCTCGTCGTAAAAACAAACTAAAACGTGAGCTTCTTGATAACGAGAAGAAAGTTCGTGATAACCGTAAACGTGTTGATCTTCTAGAAAACCTTCTAGACTACATCAAACCAGAAATGACTCACGATGAAATCGTCGCAATCATCAAAAATATGAAAGCAGACTATGAAGATCGTGTTGATGACCACATCATTAAAAGCGCTGAGATCTCTAAAGCACGTCGTGACATCAGCCGTCGCATTCGTGAGCTGACTGAAGAAGACAAGCAAACTAGCGGCAAAAAATAAACGCGTAAGCTAGATTTTCGAACCCCGAGCAAGAATATCTTCCTCGGGGTTTATTTTTGTCTCTAAACTAACCGCCGTGTACAATCAATCTAACTCTTATTCCTAACGCATTCAGCTTTCTATGTCTTCAACTACGACAAGTACACAACCAACGCTTGCAAAACAATTATTTACGATGACCTGGCCAATGCTTTTTGGCGTTCTGTCTTTAATGAGCTTTCAGCTTGTGGATAGCGCGTTTATCGGTCAGCTCGGCGTTTTACCGTTAGCCGCTCAAGGTTTCACTCTGCCTTTGCAAATGGTCATTATCGGCATTCAAGTCGGTCTAGGGATCGCAACGACAGCGGTCATTTCTAAAGCTCTTGGGGCGAATGAAAGTCGGTATGCCAAACAACTTGGCGGATTAGTATTGATGATCGGCTCAATTGGTGTCGCTATTTTTGGCGGGCTAATTTGGCTTTTGCGCTACCCCATTTTAGCTCTATTAAGCGCTCCAGAATCTGTTATGCCGATAATCGACAGTTACTGGCCTTGGTGGTTATTAAGCTCATGGACTGGTGCGGTTTTGTATTTTTATTACAGTATCTGCCGAGCTAATGGCAATACAATGTTACCTGGCACAATGATGATGATAACCAGCGGCGTGAACCTTGTGCTCGACCCGCTATTTATTTTCACGTTTGACTTGGGTATTAACGGAGCGGCAATAGCAACCATCGTCGCTTTTGGGTTTGGTATTTTAGTCGTCGCTCCTCGCGTGAAAAAGAATCACTGGGCAACGACACAATGGCAAGATCTTAACGTAGCCAAAAGTGTTGCATCTATCGGTAACATTATGGGCCCTGCGATGATTAGCCAACTGCTGCCACCGTTGTCTTCCATGCTAGCAACAAAATTATTGGCAAGCTTTGGAACCGCAGCAGTCGCCGCTTGGGCGCTTGGTTCACGCTATGAGTTCTTTGCTATCGTTTCGGTCTTGGCGCTGACAATGTCTATGCCTCCAATGGTTGGACGCTTACTTGGAGCAAAGAACTATGAAGATATCCAAAGGCTCGTCAGTATTGCCGTAAAATTCATTCTAGGTTTCCAACTTTTGATTGCTGCCATTACATTTGCCGTCGCAAATCCACTCGCATTATTGATGACAAGTGATGTGCAAGTGGAGCAAGTCTTGGAAATGCATTTACTGATAGTGCCGATCAGTTTGGGTTCATTAGGGGTTTGTATGCTAATGGTTTCTCTTTGTAATGCATTAGGCAAATCTTACACCGCGCTCACTATTTCAGCGCTGCGCTTGTTTGTCTTTTTCCTACCGTGCTTGTGGGTTGGCGCTCAAATGGATGGAATCCGAGGTTTACTCTTAGGCGCTTGTATCGGCAACCTGTTAGCTGGTGTTTCCGCATACCTAACCTATCGCCAAACCATACGCAAACTCGCAGGCGCTCAAGCCAACGCACAACAATGAATAATCAGAACTAAGCCCCTGAAGTGGGGCTTTATCGTTTTGAGGCCTTGTCTAAGTTGAAATGTTAGCTAGGCGAGTTTTAATTCACTAAAGAGCTCAAATAACTGGTTCGATTTATACGGCTTAGGTAAATAAGCATCCATGCCTGCCGCAAAACAGTTGTGGATGTCTTCTTCCAAAACACTCGCAGTGAGTGCGATAATCATCGTTTTTTCACGTCCTGCTTTCTTTTCCCAACGACGAATTTCTTTCGTCGCGGTCAGTCCATCCATCACGGGCATCATGCAGTCCATTAAAATTGCATCGAATTCTTCTCCCTTTGTGATGGCTTCTAACGCTTCTTGACCGTTGCTTGTTATCAAATAGTCATAACCTGCTTTATCCAGAAAAAAACTCGCTATTTTCTGGTTCATCAAATTATCCTCCGCAATTAAGATCCTCCGATGAGAGCGCGACGCTCGATATTCAGAGCTGACAACATTATTGGTGACATTGTCACTTGATATAGTCTTTTCAACCTTAGCTAAATCATCAATGACATGCTTAAATCGATTGCCAAGGAAAGGTAATGTGAGTACGGCATGTACTTTTTCTGCATTTTCGTAGGGAGTGGATAAATGATGCTGGCAAATAATCACACGGCGAAGATCGTAATTAAATGATAGATTATCCAAGATTTCATCGGTATTAGCGTCGTCACTGTGGCACAGAAATATGACATCAAAGTCATCATTTATCGCTTGCACTTCATTCACATTATCAACACCAAAGAGATTGATTTTCGCTAAGCGACACTCTTTTAATACTTGGTCGGCGTAGTCGTAATTTGAGCAGATCAAAAGCCCTTTATTAATCACCTCCGAACGCCAGCCAAACACCGGAATTGCTTCAACCTCAATCGAGAATTCAAAGCATGTGCCCACTCCTTTTGTAGATGTTGCTACGAGCTTGCCCCCCATCATCGACACAAGCTGACAACAAATTGCCAAACCCAACCCTGTACCGCCAAATTGCCTCGACACTCCTTCATCTTCCTGAGTAAAGGGTTCAAAAATCGTGGTTAACTTATCTTGATCAATGCCTATTCCGGTATCTTCTACTTTAAACGTCAGCACTCCACGTTCTTTCTCAAGTAATTCCTCATAACTAACATCAACGCATACATGCCCACTTTCGGTAAACTTAACCGCATTCGATACCAGATTCGTAACTACCTGTTTGACACGATGATCATCGACCATCACGCGAATGGGGATATTTTCAGCTAAATTAATACCTAACTTTAGCTGTTTAGATGTTGCTTTGGATTGGAATAAAATCACCGACTGATACACGACTTCTCGGATATCCGCTTCTACTAGTGACAGCTCCAATCGTCCAGACTCGATTTTAGAGAGATCCAATATATCGTTAAGTAAAGTAAGCAGTGTTTGAGATGAGGAGTCAATGTCATCAACAACTTCTTGTTGATGCGAAGACAACTCACTTTGAGAGAGTATTTCTGTCATGCCCATGATCCCGTTAAGGGGCGTGCGTATTTCATGTGACATGTTGGCAAGAAACACAGATTTTGCACGATTAGCCGATACTGCTGACTCTTTTGCATGCAGTATTTCTTCAGTTTGTCTCTGCATTTCTTCAACCACTCGATTCACTTGCTGAGCAAAAATGGTCAGTTCATCACTTCCATCAACTTTGACTTTTGTTTGCTTCTCTTCGGAGTTGATCAACGCGTTTAAAGTATGAATGATCGCATCGAGTTTGCTGTTAACTCGGAACCAAGTACTAAATCCGAGCCAACAAAGCAGGATAACCACTAAGGCGACGCCAAAACTGATCATCGCTATATTGGCCTTTTGTTCATGAACCTGCGTGAGAAGCGACTGCTCAGTTTGTTTGGTGAACCCATCAATGAGCACTTGTAAGCGCTGCACACGAAAATCGAGTTCTTTTAAATACGCGGCGTAGTCACTTTGTGACATGTCTCCTGACATTAATTGTCCGCGAGACGCTAAGTTTCTCTGATATCTCGGCGAAGTAAACAAGCCAAGCAATTTATCCACTTGCTCGTATGACCCACCTAAGTTTAAAAACGCATCCAAATTTTGCTGCTGTCGGTCAATCGCCTGATAAAACATACTTTGACTTAGCCGACTCTCAGGGTCTTGGACTAAACGGTTCGTCAGCCAAGCTTCTTTCTGTGTCCAAAAAGAGAGCTGAGCAAGGTAGGCAATAAAATTTTGCATGCGAATGCCATCGTCACTGCCATACCATTGATGATTTTGCAACAAAGAGCGCGACATATTTTGGAGCTGTTGAAATGCCCAATCACCCAGGTCGTCCATCTCACTCAATCTACCTGACAATACCCCCAGCATGGCTTCTTTCAGTTCATCAGCATACTCAGCAGTATTAGGGTTACTCACAAACTTTTGATGCAAAGAAGAAATAACTTCACCTTGTTCTTCAATATTAATGGCTGCAGAGACTTGAAGATCAGGCTGTCGGCGTACTTTCTCTATGGAGTAAATAAAGTGGGAGGCCTTGGATATCAATTGGAAACCTTGAATATTGCTAACCGTTTGATTGAGACGGCTCACGCGCAACGCATTATCAGAAAACTGCTGAACTGCAAACACCACTATTACCACAGCGGGTAATAGTGCGAGGAGTGCTAAGCGTGTTTTTATTGATAATCTCAACATCCATCAGCCTAATGGTTGATTTCATCCGTTTATTTAATATTAGACTAGTTTCTTGCATTGAAAGGCATATACGACATTGTTACTTTCAAACAACATTCACCTACTTAGATTATGGTTATTGTGAGTGTTTTATCATCGGCTAATGAAGTGGCAATTGTGATTCAAGTCATATTTTTTGATCTTAAAGTTGGATGCAAACAATAAAGTTTCACTCACAACTAAGAGTCGCATCACTTTTCAGGAAATCATCTATTGTATGTTTACCTATTGAGTTGCCTTATCGAGTCAAATCACACAAAAATGCAAAATATCCATTTTTGTCAACAAAACTAATTTGAAAGCAAACGTTATCATCGCAAAAAAAGTAAGTTACTTTCTAAATGTCAATACGTGAAAACCACTGCTTTAGTCACATTAATCCACCACTAACGTCCCCTTAAGTAGTGTTTTACACTGGATTTAATTTTCCTAGCAGAATAAGGACTCCGACCTTAGAATCCGCACACATAACTATTACAACCCGATTACATAACCCACCACACTCTTGCACGCTGCCGAAGAGGCAACAGCAGAGAGTATGGTTAGCCCCCAAAACGTGAAAGGTCTAATACAACAATGAGTCCAGAGAAATATCTCCAAGACTGGCAAACTAGCCAAACGATTGCTGAATCTATTTCCCCTCTAATTGGTAAGCTATATCGTCAAAAAGGAATCGAAGTGGTTCTGTTTGGTAAAACGCTTATTAATGCTACTACTATAGACATTCTCAAAACTCATCGCGTTGCAAGACGTTATACCGGTAACCCACTTTCGCTTGAGCACACGATGCCTATTATTCAAGCGCTTTGTGAAATGAGCATTTCTTCATGCCGTGTCGATGTTGGCCAATTGGCAACTATGTACTGGAATGAACATGACGATACAAGCTCTCTAAACGATTTCCTTATCACTGCACTTGATGGTGCTCGCGACGCAGATTCTTCATTGAAAGCGCGTGATGTGGTTCTTTACGGGTTCGGTCGCATTGGTCGACTACTTACTCGCCTTCTCATTGAGAAAAGTGGTCCAGGTTACCCACTAAGACTACGTGCGATTGTGGTTCGTGGCGGTAAAAAAGGCGATTTGGAGAAGCGTGCTAGCTTGCTGCGTCGTGACTCAGTTCACGGTCAGTTCAACGGTAGTATTGTTATCGATGAAGAGCGTAAAGCACTGATCGTTAACGGCAACTACATCCAAATCATCTACGCAAATAACCCAAGCGAAGTGGATTACTCAGCTTTCGGTATCAATAACGCGCTAGTTGTTGATAACACAGGTGTTTGGCGTGATTCTGAAGGCCTGAGCCAACACTTAGCGTGTCAAGGCGCAGAGAAAGTACTGCTAACAGCACCAGGTAAAGGTGACATCAAAAACGTTGTATTCGGTGTAAATGAGTCGGTAATTAAAGAAGATGACACCATCATCTCTGCGGCAAGCTGTACAACAAATGCAATCACGCCAGTCCTTAAGGCTCTGAACGATAAATATGGTGTTCTTTCTGGCCATATTGAAACCGTGCACTCATACACAAACGACCAAAATTTGATTGACAACTTCCACTCTGGTGACCGTCGCGGACGTAGTGCTTCGCTAAACATGGTTCTGACTTCAACAGGTGCGGCAAAAGCAGTTGCTAAAGCATTGCCAGAGCTTGCAGGCAAGCTAACAGGCAACGCGATTCGCGTACCGACACCAAACGTTTCTATGGCAGTCGCTAATCTAAACTTAGGTGAAGACGTAGACCGTGATTCACTGAACGATTACTTGCGTGAAATGGCGTTGAACTCTGAGCTTTCGGCACAGATTGACTACACCGATTCAACAGAAATTGTATCAACTGACTTAGTTGGTTCTCGTCATGCAGGCGTCGTAGATGGTCAAGCGACTATCGCACAAGACAAGCGTTGTGTACTTTACATCTGGTACGACAACGAATTCGGTTACAGCTGCCAAGTTGTGCACTGTATGGAACAAATGATGGGTGTTCGTTACCAAACATTCCCTCGATAGGTGAACATTGCTCCACAACGTTAACCACACAGCGTAGCGGACAATATCTCATATTTGTTCTAAATAATAAGCGCCATGCGCATTACTAATATTTTTCCCCGTTTATACGCCTGATCACCCTCAGGCGTTTTTTCGTTTCATTCATTTGACACTCTCCGGACAAACTGAACGTCAGCATTCATGTTTTGTTCATGTTCACAGCATTAATCTGAGCACATAAATTACAGAGAGGTCATGATTATGAATCGGATTATTGTAACTGCACTAGCACTGATTACCGGCTTTTTTACGTTAGTATTTAGCTTGATCATTGCGATTCCGTTGACCATCGCAGCATTAATTACCGGTAAACGTATTGAAAAGCGCGTCAAGAAAATGCAGAGAGAAATGCACGAAGAGTATGAGTTTAATACAGGTAAAGCAGATGCGATTGAAGGTGAATTTGAAGAGGTTCGCCGGTAAGTAAATAAGATTTAGATGAGTTTCTCTCCCCCGACCGCTCCTGAGAAACTTCTTGCTTTCACCCTGTCCTTAAAATGGCAGGGTGCTTTTTTGAAAAGCACAATATTGAATAAGCACCTAGCGGTTTATTGCTTTATCTTTTTGTTGTAGGAGGCTGTGTAACCAGCCTCCCATAAATCACCATCGACACCAGAGTATGGGTTGGATTCTTTCGGAGCGCCGCTTAGGCAAGCATCTTTGCCTTCCTTCTTAATTTCATCGATGTGATTTAAAACAAAGTCAAAGTGTTTAGGATCAGCCTTTTGTAGTAACCCGTACAAAAGGCCAAAGCCAAGCATCGTAAATACAAACAGTTCAAAAAACACCCAAATGCTCTTTGTTGAAAAGAATATCCAGGCAACGCTGCAAACACTGGTCAAAATTACTACTGGAGCTAAATCTACTATTCTTTGCATATTGCTCTCACCTTCTAAACGGTCATGAAGTCTCTACCCCTTTCATAGGGTAAGTAAGAGGAAAGTCCGTTTTTATCCAATAAAGCACTCTCGACTTAATATGCGACACTGTTAGTATTAACGTTAAGTGGCTATCGTTCTCATTATAACAATGCGTTGGAAAGTAGCTTTCACAGCAAATGAGAATATGAACCAAAGTAACACTATTGATAATATTAATTTTAGCAACATTTAGCGTCAGAATTACGTAAATTGTGTAAGGGTTACTGAGAGTAGACAAAAAAGCAGCCACACGGGCTGCTTTTAGTATTTCTGTCTTGCGAGCTTGTCTATACCGTTACGACCACTCTAAGAGCCAGCAGCATGAGTACTACTCCTGACAAACGATCAATCAACACTGCCTTAGAGCGAATTCTGTCAACGACTTTAGAGCTCGATAGCACTAGGGTAATAAAGGTGTACCAAAGCCCATCCACAACAAACGGCGTGGCAACAATGATCATCTGATTACTCAAATCATTACCGAGCGCGACAAACTGACTGAATAATGCGATAAAAAACAAAGCAATTTTGGGACTTAAAATCGAGATAAAAAAGCCTTCTCGCGCAGACTGGATTACCGTTGTTTCCTCACCTGACTCCAACTTCGCAGCCACACCACCTTTTGAACGCAAAGCATTAAACCCTAAATACGCAAGATATGCCGCACCCACAAGGCTAATCGTCTTGAACAGCATCGGGCTTTGCTGCAAAACAACAGCGAGCCCAATCAAGGTAATAAACGCATATATACCAATGCCAAACGCATGAGCCCAAGCCGTAGCTAATCCATTGATACGTCCACCAGCCAACGAGTGCTTAGCGACAATAGCTAAACTGGGACCTGGTGACATAGCCCCTAATAAACACACGGTAAAAAGTGATAACCAAACTGTTAGTGTCATAAGAATCTCCCCTCTTTGACGCTCACTCTATCAACGGAAGAGGTATAATTAGAAATCAAAGTTATTCATACTAATCATGACTTCAAGTCATGGCTAAACGGTGTACGTATTAGCGAATGGAATATTCAGAGATTTGCATTACTGAGCGAATCTCTTCTCGCACCCATTTATGCGCAGGATCCGTGTCGTATTTGGGGTGCCACATTAACCAATATTGATGAATAGGTGTTTCGAGTGGTAATGCTTTATGGGTTAAGTCCCAATGCTTAGCGAGGTTAACGGCAATATGTTCAGGAGCCACCATCAGGTGCTCACTTGCAACTAAGCGATTGATCGCAGCAGAGAAGAATGGAACCTTAAAGGTAACGTGGCGGGTGTGCCCTAGCTCTTTCAATGCTAAATCAGTGTAGGAATCTTTGTCTCCGCCGCCAGTCACTTTGATGTGTGAATATGAAATCAAGTCTTCAATACTGATCTGGTCCTGCTTTGCTAACGGATGAGAAGATTTCATCAAACAAACTGATGAATCCTCACCAATTTTAACGCTCGACACACTCTGTGGTTTTTCTGGATACATAGAAGACGCGATATGGATGCCCGTCTCATGAAGTTTATCAAGAAAGTTGGGTTGCCACAGTCGGTACGCCATATCTAACTGTGGCGCTTGTTCACCCAAGTGAGAGGCAATATCGGGCAATACGTATTGCGCCACGTAGTCACTAGAAGCAATAACAAGCTCACCTTGCCACTGCCGCGGCTCAAAAGGTTGGTCATCGAGTAAATGGTCAAACTCAGCCAGTAATGCATCAAGCTTTGATTTTAACGCTATTGCTCGTGGCGTTGGTATCAGTTGATTACCTTGACGAATAAGCAGTGGGTCACCACACAGATCGCGCAATTGTGCAAGCTGTCGACTGACGGCAGACTGCGTAATGTGCAAACGGTCTGCGGTCCGGCTGACATGACACTCCTCTAAAAGTACATGCAAGGATCTAAGTAGATTCAAATTAATGTTGTTTAACATATTCGCTCAGAAGGGTTTTCAACATGGCATCCATTCATGGTCACTTCACAAACAGGTTCCCAGTCGTGTTAAAGAATTCAGCTAAGACGGTATGAGTCATCAGGTTTCGAAGCTCTGGATATCGTTGAATTTGATCTCTGATTTCGTTCAAGCGAGCCATCGTAGGCACTTCGACAAAAACCATCATGTCCGTCTCACCGCTGATCGCATGACACCATTTTACGCCATCAATTTTGTATAACTCGTCCGCGTATGATTCGCAATAATACGTAGAGGTTGATTTATCGAACTTTAAGGCAAAATAGGCGCAAATCGAATCCCCACCCGAAGGTGCAATTTCAGCGTGATACCCTAGAATCACTTTGTCATGCTCTAGCTTACGAATACGGGCCGTTACCGCAGAACGAGAAAGGTTTACTTTATCCGCAATTTCAGTCACCGACAGCCGAGCGTTGTGCCTGAGCAGATCCACAATCTTATGATCAAACTTGTCCATACCGTTACCAAGCTTTCCTTATTTTTCTCATTCTATACCGATTCTAACTGCATAAGAAACCAACATTTTGTTGGAATTATTTAAAACAACCGTCATATTGACGGTTTAGTAAATCATTTTGTTATTAACATTTTGGATATGCTATTTGGCGGGCATGAGATGAGTGCTGTTATCCATTTCAACAGAAAATAGATAACACATTGAAATCAAATTCCCAACTTAAGTACTCAGCACATAAATAGCATCGCTTAAACACATAAAACGAAATAACCAGAAGCCACAAGCTTTTTCGTAATAAGCCTCATAACATTGGATGAATCAATTCGCATGGAAGAGCTCAAAAAAGACATTTCACTCACATCAGGTATCGCACAGTTATCCACCACATTAATGGGAACTGGGCTGTTTATGATCCCGGCTATCGCAGCAGGTATAGCTGGCCATTTTTCACTATGGGCTTGGATTTTATTGTTCATCGCGATTTGTCCTATTGCGCTGACTTTTGCTCAACTGGGTAAACGATACCCCAACGCGGGCGGAACAGCCTTTTTTGTACGCAAAGCCTTTAACGCCAAGCTGGAAAGTAGTGTCGCTTGGCTATTTGTTAGTGTCATTCCGGTAGGGGTTCCGGCCGCGATTGCACTCGCCGCAGGCTTTCTACAACAAATATTGCCAGAGCCTATTAGCAACAATCTGTTTGCACAAGTTCTCACGGTAGTACTTCTTGTGTTCGTCAACTTGATGGGCACAAAATCATCAGGTCATTTACAAACTCTTATTGCTTTGAGTGTCTTCGCACTTGTTGGCGCATTTTTATGGAAAGGCGACGTTAATAGCGCCGATCTTGTGATGCCCGCCATCACACAAGAGTCAATTTGGCCTATTACCGCAGCGTTAGGCGTGATGTTCTGGTGTTTTGTTGGCATAGAGGCTTTTGCCCATATGGGGGAAGAGTTCAAAAACCCTCAAAGAGATTTCCCTATTGCCATTGTGGTCGGTTGTTTTGTAGCAGGGGCTACCTATTGGGCATGCTCTGTCGTTATTTTAAAATTTGGCGCGTATGGTAACGCTCAATTTGATAACGCATCCATCCCCTGGCTTAGTGCCCAACTACTAGGCGATGGAGCCAAATGGATAATCAGCTTGATAGGTTTCTCCGCTTGTTTCGCGAGCGTTAACTTATACACACAGAGCCTAGCGCGAATGGTCTGGGCTCAAGCTCGGGAACATCGTCCTTCTAGTCCACTAGCCAAGATTTCGCGTCGTGGTGTCCCTTTCTCAGCCACCATATTAGTTGGCGGTATATTATTGATATCTTGTGTGATAGGAACCCTATCACAGCTCGATCTGGAGTTTTTCCTAAAACTCGCAAACAGTGTATTCGTTCTGGTTTACATGTTGGCGATGTTAGCCGCTTTTAAATTGCTTCGAGGATTTGGTAAAACACTTGCGGGACTGTCCCTACTGCTTTGTACCGGTGTTTTTATATGTTTAGGCTGGTCAATGTTTTATGCACTTGGCATTTTTACTCTACTTTTACTGCCTTGGAAACAGTGGCGACATAAGCGACAAACACGTGTAGTTGAATAGTCATCGCTTCCCATTTCGAAATATGTGAGCTAAACGTTGGATACCAGCGTCTATGTTCTCTAACGCGATATTGCCGTAACCAAGCACGGCACCATGCCAGTGACGTGCTTGAAAATCTGGGTGTTCATAATAGCTCAAAGGTCGCAAGATGATCCCTTCATGCTCTGCTAGTTTTATAAAACGCTGCTCATCCATACCGTCTTGCCATTTCAACGTAACATGAAGCCCCGCCGCTTGGCTAACGACGCAAACACGGTCGCCAAAATGCTGTTGAATGGATACATGCATCTGTTCATGCTTAGTTTTGTACAGTCGACGCATTTTTCGAATATGACGTAATAACCCACCTTCAGTAATAAAGTCTGCCAATGCTTCTTGTGTATGCGTCGGCGAATCACCACTTAACGCATCCTTAACCACTAAGCATTGCTCTACTGAACGTTCAGGAACTACAAGGTAGCCAAGCCGCAATCCGTTAAACATCACTTTACTGAAGGAACCCACATACAACACACGATCATCTCGACCCATTTGAGCTGCTAGCCCCTGTAAGCTGGTATAGGGACGATGAGCAAACTGAAATTCGCTGTCATAATCATCCTCGATGATCCAACTTGATTGTTCGACCGCCCAGTTGATGATCTTTCCTCTTTGCTCGGTATTGAGTGTGGTACCCATCGGATATTGATTACTTGGTGTAATATACAGCGCATCGGCATCGCTTGAGGTCACCGCTTCCACATCAAAACCTAATTTCTCTGTTACGAACAAAGGCTCAAATTGATAGTTTTGGAACTGAATCAACTTCCGCATTTGCGCGTAACCTGGTTGCTCCATCAGAACCTTATCACCTTGTTTGAGCACTACCATCGTCGCAATCGACAACGCTTGCTGCGCCCCAGAGGTAATAATAATGCGCTCTGGAGAACAATTCACTGAACGGCTTGATGCGAGGTAGCCAGCTAAAGCACAGCGCAATGCCCAACTACCCTGAATATCTTGATTCCCCAACAAGCAAGTACGAGACATATGGCGAGTGAGTAACTTTTGCCATTGCGCCATCGGAAATGCGTCCAAATCCGGCACACCCGGTGCAAATGCGCGGTTGATATCAAAGTGAGCTTTCGGTGATGAGTCTCTCTGAACTGAACTAGGTTCAGGCAAGTACTGCTCTGGCAGTTCTACGGCAACATAAAAGCCAGAACCTTTTTGGCTGTTCAAGTACCCTTCCGCCACTAACTGTTCGTAGGCAGAAATCACGGTATTCCTACTTAGATTAAGCTCTTGTGAAAGCTTCCGCGTAGAAGGCAGCTTCCCATTCTTCACCCACAGTCCTTGAACAATTTTCTTGCGAATAGCCAAAAACAACGCTTGCTGACGCGTTCCTTCACTGTCTTTTAAATGTAGGTCACCGATATCAATCAAAGACAAACTGGATCCATCCATTAGTTAAAACTGGCTCTCTTTAAGCTACCAGTTAAACGCTACATTGCAATCAAAGAATGAGGATAAATCGCTCGTAATCGTGAGCAAGCAAGGAGAGAAAATGCTATCCAACACCAATAGAACGGAAATTAAGAAAGGCGCACATAAAGCCGTCTCTGATGTTAGCAAACTGCACGCCATCATAGATGAAAGCCTAATCGCTCATATTGCGATAACCAACGAGTCAGGCCCTGTGGTCATCCCTATGCTGGCATGGCGTGTCGATGATTACGTGTATATCCATGGTGCCAACAACAGTCGACTATTACGCTCACTCAAACAAGGAGTGCAAACGTGCTTAACCTTTACTTTGTTTGATGGTTGGGTATTGGCTCGAAGTGCGTTTCACCACAGTGCGCATTATCGCAGTGTTGTGGTCTTTGGCCAGTTTGAGATGGTGGAAGATAACCAAGAGAAAGACAGGTTGCTGAATCACTTTATTGAACAGATCGCTCCGGGGAGAACAGAACAAGTCCGTTTGAGTAATGAAAAAGAACTCAAAGCCACCATGCTGCTGCGTATTCCACTCCTAGAAGCATCAGTGAAAATCAGCAATTTTGGCGTCAACGACGATGCGGAAGACATGGACATCCCTGTTTGGGCAGGTGTCCTACCCTACCGAACCGTCGTAGGTCCGCTGCAAGCTTGTGACGATTTGTATGAAGGTATCGCAGAGCCAGACTACCGCAGTGCCTACTCTAACCGTTGGCAGGAATAAGCACCGTAAAACGTGCGCCGCCTAAGTGACTCTCGCCGACAGAAAGCTCCCACCCCAGTTGCCGCGCTGCACTGGTAGCGATGGCAAGCCCTAAACCAAAGCCTTTCATGTCGGCGTTGCGGCTTTTGTCTAAGCGCGAAAATGGTATAAATACTTCTTCTCGCATCGCCTCAGGGATGCCCGGACCATCGTCCTCAATATCGATGCTCCAGCAATCCGCTACCGTTCGAATCGTCACCTCAACGCAGGATTCACCGTAACGCTTGGCGTTTTGCAGTAAATTATCGAGGACGAGGTTACCCAAAGTAGGCTGAAAGTGAATCAATTGGTTCGCGAGTTCATTTTCTGCTCTCAACATGGCGGACTCTAAGCCTAGGTAATTCATGCGGCTTTTACACCAAAGTGGCAGTTCCATGGTTTCAACAGAATCGATCCATGAGTGGTTTTTCACACTCAAGCGAGACAGCATGACGATGTCGGATGTTAAATCCGTCACTACATCAACGTATCGTTCAATATCGTCATGTAACTCTGCCTGCATTTCACCACTCGTGCGTCGAGCTAAATCCGTCGCTAGCTGAATACGACTCAGCGGAGTGCGCACTTCATGAGGAATAGCTTGAGTAAAGATGTGTGTTTGGCGCACTCGTCTCTCAATCTCTTCAGACATGCAGTTGAAGCCTTGGGCGAGCTCTTTCACGGGTTGCGAAAATTGCTTTAGCTCGACTCGCGTATTCAACTCACCAGAACCAAATTGTTGTTGCGCAGCCGTTAGTTGCCGAATTTGGCGGTCAAGACGTCGTACAGGTATGTAAACCATAATGCCTAAACTGCATACAACAACCAAAAGTAGAGTAAGTATAAATACAATCTCAGAATCTTCATTCCAATCAACGTGTGGGCTAAAGAAATCCGTTTTTTCTTTGAAAACTAAACTCTTCGAAGTGTTAGGCAAAGGGAATACCGCAGCATAGGTACTGCCATCAATAAGATAAACAGGTATCCCTTGCATACGGTACAGCAGATTACAATCTCGACAAGGCGGTGATCCATCCCAGTTTTCAACCAATGTTAAATCAAAGATAAAGAAATCTTGCTTGCCGTTTTCGGTTAACTTCTTGTAGAGAGAATCCGGAGTGCCTCGTTGCTCAATGTATTGATCGACAAAATAAGCACCATCGTTCAAAAAAACACCGACTTCTGTTTTGCGCATGTACTCTTCCCCTATAAAGAGAAACAAAGCAACTGTCAGCGCAAGGCCGGTTACTAACCCCACATATAGACGAGTAAACAGGGAAAACACGCGTCATTTACCTGTCAGCATGTAGCCGTGGTGACGTATGGTTTTAATGGTAGCCGTATGGATATGAGCCTTGGAGAATTTCTTCCTTAGCGAGGATATACGCATATCAATCGAACGATCAGTAATGCAGTATTCAATGCCTCGGGCAAGACGACAACATGATTCACGAGATACTGGCTTATCGACATTCAGCATCAGGAGCTCTAAAATTTCAAACTCAGAACTCGTTAAACCAATATCTTTTTGCAAATAAAATGCTTGGGAGCGACGAAGACAAAGACTAATGCCATATCGACTCAGCTTTTCTTCTTCAACGATATCAACTTGACGACAATAGCGACGCAACGCTGCTTCAATACGGGCGAGAAGGATATTGCCTTTTATCGGTTTGGTAAGGTAATCATCAGCACCGAACTTAAATAAGCTCACCTCGCTCATTTCATCATCGGTCGCAGTCAAAACAATGATAACACCATGATAAAACTTACGCGCCTCTTGGCATATTTCTGCGCCATTCTTTCCTGGTAACATCAAATCTAACAGCACTAGGTCAGGCTTGAGTCCCCTAATCGTTTCTAATGCATTTTGACCGTTATCGATGACAGTTACCGTATACCCCTCGGCTTCGAGGTACATTTTGGTTAATCGAGCAATCTCAGAGTCGTCTTCTATCAGTAAGATTGTATTACCCACCATGAATCATTTACTCCACCAATATGATGGAGGGAGTATATCGCTCGTCCTATACTGCGCAACCTACTTAAATGATAATTTTAATAAAACGCAGGCTTACATACGCTTACAAACCATACATATACGATAATCCTAATCATTCTATACCCCTAAAGCCATGCAATAACCTGAGGTTTTATTCATTATCAGAATATAGCTTCACATAGAAAATAAAATTCGGAATAAAAATCCACTATGTTTTTAAATATATCGAATAATAGGTCTTACCAAAAAACAATATCAACATATATGACTTAGTTTGCTTATATAGACAGGACTTTATGTTGCTTCTAAGTTTCTTGCTCTAATAAAGTCTACGAGTAACATGAAATGAGATATTCCAAATCAACGCCTTTAGCCATATTTTGCGCGATAAGTCTAACTGCTTGTGGCGGCAGTGAATCTAATTCGAAACCATCGACAACGACACCTCCAACACCACCAATGCCAACATTGAGCACTGTCACAATCCCAACTGTCGTTTCTACAGAGTTTCCAGCCAAGTTAAAAGTGGCTGCTGATGCTGGCTTCACCCACTATGTGAAAATCTCCCTTTCCGAAGCAAACAACAACGATACATTTCACATTGTGGCTGTTGATGACGGTGCGAATAATGAAAAAATCTTTCGTGCAGCCAAAATCATCCAACACCTTCTCACAAACCAACCAGACTCTAAGTACGGTGCTGACAAGTCTCGTATCGCTAAGACATTAGCCGAGCGTGATGCCACACTAATGCTGACCGAAAACGACGAACAGAATGATGAGATGTTAACCAAAATCTTTATCAACGAACTGATTCGCCAAGACAAATTGAACGATGCAGTTGCAAACTCGGGCTTAGCACACTCTTTTGATACGAGTTCTCTAGAAAAGTTTGTTGTAAGCATGATGGTACTTAGCGAAGATGATATGGATACACTTGTCACATCTATCGCGTCAACATTAGTAACTAGTAAAGAAACACCAAACTGGCTAAGGAATAGCCAATCTTTAATGTATCGAGAACTGACAGTTGAAGGCGATTGCCATTACATGAGTAATTTTGCCGATTACTGCGCCAATCTTGGCAAAAAAGCCGAACGAGACGCCGCTTTTGAAGAAATTTTACACTTGGTCCAAGCGCAAGGTATTGCACCTAACACGGAGACTGCGGCACTGCAAAATGACATTCAAGCTCATGCGTTAACAATCTATAACGATATTAAATCGGGCAAACCGACGGTGTGGCGCCCTACTCAGTATGACTGGGACGATTGGAAATCGGACGACTTCGATCCTGAAAGTGTTAAACAAACGGGCCCTTCATATTCTCACGAATATTTTGCTGCCGCTTTTGAAGCTTACATGGGTGTAGCAAAAGCAAACGGACATGGTTTAGATGGCTACCAAGCGTTAACGCGTGAAGAAATGCAAACCCAAGATCCACAAGCCGTTGATTGGATCAGTGGCTTATTCCACGGATACTTGCAATATACCGCGAATATCGACTCTGCGGGCGTCAAGCTCTACACAGAAAAGACAAATCCAGGCACAGTACCTACCTTCCGTATGGCTCCCAACAAAGACGGTTTGATAGAAGCGTACACCTACAAATCTCAGTGGTTAACAAAAGTGAAGATCATTGGCGACGACGCGATGAATGTGATCGGTAATGATCAAAACAATACTTTTGAAGGCAACAGCAAAGACAACAGCATTTATGGTGAAGGCGGTATCAACACCTATATCGTGCCACACAAACTGGCGGAATGTACTGTTATCAAAGCAAAGAGCGTTTCTGTTGAGTGCCCAAATACAGGCACTGACGAGTTGTACGACATTCAGAACATCCAATTCACCGACCAAACCCTAGATGTAACCAAGCTATAAACAATGAAAAACATGAAGAAACTTATTTTATTCGCTCCCTTGCTCCTTGTTGGTTGTGGTGGCCTAGCCGTCATGGATCGTACTGATGCCGTAAAAGCACAACCAGAAATGCTGATCAAAACCGACGGTGATTTTTGGGGATTCGGTGCGGATGGCCATTTTGATTTTGCTGGTAAGTACAAAGGCAAGTATTCACGCAGTGCTTCTAACTCAAGTTGGTTTAACCGTATCTCTTTCAAAGAAGGTTCAATGGGCGCAGAAGTGACTCGTATCGACAGCGGGGAAACTTGGCTTTTGAACTGCACTGGAGGCGGTATGTCGGTTAACTACATGGGCGTCGATTTTGGTGGGAATGATCCTTACACCTGTGACATTACTCAAGATGGTAAAAAAGTCGGTGAGTTTGCGATGGAGCCAAAATCCGCTCTCATCGACATCAGCTTTGAGAAAAAAGAGACAGGCGTAGTGCGTATTGGTAGCACCCAATTTAATGTAAAAACTGTACATACTAGTCCTGACGCCATGATGGCGGTAGACATTCCATTGGGTTATAGCTTTAAGGAAGGCACACAAGAAATTGCCGCTGTGCAGACGAACGGTACCATTGCGGTACAGATGCTCCCTGAACTTAGCGAACAAAAAAAGGATGTAATTGCCATCGGCGCTGTTGCAAGTGCACTAAGTTGGCGTCCTAAGAAATAGCCACCACATAAAACGACACAAAAAAATAACAAAGCCCTCAACTTTGAGGGCTTTTATTGCTTGTACTCATAGAGATAAGTGGAGCACTACTTCTCTAATCTTCCCGTATACTGCTTGGGCGTTAATCCACGATGTTTCTTAAACATACGATTGAAGCTCGCCACATTGGTGTAACCAAGGCGCGTGGCAATGTCATCAATACTCACGCGCTTACTCAACAAACCAGCTGCAATATTACTCAATACATAGCCAGAAACCGTCGAAAAATTGAGCCCTAATTTATGCAAACGACGTTGAAACTGCTGTTCAGATAAATCAAGCAGAGAAGACACGCGCTCTAACGTTGGCAATCCATAATGGCTGCTGTAGTTCACTACTTCATAAATCACTTTCAACTCGTCTTCTGGATCGGGCATATTAAGCAAATCATCCAAGTCGGAAAAACTCATCGCTAGACGGCTGTCTTCTCGATGGCTCACTTGGCGGGAGGCTAATCGGTCATCTCCCGGGATCCATATCTCTGTTTTTGGCTGACTCCATTCCACCTCGCAGCCGAAATATTCCCGGTATCGCTCAGTATTTTTTCTCGAGCCTGAAACCTTGACACGTAAAGGCTGGTAATCTTTGCCAAGAAATTCGCGTAACACCTTAATCATAAATACCGCACAGCGGATACTATCGTGCACCTTTACTGACGTTTCTATAAACGGGTTGTGGTAAGTCCATTTGATGATTTTACCCGACTGTTCGCCAGCAAAAAACGCCCCTGATTGTAGATTGCTCACACCATAATTCACTCGCCGAATGGTACTGGCTAAATCATTGCCGGAGAATAACCAGCGTCCCACTGGCCCTAGCTTTTGCAGTTCAATACCCCGGCTGAGACTCAACACCACATCCGGGTCAGCACTGGCTTGTTCAACACAACGATACCATTCCGCAACGGCTTTTAGCGGGATCAGTGTCATTGGGTTACGAAACACCGATACTGGGATTCCTAACTCATCCGAGTCCAAATTGTATTTAGATAACGCGAGGTTATGCATGTTTAGAATGCCCATCGCGCGAATAAACCGAACCGTTTTCATAACCAATTACATCAAATTTAATCCTATAGTGATTGAATCTGTCACAAAGAAAGCCGCAAATCAAATTCAGATCACAATACGCCAACAGTTTGATAGAGGAGTGTTTAATGAGTTTACTGAGTGTCCCATTTGTCGGTACAGGCGCAGATACGGCGTTACATGTTGTCGCTGCTGTCGTTTTAATTGCGAGTGTCGCGGGCGCGTGTTACGGCTTTTGGAAAATCCATGAATTGCCTATCAATAAAGCACACAGCAAAGACCATCATCAGATAGGGCTCATCACTGCGCTGACCTGGATAGGGTTTGTCTGGCACTGGGTTTGGGTGCTAGCCGTGATCTTTGCATTTGTTGATATGGAAAAAGCCATCATCAATCTGCGTGATACATGGAAAAGTAAACCGCAAACAGAAACACAGCCAAAAGAGGAAGCATAATGTTAGAAGGTTTAGCGGTATGGGCTCTCTTCATCTATCTGCTGCGTTTGGTTGGCATGCCTTGGAACAAAGCAACCAAATCGTTCGCTTATCTTGGCGGTTTGAGTTGGCTGATGTTCGTCTGGGTAGGTTTGATTAACTTCACCCCGATGGATTTATCCGGCGGTTCTGTCGTGCAGTCACCACACATCCAATTGCGTCCAGATTCAACCAATGTAAAAGGTAAAGTTGACCACATTTACATTGAGCCGAATCAGCAAGTTAAAGAAGGTCAGCTCATTTATGAACTTGACCCAACGCAATACAAAATCGCATTAAATCAAGCGAACGTATCCGCTGATTCTGCTCGCGTTGCATTAGCTACAGCAAAAGGCGACATCGAGATTGAAGAAGCTAACCACGAAGCGCTAGTGCAAGATCTAGAAACATCAAAGAGCCAGTTGGAAGCGGCGAAAGTTGACTACAAATTGCAGAAAAAAATGCTAGATCGTTATGTTGAGCAAAACCGAGTGGTGCACAACACCATCACGGAAAGCGATATCGACAAACAATCGAGTGCGGTTGATATGGCACGTCACAACGTGTTGACCCTTGAGTCTCAAATCAAGAAGAAACAAGTCGATATTTCCCGTGCAAAACTGGCGATTCATAAAGCGGAACTTGCAGTTGAAACCAAACAAGCCGAACTGCGCCAAGCGAAAGAGCAAATTGCAAAAGCGCAATGGGATTTGAATAGCACAAAAGTTCATGCCCCAACAGATGGCTTTGTCACCAACTTTATCCTGCGTGAAGGTCAGCGTGTATCAATGATGCCGCGTATCAACATGTACACCAACGAAAAGTACGTACTAATGCGAGTGAACCACCAGGCGATTCGTAACATCAAACCGGGTCAGCCAGCGGAATTCTCTTCGTCCGTTTACCCAGGTAAGATCTTCTCAGCGACCGTCGAAGGCATTGTTGAAGCAACAGGTGAGTCACAAGGTAATCTACTGGGTTTCGATGATTCCGTACGTGTCACCACTGGAAAGAACTTACAGAACAAACACCACTTTGTTCGTCTTAAGATTGATGAGCCAGAAGGCTACGACATCCCTGTTGGCTCTGTTGGCCTCGCATGGATCAGCGGTGAAAAACCGATAGGCTTCATGGCCTTCTTAGATGTGATTCGCGGGATCATCATCCGAATGAAGTCTCAACTGTACTTCTTCTACTCTATCTAAACTCGCAAACCGCCAGTTACGCTGGCGGTTTTCTTTTCATTTGTATCCAAACATATCCTTTTCCCGTATAACAATTAGTTAGTAAATAGCGGAGAAGATTCATGTCGGCAAAGGAAAGAAGCCTACCTACCCATCGCATCTCAAGATTCAGCAAGTTCGCTTCACTTGCTACCCGTGTCGCAGGCAATGTGATTGCAGAAGGCACGAAGCAGATAGCCAAAGGCAACAAACCAAAAGCGAAAGACCTCTTGCTGACGCCACAGAACATCGCGCGCTTAACTGACCAACTTGCTCACCTGCGTGGCGCTGCAATGAAGCTTGGTCAAATGCTATCAATGGATGCTGGTGATGTTTTAGAACCTGAACTTGCCGATATTCTTTCCCGTCTTCGTTCCAACGCAGACCCAATGCCTGCAAAACAACTCAACGCAGTAATGGAAAGTTCGCTGGGAACGAATTGGAAAGCTGAGTTTCTGTCATTTAACTTCAAACCAATCGCCAGTGCATCAATAGGACAAGTGCACCAAGCCTACAGCGATGCGGGCGATAACCTAGCCGTCAAAGTGCAATATCCGGGCATACGGAAAAGTATCGATAGCGACGTCGATAATGTCGGTACACTGCTCAAGGTCGTTGGGTTGATTCCCGAGTCTGTCGACTACAAAGGATTACTCGAAGAAGCGAAAAAGCAGCTACATGACGAGGCCGATTACGCACGAGAGGCACAATTTGCCATTCGTTATCATGACGCTTTGAAGGAGCACCCTCATTTTGTGGTGCCCAAGGTTCATACTGAAAGTTGCTCAGACTCCGTTCTCGCGATGGAATTCATTGATGGTAGCCCGATTGAGCAAATCGAACATTATGATCAGAGTACGCGAGATTTTGTCATGCACAGCCTACTCGAATTACTGTTTCGAGAGCTGTTCGAATTTAAGATGGTACAAACCGACCCAAATTTCGCCAACTACTTATATATCGAAAACACTCGTCAAATCGGCTTGCTAGATTTCGGGGCCACTCGAGAGTACAGCGAGCGGTTCAGCACTGGTTATCGCCAAGCTTTCGCATCTGTCGTTAACAATGACGAACAAGGCTTGAATAATGCGCTTGAACAAATAGGCTTCTTCAGCCAAACCATCCTTCCAGACCAACGCCAAGCGATTCTCGATCTAGTGAAAATGGCATGTGAACCGATGTTAGTTGATGAGCCTTATGACTTTAAAGCCAGCGGCTTAGCACAAAAGCTTCGCGAGGCTGGCACCATTCTAAGCATGGAGCAAGAATACTGGCATACTCCACCAGCAGATGCCCTATTTTTACACAGAAAAATCGGCGGAATGTACTTGCTGGCAGCCCGTATTGGCGCAAAAGTGAACATTCGCCAATTGGTACAGCCATATCTCACCATCAACAGCGAATAGCCTATTGTTTTTCTGTTACTTTCAAGTACCTTGAGCAAGGTTAAGGTGCATAGTTGTGCATCTCAATAACATGCCATACTTCCATAAAACGAATTAACTATCGGGGTACTCGGTGAGCAAGTTTCAAGATCTCTCCACTCTAATCCAGCAAATTGGCCAAGCCGAAGAAGCGGATCAAGTCGCAACGCTCAATGAATCTATTGAAGCGGGCCTCGAGCCCGGCGCGGTTGCCCTGATTCTAGAAGCCTTTCCAATCGACGATCGTGTTCGCTTATGGCGAGCTTTACCACTAGAGCTACATATCGACGTGTTAACGGAAATGCGTGCGGACGTACGTTTCTCTATCATCAATGCGTTATCTGAAGTCGAGCTAAAGCTAACTCTCGCTAAACTCGACAACTTGTCGCTCATCGAATGGGCCGATTCGTTGCCAGAGTCGATCATCAGCGAAGCGCTCTCGTTGATAGAAAAAGATGAGTTGGAACTTTACGATCAAGCAAACGAGTATGCTGATGAAGAACTCGGCCACTGGGCTGAACGTAAGATCATCACCCTGCCCTTCAACATTACGATTGGGACAGCTAAGCAGTTAATGGAGCGCTATAGCTACGACACGCCTCAACAGGTGTATCTGATTAATCGTAATAAACAGTATCGTGGAACGGTCAACTACTTCGATATCTTACGTGGTGACCCCGATACTCGCTTAAAAACACTCATTATTGAGGCTGTGACGGTGCTAGACAGTAAAATGATGCTTCCTGAAGCGGTAGAGGCATTAGAACACAGCACACTGCCCGCTCTCCCTGTAACTGATGCAGACCAAACACTGATCGGTGAAGTCGATTGGCAGTTTGCATTGAGTACACAGCGTGAAATCTACGAAGCACGTTTGATGGCGGGTACAGGTATGGATGAAGGCGATGACTTGTTTGCGCCAGTATTAAAAAGCTCGCAAAAGCGCGGTGTTTGGTTAGGCATCAATTTGCTTACTGCGATTTTGGCTTCTGTCACTATCGGACTATTTGAAGATGTAATTGCGCAGGTGGTGGCTTTGGCGGTGCTCATGCCAATTGTTGCATCCATGGGGGGCATTGCTGGCAGCCAAACGCTCACTCTAATGATTCGTGCGATGGCGCTTAATCAGATCACCCCAGGTAACCGCTTCAAGCTTTTGAAAAATGAGTTGGGTATTGGCTCTCTGAACGGCATTGCTTGGGCGTTAATCATCGGCGGGCTCGCCGGATTGTGGTTTCAATCTCCGGTTCTTGGGGGAACCATCGCGCTGGCCATTATCGTCAATATTATTACCGCAGCTTTATTTGGTGTGCTGATTCCCATTATTCTGGATAAGTTTAAATTGGACCCCGCTTTGGCTGGCTCGGTGATTCTAACAACAGTGACAGATGTAGTTGGTTTTTTCGCCTTTTTAGGAACGGCGAGTTTAGTCATGCTTTAAAAGGTTCATTGTTTATTAATCAATCATTAGCATAATAGAGTCAAATTGCATAACGCAGTTGCAAATTGCAAACATACTCAAACTTTAAGCAACGCATGTCACAGAAACTACGTATTTTAGGGCATATTAAAGTTGGCACAGTAACTGCATTATATAAATCGACCCTTCTTAAGCCGAGGGTCACCTAGCCAACTGACGTTGTTAGTGAACTTGATTTTGTTCACATGTATATAAGCCAATCGCACTCTTTGCGGTTGGCTATTTTTTTATGTGGCTATTGCCCTCTTATCCTCTGACCGAGCTCGGTTGTACTTTTCTTGCCCACAACAGATTGTTTACTGTTTATAAAATTCAAATATTCGCCCAACAAACCATTAGAAATGTCAGCTTCAACAAAAATAAATCACCTACATAAAATAAAACCAAGAAAACATACCCAAGAAAAGAACAAATACCGTCCAAACCAAAAACCTCATCATGAAAACGTTTTCTTTTCATAGAAATCGACTGAACAATTCAGAGTTATAGATAAATTTAATCCATAAAAACAAATAGCAATTCAAAACATTAACTTCACATAGAAAATCTGTCTATAAATCATAGAAAACACGTAAAACCAAACTTTTCACTTTTAGAATTTAAAAATCAAACTATTGTTATTAAAAGAAAAAATACACAACAAAAATCAAGCAAACGTTTAAATTGCAATTTTATCATTGACTATTAAATTTACATCTCGATAATACGCGCCGTTTGCCTGAAATCAGGTGCTATAATTTAATGTTTCAATGTGCGGAGGTAATAATGGCTGGAGACAATAATTACAGTCTTGGACCAGTTCCCAACACGGCCAGAAAAGGCGTGGCATCACTTACAATGGTGATGTTAGGACTCACTTTTTTCTCCGCAAGTATGTGGACTGGGGGTTCTCTCGGTACTGGGCTCTCCTTCAATGATTTTTTCCTCGCTGTTCTCATCGGTAACCTAATCCTCGGTATTTACACTTCTTTCCTCGGTTACATCGGCGCTTCTACTGGTCTCTCTACTCACCTTCTTGCTCGTTTCTCTTTTGGTTCTAAAGGCTCTTGGCTTCCTTCTGCTCTTCTTGGCGGTACTCAAGTTGGGTGGTTTGGAGTTGGTGTCGCGATGTTTGCGATTCCGGTGCACAAAGCAACGGGCATCGATACCAATACTTTGATCCTCGTCTCCGGTTTGCTCATGACCGCGACCGTTTACTTTGGCATCTCCGCACTGATGGTGTTGTCAGCAATCGCCGTTCCTGCCATTGCACTACTTGGCGGCTACTCTGTCATCGAGGCAGTAAATAGCGTTGGTGGTATTGGCGAACTACAACAAGTTCAACCAACCGAGCCACTCGATTTTTCAATAGCTCTCGCGATGGTTGTCGGCTCTTTTGTCAGTGCTGGTACATTAACGGCGGATTTCGTACGCTTTGGTAAAAAGCCGCGCAGCGCCGTGATGATCACCATGGTGGCATTTTTCATCGGTAACTCGTTAATGTTTATCTTTGGCGCGGCAGGTGCGTCGGTGACGGGTCAATCAGACATTTCTGAAGTGATGATCGCGCAAGGTCTTCTTATTCCAGCTATCATCGTTCTTGGCTTGAACATCTGGACGACCAACGACAACGCGCTCTACGCATCGGGTCTTGGATTTTCCAACATCACAGGCTTACCAAGTAAATACATCTCAATGGCGAACGGTCTTGTTGGCACACTTTGCGCTCTCTGGCTCTACAATAACTTTGTTGGCTGGCTGACCTTCTTATCTTTGGCAATTCCACCGATTGGCGGTGTGATCATCGCTGACTTCTTCACGAACCGTAAACGCTACGCAAACTTTGAAGCCGCCCAATTCCAAAACGTTAACTGGGCTGGCATTATCGCTGTCGTGATTGGCGTTGGTGCGGGACACTTCCTGCCTGGCGTAGTGCCGATTAACGCTGTACTTGGCGGCGCAATTAGCTTCCTGATTCTTAATCCTATTCTTAACAAAAAAGCACTGGCTACACAGCCAGCGTAAGGAACCATCATGACAACACTACTGATCAAAAACGTAACGCTAAAAGGACAAGAAGGTCTGCAGCAAATTTTGATTGAAGATGGTCAATTCAAGCGCATTGAAAGCAACGATGTGGAGCTTAGTCATAACGGTGACATCATCGATGCTGAAGGCGGTATGGCGGTTGCGCCTTTCTGCGAGCCACACATTCACTTAGATACAACTCAAACCGCAGGCGAGCCTAGCTGGAACATCTCTGGCACATTGTTTGAGGGTATTGAACGTTGGGCTGAGCGCAAAGAAATGCTGTCGATTGAAGACGTGAAAGCGCGCGCAAAACAAACCTTAAAATGGCAGATAGCAAACGGCGTACAACACGTTCGTACCCACGTCGATGTTTCAGACCCTACCCTAATTGCCCTAAAAGCGATGGTAGAAGTGCGTGAAGAGATGAAAGAATGGGTAGATATCCAAATCGTCGCCTTCCCGCAGGAAGGAATTCTCTCTTACCCAAATGGCAAAGAGCTGCTAGAAGAAGCCGTCAAATTAGGTGCGGACGTGATTGGCGCGATTCCACACTTTGAATTCACACGCGAATATGGCATTGAATCGCTGCACTACGTATTCGAGTTAGCGCAAAAATACGACCGCCTGATCGACGTGCATTGTGATGAAATCGATGACGAACAATCTCGCTTCGTTGAAACACTGGCAGCATTAGCGCACAAGTTTGATATGGGGAATAAAGTCACGGCCAGTCACACCACAGCGATGGGTTCCTACAACGGTGCATACGCATCTCGCCTGTTCCGTTTATTACGCATGTCCGGTATCAACTTCGTGGCAAATCCATTGGTGAACATTCACCTACAAGGCCGTTTTGATGATTACCCAAAACGTCGCGGCGTAACACGAGTGAAAGAGATGCTGAATGCCAACATCAACGTCTGCTTTGGACACGATGATGTATTTGACCCTTGGTACCCACTAGGCACTGCAAACATGCTGCAAGTGCTACATATGGGTCTGCACGTGTGTCAGGTGATGGGTTACGACCAAATCAACAACTCACTGGATCTGATCAGCACCAATTCAGCACGTACACTGAACATTCAAGACAAGCACGGTATTGAAGAAGGCAAACCAGGTAGTTTACTGATTCTTCCCGCAGAAAATGGTTTTGACGCAGTACGTCGCCAAGTGCCGGTTCGCTACTCTGTTCGTCACGGTAAAGTGATTGCAGAAACACAGCCTGCGACGACTCATATTCATCTTGAACAAGCAGAGCAAGTAACGTTCAAACGCTAAAAAGATCGGCGTGACGAAAAAGGCCTGACGACATCGTCAGGCCTTTTTTCTACTGGTAAACATCACTGCTCGCTCTGTCTATTCTTGTCTCATAAACCACTGAACACATTGAAAGGCCATATAAAACGGCTCAGTACCAAACGTTGCACAAGGTTCTGGTGGCTGAATCTCAATTACACCATCGCACTTGGAAATTATTCTAAGCGTTGGGCATACTTCTGACTTCATTTTAGTTGTAGATATGAACCATGACGTCATTAAGCCAGATAGAACCGCAATTTTTGGAATTTATGCAGCAAGAGATGCAAGTAGATGCAGCTCATGATCTTAAACACGTAAAACGCGTGGTCAAAACAGCGAAACAGCTCTGCAAAGAAGAAAATGCAGACATCGCGATTGTATTACCGGCTGCCTATTTGCATGATTGCTTTACTTACCCGAAAGATCACCCAAATCGCAAAGAGAGCTCAATCATCGCAGCCAAAAAAGCGGTCGCATTTTTAGAGAGTATCGATTATCCGCAGCAATATCATGATGCCATTGCTCATGCGATAGAGGCACACAGCTTTAGCGCAAACATCAGGCCAAATACGTTGGAAGCCAAAATCGTCCAAGATGCCGACCGTCTGGACGCTTTAGGCGCAATTGGCGTGACGCGATGCATTCAAGTCAGCACTCAGTTTAACGCGCAACTTTACAACGACAGCGATATATTTGCCGAAGAACGTGAACTTAACGATAAACAATTCACTCTGGATCACTTTCAAACCAAGTTATTCAAAATCGCTGAAACCATGAACACAGAGTCAGCAAGACGCGAAGCGCAAAAACGCAAAACCTTTATGCAAACGTACCTAGAGCAGTTACACGACGAGGTAACAGCGTAAATGTCAGAGAGTTATACGTTAATTAAAGAGCTTAAACGCCAACTAAAGTTAGCTGGGCTGCATTATGCCGATGTTGCACAACACCTTGATTTAAGTGAAGGAAGCGTCAAACGTTTACTCGCTGAAGGTCAGCACATTAGTCTTGAACGCTTAGAACGCATTTGCCAATTGATTGGTTTAGAAATGGCGGAACTGTTTAAGATCGCGGCTGCGCACAATAAAGGTCTAGAGTCGCTAACGTTAGAGCAAGAAAAGCAGTTGGTTGATGATAAAGCCCTGCTACTCGTGGCAATCTGTGTTGTAAATGGCTATCAGTTTGAGCAAATCGTTCAGCAATACACCTTCAATGAGTTTGAACTGGTGCAAAAGCTTGCTCATTTGGATCGTCTGAACATCATCGACTTGCAGCCAAATAACAAAATTCGTTTGCGTATATCTCCGACATTTAAGTGGCAGATGGGCGGCCCTATTCAACGGTTCTTCCAACAGCAAGTTCAAGACGCCTTTTTCCAAAGCTACTTTTCTGGTGAAGATGAAAAGTTCTCCATGGCAACAGGACTGATGAGTGTACCAAGCAACAAGAAGCTACAACAGAAACTGCAAAAGGTCATCGATGAGTTTTATCAGGCTTGCCAAAATGATAGCTCTCTCGATATGGACGAAAAGCACGGCACCTCTCTGATTATTGCGATGCGTCGTTGGACGTTCCCTTTGTTTGAACCATGGGAAAGAAAACCTGCTCAGAAGTCTCGGAATTAGTAACTCAATAAACGAATGGAAATGAAAGTAACGAATTTCGTTACTTTTGGTGGCATACAACGTCACTTGAAAGAGAAAGCTGGTTTAATCGTTCATTGAGCATAAAGTGCTCCCATCTCATTCGACTTTGTTTAATCGGGGCCCGTATGTTTTTCTCAAAACGCTTTTTTCCTTACTTTGTGACGCAATGCCTTGGCGCACTCAATGACAACATCTACAAAAACGTTCTGTTATTGATGGTGACATACAGCCAAATTGATAACCTACCAATATCCGTCAATCTATTCGTTAATTTGGCGGCAGGCTTATTCATCCTACCTTTCTTTCTATTCTCAGCGCATGCTGGTGCCGTCGCTGACAGCATGGACAAAGCCAAATTAATCCGACGTCTAAAGCTCATCGAGCTGGCTATCATGTCTTGCGCAGCAACCGCTATTGCCACCCAAAGTGCCATGCTGATGCTGGTTCTGCTGTTTATGACAGGCACTCAATCGGCCTATTTTGGTCCCGTGAAATACGCCTTGTTACCACAAGCGCTCAAACCAAATGAGCTTGTTAGAGGAAATGCTTGGGTTGAAATGGGCACGTTTCTTTCGATTCTTATAGGTACGCTTAGCGCAGGCCTGCTGCTAGCCATTCCTAATGGTACCTTGATTGCTTCTTGTACCGTGATTGCCTTGTCTTTGCTTGGGTTCATGAGCAGCGTGAATATTCCAACGATGCCTAGCCAATCGAATGACAAAGCGAAATTTGAACCGATTTCTGGTTTAAAGAACACGTTAAAAGTGGCAAAAAAACAGAGAGGCATCTGGATGTCTATTCTTGCCATCAGTTGGTTCTGGTTCATGGGTGCGACTTACCTAACTCAATTCCCTAACTTCGCACGCGAACATTTGTTCGCAGATAGCACTGTCGTTTCTTTACTGTTGGCATTGTTTTCGATTGGTATCGCGACAGGCTCTTGGTTGTGTGAAAAACTTTCTTTCAACCACGTTGAGCTTGGTATTTTGCCATTCGGTATCCTTGGTCTGACAGTCTTTGGCGTCGACTTGCTATGGGCAGTCCCAAGTTATCCATCACTTCCGGTGCACTTTTATGATGTGCAAAGCTTCGTTGCTGAATCAAAACATCTGCGCGTCATGATTGACCTGTTCCTTGTTGGTGTAAGCGGCGGTGTCTTTATTGTTCCTCTTTATGCGTTCATCCAATCGCGTTCAAACAAAGGGGAGTGTGCACGTGCCATTGCTGCTAACAACATCATGAATGCGTTGTTTATGGTGGTGTCTGCTTTGGTTTCGATCGTTGTACTCAGCGTACTAGAGCTTTCTATTGTGGAACTGTTTGCCATGATGGCAATAGGTAACTTTTTCGTGGCGATCTATGTATATCGCCAAGTACCGGAATTTACACAACGCTTTATCAGTTATTTACTCAGCCATTGTATGTATCGTGTGTCCGTAAAGGGGCGCCAACATATTCCTGAACAAGGTGCTGCGTTAATCGTGGCTAACCATGTTAGCTATGTCGATGCATTGATTTTGATGGGAACCTCTACTCGCCCGGTTCGTTTTGTGATGGACAAATCCATCAGCGAGCTACCTGTTCTTAAATATGTATTCCGTCATGCCGGTGTTATCCCGATCTGTTCTCCACGTAAGTGTGCCGACACTTACCGACGAGCATTTGAACAGATTGAACAAGCACTTAACGACGGTGAGGTTGTCTGTATCTTCCCTGAGGGTCGTTTAACGTCTAACGGTCAATTGGGTGAGTTTCGCCCTGGTGTAGAGAAAATCCTTGAACGTAACCCTGTTCCTGTCATCCCTATGGCGTTAAAAGGGCTTTGGGGTTCTTTTTTCAGCCACAAAGGCGGACATGCTCTCACAAAACGACCGACTCGTTTTTGGTCAAAAGTGGATGTTGTTATCGGTGAAGTGTTAAGTCCTGCGTCTTTAAATCGTCATCAATTGCAACAACAAATACAGGATTTACTGGGCTGAGTCGCTTGCTACAGCAGTCAAACTTTGCAGCAAAACGTAAATATGCACCACAAAGCACAAGTAGTTTCTTGTCAATTAGAGTAGGATATCTACGACGTCATAAATCTAGGAGGTATTATGAAAATCATCATCTTACATGGTCTTTATATGCATGGGCTGGTCATGCAGCCTCTTAGCCAAAAGCTGAGAAAACTCGGATACGAAACGCAAGTACTCAGCTATAACACCGTTGCTATCGATGAGTCTTCACTGTTTGATTCTATTGATCATTCGCTTAATCCACTGACCACAAACGTGCTCGTGGGACACAGCTTGGGAGGCTTGATGATTAAGCGCTATCTCGCCAACAGAAAACCGAGCACTAACTTAATCTCTCATGTTGTCGCTATCGGTTCGCCTCTGAAAGGCGCGTCCATTGTAGGTCGAATTCAAGATCTCGGATTGGGTGCAATTTTAGGCAATTCGCCACACCACGGATTAAACAAACATGATGACGCTTGGGATTTCCCTCAAAAACTCGGCAGTATCGCAGGAACGATGCCGATTGGCGCTCGCCCATTGTTGATCCGTAATGACAACACCATGTCGGACGGTACCGTTACCGTAGAAGAGACAAGACTGGACGGTATGCAAGATCATATCGAAGTGAAGCAAACGCATACGAGCCTGATTTACAACACCTTCGTGCCGCAGCAGATTGATCACTTTATTCGCACAGATTATTTCCGTCGATAGCACACTTTTCCATCATACAGATGGAATCGACTTTCCAAGCTATTCAGTTCGCAGTACTATCCTAGCTCCACTTCTTCACAACTTGGATGAAGTGGTACATTTTTAATTGTTCTCAGGGCGGGGCGAAATTCCCCACCGGCGGTATACTTTTTCAAGTGAGCCCGCGAGCGCTCGATTCGTCGAGGTCAGCAGATCTGGTGAGATGCCAGAGCCGACGGTTATAGTCCGGATGAAAGAGAATAAGAATACACCAGCATAGCGAGTCAGATCGCTAAGAATGCTGGTGCACTTCTTTTTGATCGTATTTTACGGCGATCTCTCATACCGCCCTGATTCTGGTGAAATTTAGGAGTTAACCATGAATCAGTCATCACTACTTGCCGAATTCGGCGACCCAATTACTCGCGTTGAAAACGCACTTATCGCTTTAAAAGAAGGCCGTGGCGTACTGCTTCTTGATGATGAAGATCGCGAAAACGAAGGCGATATCATTTATTCAGTCGAGCACCTCACTAACGAGCAAATGGCATTGATGATCCGCGAATGTAGCGGCATCGTTTGTTTGTGCTTAACAGATGTTCAAGCAGACAAACTGGAACTGCCTCCAATGGTGGTAAACAACAACAGCGCAAACCAAACCGCATTTACGGTTTCTATTGAAGCGAAAGTTGGTGTAACAACGGGTGTTTCAGCAGCAGACCGCGTAACGACCATTAAAACGGCGGCAAACCCGCACGCAAAACCGGAGGATCTTGCTCGCCCGGGTCACGTATTCCCTCTGCGTGCACGTCCAGGTGGTGTAATGACTCGCCGTGGTCACACAGAAGGTACGATTGATCTGATGCAAATGGCAGGGCTTCAACCCGCTGGCGTACTGTGTGAAGTGACCAATCCAGATGGCACGATGGCAAAGGCACCGGAGATCGTAGCATTCGGTCGCCTGCACAACATGCCGGTACTGACGATTGAAGACATGGTAATGTACCTGAACCAGTTCGAGTTGAAACTGGCATAGTCAGATCTCAGCTCTTGAAAAAAGCCGCGCATTTGTGCGGCTTTTTTGATCGATCCTCTTTGCACTTGAGTAGTTATACTTATTGAAAACAAGGGGAACAACACCATGAAAGGATTACTGAAACTCGCCGCTCTCGTTAGCTTTCTCTCCATGAATTCGCTTGCTCTTGCATCTGAGTGCCCTGATATTCTTCAAGGTAAGCAAAGGTTGTTAAACTCAACGGAAGAAGTCGATCTATGCGAAAGCTTTAAGGGAAAGACACTACTAATCGTCAATACAGCAAGCCAGTGCGGCTTCACTCCTCAGTTCGAACAGTTAGAAACCCTCTATCAAACTTACAAAGACCAAAACTTCACCGTTATCGGTTTCCCGAGCAATGACTTTCGACAAGATAGAGGAAGCGAAACAAACACAGCGAAAGTCTGTTATCTCGATTACGGGGTAACCTTTCCAATGATGGCTCGCTCTTCAGTATTAGGTGTAGATGCGAACCCAGTCTTCAACCAGATTACTAACCAAGCAGGCATAAAACCAAAATGGAACTTCTACAAGTTTCTAATTAGCTCTGAAGGTAAAGTTATTGCTACTTTTCCAAGCTCCACATCACCGACAAGTACTACGCTTACCAATATGATAGAGCAACAATTATAAGGTGACGACCATGACAACACGCTCAACCATGCTACAACTCGGTTACTTAGGCCTGGTTCCATTTGTGTTTAGTTTAGGGCTGATTTTCACTGACATCTCACTCTTCAATTTAAGTGGTCAGCAATTTTTCATCGCATATAGCGCCGTTATATTAAGTTTTTTATCCGGCATCCTTTGGGGTAATGGCATTGAGCATTACTACCACCGCCTTAGCCGAAATATATTAATTCTCAGCAACCTTTTTGTCTTACTGGCTTGGGGCGCATTACTGCAGGGCCACAAACATTACGCAGTCGCAACCCTACTCTTAGCAATTGGGTACCTTGCTGTTTGGTATGCAGAAAAGCTCGTGAGGAAAGTCGAACAAGACGCCGAGCCCAAGGGATATCAAGGAATGAGGAGCAAACTGACCTTCGGCGTAATCGTAATGCACGGATTGGCTTTAGTTTCATAACCTGGTCTGTCCAGTACTAAGATCACAAAAAAACGTCTTTTTATAAAACAATGTTCATTTCGTGAATGCACACATATTTTGAACACTGTTTTGTTTCATTTATGAATCAATCCACATATAAGTAATTCAAAGCATTCACAAAGGATATGAATATGTTTTTTCGCAAACTTTTGTTTAGCACTGCGATGATCAATGCAACGACAGGTTGCGTGTCTTACCAGGCACAACAAGCCGCCGCTCAAACAGTAAATAATACAGGTGCCGTGCTTACCAATGTGATTAAAACCACGATTGCTCAGCCATGTAATGTTGCAATCACTGCTGCTAGCTTGTTTTATCCGCATGCCATATTTATGACTAGTGTTCCGACTCAAGCATGTACAAGCGTTCTTAGATAATACGAGTGTGATAAGCATAAAAAATGGCGACTCTACCGTCGCCATTTTTAAGCATCAATGCTATTTACAGTTACAGCGTCAATAAGTAATTAACTAATTGATTGTACTCGTCGTAAGTACGAATTTCGTTGGCCAAAACAATGTATTTATTGTTCACAACCACACCCGGAACCCCTCTTAACGTGCTAGCAGAGAATTGCTTATCAAAACCTTTCTGCATTGAGTTTACGGCGAAACTGTTGTACGCCGCATCAAACTTCTTACCTTCTACGCCATTATCAACGAAGAGTTGTTTCAGCTCAGCTTCGTCTTTTGGCGCTTGTCGCTTTTGATGAATTTGGGCAAACATGGCAGGAATCATTGTATCTTCAACCCCAAGCGACACCATCGTCGCGTAGGACTTGGCCATCGGAATCGCCATATCTCCGCCCATGAACCCCACATGCACCTTTTCAAACTTTGCCTCTTTTGGCAGAGCAGGTTTTAAACGCTCAATAAGCGACTCAAACTTGTAGCAATGTGGGCAATAAAAAGAAAAGAATTCCGTCACAACAGGTTTCGATGCTTTCTTTACATCCAGAACTTTGTAGTGCTTCCCTTCTTCAAATTGCGCTGCATGAGCGGTAAAAGTCAGTAAAAGTGCACTACATAAGGCAAGTAGTTTTTTCATTGTTTATTTCCTTGTGGCATTCAAATGCCAAATCATTTCATTTGGTAAAAAGGGGTAGACCCCAAGTAATTTGAGATGAGGAATTAAACAATCGGAGGACGATAAAGCTTGGTGATCACTGTCACTACTTTTTCGACTAGAGGCCTATCAATCAAGGCAAGGCTATAAGGAAGAAGCAGTAAGTCGTTTTGAGATAAGTTGGAGGGAATTTTGACCATGCAGGAAGAGCTACAACTCGTGTGAGATTGTTGTGCCTTATTGATGGCTGACTCATCGTGATGTGATTCTACGCAGTCGTCATTGACGCCAAGTTGTTTGTGCAGAGCAGCCTGTTGAACAATAAGATCGCGTACTTCAATTGTTTTCATCGGAGCGGAAGCCTGCGCCACAGGAGCGACACTACTCAAAAGCATAGCAACTAAGCAAACTATCGCAGTCAACAATGTACGGTTAAACTTCAACATAGCTACATCAAGGAAAATGGTGATTTAAGATAATACATGATAACGGTTTGACTTCAAGATACGGACTCTCGGCTCGCTAACAAACTCTGTTCTTTGACTATTTTAGGCTAGTGAATTTTCTCTCTAACGCTCCCTCAGTACACGAAACCAGCACAACGAGCTATTCACCGTTCGGATACTCCCCTCATCAGATACCAGCAACAATTCGATAAAACTTGAAATCATTATGAAACACGAGTAATAGTTAGAACAGTTTTTGTACGAACAAGGAAAGATCAATGCTTAAAAAAAGATTCTTTAAGACAAAAGATGAAGTCGAAGTCACGTTCGAGCTAGATAAAGATCAGTGGGACTCTGTCCAAATTGCTGGAGACTTCAACAACTGGCAGCCAGAACCGATGAAATTAGTGAAGAAAAGTCGTCAGTTTAAATTTAAAACCCGCTTACCTAAAGCGCAGAATGTTCAGTTCCGTTACTTGCTCGATGATGCGAAGTGGGAAAATGACCCACAAGCTGATGCTTACGTTCCAAATGTTTTTGGCAGCGACAACAGCGTCGTGTGTACCACCGAATAAGCGGTAATTTCGCTTTAAGATTCCATACCTAGGCGCAAACGTTGCGCCTTTTTACATCTCCCGAAATGTGATTGGTGATTAGATTTAAATCATTAATTGGCAATTTTATCCAATTAACTCATCCGATAACCTTATTCTGAGAAAGCTTTATTTGAAATAATTCGTAAATTTGTTTAAGTTCCATTGATATTAAATATTGTATACATCACTTAAATGAACGCACAACAAATCAAACCATCTCTAATCATTGTGGAAGACGATCCCAAATTACAAACTATGTTGGGTGAGTATTTTGTTGAACAAGGTTTTCAGGTCAAATGTATCGACAATGGGACGGACGCACCCAATGCGATTATTGACACACAACCAGACGTGGTGCTGTTAGATTTGATGCTACCCGGGCAAGATGGTCTGAGTGTATGTCGTCAAATCCGAGAATGCTACAAAGGCAAAGTGTTGATGCTGACAGCAAGTGATGATGACTTCGATCATGTCGCCGCATTAGAAATAGGCGCAGATGACTTTGTTACTAAACCCATCAAACCTCGCGTATTGCTGGCTCGTATTCGCATGCTATTAAGAAGAAAAGAGGCGGCGCCTACCGAGTCCGAAAACGGCCTACAAATTGGTGTTCTGTGTTTAAACCGGTTGCGTAAATCGTGCGTAATGAACCAAGAAGAAATTGCGCTGACAGACGGCGAGTTCGATTTGTTGTGGGTTCTTGCTACGCATGCTGAAAAAACACTATCACGTGAGTGGCTGACCAAAACACTGCGTGGTATTGAATACGATGGCACAGACCGAACCATTGATAATCGCATAGTGACACTGAGAAAGAAGCTAGGCGATGCTTCTTGCTCACCACAAAAAATCATTACCGTTCGCGGCAAAGGCTACCTATTTATGCCTGATGCATGGAATGAATAATGAGACGGATTTATCTGGAAAGCTTTGTTGGCCTTATCATTCTGTTTATGGCTAGCTTGTGGGGATACGAGTTCTTAGTTTATGAGATCAACACAGATTATGACTACCTATTACAAGAGCATGAGGGTCAAGCTTTTCACGATCTGATCTATCCTATCTATAAAGAACACGGATTAGAATATACTCAACAACAGTTGGAACAATTTGCCACATCAAGCCATCGTTTGTTGGTGCCTCATACGCTTGAAGAGCTTCCAACAGACATCAAAAAGGCGTTTGAAAGTGATACCTCCGTTAACGTCGCTTACGATGAAGAAAGGGATATCTGGTTCCGCCTAGATGCGAGCACGCCTATCTTTAAAATGAGCGATAATCCGAATAGCCCTGTGGTTAAAGCAGCCAACTTTGATGACAATATCGTTTGGTTGTTCTTTTTAGCTGGATTTGCTCTGTATTGCATATTGTTGATCTGGTTCTTAAGCCGTCGGATTCGAGAGCTAGAGAGAGTGACCGTTGAGTTTGCCTCAGGTAACTTCAAGGCTCGAGCTAGTACCTCAAGCGCTAAGTCTGTTGGGACGTTAAACAAAAGCTTTAACACGATGGCCGATAAAGTATCTCGCTTGATCACTAGCAATAAAATGCTAACTAACGCCGTTGCACATGAATTGCGTACCCCAATCTTCCGCTTACAATGGCAAGCAGATTTGTTATCGGATTCAACCTTAACTGAACAACAGAAAAAGTATGTTTACAGTATCGTCGAAGACATTGACGAGATGGAAGAAATGGTTGAAGAATTGCTTTACTACGCAAAGATGGAGCGTCCTGACACAGCATTACAAACTCAAGAAGAAGTCGTCCTATTCAACTTAGTCAAAGAATTACGACAGAGATGGCAAAAAGAGACTACGCTCGGTATTTCGCTTCAAGAAGTAAACTCAGAAAACGTTCTCGCGTTTGCTGACCCAAAATTGTTAAAGCGAGCCTTAGATAACTTGCTGCGCAATGCAATGCGGTACGCGGATAAGCAGATTTTAGTAGAGATAAAACACGATCAGCACCGCTGCTTCATCAATGTTCATGATGATGGCATAGGTATTGAAGAAAAGCATTGGCCTCATCTATTCGAACCATTTTACAGTGCGGATGAATCTCGCAACAAAAAGACGAGCGGGTTTGGGCTCGGCTTGGCGATTGTCAGACAGATAATGGAGCTTCAACGTGGAGAAGTTTCGATTTGCCATAGCCCACTTGGAGGAGCTTGCTTCACACTTAGCCTCAAAAAATCAGACAGTTAACTTAACCTTCCTACCCCGTTTACAGAAGACGACACTTCAATACACTCAAGCGACAGAGCCCAACAATAAAACAGTGTACATTTAATCCATAAGATTCACACACTAAATGGATAGTACTCATGTATAAATCTTTTATCCTGATTATGGCGCTTACTTCTACGCTTACAGCTTGCGCCTACAACCAAAAACCTGTCGTCGACATGACCAATGTCGACCCTAGTACATATGAACAAGACTTTCTTTACTGCCAAGGCTATGCAGAAAATGTCGACAAATCAGAGGCAGCGAAATCTGAAGCCACTAATGGGGCAGTTACAGGCGCATTGATCGGCGCAGCTGCTGGTGCGCTAGAAGACGGATTAGGTGGAGCGGCTGTCGGTGCTGCGGCCGGCGGTGCTGTAGGAGCTGGAGCTGGTGCTTTGAGTGCAACAAATGATTCAACCAAAACTCAATCTCTCGTATTGCGTAAATGCCTCCAGCACAAAGGCTATACCGTCTACGATCTTGATTAAATAAGCACTTTTCTTAAATTATCGCGCGATGGATTCTATTCACAAATGTTTCACGCTGTAACGATTAATCTCGTTACCTCTCTGGGATATGTGTTCCATCCCAATGCTTAAATAGTAAGGTCATATTTTGAAGCCAGGTAAAACAGGTATACGCCGTGTCATGGATGCGACCGGCTATTCATTTCAAGGATTGAAAGCCGCATGGACACACGAAGCCGCTTTTAGACAAGAATTGATTCTCGCCTTGGTGCTTTCCGTCTGTGCTTTTTTCCTTCCTGTCACCACATACGAAAGAGTGCTGATGATCAGTAGCCTGTTCTTGGTATTGATCGTAGAACTCATTAATTCCGCCGTAGAAGCGGTTGTCGACCGTGTTAGCGATGACTGGCACGAGCTCAGTGGTAGAGCCAAAGATATTGGCTCAGCAGCAGTATTTGTTGCGTTAACTCTTGCCCTTTTTATTTGGGCTTCGTTCTTGCTCTAATTTTTATTCAAGACACTCATTATGAAGACACATGATTTACAACAGAGAGGTATCTCTTACGTTACCTTTACTTTCCTGTTGGCGCTGTATTTCGCTCTCGTCGTAAATATCCCTATTTATAAAGAACTGATCGGCATCTTTACACACTTAGATAATGTCAAGATTGGATTTATTATCACAATACCAATTTTCTTTCTTGCCGCGCTCAATTTCCTTTTTAATTTATTTAGTTGGCCTTGGATCGGCAAGCCGTTCTTTATAATTTTAATCATTGTTTCAAGTATGGTGAGCTACGCAAGCTATAACTATGGCACACTTTTCGATTCTGGAATGATTGCCAATATTGTTGAAACCGATTCGAGCGAGGCGAGTTCTTACCTGAGTGCTCACTCTGTAATTTGGACGCTGATTATGGGAGTTATCCCAGCGATAATTGTCTTTAAGGTCAAGCTGCAATCTCAACGTCACCAATTACTGTACTTCTCTGTTACCAAATTAGTATCGATGCTGTCGTCGCTAGCTGTCATCGCCGTCATTGCCAGCGTGTACTATCAAGACTACGCATCTGTAGGGCGCAACAATAGCCACCTAAAAAAAATCATCATACCCACCCAGTTCGTTTACAGCGCGACCGGGTATGTGAAGGAGAAATATTTCACCACGCCAGAGCCATATCGAGAAATCGGCACAGATGCAAAGCAGTCAGATAGCGCCGTACAGCAAGCACAGCGCAAACCAACACTACTGGTTTTTGTCGTAGGAGAAACCGCTCGAACGCAGAACTACCAACTCAATGGCTATACACGAGAGACAAACCCTTATACTAGTAAATTGGATGTTATCTCATTTCAAGACGTCGCATCTTGTGGCACCGCGACTGCTGTATCTGTGCCTTGTATGTTTTCACAGCTCACGCGAAACGAGTTTGAACGCACCAAAGCGGATAACCAGGACAATGCTCTCGATATAATGCTGCGCGCTGGGGTTGACCTCATTTGGAAAGAAAATGACGGTGGGGATAAAGAAGTAGCCCACAAGATCAAGAAAATTGAAGTGGATCGAAAGCAAGTAAGCCCTATGTGTAATGGCCAAACTTGTTACGACATGGCGCTATTAGATCATTTTGATCAGGAAGTCGCGGATATGCACGGTAACCGAGTGGTCGCCATGCACCTTATAGGAAGCCACGGTCCGACCTATTTTCAGCGTTACCCAAGAGACAACGCCTTCTTTAAACCAGACTGTCCACGTGCAGATATCGAAAACTGTAGCATCGAACAAATAGTGAACACATATGACAATACCATACGCTACACCGATCTTGTATTGGCAGAAACCATCAAAAAACTTAAAGCGTTAGAGTCTGAGTATAATACCGCGCTAATTTATATATCGGATCACGGTGAGTCACTAGGCGAAAATGGATTGTTCTTACATGGTATGCCTTATGGCCTTGCACCAGATTTCCAAAAACGCGTTCCTTTGATCATGTGGCTGTCTTCGGGCTTTAAACAAGCGAAGCAGATCAATACCGACTGTTTGTATAAACAAGCACAGAATGCAGGCCAATACTCACATGATAACGTATTCCACTCTTTATTAGGCATTATGGATGTACAAACTCAAGCCTACGATAGCAAGTTAGATATATTCAAAGCCTGCCGAGCCGTTTCCTAAATCATTCAATAAAGCCTGGCTCAAAGTGTGAATCAGGCTTTTTCTAACAAGGTATTTAAACTCATCGCCGCGCCAAGCGTTATACTGACAGTCCGCGATCCATACATCGAGATAAGGACTAGGATGAAAATTGGTATTATTGGTCTAGGGGATATCGCTCAGAAAGCATACCTTCCTGTTATCACTCAGCTTCCAAATATCGAACTTGTATTTTGTACCCGCAACCCAAACACACTTGAGAGCCTGGCTAAGCAGTATCGAATCTCAGAGATCTGCCAAGACTACCAGCAACTTCTACACTTTGGCGTCGATGCCGTCATGATTCATGCGGCAACAAGCGTACACCCTCAAATAGCGGCATTTTTTCTGCAGCATGGAATTCCAACCTTTGTCGACAAACCATTAGCGAACAGTGCTGATGACGTGGAAAAGCTGTACGACATTGCCGAAAAAGAGAGACAGCCACTCTATGTGGGCTTTAACCGTCGTCACATTCCACTTTACAACCAACATATGCCACAAGTGCAGCAAGGCAACATATCTGACTTAAAGTCGCTACGCTGGGAAAAGAACCGTCACCAACTACCGGGGGATGTTCGTACCTTTATATTTGATGATTTTATTCACCCATTAGACAGCGTTAACGTCACAGCCAAAGCCGATCTAAGAGATGCTTATGTAACTCATCAACTTGAAGGTAGTCAGTTGGCGCGTTTAGATATTCAGTGGCAACATGGAGATACTTTGCTCCACGCCTCGATGAATCGCCACTTCGGTATCACTACAGAGCGCGTTCAAGCTTGTTATGCAAACAAGGCAGTTGAGTTCGACTCCTTCGTTGAAGGCAAACTATGGCAAGCTAACCAAGAGCAAAAAATCAATTTGAAAGACTGGACGCCAATGCTAACGAGTAAAGGTTTCCATTCGATGTTGCTCGACTGGTTTGGCGTCGTTGAGTCTGGAAATATTGCTAATGAAGTAGTAAAACGCAACATTGCCAGCCATCGATTGGCAGAGCAAATTTGTCAATATATCGAGAAAGTTGTCTCTAGATAATGCGATTCTTGGCTATATGCTTGATTGAGTATTACGCTCTATACTAAAAAGACTTGCCTTAGGGAAGGCATTCATTCTCTGTTAAGACTACAGCGATTATTCTATCAATCAGGTGAATGAGGGCACAAAAGCACACATCGACAAAACAGACGGTTTAGATTTGTTTTACGCTGCTCTCAGGTATCTGAATCATCACATTCAAGAATAAAGGAAATAGAATGAGAACACTTGGTAACATCATTTGGTTTGTATTTGGTGGCGTATTTATGGGGTTGCTATGGTGGTTTTTTGGTATTTTGGCCTTTATTAGCATCATCGGAATACCTTGGGGGCGTGCGTGTATCGTTATGGGTAATTTTTCCTTTTTCCCATTCGGTAAAGAGGCCATCTCACGCGATGAATTGACCAATGAAATGGACATTGGCACGAGTCCGCTCGGCGTTATTGGTAACGTCCTTTGGTTTGTATTTGCAGGCCTTTGGTTAGCTATCGGTCACGTACTTTCTGCAGCAGCATGCTTTGTCACCATAATCGGCATTCCGTTTGCGCTCCAACACCTCAAGCTAGCGGTTATTTCACTCGCACCAATTGGTAAAACGGTTGTATCGTCAGAAGAAGCTGCAATGGCTCGATACAACATCAATCGTTAGCAAAAAGCTAATGCGCTTTCTATCCTCTGGGCAGTCATGCTCAGAGGGTAACGCCCGTCAAAAGTAAGCCTATAATCGCTATCGCATATTCAATAATGGCTGATTGTATATTCATACCGTCACCTTTACGTTGAAGTTTATCCTAGCTCAGCACTGCTTTACTTTTATAATTAATCAATACACCCAAGTGAATTCAAGATGCTAGACTCATAGCGTCGTCACTGATTCAAACTCCAAGAACGACGTAACGAAAAAGCGAGCTATCCTATGCTCGAAATATGGGTTCTTTCCCCCTCGAAGTAGAGTTCAACAACAAAAAAGACGAACTATAAGCATAGCCAAAATTAATGCTTTTCGACCTAAAATATCTCACATCAATCAAAGAAAGCTTCTAAGATTTTCTCTTTTTGAGTAAATATAGACAGTTACAGTAGCGAAATTCTTCTCGGTAAAAATCCCCACTCAATCTCATGATCAGTTTTTAAAAAAAACAACAAAAATTCGTTGTTATCTAGAGTAATTATTTTATTTGTCGCAGAGCAATTCCATCAATATCATTTGCGACATCGGAGTGCTAGAGCATTGAAATTTTTAGCATTTATCACAGGTATAGAACGTAAAAAACCTTTTATTACTTATTTTTCTTTTTTACATATGTTCTAACTCAACGTCTATTCAGACAGGAATATACCGTGGATAAATATCAAGCAGCTTATGCTAAACGTCTAGAGAAACTAAATGGGGATCCATCTCCTAAAACGATAGCCCGCCTTTCGGCTTGGGATGCGTTTTTTAACAAGGAGTACGAGCTCCAAGACTTGGAATACCAGCTATCGGACGCTGCGCACCAGCACTATGAACAGTCGCATGCGAAGAGCGACATTAGCTTCAAAGAATTCAAACGAGCGTTCTATAATGAATCCATCAAAATTTACAATTTAACTGATGGCGCTTCTATCCAGAAAGTATTCACCCCATTACTTTTGCTTACAACGCTCTGGATAGTGTTTGTATGCCTATTTAACAAGTGATCATCAAACTATTCCAACAACGATCAGTATGGGACTACAGGTATGGCTCTATGTAAGGGGGCTAATTGGCTCGGTCTCCTTCACTAAATTAGCGACTCAATTACCCGCAATTCCATAGGCTAAAAGTGACAAGGGCATCCGTTGATGCCCTTTTTATTCAAAGGAACGCAACCTAGACCTTTGGCCCACTTGGGTATAAAACCATTATGCGTTAAGCTGCACGCTATTATCCGATTGATAAAGAGTGGAGCGAAGTGATGGAAAAAGTAGGCTCTCGAGCATTGATTGTCGAAGGTGGAGCCATGCGAGGCGTATTTTCATGCGGCATACTCGATCATTTTCTTGCTAGCGAGTTCTCTCCATTTGATAGCTTTTGGGGAGTGTCTGCGGGTGCTAGCAACTTGGCTGCCTACTTAGCTAAAATGCCCGGACGTAACTTAAAAATCTACCTCGATTACAGCTTAAGAAAAGAATTTATCTCTCCATCTCAACTTCTACGTGGTGGTGATATGATGAACTTAGACTGGATGTGGAATGTCACCCTCGAAGAACTTGGCATCGATAAATCTGCGCTCAAAGCTGATTCACGACCTTTCTTTTTAGGCGTGACGCGTCAAGACAATGGGCAAGCGGAGTACCACCTTCCTGATGTCGACGACTTGGCAGAAACAATGAAAGCCAGCAGCGCACTGCCTGTACTTTACCGAAATGGCGTATCACTGAACGGAATTCAATACGTTGATGGTGGCGTCTCAGACGCACTTCCTGTTGCAGAAGCAATAAAGCGAGGAGCCAAAAAAATTATGGTTTTACGCAGCCAACCCGCAAGCTATCAAAAGCCAAGAGGAAGATTCAGCGCCCTAACTAGGAGGATGTTGAAAGAAACGCCCGGATTAATTGAACCGATGTTGACACGTGAAGTTCGCTACAATCAGACCTTAGCGCTGATCAACAACCCACCACCTGGTATCGAAATCATTCAAGTGTGTCCTCCTGAAACATTCAAGTTGAAACGGCTGAGTCGATCGCCAGCACCACTGCGTCATGCTTATGAGTTAGGAATTGAAGCAGGAAAGGAAGCCATCATACGATGGAGTCAGAAGTAGAAAAAAGCCACGTGGATTAAACGTGGCTAACGCAAATTCGATGGCAGTGGATTATCGTATTTGCTTCTGGTCGAGCCCAATATTCAGGCTCAAAACTGTTTTAATTTGCTCGCTAACTGAAAAAGCGAGTAGGCAGTCCAAACTAGTAAGTTTCAAACAACCCAGAGTTGTAATCTTGGATGGCTTGTTCTATCTCTTCCATGCTATTCATGACAAAAGGGCCATAATGCACCACGGGTTCATTAATTGGCTCACCAATAAAGATCAGTGCACCACTCTCTTTTTCGGCCTGCAATTCAACCCATTCACCTTTCGATAAAATGGCCATTTCGCCTTGATTGATCTCACGACCTTTTAATTGAATACGACCTTTATAGACATAGAGCATCATGTTGTTGTCTTGATCCGTGTTCAAATTCAAAGCTTGCCCCCCCATCGCTCTCCAATCGGCTACCGTGGCAGCAACACCTGTCTCTGTTAGCGGCCCCTGAATTCGTTCGTTGTTTATAGTCATATGACCCGCAATCAAACGTACAACCCCCGTATTCGGAGTATCAAACTCAGTGATCGTTTCAGGTTGAAAGTCATGATATTGAGCTGGCTGCATCTTATTTTTCGCAGGCTGGTTAATCCAAATTTGGAAACCATGCAATTCGCCTTCCTTCATAATAGGCATTTCGCTATGGATGACGCCTCTTCCTGCCGCCATCCACTGTGCACCACCGGAACGAAGCTCACCAACATTATCCATATGATCACGATGCTGGAAATGACCTTTCAACATATAAGTAAGCGTCTCAATACCTCGGTGCGGATGCGGAGGGAAACCGCCGATATAGTCAGCGCGGTCTTCTGATTTGAGTTCATCCATCATCAAAAATGGAGAAAAACTAGCATGATTGAAACCCGCTACTCGGCGAATTTTCACTCCATCACCATCAGCAGTAGGTTGCGCAGGAATAAGCTGACGAATTTCTCTGAATGTACTCATACTAGTTCTCCTAGTTTATCTTTGTGACCGCTTGCAAATCGCATGTTTAATCTATGGCTATCTATAAGGTTCTATTTTAGGTTGATGAGCTAAAATTATGAGCCATACTATTCGTTCTACTTATTCAACTTTTTCGAACAATACAATTTATCGAGTTAATAATGAGCACATTTAATTTATCTAAAATAAATGTAGCTATTTTCTAAACAAGGTGTATAGTGTGCCTTGGCTCTTAGAAGAGAGCTGTTAATGCAACATTTAGTTTAAGTTTCCTCTCAGTAAAATCTTGAATCCCCAATTCAGACACCTGCGTACAACTTCCTCTTGATTGAACATTCAATAGCTTAGAAAAGATCCACAAAACAAATCATAATTTTAATGTTTAATTCAAAGGTATTTTTATGTCGAAAGTAACTGGTTCAGTAAAATGGTTTAACGAAACTAAAGGCTTCGGTTTTCTATCTCAAGACAACGGCGGCCAAGATGTATTCGTACACTTTAACGCTATCGTTTCTGACGGTTTCAAAACACTGACTGAAGGTCAGAAAGTAAGCTTCAATGTAGAGCAAGGTAAAAAAGGTCCTCAAGCGACTGAAGTAACTCCTCTATAAGACTGCTTTTCTTGGTGTAGCATGCCCATGCTGCACCAAACCTCTCTCCTTCAAAAATATTCTTTCATCAATCACTCAGCCTAATTTTAGGCATTGCTTTGTGCTATCTAAAATAAACTGAATAGTACTGCTTAATTTATTATTTATAGGAAAAATCATGTCCTCAAAAAGAACTGGCCGTCAAAGGCATTGGTATCAATTACTTAACAAAGAGAAAATCACTAAAAAACAGGAGAATAAATGTTAGAAATTGAATTTAATTTAGAACAACCTCAAACCTCTTGGAACGCTAAAATACATCAATTAAATGGTGATATTTTACGAAGGCACGTATTACCGAAACTTCTTTCTCATAGCTTCATGATCGATTTTGAATATTGTGAGAAAACGCAATCTGGAACTATTCTCTGTGATTCAGGTTCAAAGTTAGGAAGTTTTACTGTTAACTGATTCAGTTTTCATGCATTAATGGATAATGCAACTAATTTGGAAGGTATCCAATGGCTAGAAAAAGTAAGAAGCAGTCAGAAAAAGACAAAAAAGAGTCTGAACAAAACGCGGCGGCGGTAAAGCAGAAAACTCGACGCCGCATAGAAGACATTATGGAACAAAGAGAATTTGATAAGTTATTCGATCTATAAATGCTCTCTAGTGCTTTCTCTGCCTTTATCGTTGTGCAAGGTACCGCCACCTACCTTTGCTCAAACGAATCTCCACTCTTTTAGACTACTCTTCTAATTACACGTGCCTCTCACACACGCAAAAACAACTGGCTCCTCTATACTCAAGTGACTTGCAAATAGTCGTTTCGCTCACAGGAAAACCCGTGACTAATGACAGTTAGGTTATTTGCGTATAGCCAAAGCGATATTTTTGCGTATAATCCCTCTCGTTTGCTTCGTATAACCCCAATGATATGGTTTGGGGGTCTCTACCAGTTCCCGCAAAGTGCTGATTACGAAGAGTTGAGATCATCGTGGGTCTTACTCTTTGTGATAGCGTTCGATTTATTTCTATCTATACCTATTCTTAGAGTAACTGCATCCACAATACACATAAGGTGGAATATGAACGCATTTATTCAAGGTCTTCCAAAAGTAGAGCTGCACTTACATATCGAAGGTTCACTTGAGCCGGAACTCTTATTCAAATTAGCAAAACGAAACGGCATCGAGATCCCTTACTCTTCTCCGAGTGAACTACGCAGCGCATATCAGTTTACAGACTTACAATCATTTCTCGACCTCTATTACCAAGGAGCGGGAGTTCTGCGTACGGAGCAAGATTTTTACGATCTCACTTGGGAATACTTACTGCACTGTAAAGAAGACAACGTTATTCATACCGAAATCTTTTTTGACCCTCAAACACACACAGAACGCGGCATAGACTTTGACACTGTTATCAATGGAATCGCTCGTGCGCTAAAAGATGGTCACGAAAAACTTGGCATTACCTCGCAAATTATTGCGTGTTTTCTCCGTCACCTTTCAGAAGAGAGCGCCATAGAGACCCTACAGGCTATTCTGAAACACCGTGATAAGATCATTGGTGTTGGACTAGATTCTTCAGAACAAGGTCATCCGCCAGCTAAATTCAAGCGCGTATTTAAACAAGCAGTAGAAGAAGGCTTACTTACCGTTGCTCACGCAGGTGAAGAAGGCCCCGCACAAAATATTAGCGATGCAATTGAAATGCTTTACGTGAGCCGCGTGGATCACGGTGTTCGCTGTGTTGATGATGAAGCATTAGTTGAATCCTTAATCGAAAGCCAAATGCCACTGACAGTGTGTCCGTTATCGAATCTTAAGCTATGTGTATTCGACGATATGAAAGATCACAATATTGTGGATTTGCTACGAAAAGGTGTCGCTGTAACGATTAACTCAGACGATCCTGTGTACTTTGGTGGCTACATGACGGATAACTTTCTGGCCGTCAACAACGCACATCCAATGAGTAAGAGTGAACTTGCCCAATTTACAATGAACGCGATTGATGCCAGCTTTATCGATAACGAGTTAAAGGCGAAATATCGTCACCTTGTTAGCCAATACGTAAACCAGCACGAAGCTTTGCAATAAAGGCATCAGTGCCACGCCTTAGGCCAAACGCGTAGGTATTAAAACCCTACAAAAACTCTGTGGTTAACCGCATTTATAAACGCTAGACTGAGAAAGCTAAACTAGCACACAAAAAGGAATAGAATCATGATTCAACAAGGCCAAGCTCTACCAGTTGCAACTCTAAGTGAGTTGACTGCCGATGGTATGGTGAACCACGACGTTACAGAACTGTTTGCGAACAAGAAAGTCGTACTCTTTGCTGTACCTGGCGCATTCACCCCTACCTGTTCAGAAGCCCATCTACCAGGCTATGTGGTATTAGCTGATGAGCTAAAGGCAAAAGGTGTTGATTTAATTGCGTGCGTTTCTGTAAACGATGCATTTGTGATGCAAGCGTGGGGCGAAGCTCAAAACGCTTCTGAGATTTTGATGTTGGGTGATGGCGACGCTAGCTTTACTAAAGCATTAGGTCTTGAAATGGATACAGGCGGCTTTGGTGGTATTCGCTCACAACGTTACGCAATGATCATTGAAAACGGCACAGTGACTAAGCTAAACGTTGAAGAGCCAAAAGAGTTTGAAGCAAGCAAAGCAGAAACGATTTTAGCGGCGCTTTAAGCTTACTCCTAAATACAAAAACGGAAGCCATCGCTTCCGTTTTTTGTTGGTTAACGCATTCTCACAACACTCGTTTGTTGCTTACGCTGCATTTCCGCAAAAGTCAGCACAAACGGGGATGACTGCTTTACACGGCTTGGTAATGAAGAAAGCGCATTGTAGGCATCCTGCTTCGTTTTAAAATCACCAACAGTTACCGTATACCAACGCGTGCCTCGGCTGTTTTTCCAGTTAACCCAAACCGGATGCTTAGGATCGATATAGCGAATATAATCTTTCACATCTTTTTCTTGCTTTAGCGCGAGTACCTGCATCGTGTAATGGTTTGGGTTTAAATAACCATATGCATCCTGAGAGGTCATGACTCCAACACATTGGCCGCTATCGACCTCCTGCTGGTAAGGCATAGCGCAGCCCATGAGCGATAAAATCAATGTCAAAGATAAAATCTTGTGCACGTGTCACTCCATTCTTGTTCTAGTTTCTTTTCTCTCGCACCCAAAAACACAAAACGCTCTTGGTCAGGTAAAAACACACCCTTACAAGAGGGCCTGTGTTTTAACGCAACGAGTATTCCAAAAACGTAAGGCGACCACGTTGGTCGCCTTAGTAAATTGATTTAATAGAACATTAACAAGATAGAGTGATATAGACAGAAGTTCGCTACTGTTTAGAACCAGCTAGCGACCAATTGCTTAAACCAGTCTAAAATTCGCTTGAATAAACTGCCTTCCTCCACGGACTCCAATGCAACGAGCTCGGCTTCATTTACGACCTTACCGTCGACTTTGTAAAGCACTTTACCAACCACTTGTTGCTCAGAAATTGGCGCAACTAAATCACCGTTGTATTCAACTTCCGCTTGCAGATTTTTTACATCTCCTTTTGGCAAAGTGAGATAAACATCGTTAGCTACGCCGACAGTAAGCTCGTCTTTTTCGCCCATCCAAACTCGAGCTTTCGCAAGTTCCGCACCCGCCTCAGTCGGCATTACCGTATCGTAAAAGCGGAAGCCATAACTCAACAGCTGCTTGCTTTCTGATTCACGAACATTCTCACTCTTCGCTCCCATCACTACGGCAATCAAACGCATATCACCTTGTGTTGCAGAAGTCGCTAGACTATAACCCGCGCCGCTTGTATAACCAGTTTTCATGCCATCGACATTCATACTACGATCACGAAGCAAGCCATTACGGTTGTATTGAGTGATGCCATTGTAAGTAAACGAGGTTTCGCTATACAGCGGATAGATATCAGGTAAGTCACGAATAATCGCTTGGCCCAACTTGGCAATATCATAAGGTGTCGAATATAAACCGTCACTGTCTAGGCCGTGAGGGTTGGTGAATGCCGTGTTAGACAATTCAAGCTTGGCGGCCCAACTATTCATCAAACTCACAAACCCTGATTCACTTCCCGCAACATGCTCAGCAATAGCGACACTGGCATCGTTACCAGATTGAACAATCAGACCACGGTATAAGTCAGACAAAGAAACGGAAGTATTGACTTCAATAAACATTTTTGAAGAATCTGGGAAATTTTTTGCCCAAGCATTTCGGCTGATGACAACCTCATCATTCAACGTAATATTGCCTGTATTAATTTCTTGACCAGCTACATAAGCAGTCATCAACTTCGTTAAACTCGCGGGGTTTAAACGTTTGTGGGCATCACGTTCAACCAGTACTTTCCCCGTATGGAAGTCCATCAAAACATAACCACGAGAACTGAGTTCCGGCGCATTTGGCACAACTGAAGGCGCAGCATAAGCCAACGAGGATACAGCAGCGAACCCTGTAATTAACACTGTGTGTAATATAGTACTTTTTCTCATCATGACATCTTATCTTAGTAGCATTTAAGGCTTACAAACGGTACCCGAATGAATTCAAAGCGCGGGATTACCTAGTTAAAAAACGAGTATATTGAAACGGCGCTCAGTTACAGCCACCTTGTTACGATTGGTTACTTTTACTCAATGTTTGTCGAAAATAATGAGAGGTAGGTAGAGCTTTCGTCTTGAAGAATGAAACAGGAGCGAAAATAATTCCGTAACGCTATGTTTTTTTGAGAGGAGAGAAAAAGCGCGCAAGTCAATTCAGGGAGTAAGTTGGTATAGGAAAAGTAGTTGAGCTTTTATCCATATCTAAATAGGAAACAACAAAAACAATCAACAATAAGCCCAGCTAATTATTTACCAAGAAAACATATTGAAAACGCATCATAAAATCGTAATTAATTATCGATAAATTTAAAAACCTAATATTATAATTTATGCAAATTTCATTTATTATTAAACTGGAGAAAAATACAGCTTTCCTTTTTTAAAACTAAGAGACGATTTTTTCGATGTTTTTAGGTTTATCTCATCAGAGAACTTGGTATAACAGTGAGGAATAAGGCATCCGGACTTAGCGCGAAAGGATAACCCACTGTTATTTAAGTTCACACGCTGCTTTTTAATGACTAGAGACTTTAAACTGCGGTTACCTTCGGTTTGTTCGGCTATTCTTTGACGTATCCCAACCCAGTACGACTCAAACGACGACATCATACATATCCTCTTTCATGATATAAGCATTAATAATTAAACATCGCTAAAAGCTAAGCTTGTCTTAAATAAAAGTACTAGAAATTAATTTTATTTCTTCAAAACAAATCAACTCGCATATTCCACATAAATTTAGAGGTTATGTCAAATATTAATTATCATTAATTTTATTTATAATGGATATAAAATCAGTTTATAATTTTTAAATAATTTAATTATTAGAAAGCAGTATGACCAGTCCATATTTAACATGGAAATATGAGCTTTGTTTTGCATCATAATATATAAATACATTAAAGATTCATCTACGAACTAAATGCTCTTCAAGAGGTGATATAAATTAGCATTTCGAGACTAAATGAGAATAAAAATAGCGCACCGTATATGGTGCGCTATAGATTTGATTAAGGTCACTGTATAAGCATAGATAAAACTAAACTCATTTGACGTAGCTAGGCCAAGATTGCTTATGGTTTAAGTTTCAATACTTTATCAATATCTTCTGCGCTGTGGCGCTCAGGTAACTGCTCCCATTCTTCACCCCATGAACGGTTCACAATTCGACCACGTTTTACCGCTTCACGCTCATCAATTACTTTTGCCCAACGCACAACGTTTTTGTAGCTTTCTACGTCTAAGAATTCGGCCGCATCGTAAGCACGACCCAACACAAGGTTGCCGTACCATGGCCATGTTGCGATATCAGCGATGCTGTACTCATCGCCACCTAGGAATTCATTGTTCGCAAGACGCTTGTCTAATACATCTAACTGACGTTTTGCTTCCATTGTAAAGCGGTTGATTGGGTACTCGAACTTCTCTGGTGCGTACGCGTAGAAGTGACCAAAACCACCGCCTAGATATGGCGCAGAACCTTGCAGCCAGAATAACCAGCTCATTACCTCAGCACGCTTAGCGCCTTCTTTTGGTAAGAAATGATCAAACTTCTCTGCTAGATAAAACAAGATGTTGCCAGATTCAAACACGTTCACTGGCTCAGAACCCGAACGGTCAACCAATGCCGGAATTTTAGAGTTTGGGTTAACAGCCACAAAGCCAGAGCCAAACTGGTCGCCATCGCCAATCTTAATCAGGTATGCATCGTATTCTGCTGCCGTTACGCCAGCCGCCAAAAGCTCTTCAAACATGATCGTCACTTTCTGACCATTTGGGGTACCCATTGAGTAAAGTTGGAATGGGTGCTCACCAACTGGAAGCTCTTGCTCATGACGTGCGCCAGAATCCGGACGGTTGATGCTCGCCCACTGACCGCCGTTTTCATTATCGTTTGTCCAAACTTTTGGTGGAATGTATTCGTTAGCCATTGTTTTCCCTTATTGTGTTTGAATGCATCTTCAAACTGACGGGTCTTACGCGCCAGCAAGCATTATTAACATCACCTCTTCGCCAACTGCGATTAGGCATACTCAAGATATTAGGTCGAATTCGCTAAATAAAAGTCCTGCAATCTCTTTTAGTTAGAACCTTTGGTTATGGGATTTTCTTTCACGCTATAAGTAAAAACGTCGCGATAATGTGAACTAGGTTCGAGATGCCAATAACGAAGAACAGATCAGATTCAACGGCCCATCCATCATCTCCGTCTGAATCAAACTCGTATCGTGGCAACAACTGATCGAGAAAGCGAACCCGTGTAGGTAATCTGCCAATAGATCCAAACTGTCTTTCTCCACTTGCGGAGACAGTGCCAAAGGCTGAACAATGATTTGATAGCGCTCGGTAAACACTTGAGCAGGGCCATACGATGTCATGCTCAGCATGGTTTGCAATAACCCGTTGTACTCACGCAGCAGTTCAATGTAGCTAATACACAAATTTTTGAGTTCGCCTTGCCAATCTTCATTCACTTTCGGTTGATAAATTTCCTCCACCAGCGATGTGGTCAACGCTTCAAGCAACGCATTCTTGTTTTTGAAGTAGTAATAGATCGCCATAGGATCCACATTTAATTGCGTCGCTAACGAGCGAATACTTGGTACCTTGCTATCCTTTTTCATCAATGACTTAGCTGTATCTAGGATGCTTTCTGCGCTTAACTGCGACTGCTTAGCGGCTGGTCTCCCGCGTTTCTTTTCGTTGACAGACATTTGATCTTCTCGATAAACTCATACTTATTCTACATTGTAGAATTAATTTTAAACCATACTTTAGCTTGGCTCAAGCATCACCATTTTGATGAGGTACTCATGGCAAATATCGTATTTATTGCAACCAGTCTGGACGGTTACATCGCAGATAAGCAGGGCAAACTCGACTGGCTACATTCAGTACCAAATCCAGACAACATTGATACTGGTTTCTTCTCACTGATGGAGCGTATTGATGGCTTGGTAATGGGGCGCAACACCCTAGATGTCGTACTGAGCTTTGATTGCGATTGGCCATACAGCAAACCTGTGTTTGTACTCAGCAATACCATGACAGAAGTGCCACAAGGCTACGAAGACAAAGTCTTTCTAGTAAAAGGCGAGCAAAAAGATGTGCTTGCGGAGCTAAACGCAAAAGGCTTTAACGATCTTTACATCGACGGCGGAGTGACGATTCAGAACTTCCTGAAAGAAGATCTTATCGATGAAATGGTGATCACGCGCTTCCCTATCCTACTTGGCGGCGGCGCACCTCTATTTGGGGATTTAGAACAACCGCTAAACTTCAAAGTCACCAAGAATGAAGTTGTTCTGGATACCTTAGTTCAAACAACTTACGTGCGTGATAGGCAGTTAAGTTAGATAGTTAGAAAGAAAAACGCCCTTCACTAAATCAATGAAGGGCGTTTTAATGTATTCGAAACCGTTACTTAGCTGATTCAAACAAACCAGTTATACCTTTCAAAGGGAAAAGCCTTGCTTGTTCCAAACCTATCAACGTTACTTTACTAAGGTCATCAATAAAGAAACGACTGGTCATCGTGTGTTTGCCACCATTAATGAAAATCTCGATGACAGAATTGTCGATATATATATCAATCGTCTGCTTAGCGTCCAATCTTGGTGCTTTTCGAATGCTACCAAATTCTTCTGCGTACAAATGAGACATGTGACGACGGTCCAGCATAAACTCGTGCTTTGTCGCACTAAAGACGATGTTGTCACCTTTGAGGTTACTCAGCTCAAGTTCAAAGCCATCGCCCTCAAGGTCTAATTGGATCAAACAACTTGTGCTTTCCAGTGTATGGGACTGTGCAAAGACTACCTCTTCTTTTCTTAAACTCTCCAATTCAGGGAGTGGAGTTTGAACAAGAAAACCATCTTTCAACGTTAGTTCTCTAGGAAGAGACAACATTCCTGCCCACTGGTGTGTGACCGATGGCGTGTCGATTTCTGGCAACCCTATCCATGCAATAAGAATGCGACGCCCATTCTCATCTAAATAGGTTTGTGGGGCGTAGAAATCAAACCCATAATCTGGCTGTAAAATATCTTGGTGGTTTTCTAAAGTCATCGACTCTAGGTTCAACTGATCACCCACGATATACGCGACAGAATAGATGTTTTTGAAATCATAAGGATTACTACTGCTCACGCCCTGTGGAGAAAACAGCATCACCGATTGACCATTAATCTCAAATAAATCAGGACACTCCCACATGTACCCAAGGTCAGAGAACTTGGTCTTGATAGGACCTTTATGCTGCCACGTTTTCAAATCTTTGCTTTGATAGAGCGCCATAGAACCATGCTCGGTTTTGGTTTGAGCACCCACCACCATCAAATAGTCGTCGCCTTTCTTCCAAACTTTTGGGTCACGAAAGTGCTCCGTGTAATGTTCGTTCTCAATGACTACACCGTGCTTTTCAATGCTACCGTCTGAATCCATGGTGGCAAAACACTGTGTTGGGATTCGATTCCAGTTTTGGTCACGCTTGTTGCCAGTAAAAAACAGCAAAGCCTTGTTGTTTTCCACCAAAGCGCCGCCCGAATAGACACCATGTGAATCGTAGTCTTGGTCGGGATGAAGACCCACGCCATGATCAGTAAAATGGATGAAGTCTTTAGTAGAAAGGTGATACCAATACTTCATTCCATGGACTGGTCCCACAGGCGTCCACTGGTAAAAGATGTGGTGCTCACCATTGAAATAGCACAACCCATTTGGGTCATTTAACAGCCCAAATCTAGGGGCGATATGAAAACTAGGAAAGCCTTTATCTTGCTGACGTGAAAGTGTCATTTCTTCGATATCACACTGAGGGATTTGCTCAAGTCGGCGATATCTTTGCTCTACAGTCCAACGGTTGTTTAAGCTCATAATTTTTCTCAACTGAAATTGGATCTGAAGATCATTGCCCAATAAATTGCAGCAACTCTGTCTGGGTCGGAAGCGCGGTCATTGCGCCTTTTTGCGTCGTCGCTAATGCACCACAGCCATTTGCCCATTGAATCGCAGAGCTAACAACAGGATGATTTTTCCAATCGTCATGCCGAGACAGGCATGCCAGTAGCCCTCCGACAAAAGCATCACCCGCACCTGTGGTGTCAATCGGACTAACGACTTGACCTGTGATCAGTTCACTCTGACTTTCAAAGACGCGCCAAACACCTTTCGCACCTTGTGTCACCAAGACCAAAGCAATATTCAAAGAGGCTATTTGTTGTAAACCTTGCGCCATCGACGTTGAGTCAGTTAAGAACAAAAGCTCTTCTTCAGAGAACTTAACCACATCGGCCATCGCTACAGCCTTCATCACGACAGCTTGGATTTCTGATTGATCTTGCCACACTTCATCACGCAAGTTAGGGTCAAAGCTAATGAAACCACCAGCGGCTTTTGCTCTTTTGATCGCCTCAAATGTGCTGCTTCTACTTGGCTCATTTGCCAGTGAAATTGAGCAAACGTGTAGCCAGTCACCTTGCTTAAAGTTTGGGATGTCTTCAACAGACATAAACTGATCAGCGCTCGGTTTTACCATAAACGTAAAGCTGCGCTCACCTTGCTCGTCTAAATCCACCACCACTGTTGATGTTCTTTGCTCAGGATCTTTAACGAGAAACTCCGTGCTCACGCCCTCTTGATCGAGCGTTGATTGCATGAAGCGACCAAATGGGTCATCACCTACACGTCCAAAAAACGCACTCTTACCAGATAGACGAGCAATTGCTACGGCGACATTCGCTGGTGCACCACCGGGACATTTGAGTAAAGAAGTCTCAGATTCCGGTATTAGATCGACAACAGCATCACCAGTTACCCACACTTGATTCATCTTGCTTACCTTGAAATTAAAGCCCTGATAGTCCAACGTGTTGAACACCTTCACTACCAAGTAAAAATTGAAAAAGGCTAGCCAAGCCATTAGTGCTTGGCTAGCACCCCAAACATTTAGGAAAAGAAGTGGATTTTGGGGGACTCCACCCCTAAGGAGTTCAGATTAAGCCGCTGCTTTTCTACCGACTTTAGCGCGGTCACGCATACCAAGAACAATGGTGAGAACAAATGCGGTCAAGAACGCGATCACCATACCCGCGATGTAGTACCCAATCTTCTCTGGCGTAATGGAAATGATGCCTGGAAGACCAGCTGCGCCCAATGCCTGAGCTTTCACATTAAACATTGTGATGAACGCACTTGATAACGCCGCAGCGCAAACTGCCGCAATAAATGGGTAACGTAGTTTTAAGTTAACACCAAACATAGCCGGTTCTGTAATACCTAGCAAACCCGTAACACCAGATGGAATCGCAATACCTTTCATCTTCTTATCTTTGCTCATCACGCCCACCGCCAACGCTGCCGCTCCTTGAGAAACGTTAGACATCGCCGCAATAGGAAAGATAAAGGTGCCGCCCGTCGTCGCAATATCCGCAAGAAGTTGAGTTTCAATCGCAATGAAGCTGTGATGCATACCAGTAATAACAAACGGAGCATAAATAAGACCAAATACCGCACCACCAACAAAGCCAGCAGTGTTGTATAGCCAGTTCAGACCATCACCCAATAGGAAACCAATATCACGCGTGAACGGACCGACGACAGTAAACGTCAGCAAACCCGCTATGAAAATCGCCAGTAATGGCGTTAAAAGGTTGTCTAAAACAGAAGGTATGACTTTACGTAAGCCTAGCTCAACCTTCGCAAGAATGAATGCCGATACCAAAACCGGTAACACCGAACCTTGGTAGCCCACTTTTTGGATTTCAAAGCCAAGAATATTCCAAACCGGAATGTTGCCAGACACAGATGCGCCGCCGAATCCCCAACCATTCAGCAAGTCAGGGTGAACCATCAACATACCTAGCGCCGCCCCTAAATATGGGTTACCGCCAAACTTCTTACTGGCTGAAAATGCCAGCAGAATAGGCAGGTAAACAAACGGCGCGTTCGCAAACGTGTTGATCATGTTCGCCAAGTCTGTCAGTCCTGGGTTGGCATCAATCAAAGATTTGCCATCAATGAACAAGCCTTGAGCAGTCAATAGGTTATAGATACCCATCAACAAACCACCAGCGACGATTGCTGGAATGATTGGAACGAAAATATCAGACAGCCCTTTCACCGCGCGCTGAACAATGTTTTGTTTCTCTGCGCCAGCAGACGCAACGTCGTTGGTGGACATTTCACTCATCCCCGTCAACTTCGCCATTTCTGCATAAACTTGGTTTACGATGCCAGATCCAAAAATGATTTGGTACTGACCCGCAACTTTGAACTGCCCTTTTACTCCTTCAAGGCTATCAATCGCTTGTTCATCTATTTTTTGCTCATCTGCAACGGCAAGGCGTAAGCGTGTCGCACAATGCGCAAGTGCGGTGATGTTGCTTTTACCACCTAATAGAGTTAACAACTCTTTTGCTACTGCCGGATAATTCATTTCATACCCCATTGGATTATTATCTGAGCTTGCGAAATTTTCGGGAACGTTTGCAAAACAGATTTTTGCTCAATAAAACCAAATGATCAAAGATAAAGCAGAGAGAATGTGAGAATGATCGTCAAATTCTCTCCCTAAGAGCAGTATAGGAGGTTAGAATCGCTACTTATCAAAGAGCTTTTCATCTTCTCTTTGCAAACAATCCCAAAAACGAAAAACAGAATGGATAGGAACAATGGCGAGTCTGCATGATGTCGCCCGTCTGGCTGGCGTATCAAAATCAACAGTGTCACGGGTTATAAACGATGAATATGGCGTAAAAGAAGCGACAAAACTGAAAGTCCGCCAAGCAGTAGCGGAGTGTGGCTATGTGCCAAACCAAGTCGCTAAAGATCTAAAATCTCAAAAGACCAATCTGGTTGGTGTCATTGTTCCTCGGGTTTCCTCTCATGCCACATCCCAAGGTGTCGATGGATTAACCGATGTCCTTGAAAAAGCAGGGAAACATGTCTTACTTGCTAGCACTCACCAAGCCCACGAAAAAGAACTGGAATACATTCAGATCTTTAACCAAAAACGGGTTGAAGGGATCATTCTTTACGCCACCCACCTCGATTCCAAGCTGGTAAAAGCAATTCAAAACTCAGCCGTTCCAGTTGTGCTCGTCGGTCAAGATGGTTCCATGTTTAATATTCCAAGCATCATTCATGATGACGCACGAGTAGGGTTTGAAGCGGGAAATAGACTGGTTGCAAAAGGTTGCCAAACCATGGGTTTTATTGGCGTGCAAGGTGACGATATCGCGGTAGATAAGCAACGCTCTGAAGGATTTGTTCAAGCGCTGCAACACCATGGTTTTGAGATCGCCTTCCATGCTCGTGGTGACTTTACCATCGATTCTGGCTATTCATTGGCAAAACAACACTTAACAAAGAACCCTAAGCTAGATGGCTTGTTCTGTGCGACAGACCGTATTGCTATCGGTGCGATGAGAGCGATTCAAGAGCTCGGGTTAACACCGGGTAAAGACGTTTTAGTGCTAGGAGTTGGTGATGATGAGCTCGCATCAGTGTGTACCCCAACCTTATCAACATTTAACTATGCATTTGATAAAGCGGGTGAAAATGGTGCGAAACTGCTACTAGATAGAATTGCCAACAGAAGTTTTGAAATGAGTAAGATGGTACTAACCTTCAAAACAATTGAGCGTCAGTCCTGTTAATGAAAAAGCGCCAACTGAAATCAGTTGGCGCTTTTCTTATTACTCTTTGTCGGTTAGATCCCTTTAGAACCAAGTTTCCATTTGCAGTGCAAACAGAACTTCACCACCATCACCCATCGTTGCAGCACCCGCATCCTGGCTAATCGAGTAGCTATTCAAGTCTTCGCTCCAATCAACGTAGCTAACTGCAAAACGTAGCTCCGGACGGTCAAAGAAACCTGCAGCGGTAGACATCTTAAGCGTTGGTGCGATTGTCGCTTTGTAAAAACTGCCACTTGCTTTATCAATCGCATTGTCTAGGTCCATGTATTGGTATGAGCCTTCATAAACCATCTCAAAGTTCTGCGTAAACTCTTGCGCTAAGCGGATGTTGAACGATGCCCACGTAAATTCATCATTTTTAGCAAAGCGATCTTGGCTGTGTTCTGCTAGCAACGCAGGTGCTACACGCCAGTTGTCGCCGATGCGTGTTACACCATAGCTGAACAAGCGTACGGCTTTTGCGTCTTCTAACAAATCTCCGTTTGAACCGATGCCTTTAAGTTCCGCACCCAGTCCATCACCCATCAAAATACCGGTTTTAGAGAAGCCTTCACTCATGCCAAAGAAGGTATCGCCATGGTAAGCAAACATCGCATGTAAACCTTTGTCCGCTGCTCCTTCTACGCGATCATTGTTATCAGCTGACGTCATGCCGCTCAGCATCAATTGCCAATTACCGAAGCGGTTGTTCATTGTCGCGATATAGTTTTCAACATCCGTTGACGAGCTATCAATCTCACCAAAATCACGACCATAGATCGAGAAGTTTGCTTTCCATGATTCGCTCATTTGGACGTCATACACACCAGCACCAGTGCCAGATAAGAAAACAATATCCGAGTCAAAGAAGTGAATGTCAAAGTTATCACGATCAAATCGTTTACCAGCCCAAAACGTCGCGTCAGCAAAAGCTCTTGATTCAGAGAACATACTCAACTTGTTTAGCTCAGCATATACCTGACGAACGTTTAATTGACTCTCGCTCGCCGTCCATTCGTTATTGGTTTCCGTACTATCTGCCAACATGATTCGGAACAATGCGCTGGAACCATCATCTGCAAAACGTTTGTGAATAAGGTTTGCTTCCACATAGTGATCATCCTCTACCCCTAATCGCCCAACTGGAGCGCCAATAGCACCAGCTGCCGTCATGTAAGGACCAGTACCCACTGCACCATTCAGATCGTCATTAATCAGTAGCCCGGAACGAGCGTAGCCGTGAAACTCAAAGCTTGAGGCTTTCTCATTTGCTTCTGTGGATGCTTTTTCTGTCTGTTCAAGTCTCTGTTCTAATTCATTAATTCGCTTTTCAAGAGCGTCAACATCTGTTGCTGCGAATACAGGTGCAGTAACCAGTCCAAGCGCTACTGCCATCGTCAAAGTGTGTAGTTTCATTTCCATAGTCTCACGTAAATTTATACTTAGGCATATTGCAAACGCTCCCAAGAAAAATCGCAAACTTATGGTGACTTTAAATGTCCATCTAAAGCCTGAATTTCAGAGCGCTCGTACTCAGAGCGTCTCTACTACTTATATCAATGAGGGCGATAATATATAAACTTTTCGGGAACGTTACCGCAAAGAGGTAATTTTGTTACTTCTATCACGTTCAATTGTGTTACTTACAGAAAAATCATTAACCAGCGCACATTTGAATTAATTGTTAGCGCTAGAGGAAGTAGTTTGAAGGTGACAGGCTACAAAGAAGGAGTTTAATGTTCATTTGAGAGAATACTCCCTCGCTTCCCTATGCTACTTGATGGTAACTCATCTCTATTTATTGATGAAAAGTAGCAGCTAAGGTTGAACGTAACTAAGAGCGAAGCGGATCTCGATACCTCATTTCAAACAACTTGAAAGGCTGTTAAGACGAGATAAACGACCTTCATTTTCTGTGAAGAGCGCTTTGTTGTTCTAATTCAAGCTAACGAAACACTTTTTTGGACAGAAGTACGTTAGAATACATACCCTAAAGTAGTCATAGATTTATTCAACCACTGCCTGAAAATGAGCCAGCCGCTCCCATTAATCAGAATGATAAAATGCCCAATAGAGATACATGAAAAAGCCAACTGTAATCACAGTTGGCTCAGTATTTCCCCTTGAACTTTTAAGCCTTATATTGACTAGAGCGTTAGTTCGGAAAGTGTTTATTTAAGAAGTCCAAAACATGAGTAACGTACTTCTCGGTATCAAAGACAGGTGCACTGTGTCCTACACCTTCTTCAATGAAAAGTTGGTTGGTAACTCCATGCTCATCAAGCTTAGCCTTAAGTATCTCACTTTGAGATAGAGGCACTCGCTTATCCAAGGTGCCGTGTAACTGTATATATGGTGGAGTATTTTCATTCGCATAACTCGTCGTTGATGCTTTCTTGGCAAGCTTTGGAATATTGTTTGGAATATCTCCTAAGAAACGAGATACAGACGATTTTTTGCTGGTTTTCTTGCCACCTTTATTACTTAACTCAAGTAAATCGGTAGGGCCAAAAAAGCTCACTACGGCTGAGACCTTGTACTTTGGTGGCTCATAGAAATCTACTTGGTTGTATGCCGAGTTAGTCGCACCAATAAAGCCAGCGAGGTGCCCACCAGCAGAGCGTCCCATTATCACAACATTGTCCGCTTTAATACCGAGCTTTTCAGCATTGCCGTACAAATAGTTCAGTGCATCATTAATGTCTTGTACTGGCTGAGGAAAGATCGCTTCTCCACTTAAGCGATAATCAACTGAAGCTAGCGCATAACCTTCATTCAACACAGACTGAAGTAATAATGGGTTCTTTTCTGGGATGGCGTCTTTGCTTCCACGTTTCCATGCACCACCATGTACCCAAACTAATAACGGGTACTGAGTATTTGATTCAACCGATGGAGTATAAAGATCAAGTTTAATCTCTCTCTCACCTACAGTTTTGAACAAGATATCCTTCTCTACATTGAACTCCCCAGCCAAACAGACAAAGGGCATAAGTAGCAGAGAGGTCATCGCAGACTTAATTTTGGTATTCATTGTTTTGTTATTCGCTTAAAAAGTGAGTAGATTAGAAAGTCGCTTCAGCAGCTAACCAGTAGCGTCGGCCATCTTCAATGTAGCCAAACTCTTCCTCTGTGGTTTGAGCATCGAACAAGTTATAAACCGCTGCCATTAACTTCACACTCTTAGTTACACGCCAGTTCACACCGAGATCCACGTAAGTAATAGAAGGTGCCAACGTTCTTGTGCTATCACTAGTGATGTTGTTTTTGTCTTTGCCTTGATAGTTTATTCGGGCCCATGAAGCAACATCATCACGCACTGCCCAATCACCATTAAGTGAGAAGATATGTTCAGGTGCTTGTACGAGAGGTAAGCCATCATCATCGTCATTAGTGTTCTTTTCACTACGAGTATACGAGTAGGTCGCACTTAGTGTAATTGACTCTGTAATACCCTTAGATACGGAACTTTCTGCACCATAGCTGATCGCATCATCAATGTTGACGTAAGTGCGGTCGCAACTTCTGCTATCAGTACAAGTCGGATCGACAAACTCACTTTCGATCTTGTCTTTGAAGTTGCTGTAAAACAAAGTAATGTTTGCAGAAAGGTCTCGCTCATTAACGTAATACAGTCCCATCTCTGTATTGATGGAGGTTTCTGCTGTTAAGTCTGGATTACCGTAAATAGAACAACGTCCTCTACAGCTCTCTTGAACCCACTCTTCGTCCATTTGTGTCAAACTAGGTGCTCGATAACCCGTAGACACACCACCTTTTAGCGTCCAACTAGGGTCAATAGACCAGACCCCGTAAGCTCTTGGGCTAAATTGCCCGTCAAAGATCTCATTGTCGTCGTAACGTAAACCAAGAGTGAGAGCGAATGTATCCGTGAGATACCACTCGTCCTCAGCAAATACTGCCCATTGCTTGTTTTTAGAGGTCAATGATAGTTTATTATCAGTCAGATCCTTTTGCTCGAAAGATGCGCCCAGCGTTAAATAGTGAGCATTAAGAGGCAGACCCCATTGCGTATTAATTTGACTATTCTCTACTTCTTTATCTGCACCGATATTTTTTACTGTTTCATTACTGATAAATGAAGAACTTGTACCCCAAGAGTAGTTTCCGTCGTGGCTAAAACCAATAGATTGGCGTTCATATTCTCGTACTGCAACTTGAGACTCTCGCTCCACTGATTTACCTAGAGTGGTCTCTCGCTCTTGGTTATGATTGGTGAACTCCAGAGTAAAAGTGTCATCCGAGGTAGGTGTGAGGTACAAAGAAGCTCGATAGTTGTCGAGTGTCTTACCTGCATAACCACCTTCAATTTCATCTTCTTTTCTTTCCTGATACAGTCCAGTCAAAGAAGTACTCAACAGACCATCTATGACAGGGCCAGCAAGGTACAGCTGCCCTTGATAGCTATTTCCAGATTTTGAATTTTCTTGAAGCGTCGTTTCTGCACGCAAGCTTCCGTGCCACTCTTGATAATTTTTACGCGTAATAATATTAATCACACCCCCCAAAGCATCAGACCCATAGAGGGTTGACATAGGGCCACGTACAACTTCAATACGTTCAATTGCACTCAACGGGGGAAGCCAGTCTTGTTCAGTAAACGTACTACCATTAGTTTGAGTTTCTCGACCAGACTGCTTCCTGCCATCAACAAGAATGGCCGTATATTGAGCAGGCATACCTCGAATTGAGATATCTTGGCCATCACCACCTCCTGTGACGGTTACCCCAGGTATATCACTTAAAGCATCAGTCAAATCTTTATATGAGCGATTTTCAAGTTGCTCTCGGGTGAGAACACTTATAGTTGCTGGCGCTTCTGTGACATTCTGTTCGTAACCAGAGGCTGTGACCACTACGGTTTCCATTGCTGTTGTATTGATACCAGTCTCAGGTAACTGGTCATTTGCAACAACGACCATAGGTACAGTAATACAAGCAGAAACAACTGATGTAGAAAATAGAGAGTATGTGAAAAGAGGCTTCATATTGAATAGGCTTAAAATGTAATTGCATTTAATAATTATTATCAATTAAACCTGATTATCATAATCACTGACAAGTTAATCACTATCGAGAAAAGAGAATATCACTATCCAATATACGAATAGTTAAACACGAATTACCCGATATAAGCATTTAAGCTAAAGTATCGGTTCCAACATAGAGCTGTTTAAAGATCTCTCGTACCCATTCACACATAGGATCATCGTTAAAGCGTTTGTGCCAATATAGGAAGACTTCTTGAAAGTCCAACTGCAACTCGGCAGGTACTTCTCGAACGATCAAACGAGGGTCTTGACAAGCTGCTTCTGCAAAAGGTGTTGGTAGATGAAATATAATCTCAGTCTCCGCAGCGACACTTGGAGCAGAACTAAAGTTATTCAGTTGAACTGGTGCTGATAAACGCTTTTTTTTGTTCGCTAGCCCTAGCTCTTGGTATTTATGCTCAAACGACAATCGCTTCTCACCCTGCAAAGAGACTTGTCCAAAGTCAAATTCGGCCAAACGCTCTGGAGTTAGCTCTAAATCGGCCAGTGGATGATAGCGGTTCATAAGCAAACGGAAAGTGCGCTTAGCAACAACCATTCGATAGATATTTTGCTCAGAGCTTGGCGGTTGATGAGAGGAAAGTGCGAAATGAACATCTCCAGCCACCAACGCATCAAAATGACGTTTTGGTGCTGAGTCCAAACTGACCTTAAGGTTTGGAGCCTCTTGCCGAATCTTAGCGATAACCTTAGGCATTAAGGTATTAATCTGAGGAAGAAGGCCGTAAACCTTAACGGTGCTTGATACAGTGCTCGGATCAAACGAGTCTCTATGGGCAAGTTTTTCTAAACTGGTAATCACATTATTGATGTCTTGCCTTACTGACTCTGCTTTTGGAGTCAGTTCATAGCCGTATTTCTTGCGCACCAGTAATTCGTCATTAAAGAAAACTCTCATTTTTTGCAGTGCTCGACTTACCGCAGACTGGCTCATATTTAAAGCCATAGCGGTGTTAGATACATGCTTCTCTTCGAGCAAGTGCTTTAAAACAAAGAGCAAATTCAGATCAATTTGAGATAAGTTCACGTCAATACCACCCATCAAGCTTCCAGTAGGTGGTATAGTACATAAATCTCTAGAGTTTGTGGTAAGTGTTTTCGATACTACAAGGCACTATTGAAACACAAGTCTGGTAGCAGGACAGTTTCCGTGCTAACACGAAAAGGGGCAAAAGTGTGTTTCAGTTCTTAAATGGGGAAGTGTTTTCCTCATATACCTCAACCAATACAGCTAGCCTTTCAAGTTTACAAATTAGTCTTATATTTGCTTTATCGAAAGGCATTGAGGTTACTTACCTTGGCGAGATTTTTTAAAGTACTCAATACTGTGTTGTATACGACATTCAACACTTGTACTGTTTCCCTAACGCCAGAGCTATTCATTGACATATCAACAGTTTTTTCTTTTACATCTGGCTTGCGGGCTTCGTAAACGTAATCGAGTTAAAGCTCTTTCGACACTCGATACATCTGGAGCGAGGAGAGCCAGAATGCCCTTTTCCATGTTCACGAACGGGCTCTGTTTTATTACAGAAACGATATTGAACTTGGATAGTAACCATGAGTTAAAAACATCAGAAATCAGGTGGCTATATTAACATCTATCAACCGATTTGAGTTATGACCAATAAAAGGATAGTTAGGTTTTTATTGCGTAAATTATCGGTAAGATGAAGTCATATAACAGGCAATATGTCAGGTGTGTAGAATTATTCTATTTTAGGGATTTTGCTCTAAGTCTAAATGAATCTTTGCATTTCAATTTCAATAAAGCTTGGTTATTGATCATGTTTCTGAGTATGCGAATTATTATCAGTTATGCATATGATTGCTCATTGTCTAGTTTGACTTGTGTAACGTCACTTCAGCACGCACTACGCTGATTGTCTGTGTTTTCGTGTTGACAGTTTGGTACTAGGTAAAAATCAACAAGACTATGATTTCGAGGAACATTTTATGTTAAAGAAACTACTAAGTTGTTGTATCACCTCCGCACTCTGTTTTCATTCTTCTCTCGCTTTTTCGCAACCCAATGAGATTGCGGACAGTGCAGAGTTACAACAAGCTCCCGACACATTGCCTGCCACTTTGATGCTTGCACCGGACGACATCGCCATTGCAGATCGCTATATTGTGGTATTTCAACAGCCGCAAATGATGGTGAGCAATTCAACGGAATTCGAGCAATTCACGCAACAATCCGTAGACCGCATGTCTGGTTTGTATTCGATACAAGTGGAGTCGGTTTTTGACCACTCGATAAGTGGATTTGTCGCTAACTTGAGTCCTGAGCAACTAAAAGATCTGCGTTCTGATCCTCGTGTGGACTACATTGAGCAAGACAGAATCCTATCGCTTGACCCAATAGTCTCGGCAGACGCAAATCAAACCAATGCCATTTGGGGACTAGACCGAATCGACCAACGAAACTTGCCACTCGATAACAACTACAGTGCCAACTTTGATGGGACTGGGGTAACGGCTTATGTCATCGATACTGGTGTGAATAACGCGCATGTTGAGTTCGGTGGTCGCTCAGTTTCAGGGTATGACTTTGTCGATAACGATGCAGATGCAAGTGACTGTAATGGACACGGCACACACGTAGCTGGCACCATTGGCGGCAGCTTGTATGGTGTTGCGAAAAACGTCAACCTTGTCGGCGTGAGAGTATTGAGCTGTACCGGATCGGGTTCTACTTCTGGTGTTATTGCCGGTGTGGACTGGGTGGCTGCGAACGCTTCCGGACCTTCAGTCGCCAACATGAGTTTAGGCGGCGGTCAATCCGTCGCTCTGGATAGTGCGGTGCAAAGTGCGGTTCAGTCAGGTGTCAGCTTTATGCTAGCAGCAGGTAACTCCAACGCCGATGCGTGTAACTATTCTCCAGCACGCGTTGCTTCCGGAGTAACTGTCGGCTCGACCACCAGCACGGATGCACGTTCGAGTTTTTCAAACTGGGGCAGTTGTGTGGATGTGTTTGCGCCAGGCTCGCAAATCAAATCTGCGTGGTATGACGGTGGTTACAAAACCATTAGTGGTACTTCGATGGCGACGCCACATGTAGCGGGTGTAGCAGCACTGTATCTTCAAGAAAACAGTTCGTTGTCACCAAGCCAAGTGGAAGCCTTGATCGTTAGTCGCGCAACAAGCGGAAAGGTGACGGACACAAGAGGCAGCGTGAACAAGCTACTTTATAGCTTAACCGATGCTGATTGTGGTCAAGACTGTGGTGGTCCAGATCCAACACCGGACCCAGAAGGCAAGTTAACCTCGGGCGTGCCAGTGAGCGGTTTAAGTGGTTCAACTGGTCAAGTCGCGTATTACTATGTTGATGTAGAGGCGGGGCAGCGCTTAACCGTACAGATGTATGGCGGTACTGGCGATGCTGACTTGTATCTCCGTTTTGGTGCAAAACCAGCACTGAATGTATGGGAGTGCCGACCTTTCAAATACGGTAACAATGAAACATGTACGGTAAGCGCAACACAAAATGGACGCTACCACGTCATGATTCAAGGTTACTCAAACTATAGTGGTGTCAGCATTCAAGCAAGCTACTAGTTATTATTCTCGTTATTGAAAGAGAACAAAGCCCACTTTTCGGTGGGCTTTTCTTTTGGGAATACTGTGCTTAAGGATTACTGAGTTTCATAGGACACGTTCGATGCTATTCAAACGCATCAGTTTTTTGCTTCAAGAACTCAATGAGAGTGCGAACTCGAAGCGGCATCAAGGCTTTCTATTAGTAGTTAGTAGTACTCACATAAGTCGGGTTCCTCAAACAAAAACGCCCTTCATATAAGTAAAGGGCGTTTGGTATTTGACGTTTTGATTAGCGAGCTATAATACCAACCCACCGTCAATCTTGAGCACTTGGCCTGTGATGTAGGCGCTCTTGTCTGAGGTTAGGAAAGAGACGCCATTGGCGATATCTTGAACTGAGCCCATGCGCCCTAATGGGGTTTTGCCTTCCATCATTTGAATGACTTTCTCTGGCAGGTTCTTGGTCATGTCGGTGGCGATAAAGCCTGGCGCGACACAGTTGACGCGTATCTGTGCACCCTTTCTTGAAAGTTCTTTCGCCCAGCCTTTGCTCATTGAGATGACGCCGCCTTTACTTGCGCCGTAGTTGCTCTGGCCGATATTACCATCCGTTCCCACTATAGAAGAAATGCTAACAATACTGCCTGTGCCCTGCTCTAGCATGACAGGAGCAACACGTTGGGTGAGTAAGAACACCGCTTTTAGGTTCACGTCGATCACGCTGTCCCAGTCTTGCTCTAACATATCTGGCAACAATGCATCTCGAGTGATGCCCGCGTTGTTAACCAGAGCATCGATTCTTCCGTGCTGCTCTACAACACTTTCTACTACTTCACTGACGGCTTCGGCATCACACAAGTTGACTTGATAACTGCTTAGCTGCGCCGACTGACTCCATTCCACGGGAGATATGTCTAGCCCGATTACGTGGAATCCATCCTCCAGTAATTGCTCACAAATCGCTTGGCCAATACCACGAGCCGCACCAGTGACTACTGCTACTTTTTCCGGTTTCATCTTGGTCTTCCTTAAATGTTGAGATTACAAATTCGCTTGTATCCCTAGCGTTTTTTGTTTTTATGCCTAGTCGCGTTACAGCTGCGCTTCTCATACGCAGGGTCTTTTATATCTTATAAAAACTATAGAAACAGTCTGGGAGTCGGATGTGAACTAATCAAGGCAACTTGATGACTATGGCAAGATCAACGTAAGAAAGTGTGTTGGAAGGCGCAAAGTTACACGATTGGAGGACTTGGATAGAAAAGTATTGGTCTGATTAATCAAATACTACTTCATCAGACCAATATTACTTGTCTCTTAATCTCTTACAAAAGCTGGTTTTGTTATTTTCACCAGAAAAGGCTGAAGCAAGAGATTAAACAACATGCCAGCAATAAACAGGGTGATCACAATACTCGCACCACTCGGTAAGTCATAGCGAGCCGATGCGGCAATACCCGTTAATATCCCAACAATACCGATGCTGATACTGGCGACAAAGAATCGAGTTCCCTTCAATGCTGCCGCACATAAAGCTGGAATCACCAACAAAGCAAATTCTAAATAAATGCCGGTTAACTTGACCGTAATGGGCATCAGAATAGCAAAGATCAGATAAAAACCACTACCGCGCATAAACGCAGGTTTTAACCAAACTAATAGCAACATCGCAGTGGTAATGAGTGCCAAAGGCCAAACGTCTGCCCAAGTCGCCCATAACAGTTGCCCATTAAGAATGCCTTGAATAAAGTCTCCGCCGTGTGGGTCTTTACTCACCAGCAGGATCGCCAGCGATGCAGACACAACAAACAAGCTGCCAATCATGGGCTCTAAATGCTGCTGGTATCGTTTCTCCATTAAAGCAATCAAACCGCAAAGCATCAAAGACATCACCCAAGGGCCAATCATTTCGCCAAAGAATGAACCTGAGAACAGCGCGTATTGGCTCAACCAGTAGTGGCTTAGTGCTGCCCCCAATGCCGCGACTTGCGCCACCGCCAAATCAATAAAGATGATCTGACGATTAAGAACTTGCTGCCCCAGTACGATGTTGCCAACCAACGCAATTAAACCACAAAAAACCGCAGGTAAAAGCCATGCATAATCCGCCATGACTTAGATCTTCACAGGAACGGGTGGCACTAACACATCCAGTAAATCATCAATGACCTGATCGTACATCTCATCTAAGCTTTCACCCTCAGAAACGGTCAATGGCAGTTGAATCACAGGTTTGTCAGTATGATCTTGCAACCAGTTCGCTGGACGCTGATCCTGATGAGAAGAGTAAACAATCGCATCAAAACTGTCAGCATCTAACTTGGTAAGTGATTGCAGGTGAGATGTGGTCGGTGAAATGCCCGGTTTAGGTTCGAGATCGGCAATCTGCTTCATTCCGAGCCAATCGTACAAATAACGATACGTCGCGTGATAACCGACAACTTGCTTACCCTTTAAAGCAGCCCCTTTCTCATTCCATTCTTTAAGCTTTTTACGCCAATGAGCACGAAACTTCATACCATTCACTTGGTAACTTGGTGCGTTGTCGGGATCAATCGCTTTTAGGCGCTCCGTGACTTTACGAGATAATGGAATCATGTCATTTGCCGCAAATTGAACATGTGGGTTACCGTGAGCGTGTATATCTCCCATGCTACGGTCAACGTGAGCATGAGTATCTAACATGCGCACGAAGTCCGTCGCGTAGATCATGCTCGGCGCACCATTTTGCACCGCCGCATTGCTGCTACGAACTTGCAGCATAGGTAACCACCCCACCTCTAGCTCTGCGCCCGAACACATTGCCATGTCCGCTTGGCGCATCTTCGCAATCAAAGAAGGACGAGCTTGTACGTAATGTGGGTCTTGCTTAGCCGTTGTCGCTGAATAAATACTGGCATCTGGCGCGTGGCTTTCAAGAAAGGCTTTCCATTCTGGCTCACAAACGAAAATGTTTAGAGCCGAAGCAGGCGAAGCAATGATGGCAGCTCCTGCCGCCATCATCACCAAACTGCATTTATTTAATGTCAGCTTAGAACGCATGAGCACCGTGCGCTCCAAATGTCATCACGTATTGCAGAGTGAACACGTTGTCTGTCTCACTGTCTTGGTTATCAATGCGAGTGTATTGCGCACGGATAGTACCGAAGTGAGAAGAATCCCATGCGATCATCGCATCCATTTCTTTATCATTCAGCTCAGTAAAATGCATGTGGTCGCCATGTGCATGACCATCGTAGCTTTCTGCTTCGCCGTAACGTAGACCTGCTGACCAGCTTGGGTTGAAGCGATAAACACCCGAAACATAGTAAGCGCTTAAGTTGTCTGGTGACTCTGCATCGTTTTTATATTTGCTATCTACCACACCGTCTAACAGCATGTATTCAGCCGATAGCGTGAAGTTGCTGTATTTGTAATTACCGTCTGGTGCCCATTTCCAAACAAAATCAGCACCGTAAAGGTTCGCACCTGTCACTGCTGCGCCATGATGGTGATCGTGCTCATGCTCTTCTTCATGACCGTGGTCGTGATCTTCGAATTCTTTAACCTTGCCGTTTTCGTTACGCAGGTAACTTAAACCAAACTGCCAACTTGAAGATTCGGAGAAGTCACTACCAAGCTTCAGCGTCGTGGTGTACACGCCAACTTCAGAACCATCTTCGACAGAAGACATTTTGCTACCACTGAGCGCTTCTACACCAAGTTTTACATAAAGGTCGGTTGGCAACACGATGTTTGCACGTACACCATCATCGTAGTAGTGCGAGCCAAGGAAAGTACGATAAGCAATTGGACGCTCAACAAAGCTATCGGTGTGCATGTGTTGGTTGTTCAGGTAACCAAAGTCAGATAGGAATCGGCCAGCGCGCACGTTTACACCATATGGCAATGCCAAAGTTTCGATGAATGCCTCTTCAAGCTCTAATTCTGTCTCATCACCATGACTTTCAAGAACCGCGGTCAATGCGCCGTAAAACTTGTCGTCGATATTTGATGAGAAGTTTAATTCCGTATGGCCTAGACCAAAGCCTTCTTCGCGCTCAGAATTATGACGTTGGCCATCTTGGTAGTAGCCATCAACAACAACACCAATCTGTGGGTTCGATAGTGTGTCGGCAAAAACAGGGGATGCAAAAATGCTACCGATCACGAGAGACACCAATTTCTTATTCACTACTATTTCCTTTTTGTTATGTTATAACATTTAATTTTGCGATGTTATAATATAACAATTCTCATTACACAAGCAGAAATTTAAATTAGGCTCCGATTTCATGTTCGTACTCAATCCATGAATTGGGCTATCAACAAATGAATCAATTGATGTTTTTTATACGTATACTAATGAGAATTAGTAATTAAATAAGTAACGGAATTTCAATATGTTGAATATGGATTTTTCAAAAAGAATCGTGATAGATACTGCTCAACAGGAGTGGATCGCCAGCCCTTCCAAAGGTGTGTGGCGCAAACCTTTGGAACGAGAAGCCAAAGAATCAGGGCATACCACCAGCGTCGTTAAGTACGAGCCAAATTCGCAGTTTTCGACTCATCCTCACCCTCAAGGAGAAGAAATATTGGTGCTCGAGGGGGTATTCTCTGACGAATACGGTGACTATCCTGCCGGCACTTACCTTCGTAACCCTCCAGGAAGTCAACACGCACCATTTAGCAAAGAAGGCTGTGTGATTTTAGTTAAACTAAATCAGTTCGAATCTGAGGATCTTGAAACAGTTCGCATTAATACAAACCAAGCGAGCTGGCAGAGTGGTGTCGGTGGGTTGCAAGTCATGCCGCTGCATAATTTTGAGCACGAACATGTCGCATTGGTTAAATGGCCAAAAGGTAAGAAGTTTCAACCACACCGTCACTTTGGTGGTGAAGAAATTTTCGTATTGTCAGGAGAGTTTAGAGACGAGCTAGGTACCTATCCCGCTCTCTCTTGGATTCGAAGCCCACATATGAGTGAGCATTTTCCTTTTGTAGAGCAAGATACGATCATTTGGGTAAAAACTGGTCACCTGCCGCTCCAAGCTCCTGCTCAGCACTCCTAGTGTTTGCACACTTGGCATCGTCCATTGGAACTAAAATCGGCCCGCAATTTACGAGCCGATGATCATTTCGTCACTAAGAACCCATTATTCGCGAGTGGAGCCAGTCTTTGAGCTCAGCCCGGTTATGTTTTAACACGTTCATTTCGTGATCATCAATCGGGCTTCCTTGAAGTTCTAGTACGCGGATTTCCTTATCTAAAGCATTGTAGTTTTTAACGGTTTCAGCAAATGATGCATCGTTTTCGGTAAGCTGAGTAATGGTATCCAAATGTTCTGGGAATTCATGAGTTAATGAGTGATTTTCACCTAACATAGAGACCTCTTGGCTATTATTTGAGTACAAAATAGTGCCTAATTTTTGAGCACCACATGTATAACCGTAGCATCTAATGAGACGTTAATTCGTCGCACCGTCCACAAAAAGAACAACAAAGTTATTTTCAATTTTTCCTAGAAAGTGTTTTCTTTTTAGTCTCAATAGTCGAATGCAAAAGATGCCACTATGATCGTTCTATATTAACCTTCAACAATGAGAGCGATCATGCGAAAGACAATTCTAGTTACTGGATCTACTGACGGTATTGGTTTAGAAACCGCGAAAATGTTAATTAACCGTGAACAACACGTAATAATCCATGGCCGGAATATAGAGAAAGTTCAACAAGTTGAGCAAAGTTTGAGGGAGATGAAAAGTGGTAAAGTTGAAAGCCTTGTTGCTGATTTATCCTCTCCCAATGCGGTAAAACAGATAGTGATGGAGATAACAGAACGGTTCAATCATTTAGACGTCATCATTAACAATGCTGGTGTGTACGCAACACCAAATCCAAGAACTAAAGAGGGTCTTGATGTACGCTTCGCAGTCAACACCATTGCTCCCTACTTACTCACTAGAGAGCTATTGCCGTTGCTCGGAGATACGGGTCGTGTGGTTAATTTGTCTTCAGCTGCACAAACAACAGTAAACACTAGCGCTTTACTCGGTAACAAACCATTGTCAGATGGCGAAGCATATGCCCAAAGCAAATTGGCATTAACGATGTGGTCACGAGCAATCGGACTAAAGCTTAAGAACACTGGCCCTATGTTGGTATCAGTAAACCCAAAATCATTCCTAGGTAGTAAGATGGTTAAAGATGCTTATGGGGTTGCTGGTGGTGATATCCGCTTAGGAGCAGATATTCTAACTCGCGCTGCGCTATCAGAAGAGTTTGCTCAAGCGCATGGTATGTACTTCGATAATGACATTGAAGCATTCGCGCCCCCACACCCTGATGCATTAGATCAAAGCAAAACACAGCAGATAATTGATACTATTGAATTAATCTTAAGCAAACTCTATTAATAACAATTAAGAATTATCTTGAGGTTCGTTTTTATTCGGACCTTAAAAACAATGTATTCGATAAGTGAAACTTGTTATCACTTTTCCGCAAACTCCCAATAAGGTGGCGTGCCATAGTATTCAGCAAAGTAATCAATAAAGGCACGCACCTTAGGCGCAATTAAACGAGAGCTTGGGTACACAGCCCAAATCCCAGCATCCATCGCTAAAGGGTGATCTTCGAGTACTTCCACTAGCTGACCACTTTGTAATTCTTGATAAACACTCCAAACCGAGTTGATAGAAATACCTAACCCGTTTACCGTCGCGTCTCTCATCGCATCACCATTATCGGTTTTAAAACGACCAGAAGTTCTTACATTGACCATTCCATCTTTTGTATTGAATGACCAATTATTCATTCCAACTAAGTTAATACATTGATGATTCGTCAAGTCTTGGGGCTTGTTAGGTCTCCCAAATTGTTCAATATAATCTGGTGATGCAACGATAATACGACGATCTGGCGCAAGCTTTCTTGCGACCAATGAAGAATCTTTCAACTCAGCGACACGAATGGCGACATCGAAACCTCCCTCAACCAGATCAATAATGGAATCAGAAAATCGGCAGTCCACGGTTAACCCTGGGTAACGCGCCATAAAACCTTTTAATGCGGGCACAATATGCAAGCGACCAAAAGTTGCAGAGGCGGTTATACGTAATACTCCCGTTGGCGCGCTCTGCCCTGAGCCAACAGCTCCCCTTGCTGCCTCCACTGTTGCAAGGACCTCCTCCGCGTGAGGTAAAAATGCCTGCCCCTCTTCAGTTAAGGAAACTTTGCGTGTGGTGCGATGAACTAAACGAACTCCTAAGCTGTCCTCAAGTTTATTGATGTGTGCGCTAGCGACAGCAGGAGAAAGTCCAAGCTCCTGACCAGCCATGCTGATGTTGTGTGTCGAAGCCAAACGGACAAATAGCTTTACATGATCGATGTTCATTTAATTTTCAATTATTTGTAAAAAATCACCATATAGAGCTTAGCATTTTCTTCCTTACGGATAGTAAATAAATACTCCAGTTAGAAAAAGCTGATGGGCAGATAGAAGTCCAGCTCAAACGCCTCATCATGGCTGAGGAAATGGTTTTTATGATAGTGAACATAAGCGGGAGTAGAACGCTGCTTAAAGCCTGAATTCGGCAACCACTTCTCTAACACCATACTCAATTGAGGAAGAAGCTCTCCATATACCCCTGTTAAGCGAAAAACAGCATGCAAACCACCCGGAATCGTCATTTGATTCACGACACCGCGTACTTTAAGCGGCTTATCAATCGCCATACAAGCCACATAGCGACACTTATCGAGCTCGACCCAAGCGGGGTTGGAGTGATGCAAACCGTATTGAACCGAAAAGTCCCGATTCTCAGAGCTTGCCCACGCCTTCAAAATCAGCCACGCATTGCGAATGGAACGGCTATAACCCTCATGCCGCACATAAGCCGCAAAGCGTTGTGGAACCTCCATAATTTTAGGTTCTGGCAACTCGCGTTTCGCAACCCGATGATAACCCGCAGCCACTTCCGGATCTTTTAGATACGGCTTTTCTGCGACTTGTAAATCATGCTTTCGCCACGCACCAGGAGACATAGCGAACGTTGCTTTAAACGCTCGGCTAAAAGAAGATACCGAGCTAAAGCCGCACTTGTTAGCAATGTCTAACACCGATGAGCTGGTATCAAACATCAGTTGATTGGCGGCGTATTCCATTCTTGTGCGACGGATATATTGATGGACAGACTCCCCTACCACATCTTTAAAAATACGATGGAAGTGCTGTTCAGAATAGGCTGCTACATCTGCTAGCTCTTTAGCCGATAAATCTCTGCTAATGTCCTGGTGAATGTAAAACAGCACGTCATTGATTCTGGAAACTTGTTGATGGCTCACGGAGTAAACTTTCGCTTAAATAGCATAAATGGACATATTTAACAGCATAAATGGACACACCAAGCTTGGCAATTTACCTATACTATTTCTGACATAAAAAAAGACAATTACGAGAAGCACAGCACATGGAAATCGCACAGTCATTACAACAAACTAAGTCATCCTACATCCGAGAGATCCTCGCAGCAGCGAGCGATAAGAACGTCATTTCTCTTGCAGGTGGCTTGCCGGACGAAAAAACCTTCCCGATCGACTTAATGAAACCGACGCTCGAAAACCTCGCTAATATGCCAGAGGTGTTTCAATATGGCGCAACAGCAGGCTACGCCCCGCTACTTAACTTTTTGACCGATTATTACCAGCTGCCGGAATCTCATTTGGCGATGATCACAACGGGCTCTCAGCAAGGGCTAGATTTGATTGCGCGTGCGTACGTAAATCCGGGCGATAAAGTGGTGATGGAAGCACCGAGCTACCTTGGTGCTATGCAAGTATTCGGTCTAGTGCAAGCCAACATCGTGACCGTTTCACAAACCGAGTGTGGCCCAAACCTTGAAGAACTCGAACAGTGCTTTGCCACGCAGCAACCAAAAATGTTCTACGCCGTACCCGATTTTCACAACCCAACGGGCGTATGCTGGGCGCTAGAGACTCGCCAAAAAGTTGCCGAGCTTTGTATACAATACGACGTGGCGTTCATTGAAGACGCACCATACCGCGAGCTGCGTTTTTCTGGTGAAGCGCTTCCACTGGTTTCGGACTTCTGCCCACAGCACTCCATCGTATTGCGCTCTTTCTCCAAAATAGCTTCACCAGGCTTGCGTATTGGTGTAGTTACGGGCAAGAGTAGCTACCTTGAGCCACTCATCAAAATTAAACAAGGTGCCGATCTGCACTCTAGTATTCCTATGCAAGCTTTGCTGCATGGTCTACTTCAACATGACAACTTCGAAACGCACATTTCAACCATCTGTGCGCTTTACAAATCACGTTACGATGTCATGTTTGCTGAACTGCAAAAACAGCTGCCAGAAAGTTGCGTACTCAAACCCGTCGATGGTGGTATGTTCGTTTGGGTCGAGATTCCAGAATGCGACACCTTCGAACTGGCGAAAAACCTTCTCGCAAACTGGGTTGCTGTAGTGCCTAGCCCGGTCTTTTATCCAGAAGGTTCAAAGGTAAAAGCCGCTCTGCGTCTTAACTTTACCAATGCTACACCAGAAGAACTGACGACAGCTGTCTCTCGACTCGCGGATGTCCTCAACACGTTGTAATTGAACGCGAGTGTAAGAACCTGCCTTTGAGATTCAAAAAAAAGTCTCAAAGGCAGCATCAAAAAAGTTCCCAAAAAAATTTATATTTTTCCTTCAAATCAACTCTCTACAGTAAGTGCCTGTTTTCTCTTGAACCTCTCACTCATATAAAAATGAGAACTCAATCACGTATTTGATGGTTAGAAAAGTTACGTCTATCTTTCAGTCAAAGACATCAACTTCGCAGCGTTAATGCTCTCAATTTCAGACACTTTATCAATCGTGGCTTAGCGGTTGATAAACGACTAAATAAGCATCTGTGGGCATACCCACTACGAAGGGTTGACCAGAACCATTCTGAATGTCGCGAGCCAATCTTTTGATTGGCTATTACGTCAGTGAATCGCACCAAATGACAGAGGGGTTATCAGGATGAATACTCGAACCACGACAGGACTCGTCACCATCGGCTGGTCCGTTACACTTTCACTTTTTACCGCATTCGCCGTGTATGCCAATACGTCGCCAAACTGTAGTGACGTATTAGCGGGCAACACAACCGCCGCATCGCAAAAAATGATGGTTTTATTGGGCGAAGACATCACCAAATCCAACCGTATCACTACGGTGATTCCTGCCGAAAACAATCCATTTGTGACCGAAGAACTGGTTTCGGTTTCTAACGACGTATCGCCAAACGGTCGTCTTTCACAAAAGAGTTTGGAAGAGATTCGGAAAGTCCGCTCAAATCTAGAGAAAGCAGCACAGGAAGTAAGCCGATTACAGGGCACTTTTGAAGTGGCTTTAATCAGTTTGATTGATGGTTACTGCCAATTTTCTAATCATAAACGTACTCAACATGCCAAAATCGACTTTGACCATTTGGAAGGCCTCACTTTGTATTCAATCCCCGCTTTAATAGCAATGGTCGATCAGTCGTACTACATGGCAAAGAATCGAATCGCTAATGAGCAGAAACAGTTAAGCGACATTGAAAAAGAGAAACAGAGGCAGAAACAGCAAGCAACTGCGGCGGCAGCCGCTCGTTACCAAGACAGTAACGTACTTGTAAGAGTCGAGAACTTTGATGGCGCTAATGTGACATTTTCCGTTACTAACATTGGTTCACAAGGATCATTGCAACCAAATTTCAACTCGTTTAATGCATATCGCACAGAAAGTGGAGAATTAATCTACAAGTCAGAGTCTTTATTACACCTGGCGGATACTGCAGGTAACACACTTGAAACAATGGGTATCGCTGAGCTCTCATCACAAGGTGGAAGTGACATATCGATCTCTCCTGGAGAAACCCGAAAATTCGTTACTAGCATTGCTTCAGAAGTCGCGCCACATACGCAGTTGAGCTTAGAGTTTCCAGCCAAAGTGCTTAATACCGAGCGAGACTTTACATTGTCGTTTTCTGATACATCAGCGGTGGCGACAGCAAACGTTAATTAACGCAAAGTCTCCAGTATTTGTAGAACGCATCAAAGACAGGCGAGCAGCGCCTGTCTTTCAATTATGAGCAAGAAAATCGCTACTGTTTGCACTTGTAAGCATTTGCAAACATCGTCACTGACGTAGAAAAGCTCAACGGTTGATACAAGTACAAGGTATCTGCGCCTAAATCCACCGCCTTGATGCGCATTTGGTTTAGCGTCCCCCAAACCATGTCTTTATCTGCGTGAAACCAGTAATCGTAAAAGTGTCCTTCTGAGCCGATCACGGTACCCATTAGTTCACAGTTTTCAATCGCATTCACATTGTCCCAAAGCACCTGTACTTGCTCAGATTCTTGAGTTGGGAACGTCACACATCCCGTTAATGATGCCGCTAACGCGAGAGTCATCACTCGCTTTTTCATACTTATATCGCCAAAATTTTTCATAGATGGCAGATTTTATGAATGGCTGATGTGATGACTAGCAAAAACTTTTTATCGCGTGTTCAAGCAGAATTAATGGACAACGGAAAAGATCCAAAAGGTGATCATGCAGCTAGCGAGCAAAAGCCTAATCACTCAGACCTAGCAATAAAGCTGTATCTGAGATACAACAGTAACGATTAAATAGCCGCGAGGGATAGAGTTTGGTTGCTAAAAATAAGCTAATTCGCTACACAGCTACGGAAGTCGCTGATGCATTTGACAAAGAAGATGAGCTCATTAAACAAGTTCAGTCCAACCAACTCTCGCAAGTGCTATTGCTTTGGCAAGTAAAAAGTCCAACGCTCGTGCTTCCCGCGGGTAAGAAATGGCCAGTGTCTAATGAGTTAGAACATGCGTTAAATACGTCTGGCTGGAAGCTCTTTTCTCGTAAAACCGGTGGTGCCCCAGTCCCTCAGGTGCCAGGTATTATCAATCTATCCCACATTTACCACTGGCCAGAAGGCGAGCCTTACAACATCAAAAAAGCGTATCTCGATTTATGTGCGATATTAACGGTTTTCTTTAAACAGCTCGGCGTGAAAGTGGATGTTCATGCTACGCCTTATTCCTACTGCGATGGCGAGTACAACCTCAACATTGGCGGGCAAAAAGTCGTGGGAACCGCGCAGCGTGTTTTACTTAAAAAAGGCGGCGGACAAGTGGTATTGTCACAAGCATGCATTCTGATTGATGCCGACGTCGAGAAGATTGTCGAACCAGTACGAATGTGTAATCAGCTTTGCGGTCACAGCGATGATATTCGTGGTGATGTCCACACACCGCTCTTCCATCATGTATCCGACCGCCCATCGGTAGATTCGCTCTTTCAGCAATTGACGAGTGCGTTTTTAACGCATGCAAAAGCGGAGTAATGAAAGGAGCAAGCCTCCCCCACACTCCGAACAGCATTTGATAAACTAAAACTGCATACCGTGATAGCGATGTAAGAATGGGCATCGCCAACGTAAAACCATTCAATCGATCGACCAAACCAGTTATCAGTTTTGCCTGCCAAAAAGAAATGAGATCCAGTTCAAATATTTATCCATGACGGAATTAGTTGAAGCCTGCGCGTAAAAGCCTCAGAATGTCGCACTTTTCGCACCGATTTGTTTTCGGCGCGTTGTTATCTAACTCTACAATTGAGAATCATACATATGGGTTTTACCTCGTTAGGTCTATCTGCTCCAATCCTTAAAGCTATTCAAGAGAAAGGCTACGACACCCCTTCGCCAATTCAGGCAAAAGCAATTCCTGCTATTTTGGAAGGGAAAGACGTAATGGCAGCAGCGCAGACTGGTACAGGTAAAACCGCAGGCTTTACGCTACCGATTCTTGAGCGTTTATCGAACGGCCCTCGCGTTCGTGCTAACCAAGTTCGTGCACTTATCCTGACGCCAACGCGTGAACTGGCGGCTCAGGTGCAAGAAAACGTGTTTATGTACGGCCGTCATCTTCCACTAAGCAGTGCGGTTGTTTTTGGTGGTGTGAAGATCAACCCGCAAATGCTGCGTCTTCGCAAAGGTGCGGATGTGTTGGTTGCGACACCAGGCCGCCTGATGGATTTGTACAACCAAAATGCAGTGAAGTTCGACCAACTAGAAGTTCTGGTACTGGATGAAGCAGACCGCATGTTGGATATGGGCTTTATCCGTGACATTCGTAAGATCCTAGCTCTGCTACCAAAACAGCGTCAGAACCTACTGTTCTCGGCGACTTTCTCGGATGAGATCCGCGATCTTGCGAAAGGCTTGGTGAACAACCCAGTTGAGATTTCAGTGAATCCGGCAAACTCGACAGCGAGAACGGTTGAGCAAAGCATCTACCCAGCAGACGTTAAGAAGAAAGCACCGATGTTGGTTAAATTGATCAAAGACGGCGATTGGAAGCAAGTGCTGGTGTTTACGAAAACGAAACACGGCGCAAACCGTCTGGCGAAGTTCCTGATCGAACAAAACCTACCGGCTGCTGCCATCCACGGCAACAAGAGCCAAGGTGCGCGTACCAAAGCACTGGCGGATTTTAAATCGGGTGAAATTCGTGTGTTGGTCGCGACGGACATTGCTGCGCGCGGTATCGATATTCCGCAATTACCGCAAGTGGTGAACTTTGAGCTACCGAAAGTGGCAGAAGACTACGTTCACCGTATTGGTCGTACTGGCCGCGCGGGCGAAGTAGGTAAAGCGATTTCACTGGTGTGTGCGCTAGAAGCATCTGAGTTGTTTGCGATTGAACGTTTGATTCGAGAAGTACTACCACGTAAAGAGTTGGAAGGTTTTGCGCCAACCAATGTGGTGCCAGAATCTAAACTGGATACGCGCCCAATCAAACCGAAAAAACCTAAGAAGCCGAAAAAACCAAAAGCGCCAAATGCTGCAAGTGAAAACGCCCCAGCAGCCGAAAAGAAAGCAGGCAATGGTGCAAACAAACCTAAACGTCTCTTCAACGGTGGTAACAACGGCAACAAAAACAGCACCAACCAAGGCGGTGCAGACAAGCCTAAAGGTAACCGTGAAAACCAAGGCCGTGCACACAGCAAACCAGATGACCGCAAACCTAACGGCAACAAGCCAAATGGCAATAAACCGAATGGAAATAAACCAAACGGTAATAAGAGTGGCAACGCTGGTAAACCGTCTGGTAACCGCAAGCCAAACAATGCTAAGCCTGCAGGAAACAAACCATCAGGCCAACGCCGTAAGCCTCGTCCGCAAGCTGCAAACTAACCTGTAAACGGCCCCCGATAGCAAATACAACAAAGCCGCTGATAATCTCAGCGGCTTTGTTTTTCTTAGAACACAGTTTTTTATAACACAGCTTTGTTAAAACAGCCTACATTAAAGGTGTGATTCGAATATCTGCGATTTGCGCTTCGTTCTTTTCACCCTCAATACCACCAGCGTAGATGTAGGTTTCATTCGATGTGAGGTAACTCATATTGAAGTGGTCCTTCAGCGCGATCTGATAGGTTTTCCCCTGCTCCAACGCTACTTCAATTGGCGTCGAGTAACGCATACCTTGGTTTTCACCAATATGGCCCATCTGCAAGTAACCTTGGCCAACCACTTTACCTGCATCATCCAATACCTCTAACAATTTCACGGTGTTCGTGATACCAGTATTAAGTTGCCCTAGGTTATTGTTGTACCAAGCATCGAACTGGTAAGTGCCCGTTACAGGAGCTGTAAACGACTCTGCACCTTTTACGACGCCGCTGTCTTTGCCCACCGTAACCACTGAGACATTGTCTTTGAGTGGCTGATATTCGCCATCAAGTTTGATGCGGATCTCTTCACCGACACAAACTGGCTGGCTTGGGTTAGAACGGAAGCCTTTATCGTTAATGCTTTCAGCCAAATAACAAGCAAAACCTGTTGGCGTATCGGAATAAGATTGAGCAATCACGTTCTTTTGAATCAGCTCGCCATTGCGATACAAGTTCACGTTGTACTTGCTCGTCACGTCAATCGAAACCGAATTATCAACGCTTTTTACCACCAATGTTGGCTCTTGCGGAGAATAAACGCGACTGTCTTCACTCACATACGGTTTCACACCAGAAACCAAAGTAATGCTGCTATCTACATTCACAAGCGCACCCAGTGTCACGTGGAAATGCCCCTCTTCGTCCATCGTGACATTTTCAACTGGGTAGTAGCCCGTTTCATCTTTGCTTACTTCAGGCAAATCAATGGTTACCGAGTAGTTCTTTCCTTTGAAGGCAAAGTTTTCCAACTTGATTTGTTCAGACTGAGCCAACAAGTTATTGCGCACCCAACTTGTGATAAATGGCTTCACTTCCAACTTACCCGTTTCGGTATGGATGCCGAATAGGGTCTCTACCACCATGTTCAAGTAGCCACCCACAGACCAAAGCTGACGCTGAGAGTTAATCACTGGGCCATCCAAGCTCGGATCTTCGCCATGATCACTATGGATGATGAATGACTTACCAGAAAGCCACTCTAAGTTTTCCATGTTGGATAAATTGGTTGCCGTACCACGAACCAACGATTGAATGGCATTGTTCGCTGCTGCCACGTTTTGTGTTTGATGCGCGGCACGCAAGCTGTACGCGGTAACAAATGGCCAAATTGCGCGGTTATGGTACACAGGCACGTCTGGTTGTTGAGGGAAATAAACCGGCACGCCAAACTCACTGTGTGGGTAATTGGCCATGATTTGTTTCGCCTGCGCATCACTTGCCACACCACTGATGATCGCAAGTGCTTCGCCCAACATGTCGTATTTGTCGACCGCGATGTCTTTGCCATTATCAAACAAATAGCTTACGTACATACCGCGTTCGGCATTCCAAAACTGCTCGTTGATAGCGTTTTTTAACTGAGCAGCCCATTCAGTGTATTTGACCGCGTTGGTTGAGTCGTACTTCTCTGCCAACTTAGCCGCGAGCTGAATCGCGCGGTAGTGAACCACGTTTGTCGATAACGCTTTGCTGCTACCAATCGCATTGACATCGTTTGGCGTCCACGTTGAATACGTTTGCTCACGCCAATCAAGGAATGATTGCTCACCAGTGTATAAACCAGATTTCGCATCAAAAGCCGCCAGGCGATCGGCTTCAAGTGTATTACTGATCGCTTTGTAAGCGCGCTCGGCAAACTGGTTGTACTCTTCTCCATCCAATGCCGAAAGTAAGCGTTCTGCACCAAGCGCCCAAGTCGTGCGGTCGGTACTAATTGGCCAGCTACCGCCCGTGCCCGTATCTTGCACAATCTGCTCGCCATCGTATTGCTGATCGGTCGTATCGCGGAAAGCGGACAATTTGAAATTCAAACCATTTTGCACGCGAGTTGGATTCATCAATGCAAGCGAAAGGTCTGCTGCGTACGCCAAATCACGCGTCCATACGTAATGCCACTTCGCGCCCGTCTCAAAAACTTCCGCTTTGATTGGGTTGTTGTAGTTGTAATTGCCGTCTTTGATTTCAGAAACGGCAAGCTGGTCTAGCTCTTTCATCGTCAACGCAAACAACGCATCAAACGCGACATCGCCCGACACCACTCGCGGCCCTGTTTGTTCATTAATCACTAAGCCCTGGTCGAGCGCATCACGCAATTCTGTCGTCGTTGAAATACCAAATTCACGCAGCTCAGCTTTAGGATCTTTCACCGAGAAAATCACGGTATCACTCGAGTCATCGTAATTGGCGAACAGTTTCACTTCTTTATTCTGATGCCCTTCATGCACCATTGCAGGGTCGAGAATCGCATCAGAGTAGTATTTTTCCGCTTCTTCTTGCGTTGCTTTCGTCACAGTCATTGTCGCACGACTTTCATCGGCAAAGCTCACAGAAAACTTGTAATACCCTTTGTCTTCAAACGTGATCTCAGAGTTGCAATCATCGTTCATACACGCTTCATTCGTGTCTGGTTTTGGCAGGTACTCTTGAGCTTTATCGAACGCCGCGGGCTCCTCAAAATAGGTGTATTGGATCTGCCAACCCGGATCAGCAATCTTGAACTGATTGCTACCTCGAGCGACGCGCAGTACGGTTTCGTACTCGTTATTACCCAAATAGTTTAGCTTGGCATGCTCTGCCGTGCCCCAATCCCCATTTAAACCACGTAAATATAAGTCGGCTGAAATAATTGGTTTGTCGACCGGCACAGGCGCATCAGAAGAATCTGACCCACACCCAGCAAGACCAATACAAGACGCGACGGCAAGCGCAATAAAACTCGGTTTCATGTTCATCCCTTAGATTGTTGTTTTGGCGACAGTCTAAAGAACACCCTTTTGAGGGGAAAATAGGAAGTCAGGAGCGAGCTATAGATAACATCTATACGTCAGACCCCAACAGTGATGTAGATCTATGAAATGCGCATAATTTCAATCAAATGAGATTCCAGATTTGTGATTTATAAATGAAATTGTGCAAAATACCCCTCGTTCTTAAAGGGGAAAGAAAATGGACAAATCTCTGCAGCAATTTTTACTGGTTGCACGCTGCCAAAGCATCAGCGCTGCGGCAAGAATGGCAGGGTTAAGCCAGCCAACGGTAACAAGCAATTTAAAGAAGCTGGAAGAGAATCTCGGCGTGACGCTGTTTGAACGTCATCCTAATGGCATGGTGTTGACCGAATACGGACGCATCCTCTATCGCCATAGCAACGCGATGCAGCATGAATACAACCAAATGATGCAAAGCATTGATGAACGGAAACAGTACCAAGTCGGAAAAATTAAAATGGGCACTGGCGATGCGTGGTGGCCGCTATTCGTCAAACAAGCACTCAATGAACATCTGACCAAGCAGCCATCGGCATCTACGCACGTCGAATTTGGCAACCACTTAGGCTTGATGGATTCATTAATCAGCGAACAGATTGAATTCTTCATCGGTCACGAGATTGTCGGCTTGTCGTCTAAATGCGATGTTACGTTTATTCCACTATTTCAAACGGTTGATGCCTATTTTGTTTCCCCAAGCCACCCACTTCTAGGGAAAACCGTCACCGAAGAGATGCTGCACGAATACCCCGCTCTTTCGGTCACTTATGACGCTAAGAAATTCGCTCACGTCATCGACAACCCAATCCCGAAACAAAATGAACGCGAAAGGCAGCAACTGGATGACAGACCGACTTACGAAGTGGATTCTCTGCTCGCCAGTATTGATGTACTGAAAGAAAGCGTCGCGGTGATGTCTTATACCGGCCACCTCAAACCGTATTTGGAATCCTTTGGCTTACGATGCTTAACCATGGAAAACGAACCAAACCCTGGCACCGTCGGGATTTATCGCCACCGCCGAGAAACCTCTGAATCGCATCTAGATCTGATTGCTGGCATCACTCAGCGCGCTAAATTGCTCAACTAGAAAGTCCAAAAACAGGCGAACTCTTTTCGGTTGATATTGGCGGCTTTGATAAATGACATATAGATCCGCTTCAGCGCCTTGCGAAAAGGCGCTGAAGTTTTTCATATACCCATCCAAAACCGTTACTAAACGTTGTTGTTTTAGGTCTTGCTGAATATCTAAAATCGATTTCAACGCAATCCCCGCCCCCTCCAACGCCCATTGTCGAATCACTTCACCATCATCAGAAAAGCGCTTTGGCGTGACCGTGATCGTTTGGTGAGACTCTTCATCTTTAAAGTGCCACGTCTTTAATTCTTCATTGCTGCGCACCATGGCTAAGCAGCGATGGTCCGCGAGATCTTGTGGACAGTTTGGGACACCTTGCTTCGCCAAATAATCAGGTGACGCGCACAGCACGCGTTGACTCGACGCCAGCCTGCGCGAAATGAGATTACTGTCCGCTAACTCACCGTAACGAATCACTAAATCGAGCCCCGATTCAGCCAAGTTCGATAAATTGTCATTAAGATAAAGATAAGGCGTCACATCCGGATATTGCTCAGAAAAAGCCGACACCATCGGCGAAATAATTTGTTTGCCAATATCTCGTGGAGCTGAAATTTTCAACGTTCCGCGCACTTCCGAAATACCCGTTTGCAGCAAGTTTTCCGTCTCTTTCACGCTATCAATGATGTTCAGACAAGCTTGATGGTACATTGCCCCTGCGTCCGTGAGTGATACGTGGCGTGTGCTTCGGTTGAGCAGCTTTACGCCATAGCGTTCTTCTATCGCTTGCAGCCTTGCCGTTACCGTCGCCGGAGACAAACCTAACTCCCTTCCCGCCGCTGCCAGACCTTGATGTTTAACGATGCTGACAAACAACGTCATATCCGAAAACTTATCCACCTTCGCGCCCTTATTATTTGGAAAAACTGAATAATCAATTCAGATATAACCCAATTATCAAATTAAGTCGAATCCATATACTGACCCTATCGACATTGTTTAGACCCAGAACGTTATGTGACAGGGCAAAGTTAAACGCCGTAACGCTGTTCAACGCACAACAACACGCCCTACCCAGCCAAGAGAATAGGAAACAAAAAATGAAACTGTACATTTATGAACATTGCCCCTTTAGCGCCCGCGTCCGTTTTGTCGCTGGCATGCTGAATATTCAGCTCGACGTCATCAACATTGCTTATGACGACGAGAGCACCACCACAAACATCATCGGCGCAAAACAAGTTCCTCTTTTGATCAAAGACGATGGTGAAGCGATGGCGGAAAGCTTAGACATCATCAACTACTTCCTTGAATTGGCATCTTCCAATGAAAGCAGCCAACCCTCAGCGCCGGTTTTAGACTGGCAAAAACAAGCGTTTTTACCGCTACAAAAAGTCGGGTATCCGCGTTGGTCAAACATGACGTTACCGGAATTTGCAACAGAAACCGCTAAACAAGCATGGCGTGCAAAAAAAGAAACCGAAGCGTTAAATTTTGAAGCCTTGATTAACGATACACCTGCGATTGCGAAAGAAGTCGCCGCTTTGATAGAACAAACCAAACCCTTGCTCAACCTAAGTTCAGAAAAGCAAACGTCACTGGTTGACCAAGCCATTATGTTCTCTATTCTACGCGGTTTTTTCAGTGCTCCCGAAGTGCAATGGGATCCAGCCGTACTTCATTGGATGGCAACCGCTCGTAAAGCGACCAACGTGCCAGTACTTATCTAAGGAGCGCAACATGCAACAAAGATCAAATAAGCTGTTTGAACCAGCTCAACTGAAAGCGTTGTCACTACAAAACCGTATTGTCATGGCACCAATGACTCGCGCACGCACCACTCAGCCGGGCAACATCCCGAATGAGATGATGGCAACGTATTATCAACAACGCGCTTCTGCCGGGCTGATCATTTCCGAAGCCACACAAATTTCGGACGATTCTCAAGGCTATTCGTTCACCCCTGGCGTTTACACCGATGCGCAAGTGGCGGGCTGGCAGGGTGTGACCCAAGCGGTCAAGTCACAAGGCGCAGCGATGTTTTGTCAGCTATGGCATGTGGGCAGAGTGTCTCACCCAACATTCCAAAATGGTGAACAGCCTATCGCGCCATCTGCGCTCGCTCCGGTAGAGACGCAAGTTTGGATTGCAGATGAACAAGGCAACGGCAATATGGTCGATTGTGTTGAGCCACGCGCCATGACACAAGCGGATATCAACCGAGTTGTCGGTGATTTCGCGAACGCAGCCAAACGCGCTATTGAATCGGGTTTTGATGGTGTAGAAATCCACGGCGGGAATGGGTATCTGATCGATCAGTTCTTAAGAACCAACTCAAACCATCGAATAGACAACTACGGCGGTTCACGAGAAAATCGTATCCGTTTTCTTATCGAAGTAGTGGATGCAGTTATCGCCGCTATTGGTGCGCATCGAGTTGGAGTGAGACTGGCACCATTCATTACGTTTAAAGATATGGACTGCCCAGATATCGTTCCAACAATCTTGGAAGCATCAAAACAGCTACAGGAGCGCGACATTGCCTACTTGCACTTGTCCGAGGCCGATTGGGCCGATGCACCAACGATTCCTGAGACGTTTCGAATCGAACTTAGAAAGCGCTTTCGCAACGCTATTATTGTTGCCGGTCGCTACGATCCTCAACGAGCAAACGAAGTATTAGAGAAAGGCTACGCGGATCTTGTAGCATTCGGACGGCCATTCGTAGCAAACCCAGACTTAGTCTCTCGCTTGCAACATCACCATCCGTTGGCAGAACTCGATGGCTCAACGTTGTTTGGCGGAAACGAACGAGGCTACACCGATTACCCTGCTCTGCAACATGAATGCGCAGAACAGGCCTAACAAAAAAGCCCCAACCTAGCAGCTACGGTTGGGGCTGTCACCAAACTAAAATTGGTTTTAGCTAGCTTAATCTGGCTAAGAGTTAAATCACTTCTAACGCGCCGCAGCGCCAAGGTTCGATAACGACTTTGATGTGGTCATTTGGCGTCATTAACTGTCTAAACGCGTCTTCGACACCGTCGATTCCCACTTTGGCGGTGAGCATTTTCTGCCAAGGCAACTTGTGTTCGGCAATCGCTTGTAGGCATTGCTCAAACTCGTGCGGTTGGTAGTAGTAAGAGAATCTCAAGTCGAGCTCTTTTACCGTCGCGTAAGCGTAGTTAATGATTGCGGGTGTCGTATGGATACCCGAGATGACGATTCGCGCTCGGGCAGGGGCGCGGCGCATAAAATCGTCAATTAATGTATGCTTGCCCACACACTCATAAATGACCAGACGTGAATTCATCGCGTACTGCTCACCAACGGCGATCTCGTCTTCCTTGGTCGGGTTGATCAATCGATTTGCGCCAAACTCACTAGCAAGTAGCAACTTCTCTTCCTGAAGATCGACCGCAAGAATATTGCTGACGCCACGTTGTTTCAGTGCAGCAATCACAGCCAGCCCTATAGGACCGCAACCGACAACCAGCGCGGTTTCTTCCGTTTCGATTTCACTGCGATTGACCGCGTGCAAACCGACCGCTAGTGGCTCAGTCAGTGCCGCCGCCTCAGATGGCATTCCGTCTGGGACAGGTAGCAATAACGCTTCATCAAGCAGGAAGTACTCAGAGTAAGCGCCATAAGTACCCGGAGTAACACCAACGCCCGCGCCATTTTGGCTGAGCAACATCGGTACTGAGGTGACTCGGCTACCAACGGACAACGTTTGCTGCGTATCGGCACCGTATTCGATAATTTCCGCGCAGAACTCATGCCCCAACATCACTTGAGCGTGCTCACCGGCTTCATCAGGCATCAACCCGAGCTGGTGGAATACATCAAATACCTCATCCGCGTGTCGAGTAATGTGAAGGTCGGAGCCACAAATGCCACAGGCGAGACTGCGAACCAACACTTGTCCCGAAGCGGGTTTGGGGATTTCGACTTGCTTCAGGCGGACACTACCATCCTGCATTATGATACTGTTCATCTGTTGCATGGGGTTACTCCGCAAGATCATCACTCAGGCCAGCAATCGCACCCGGTTTGATGTAGCGCGCGGTGAAGCCTTGTGCTTTCGCTGTTGCAATAACAACTTGCTCAATCCAACCTGCATCCATAATGTTGATGAAGTTACCCTCTTCGTCAAAGTTAATGTTCGCACCTTGGATCACCATAAAGCCATCAGCACCACCCGACTCTTCTGGACAGTGAAAGGTATGAATCGAACCGCCCGGCTCATATAAGTAGCTACCAGCGGTTTGGACTTGGTCTGGGTATTCAATGTAGTGCCAAGCGCCACTCAGTGTATAGAAATGCACCACACCAGTATGGAAGTGCTTAGGTAAAGTCACGCCCGGCTTGAATTTGGCACGAATCACCCAAGTACCGTTTTCTGGGTCAAGAAACAACGGGTAAACATCCACACCCGGTAGAGCGTCTTTGATGAGCGACTCCTCATTGGTATTAAGAGTTAATAAGAAATCTTGGTGCTGAATAACTTCTGGTAATGACATAACTTACATCCTCGCTATTGCTGTAATGTGGCGTACTCACCTATCCCATAAGTGGGTACTTAAAATTCTCGAAACCGTCAGATGCGCTGATGGTACAACCGTTGATACAGTTGGCTTTCTCGCTGACCAGAAACGCCACCACATCAGCAATCTCTTCTGGTTGTGTGAAGTTTTGACGCATCTGTTCTTTGCGGATGTGGTCCCACAGGCCAATCTCTTCGTATTGCCTTAACATCGGAGTATCAACGCGTCCCGGAGCGACAGCGCAAACACGAATACCCAATGGTGCGAGTTCTAATGCGGCGCATTTGGTCATCATATCGACTGCGGCTTTACTGACGTTGTAGGTAAAGGTCATCTCAGACGCCATTCGTGCGTAAACAGAAGAAGTATTGAGGATCACGCCCGGCGTGCCTTGCGCTTGGAATTGTCTTCCAGAGGCAAGAATGCCGTAGTAAACGCCATTTTGGTTGACCTTAGAGATCGGCTCAAAATCGGCAATTGGGTCGTGGTCAAGCAGAGGTTTCGGTGCACCGATGCCCGCGTTGTTGACCATGATGTCAAGCGAGCCAAACTGTTCGACCGCGCACTTCACCATAGCTTCAACTTGTTGGTAATCGGTGACGTCCGCGACAAAGGTTCCCAACTGCTTTGAGTCAAAACTTGTGTACATTTGCAGTGATTGTTCTGAAATATCGACAGCAAGCACTTTGGCTCCTTGCTCTCTCAGCTTTGCAATGATGGCTTGGCCAATTCCACCAGCCGCCCCAGTCACAATGGCCGTTTTATTGATAAGTTCCATACTGCTTCTCATCCATGCGTTGTTGTTATCAAAATGTAACCTAGATCAACTCACTGACACTCACTTGACCTTTTGCGAAGTAAATTTGATACATTGCGATTTACAACCTGTTAACATTTAAAAATCGAGACATGTATATCGTACGAAGTGGCGCTGCCGATAAATTTGATAGCTTGGTTTCCGAACTGGGGCAGAATCCGGTTGAGATTATGGCTGCCGTCGGGCTGTCTGCGGCGCAGTTTCGCAATCCCGATACGTATCTCGCCTACCCTAGGCTGGCTGAATTGCTGGAGGAAGCGGCTGCTCGTTGTCAGCAACCGCTGTTTGGCGTGTTGCTCGCCGAGCGTCAAAACCTACAGAGCTTGGGAGACTTACCAATGCTGGTTTCCCGGGCGCAAACGGTCGGTGAAGCCTTGGCGCGGGTGAATGATTTTCTCTATCTGCATTCGTCAGGGGTCACTCTCAACATGACGCCACAAGATGATTGGGTACGGTTGTCGCTCAATATTGATGTGCACAGCGAACGAGGTATCGCGCAGTTGATGCAGCTCAGTGTGTCGCATCTGGCGATGTTTATTGCCAGTCTGCTTGATATTGAAGCAAGTCACTTCGCGCTACATTTGACTCAACACGCAACATTGGAAGTAGAAAAAAGCAAGTTTGCCCAGCAGAACAAACTGCGTTTCGGTGATAAGTTTGACGGTATCCTACTTAAAGCGACTCTGCTTAACGCTAAGAACCACCAAGATGAAGACGCACTAGAGCGCCATTTTCAACAGCACCTCAAAGAGCTGCAAACCCGTTACCCCAACAATCTCAGTGACCAAGCAGCAAACATGATTGGCCGTCTGCTCTCAACCGGAGAATGCAGCGTTGAGCGCGTTGCAAGAGCATTGGACCTGCATCCGAGAATGCTGCAAAACAAGCTGAAACAACAGGGCACAAATTATCGACAGCTTTTACAACAAGTGCGTCAGGATTTCGCCGAACAGCGATTGCATGAGAATATTCAGAGTATTACTGATATCGCGTTGCAACTGGGCTATGCAGAAACTGCGGTCTTCAGCCGCCACTTTCGTCGCTGGACGGGAAAATCACCAAGGCAATGGCGACAAGAAAAAACTCAGTTACAAACGTTTAAGCCCATCAGTTAAAAGCATAAATAACCTATCGTTCAAACCAAAAAGTGTGAGGTGGGAGGGTTGGTATCGAGAATTTCAGCAATCACAGATAACCCGTGTTTGATGTAGCCTCGGTTTGTTTCTGCTCCCAAGCTGATTCGCACGTAAGGCATTGGCTGATTAGTATCGAGAACAAACGGTTTATATCCAGTGATCTGCACCCCTGAACGCTTAGCCGAAGCAACCAGGTCATCGCTATTCCACTGCTCGGGTAGTCTCAACCAAATGTGCTGTCCATTCGGGTGCGAGCTATAAACATGCCCTTCTAAAGCGGCTTTTGCTATTCGCTGTCGCTTAGCAAACTCATTGACTTGAAAGCGAATAAGTCGATTTAACGTACCGTTTTCGATCCACAAATGAGCAACTTCAAATGGTAATGGAGTCGCAGACCAACTCGTTGCCGCTAAACGACCAATCGCGTGCTGCAAAAAATGACGTGGGACCGTCAGATAGCCAGTGCGCATGCCTGGCGCTACAACTTTGGTTAAACTGGTGACATAGAAAGCTTGTTCGGGTAACAATGTGGCAAGGGGTGGGACACGGTTAGGTTCTAGTGCTCCATACACGTCATCTTCAATGACATAGATGTCGTATTGCTGCGCAATATTCGCTATCGCCTCTCGGCGTTCAACATCCATATGCGCACTAGTCGGGTTAGCCATGCTAGGTGTGCAACACAATACCTTGATTGGTTTGTGTTTACATGCCCATTCAAATGCATCCGGCGTTATACCAAACTCATCCATTTCAAGTGGTTGCAACTTAAATCCAAGCATTCTCGAGCGAGAGATCAAGCCATGATCAACCAAGTGACCACAAGCAACTACATCACCGTGTTCAACAACTGTGCTTAAAGCCAACGTTAAACCATGGCATGCACCATTTGTGAGTAATATTTGATCGGCACCCACATCCAGCCCTTGGCTACTTAGAAATCGTGCTCCTGACTCAATATGATGAGGCTGACCTGTTACCGGCTTTGCTTTACTGATCAAACCACGATTGTTTGTTTGCCCAGCAATCTCCATTAACGCCTGATTAAAAAGCGTAATGTGGCGATCGGTCACCACTGGATGTGCAATCGACATATCAATTTCATCCGGCGTTTCTTTCATCTCTTGTGTCAGCATGAACTCCGTGTCCGTACTTTCATCCACAAAACCTGATTTGACAAAAGTACCATTCCCAACCCAAGACTCGATCGCCCCTTTTTTCTCTGCATAACCATATGCATGGCTCACCGTTTGTACGCTGACGCCAATTTGCTCTGCAAACTCACGATGTGTGGGTAATCGAGTCCCCGGTTTTAGATAACCACTGCGGACACATTCGACAAGATAGTTACCAATGGAGATGTATTTAGCGGTGCCTGGCCGAATGATCGGGTTCAAAGAAATTGTCATGACACAATATTTTAATTGATTCATTTTTAACGCTCATTGTAACTTCCATTTAACAATTGGCGAACTTTAACTCACAAAATGAGGTGAAATGCACAAAAATAAACCACAATTGTAATGATTGACATGAAATGTATGGGTTAAACAAACATGTTAAACAGCATCGTTTAATCCAAATACAACCCCAGAGGTAAGTTGCAATCATTTTTAACGCAGATCTGGCTAGCTGGTAGAAGGTAGAAATACCTCAGCGTCTCCGAAGGCCCATAAGGCGTCGGATTTCTAACAAGGAGAAAATATGAGAGGCGTTGCTTTGCATTTTACACTGGATGAGTTCCAGGATCGGTTAACGAAAGTTCGGCAATCGATGGAAGAAAGAGAATTGGATGTCCTTATCATTCATGACCCTTCTAACATGGCGTGGCTGACAGGCTATGATGGGTGGTCTTTTTACGTGCCACAATGTGTCGTTGTTGGTCCATCTGATGAACCCGTTTGGTTTGGACGCTGCCAAGATGCCAACGGAGCATACAGGACTGCGTATATGTCGGCAGAAAACATCACCTACTATCCAGACCATTATGTAATGAATCCGCCGCTACACCCGATGGATTTCCTGGTCGAAGCCGTACTGGCTCCGCGCCTTTGGGATCGTGGTCGTATCGGTGTAGAAAAAGATAACTATTACTTTAGCGCCACCGCTTACGAATCACTCACCACGCACCTACCGAATGCTCAACTTCTCGATGCAACTGGACTAGTCAACTGGTGCCGCGCCGTTAAATCCGATCAAGAACTGGCGTACATGTACCGTGCCGCTCGCATTGTTGAAAATATGCACCGTGTCGCGTTCGACATGATTGAACCAGGATTACCGAAACACCACCTTGTTGCCGAGATTAACCGCCAAGCCGTGCTCGGGCATGAAGACCACTTTGGCGATTACACCGCGATTGTGCCGCTTTTGCCATCAGGTTCTGATGCTTCCGCACCTCACCTGACTTGGGATGACAGACCGTTCAAGAAAGGCGAAGGGACGTTTTTTGAAATTGCAGGGGCGCACCGCCGATACCATTGTCCACTCTCTCGCACTATTTTTCTTGGCGAGCCTGACGACAAGTTTAAACGAGCCGACGAAGCCCTAACTTTAGGGCTTGAAGCAGGCTTGAAAGTGGCAAAGCCCGGAAATACCTGCGCCGACATCGCCAATGCACTAAACCAGGTTCTCGATAAAGCGGGATTCTCACGCGAAGGCGCCCGTTGTGGCTATCCAATAGGTTTGAGCTACCCGCCAGATTGGGGGGAACGAACCATGAGTTTGCGAGACACCGATAAAACCATCTTGAGAGAAGGCATGACATTCCATTTTATGCCGGGGTTGTGGTTCAAAGATTGGGGATTAGAAACAACGGAAAGTATCGTCATTACCCATGATGGAGCAAAAACGCTGTGTGACTTTCCACGCCACTTATTTGTTAAACACTAATTTTTCAAACCTCAAGCTCTGTTGAGCTAGGTCTGAGAACTAAAAGGACTTGATATGCAAAAAAGCTCGATCACAGCCACCATAGACTTTGACCGAGAAGGTGTACAGCACGGCTTTTTAACGCTGCCCTATTCACATGACGACTCCGCTTGGGGAAGTATTATGATACCTATCACCGTGATCAAAAATGGTCACGGACCAACCGCACTGCTTACTGGCGGTAATCACGGAGACGAATACGAAGGCATCACCAGCCTGCTAAAATTGACGAACTCGCTTCAGGCAGATCAAATCCAAGGTCGTGTCATTATTGTACCCATGATGAACTTACCTGCGGTACAAAATGCCTCACGTACGTCGTTTATCGATAAAGGGAATTTAAATCGCAGCTTTCCCGGCAACCCCATAGGCACAGTGACCGAGAAAATTGCGGATTATTTTACTCGTTACCTAGTTCCTAAGTGCGATTTTGCGTTAGACATTCACTCAGGTGGCAAAACGTTAGATATCGTGCCATTCGCCGCTGCCCATCGTCTCGACAATCTCGATCAAGAAGAATCCTGCATATTAGGTGCAAAACTGTTTGGCGCACCTTACACCATGATCTTGCTCGAAATGGACGCCACCAGCATGTATGACACTGCCGTGGAGTCTCAGGGAAAAATCTTTGTTACCACCGAACTAAGAGGAGGCGGAACCAGCACTCCAGAAACCATCGCTTATTCCGACCGTGGCATTCGCAACTTCTTACGCTTCTCAGGCAACTTGCCCGGTGACTACGAACAACCAACCCAACCAACTAAATTATTAGATATGCCTGATGCAAGTTGTTATGTGCAAAGCCAACACCACGGCATCACAGAATACTTATTTGATCTTGGCGATACCGTCAAAAAGGGAGATGTATTAGTGAGAATCTTCTCGACCGAGCGCACAGGTACCGCCCCCGTTGAGTACAAGTCACAGCGCAATGGTATTTTCGCGGCACGTCGTTTTCCTGCTATGGTGAATATCGGTGACACTATCGCAGTTATAGCCGAAGACTGCGGCGAGATAGGCTGATTGAAAAGCCAACTAAAGAAATCAAAACAAATGGCATACCAGAAGCAAACTGGAAAGCACCTTATAACAGCGACCAGTCATCAGCCTTTATGAAATGATTAGTATTCAACAGGGAGACTCATAATGCGCCTCGATCGCTACGACGTAAAAATTCTACAAATACTTCATGATAATGGTCGTATCACCAAATCTCACCTTGCCGAGGCCATCAACCTATCCGTGAGCCCTTGCTGGGAGCGCGTCAAAAAACTGGAAGAAGCAGGCATCATTGAAGGTTACGGAGCAAAAGTAAATACCGATATTTTGTTCAAACGAACGTCAGTTATGGTTGAAGTTACGCTCAAAGAACACAACGCCCAAGCGTTCAAACGCTTCGAGCAACTGGTTCAACATTCACCAGAAGTCACTGATTGCTATGCCACGGGCGGTGGTATCGATTACATCCTTAAAATTCAGTCAGAAGATATCGACCATTATCAGCGGCTTATCGACAACTGGTTAGACTCAGATGTGGGCATTGAGCGCTACTTTACTTACATTGTGACAAAAACAATCAAACGTGATGCGGGCACATTCGAAGTAAACCAAAACGCTTTGTTATAAAAGGGAAAATGCGTATCAGGCGTGAACAGAAAAAACACCATATTTAACGGCACTAAAAAGAAAGTTCTGACGTTTTAAACCTCGGTATCAGAAATTACTTCGGTCACTTCTCCATTACAGTTTCATTATGGACAACGATGCTGGGAGAAGGACTCATGACAGCACTGCACAGCTTACACGCTGAAGAATTAAAAGCCTCGCACGACATGATGGCGATAATGAAAGACGTACGTTTGGTGAGAGGTTTAGCGTACGTGAATGGCAAATGGGTAAGTGGTGATCAATTTCATCCGGTGGATAATCCAGCAGATGGCACGGTCATCGGTTACATCACTAAGCTATCTCAGCAACAACTCTATCAAGCGATTGATGAAGCCGACCAAGCCTTTCGTCAATGGCGAAAAATGCAAGCAGAAGAGCGCGCTGAAATTCTCATGCGTTGGCACGACCTGATTCTAGAATCAAAGCAAGACCTTGCTCATTTGATGGTGATGGAGCAAGGAAAAACACTAGGTGATGCTGTAGGTGAGATTGACTACGGCGCATCCTTTGTTCGTTGGTTTGCCGAAGAAGCACGCCGCTGTTATGGCGAAACCATCCCAAGTCATATTCCGAATGCGCAGCTATCAACGGTGCGCGAGCCAATTGGTGTCGCAGCACTGATTACACCATGGAACTTTCCTAATGCCATGATCACACGCAAAGCCGCAGCCGCACTAGCAATAGGCTGTCCGGTGCTCATTAAGCCAGCCAGTGAAACGCCTTTTTCTGCGTTAGCGTTGGCAGAGTTAGCAGATCGAGCTGGCTTTCCACCTGGTGTGTTTAACGTGATCACTGGCGATGCGGTGATGGTGTCACAAACCTTGTGTCACTCCGATAAAGTCAAAGCGCTCTCGTTCACAGGCTCAACTCGAGTAGGCAAACTATTGCTACGCGACGCGGCACAAACCGTGAAGAAGTGCAGTATGGAACTCGGTGGTAACGCCCCTTTCATCGTGCTGCCAGATATGGATGTCGAGCAAGCAGCCAAAGCCGCCGTGGATGCGAAGTTTCAAACCGCAGGACAAGACTGCTTGGCCGCAAACCGTATATTCGTCCCTGACGATAAGTACGAAGCGTTTTTGGAAGCGTTTGCCAAAGAAATGAGCCACATCGTTTTGGGCAATGGCTTAGACGAAAAAACCACCATGGGACCGCTTATTAATCGCACTGCGGTGGATAAAGCGCATGATTTGGTGCGTGACGCGCTCGACAAAGGCGCGCGATTGGTAGCGGGATACCACCAGCCCGTACCAGGCGAAAACTTCTTCGCGCCGACATTGCTAGCCGATGTAACCCCAGAAATGGCGGTGTATCGCGAAGAGAATTTTTGTCCTGTGGCAGGCGTATTGCCTTACCAAGACTTAGATACCGTGATTGAAATGAGCAACGACACTGAGTACGGCTTAGCTGCCTATGTTTATGGTCACGATATTCACCAAATTTGGCACTGCACGCGCGGTTTGGAGTTTGGCATGGTGAGCGTGAACTCCGTCAAAATGACAGGGCACCCTATCCCATTCGGCGGCGTGAAACAGTCTGGTCTTGGACGAGAAGGAAGCCGTCACGGATTTGAAGAATACAGTGAAATCAAATACTGCTGCTTAGGCGCTTTACCAACCGTCAGTGGCAGTTGAGACACGAAATATGGATATCCAATTATTCGAGGAGAAGGATCATGAGTAACAAAACCCAACAACTTTTAGAGATCGATCGTCAGAGAGTATTTCATGCCTCAACCCACCTGAAGCAGTATGCGGCCGGGGAGCTTCCGGGAAGAATTATCTCGAGCGGAAGCGGAATACGCATCACCGATTCAGAAGGCATCGAGCTGATAGACGGCTTTGCCGGGTTGTATTGTGTGAACATTGGCTATGGCAGGACTGAAATGGCCGATGCGATTTATGAACAAGCCAAAGAACTGGCGTACTACCACACTTACGTCGGCCATACGAACGAAGCGCTCGTGACACTGTCAGATCGCATCATCAAAATGGCGCCTGAAGGCATGAGCAAAGTTTACTACGGCATGTCAGGCAGCGACGCGAACGAAACTCAACTTAAGTTGGTATGGTATTACAACAATGCTCGTGGTCTACCAGAGAAGAAAAAAATCATTTCGCGTGACCGCGGCTACCATGGTTCAAGTATCGCGTCCGGTTCAATGACAGGTTTGCCGCTGTTCCACGCCCATTTTGATTTACCACTTGAGCGTATCAAACACACCATCGCGCCATATTATTATCGCCGTGAAGACGAGAGTATGTCTGAGCTTGAATTCTCTCAATATTGCGCAGATCAACTCGAAGCGATGATCTTGGAAGAAGGCCCAGAAACGGTAGCAGCAATGATTGCAGAACCAGTGCTCGGTACTGGCGGTATTGTGCCACCACCAGCAGGGTACTGGCAGGCGATTCGCAAAGTGCTCGACAAATATGATGTACTCTTGATTGCGGATGAAGTGGTGTGTGGCTTTGGTCGCCTCGGCTCCGATTTTGGCTCACTCCACTACGACATGAAACCAGATCTCATCACGGTAGCGAAAGGGTTAACCTCAGCGTATCAACCGCTGTCTGGCGTGATCGTCGGTGAACGAGTTTGGAGTGTGCTAGAAAACGGCACCGACCAATGGGGCGCTATCGGACACGGTTATACCTACTCTGGTCACCCAATGGGAGCGGCAGCCGCGAACTGCAACCTCGATATCATTGAACGTGAAGGCCTGGTGCAAAACGCAGCCGAAGTCGGCGCTTACTTGCAGCAACGTATGGCGGAGACGTTTAACGATCATCCATTGGTCGGTGATACTCGTGGCGTTGGCTTGTTGCATGCGTTGGAGTTTTCTTCAGACAAACTACGCCGAGCACACTTTGATCCAAACTTGAAAGTAGGTCCGCAAATCGCGGCAGCCTGTTTAGAGCAAGGCTTAATCGCTCGCGCTATGCCACATGGTGACATCCTCGGTTTTGCTCCACCGCTTATCGCGAATCGCAACGATATAGACACCATTGTCGACAAAGCGCATCAAGCGGTAAACAAAGTGATGGATAACCTCGTCACATCTAAACAGTGGCAGCCATAACCCACCTAGATTTCAGTAATGCTCGCGGGCTTTGGAGAAGGCCCGCTTTGCACTTTCCATTAAAGAGATAACAAGCCAACCAAACATTTTAGACCCATAGAAAGCACTATTATTTACTACAAGTGGCAATAGTGGGTAAAATGCCCAAAATTGCGCACTAACTGGATAAAACATGGCAAAACTTACCCTTCAAGAACAAATGCTGAAAGCTGGCTTAGTTAATGAAAAGAAACTAAAGAAAGCGAAGAAAGGCTCTAAAAAATCACGCGTTCAAGCACGCGAAGTAAAAGCGGCGGTTGAAGAGAATAAACGCCAACAGTTAGAGCGTGATAAACAATTGAGCGAGCAGCAAAATGCTGAGCGATTAAACAAAGAGATCAAAGCGCAGATCAATCAATTGATTGAGATGAACAAGATCGACTTAAAAGATGGCGACATCAAATACAACTTCACTCACGGTACGCTAGTGAAATCTCTTTATGTAGATTCACTTATCCGCGAGCAGTTGATTAAAGGTATTTTGGCAATCGCAATTGTTGGTGAAAGCTATGTTGTCATTCCACGTGGAGTAGCGAATAAAATTGCTCAACGTGATGAGTCCGTCATCATCGAACAAAAAGAATCTGAATCGGACATTCCAGCAGAAGACGACCCATACGCAGATTTCGTCGTGCCTGACGATTTGATGTGGTAACAATAAATAATCGATGCATCAACGAAAAGAGCCGCTGATGTAACATCAGCGGCTCTTTTTATAGAAAAATAATCTACAGAGATGATGTGTTGTTATTGCTTACTTAGTAGCAAATTCGCCCCTGATGCGGCTAAAAACAACGAACATCCGCGATTGAAACGTTTCGCCATTTTGGGATTTGAAAACCAGTGTCTCAAGTACAAACCAAAGATGGCATAGATTGAAATGGCGACCATTTCTAATATCAAAAACGTCGAGCCAAGGGCAAAAAACTGCTCTTGAACGTTGGCATTGGCATCAACAAATTGCGGCAAGAATGCAGTAAAAATAAGTATCGCTTTCGGGTTGCCAGCAGCAAGCGTAAATTCTTGCTTCGCAAGTCCTGCGTAATTGCGCGAATTGTCCAAGTCAGAGATCGGACTGGACTCTGAACGCCAAAGGTTAAACGCAATCCACAGTAGATACAGCGCTCCTACCAACTTTATTGCCAAAAATAGCATTTCTGACGTATACAAAATCACAGCCAGACCTGATGCAGACAACGCAATCATCGCTGAAAAAGCAGCAATTCTGCCTAAACTGGCCGTAAACGCGGCCCTAAAGCCGTAACAACGCGCATTATTCATTGCCAATAAATTGTTTGGGCCTGGAGCCATATTTAGAGCGAAGCAAGCAGGAATAAAAAGGAGAAGCTGCCAAATATCCATAATAAAATGGTCTTAGTGAGTGATTTTGATCGGTACCCTAACATCTGTTAATAAAGTGAGTAAACCACAAACCGATCTTAAAGCAACTCAGCACCAAATCGTACCGTGCGAGCTTGAACTAACGTGCAGTTCGTTTCAGCCATCAGCTCCGCTAGGGTGATGTTTGGGTTTTGTCTCACCAAACGTATCAACTTCACGTCCAAAGGTTCCAATTTGTCTTGGTGAGCAAGTAGAGCTTGTTCGATCTTGTTGATCGCAAATCGCATCGTCTCTGCTTCTTCGTTTTTGAGATGCTCTAAAAACGCTTTTACATCCAAAGCCTCGCCCGAGATTTGCCAGTGACGAGATCGTCTAATTCGCTTAAGATCGCACTGTTTTTCTGCTGCGAGTGTTTTCGCTCGCTTGGCATGGTCGCCCCCAATACGGTGAATCAAGGATGGGAGCGAAATCGTAATCTTCGTCTCTTTCATGGCCTTTTCTTTCATCGTCTTAGCCCTCAACCACCGACACATTCTCGCCAACCCATGCCAGCAACTGTTTTGCCGCTTTGGATAACACCTGATTTTGACGCACGATGTAGCCGAAATCAGTGTTTGGAAAACTTGGCAAAGGCGTAACTTCACGAGAAAGCTTTAATCTCGGATCGAGCGAGAAATCCGGCACAATAGCAGTCCCAAACCCCGCTTCCGCCCAGTCGATTTGTGCTTCCACACTGCCCACTTCCATCACGCGATGCTTAGGCAGATTTAGTTCAGGTAAAGACGAATCAATCAGCTCTCGGGTTCGAGTATCGTGCCCTAGCAGGATCAGCGTCTGGCTCTCTTTTCGATTGTCTTGCCACTCAAAAATGTTATCGCCAAACGCACACCAGTGAATCTGCGTGAGAGGCGTAAAATGCAGCGGTTGACTCTCTTTTTGTGCGATAACAAAGCCGATATCGGCACGCGCACTTTTCACCAAATCCACCGCTTGAGAAGATGTGGTATTGAACAATGCCAAGTCGATCCCCGGATATTCACTTTTGAATTGCTGAAATGGTTTGATAAGCAGTAAACGTGAAACAATATCGCTCGCCGCAATAGAAAGCGTCCCCTGCGTAAGATCGTTGATGGCATTGAGATCCGACTGACAAATTTGCAGCTCATTGAGCATCCGCTGCGCCGTAGCTAACAAACGCTTCCCCGCTTGCGTCAACTGCACAGGATTTCGCTCAATCAATTTCGTGCGCGTGGCTTGCTCCAACTGCTTGATATGCAAACTTACGTTCGGCTGTGTCATGTGGAGTTCCGTCGCTGTTTTACCAAAGTGTTTTACCTCTGCAAGAGTTACGAAGGTTCGCAGCCAGTTCAAATCTAACATTGCCAATTCCGATATGAGATTCTTATCAAGTTAATGAGTATAATTAATTTCTCTTATTATGGCGAACACCTTAAGATTTTTGCATCTGTTTTTGGAGATTAAATTATGTCGTCTATCGTTGTTGTGGGTGCAAACTGGGGTGATGAAGGCAAAGGCCGCATCGTTGACTTTTTGGCAGAGCAAGCTTCTGCGAGCATTCGTTTCCAAGGTGGTAACAACGCGGGTCACACCGTGGTTAACGATCTAGGTACGTTTAAGCTGCACCAGCTACCAAGTGGCGTATTCAACCCAGACTGTTTGGCAGTGTTAGGTCCGGGTATGGTTATCAGCCCTGCGTTGCTGTCTCAGGAGATTGCGGAAGTTGAAGAAGCAGGCGTAAAAGTGAATATGTGCATCTCAGATCGCGCAACACTGTGTCTACCTCTACACGCACTAGAAGATACGCTAGAAGAACAACGTTTAGGCGACAAAGCATACGGTTCAACTCGTCAAGGTATTGCACCTGCGTACGGTGACCGCGTAATGAAGAAAGGCATCCTAGTTGGTTGGTTGAAGCAACCAGAAGTATTGGTTGAACGCCTTCAATTCATGATGGATTGGAAACTGCCGCAACTGCGTGCACTTTACCCGACGTTCGAGTTTGAACAAACCGCTGAAGAACTGGCGAACTGGCTGCTAGAAGTCTCTGCACCTTGGCGCGATTCAATTTGCAACGTAACGCTTCCTCTAAAAGAACTACAAGCGAAAGACAAAACTCTATTGTTCGAAGCGCAGCTTGGCGCGGGTCGTGACCTTGTTTACGGTGAGTACCCTTGGACAACATCTTCTAACGTTGTATCAATGTACGCGGGTATCGGTAGTGGCCTTCCGGCACTTCGTCCTGAACGCGTTATTGCGGTTGCAAAAGCCTTCAGCTCATCAGTGGGTACTGGTACGTTGATCACTGCAATGGAAGAGCAAGACGCTTTCCGCGAACTTGCTGGCGAGTTCGGTGCAACTACGGGTCGTCCACGCGACATGGGCTACTTCGACGCAGTCGCTACGAAGAATGGCGTTGAACTGCAAGCCGCAACTGAAATTGCACTAACGAAAGTAGACTGTTTGACTGGCCTTAACGATCTGAAAATCTGTGTTGGCTACGAAGGCGACCACAGCGAAAACCCAATCTGGCCTCAAACTGCCTCTCTTGCGCCAATCTACGAGAAGATGGAAAGCTGGAGCGAGGACATCACAGGTTGTCGTAAGTTTGAAGAGCTTCCAGTAGCAGCACAGAAATACGTTCTACGCATTGAGGAACTCATGGGCGTACCAGTAAAAATGGTGTCTGTGGGTCCTGGTCGTGAACAAATGATTATGCGATAAGATGTGAATTAACACATCATTGGCAAGCGGCTTTTATCTGTTCCGGGGTAAAGCCGCTTTTTTTTACACTGTAAACTTTGAAAAATTGCACGGCTAAATTCATGTTTAGTAACCTCATCACGAGACTCCTACCTCCTTTATTTATAAATCAATAAATTATAGGGCTTAACACGTTGTGCACGTTACTAGCACATCTCACTTGTTAAAGAAGCACATCAATTAGGTTAACTGGTTGATTTGATATTCTTTAAGTGATTAGTTGATCACGATCTTCATCTGCAATTTGTTGAACTAGTACTCAAAAAATCTAACCCGCTGTTTTTAGGATAGATGAGTTCCCCAACATCCAACCTAACAGCAGGTGATTCCCATGACGAAAAATCTTTTCCGCCTCAGTACGATAACCCTTGGTTTGTGCCTTAGTTCTTTGTCTTTCGCGCAATCCGATCTTCCGAACATTAAAATTCTTGCCACTGGCGGCACCATAGCAGGCGCAGGTCAATCTGCAACCGAGTCAAACTACACAGCAGGTAAAGTCGGCGTTGAATCATTGATTTCTGCGGTGCCGAGTATGACCAACATTGCCGATATTTCTGGAGAGCAAGTGGTCAGTATCGGTTCACAAGATATGAATGATGAAGTGTGGCTAAAATTATCGAAAAGAGTTAATGAGCTACTCGCTCAAGATGATGTTGACGGCATCGTCATTACTCATGGTACGGATACGTTAGAGGAAACCGCTTACTTCCTTGATCTGACCGTCAAGAGCAAAAAGCCTGTCGTGATCGTCGGTGCAATGCGTCCTTCCACCGCAATGAGTGCTGATGGACCAGTCAACTTATACAATGCAGTCGTAACAGCCACCGATGAAGATTCAGAAGGACGTGGCGTGCTAGTCGCAATGAATGACACGATTTTCGATGCGCGAGATGTGACAAAAACCAATACAACCTCCGTCAGCACTTTCCAGTCACCCAACTTTGGTGCTATCGGCTACATTCATAATAGCGATGCCAAATATCAACGAAGCCCAGAGCGTAAACATACGACAGAAACCCCATTCGATGTATCAAAGCTTACTAAGTTGCCTAAGGTCGGTATTGTTTATAACTATGCAAATGCCTCCAATTTGCCAGTGAAAGCCTTTGTGGATGCGAAGTTTGACGGCATCGTAAGTGCTGGTGTCGGTAATGGTAACTTGTACCACACTGTGTTTGATGAGCTAGAGAAAGCGAGTAAAGATGGCGTTGTTGTTGTAAGAAGCTCCCGAACGCCTAGCGGCTCAACCACTTTGGATGCTGAAATTGATGACGAAAAATACGGCTTTGTTGCCGCTGGTACATTGAACCCACAAAAAGCACGTATCTTACTGATGCTGTCACTGACTCAGACCAAAAACTATCAAGACATCCAAAAGATGTTCCAATACTATTAATTCTGTCTAAGGTTCATTCGATAGAGGAGGTACACACCTTACCTCCTCTTACACATAGCGACATGAGCGTCTCTTGTTAGCCAAACAAGCGACGCTTCATTCCTGCTTTTTCCAGAATACGCGTAGTAATTTCCTCAACAGACAGAGAGGACGTATTGATATATGGGATCGCCTCTCTTCTAAACAACGCCTCAACAGTGTCTAGCTCCAGCTTGCACTGCTCTGTGCTAGCGTAATCACTTCCAGACAAACGATTTTCACGGATTTCAGTCAAGCGCTCGGGATCGATAGTCAGCCCAAACAACTTATGACGATGGATCTCAAACTCAGGCAACAAACGCATCATCTTCACATCTTCCGCAATGAACGGATAGTTCACAACACGTAAACCAAATTGCATCGCCATGTACAAGCTAGTCGGCGTTTTTCCGCTGCGCGATACTCCCAGCAGGATAATATCGGCTTGTTCCAACCCTTTTAGCGTGATGCCATCATCATGCGCCAATGTGTATTCAATAGCCGCAATACGGTCAAAATAGGTGTCGGAATCTTTCCCCACACTGCGAGAACGCTGCAACTTAGGCTTTGGTGCCATCTGAATGTCGTCTTGCACTTTCTGCACAATACTCTCCAACACATCGTAACTGTATGCCGGCGCTTCAAGCAGCATTTCACGTACTTCTGGAACGACAATTGAGAAAAAGACCAGAGGTTTGACGCCATTGCGCTGGTAGGAAGTTTCAATTTCTTTGACTACGTCAGTAGCTTTGTCCTGGCTTTCTACAAACGGAAAGGTTTTTTCGTTAGGAATGAACGGAAATTGACCGAGAACAACATGCCCTAATGTCTCACATGTTATCGCCGTACCGTCAGAAACATAGAACACATCACGACTTTGGTTATTTATTTGCATTTCTGTTTAATTTTTCAAAATCTTTTGAGTAGGATGGTACACATAATATTAATAAATCAGTTTGGCTTTCAGTTAGGTTCACCACAGCTTTAAAAATTCTTTTGAATTTTTTTCAGCCAGAACGTAATCGTTTGCCTTTGATATCAATCTGAATGAAGCAATGTATGGTCAACGTGTAATAACAGCCAACATGCGATTGTTTAGATCGATTTAAGTCCCCCTACTAAGCTGCAATGTTTCTGGAGAAAGACATGCAAAAGAACACCCTCTGGTTCAATGGCCTATCCATGGATGATGTCGACAAAGTCGGCGGTAAGAATGCTTCACTTGGCGAAATGGTATCTAACCTAGCAAACGCAGGCGTTTCTGTACCAAATGGTTTTGCGACAACCTCATACGCGTTTAACCAATTCCTTGACCACGAAGGTTTGGATGAGCGTATTCACCAATTACTCGATGAACTAGACGTTGAAGATGTAGAAGCTCTGCGTAAGACAGGTGCAAACATTCGTCAATGGGTATTAGAGGCCCCTTTCCCTGCGGACCTTGAACAAGAAATTCGTGAAAATTACCAAGAACTGATCGAAGGCAATCCTGAGCTTTCAGTCGCAGTTCGTTCATCTGCTACGGCAGAAGACCTACCTGATGCTTCTTTTGCTGGTCAGCAAGAAACGTTTTTGAACGTGAAAGGCATCGACGCAGTACTAGAAGCAACTAAGCACGTTTACGCTTCTCTATTTAACGACCGTGCGATTTCTTACCGCGTTCACCAAGGGTTCGACCACCGTGGCATCTCGCTATCTGCGGGTATCCAACGTATGGTGCGTTCAGATAAAGCCTCATCGGGTGTTATGTTTACACTAGACACTGAATCGGGTTTCGACCAAGTTGTCTTCATCACCTCTTCATGGGGTCTAGGCGAGATGGTCGTTCAAGGTGCAGTAAACCCTGACGAGTTCTACGTTCACAAGCCAATGCTTGAAGCAGGCGAACACCCAATCGTTAAGAAAACATTTGGTTCTAAGTTGATCAAAATGATCTACTCAGATAACCAAGAAATCGGCAAACAAGTTGATATCGTTGATACTTCTGATGAAGAGCGCAACACGTTCTCATTGAACGACGACGAGATCAAAGAGCTCGCAAAACAAGCAATGATCATCGAAAAGCACTATCAGCGTCCAATGGACATTGAATGGGCAAAAGATGGCATTGATGGCAAGCTGTACATTGTTCAAGCGCGTCCTGAAACCGTATGTTCACAAACGGAACAAAACGTGATTGAGCGCTACGAGCTACAAAACAAAGCGGATGTTTTGGTTGAAGGTCGTGCAATCGGTCAGCGCATCGGTAAAGGCGTGGTTCGCTTGGTTGACTCTCTGGACCAAATGTCTTTAGTCCAAGAAGGTGACGTGCTAGTTACAGACATGACTGACCCAGATTGGGAACCAGTGATGAAAAAAGCATCTGCAATCGTAACCAACCGTGGTGGCCGTACGTGTCACGCTGCCATCATCGCTCGTGAGCTTGGTATTCCTGCAATCGTTGGCTGTGGCGATGCGACAAGCAAGTTAACCGATGGTGCAACCGTGACCGTATCTTGTTCAGAAGGTGAAACGGGCTACGTTTACCAAGGTGAACTTGAGTTTGATGTAAAACGCTCTTCTGTTGATGAACTGCCACTGCTACCAACAAAAGTGATGATGAACGTGGGTAACCCTGATCGCGCGTTTGACTTCGCACAAATTCCAAATGAAGGTGTTGGTCTTGCGCGTCTTGAATTCATCATCAATAAGATGATTGGTATCCACCCGAAAGCATTACTTAACTTTGATGCACAAAGCGATGAGCTAAAAGCAGAAATCACTCAGCGTATTCGTGGTTACAAAGATCCTATCGATTTCTACGTAAGCAAACTGACAGAAGGTATCGCAACCATTGCTGCGGCATTTTGGCCGAAACGCGTTATTGTTCGTATGTCTGACTTTAAGTCTAACGAATACAGCAACTTGGTTGGCGGTAAAGCCTACGAACCGCATGAAGAAAACCCAATGCTTGGCTTCCGTGGCGCGTCTCGTTACATTTCTCCAGTGTTTGAAGACTGCTTCGAGCTAGAAACTCAAGCAATTAAACGCGTTCGTAACGAAATGGGTCTGAAAAACGTTGAAATCATGATCCCATTTGTGCGTACACCAAGCGAAGCAGCATCAGTGATTGATTTGCTAGCGAAGTTTGATCTGCGCCGTGGCGATCAGGGTCTTAAAGTCATCATGATGTGCGAACTGCCATCCAACGCGGTCCTTGCCGATGAGTTCTTGAAGTACTTTGATGGCTTCTCGATTGGCTCAAACGACATGACTCAGCTAACGCTTGGACTTGATCGTGACTCTGGCGATGTTGCACATCTATTTGATGAGCGCAACCCAGCGGTTAAGGTGATGCTTCAGATGGCGATTGACGCGGCAACAAAAGCAGGCAAATACGTTGGTATTTGTGGTCAAGGCCCATCAGACCACGACGACCTAGCGGAATGGCTAATGGATCAAGGAATTAGCTCTGTATCACTAAACCCAGATACGGTTATCGATACTTGGTTAAAACTCGGTAAAGTTAGCAGCAAGTAACACACGATAAACTCTAGCCCTCACACTCCCCTTGTGAGGGCTTTGTTATTCACACGTCATTTCACAATCAGTTCGTGATTCCTCTCTCAAGTTCGTCATTTAGTCAATTTCATTATCAAAGTCTGATGACCTAAAATGAATGGTATATTGATAACTCCAGAGAGAATTTGATGAAAAAGCCTATCGCACTCCTTACTACTTTGATGCTCCTGGCATCCCCTGCTTATGCCGATTGGGATGAAATTTCCAATAAAATGTCTGAGCTTGGCGACGCAGTTTCTGATACTGCACAAGATGCTTGGGACGATACCAAAGCGTTTTCAAAACAAGCGTGGCAAGATTTCACGAACTGGTCCGAGGAAGCGATCAATACCGCAGGCGAATGGACAGAAGCCAGCATCGAGAAAAGCAAAGAATGGATAGATGCTGCCGACAAAAAAATTGATGAGCTGATGGAAGGCGATACGCCAGAAGAAGCTCGCCAAGCCGTGGACTTAATGGCAGATAGCGCTTTGCTCAAGTTATTTAATGAAAAGCCGGAGGCAAAAGCTATTTACGACAACGCGTACGGCTACGCGGTCTTTGATTCTCGTAAATTATCTTTGCTGTTTCACACCAACTCAGGGTCAGGAGTCGCAGTGAATAAGGAAACAGAAGAACGCACTTATATGAATATGTTTGGTTTGGGCGTTGCACTTGGGGCTGGCGGCAAATTTTACCAACAAGTGGTTCTGTTTGAGAGCAAAGAAGACTTTGATACGTTCGTCAACGAAGGATGGGAGGCCACAAGTGAAGCCTCTGCTGTTGCGGGCGAAGATTCAGAGCAACTTTCAAAACAATTTAACAGCGGCGTCGCCGTCTATCAGTTGAACGCTAAAGGTTTGCTCATCGATGCTAACGTGTCTGGTTCTAAATATTGGGTTAACGAAGAGCTCACTAACTCGCAGTAATGCATAGCAACTAATCGCTTAAATAAAACCGTTGTTATGCACCCTTATCAATAAGTTAACGGGGATATGATTCCTCAAAACTGAGCACTTACGCAACTTTCTCTATGGAAGTCACCAGAAGATGGCGACTTCCCTTTCTCGTTGGATTGCTTTTGGTTATGCTTGCGCAAAACCACCTGCAATTCGGTATCCCATGCCTGACAATAACTTTAATAATCTGCTAGCAGAAGCAATTTCTGCTCTTAACACGCCTAACTTTACTCCTAAACTTATGCGTGTCATTCGCACTCTTTTTCATTTTGATTGCGCAGTTATTTTAGGTTACCGAGAAGGTAAACATCCTATTTATCTCTACGACTCAATTGAGAACGAGCGAGAGTTACTTTTTCAACGCTACCTTACTGACTCATTTCAAAATGACCCTTTTTTTCTCAAACTAAACGAGACAAAGCAACAAGGCGTATTTACGCTCAAAGACGTGGCGCGTAAAGGCGTTGACTTCACCTCATACTGCGAGCAGTTCTATCATCAAACAGGGTGGAAAGACGAACTTAGCATGCTAGTCGAAGTTGAATCTGGCCGTTGGGTCATGCTGTACTTCGGATATATGACTGATGGAAAATACTTTTCTCAGCAACAAATCAATAAGCTAAAGCCCTATTTCCCGATAATTCAGTCGCTTTGTCAGCAGCATTGGAAACAAACGGAATTTACCTTTTCTGAGCCTGTTTTTGCACAGAGTGCTTATTCTGGCAGTATGCGATTAGCCATTGAGCAAGCTTTAGCAACGTTTGGCGTAGAATCACTCACCCGTCGCGAACAAGAGGTGGCTTCGCTTCTCGCTCAAGGGTTTGACACCAAAGAAATTGCCGCGCGGTTACACTTAGTTCAAGGCACGGTCAAAAATCATCGAAAGCGAATTTACTCGCAATTAAATGTGTCTTCATTGAGTGAGTTATTCCAGCTTTTCCTCAATCACCTCATTCTCCATTCAAGATAAAAAACTGTCCCTTAAGGGATATATCGAGAAAAGGTGTCGCGTTTTAGTCTGAATGTAACAACCACTAAAACAGACAAAAAGAATGACGACACCATTACTGCAAGATTTACAAGATCGCGGCTTGATTGCACAAGCCAGCGATTTGGAAGAAATTCAGACACTTCTCTCACAGCCACAAACCGTTTACTGCGGCTTCGATCCTACAGCTGGCAGCTTACATATCGGCCACCTCGTGCCTTTGATTATGCTTAAGCGCTTTCAAGATGCCGGACACCAAGCTGTTGCCTTGATTGGCGGTGCAACGGGCATGATTGGCGACCCAAGCTTTAAAGCGACTGAGCGCAGTCTGAACTCAGAGGAAATCGTCTCAGGCTGGGTTAACGATCTTTCTAATCAAATTCAGCAGTTGATGAATCACCAACTGGCCAAGCCGATGATCATGGTAAACAACGCTGACTGGATGAAAGCGATCAATGTGATCGACTTCTTCCGCGATGTGGGTAAGCACTTCTCAATCAATACTATGGTAAACCGAGAATCGGTAAAACAACGCCTGCAACGACCTGACCAAGGTATCTCCTTCACCGAATTTAGCTACGCCCTACTGCAATCGTACGATTTTGCCGAGCTAAACCGTCGATACGGTTGCCGTTTGCAAATCGGTGGCAATGACCAATGGGGAAACATCGTCAGCGGGATCGATTTAACTCGCCGTCAAAATGGTGAGCAAGTATTTGGCTTAACTCTGCCGCTGATCACCAAATCCGATGGTACCAAATTTGGCAAAACCGAAGGCGGTGCAGTATGGCTAGATCCTAGCAAAACCTCTCCTTACGCGTTCTACCAGTTCTGGCTTGGCGCAGAAGACGCCGACGTTTACCACTTCTTGCGTTACTACACATTCTTGAGCTGCGAAGAAATTGCCAGCATTGAAGCGCAAGACCAAGCAAGCCAAGGTAAGCCACAAGCACAACGTATTCTCGCTGAAGAAATGACGCGATTTGTTCATGGCGAAGAAGGCCTAGCCAGTGCCGAGCGTATCACTCAAGCTTTATTCAGCGGTAATGTGCAACAACTGAGTTTGGGTGAATTAAAACAGTTGGAGTTGGATGGTTTACCAAGCATTGAGAGCACACAACAAGATTTGGTTGAGCTGTTGATTGAGTCGGGCTTAGCAAGTTCGAAGCGTGTTGCACGCGAACACATCAGCAACAACGCCATCAGTGTAAACGGTGAAAGAGTGGCGGCTGATAACCCGAGTTTAAGCTTCCCACTGTTTGATCAATATTGGTTACTGCAACGCGGTAAAAAGCACTTCTGCCTCGTAAAGCGTGCCGCGTAGCAACACTCGCAGTACAAAACTTATAAAAAAATTCCCCTCACCACTTTCGTGATGAGGGGAATCCAAATTTGAACGATTTTAAGCCTAACAATAGGCAAAGACGTTGCTTATTGCGTTCTTAAACGTTGCCAGTACTTTTCGTAAATCGCTAACGTTTCTGCGCCAACATCATTAATAAACTCGCCTTTTTTCAAGTCTTCTGATGAAGGGAAAATAGTACGGTTGTTTTTCAACTCTTCTGGCAATTTGTCACGCCCAGCGTTCGTTGCCGACGCATAACCCAAACTGGTCACGATTTCCGCTTGGTTCTCTGATTGGTACATGAAGTTAATAAATTTATGCGCCAATGCTTTGTTTTTACTGCCAGACGGAATAGTGAAGTTGTCCATCCACAATACCGCGCCCTCTTCCGGCATCACGAACTTCAGCTCAGGCATTTCAACCTGCCCTTGGAATGCGTTGCCGTTCCATTGCATGCCGACCGATGTTTCACCGGACACGTAAGGGACTTGCGGCGCATCTGAGTTATACAGTAATACGTTGTTTTTCAGCGCAACTAGAGAATCAAAAGCCTGTTCGATTTCAGCTTCGTCTTTTGTATTCACGCTATGGCCATTTTTCTTAAGCGCCATACCAAACACATCGCGCACGTCATCAATCAACATGACTTGTTGTTCGTATTGAGACTCCCATAAGTCTGCCCATTTTGTCACTGGTTGCTCAACCATGGATTCGTTGTAGCTAATCCCGGTAATGCCCCAAATATAAGGCAGCGAGTAATCATTTTTAGGATCGTGCGCTTGGCCAAGTAAACCGTCCATTGTGTCTTGCATGTTTGGCACTTGAGCGTGATCTATTTTCGAAAGCAGCCCTTCTCGCCCCATTTTTTCAATGAAGTACGCAGAAGCAAAAACCACATCGTAACCAGAACCTTTTAGCAATTTTAGCTTGGTGTACATTGATTCATTATTCTCAAAGGTCGAATAATTAATCGTAACGCCTTCTTGTTTTTCAAACGCTTTTAACGATGCTTCCGGCAAATAGCCACCCCATGCATAAACGTTCAACGTTTTGCTATCTGCATGAGCAAACATGCTGAGCACAAGAGCACTCAGCCCCAATCCTTTGATGATTAATTTCATGGTATGCAATCCAACCAGTCCAGCGACGCGCTGGGATTCGGGTGCATAATTAGGTAATTGTTACCCAATTGAAAGAAAATTTAATTAATCTTTAACAGCAAAAATATTTATCGAATTTATAAAATTAACGCATGTTTTTAATAGCGACTGTGCATACCAAAATGATGAGACATTCCATCTTCCATTCGGCCGCCTTTCCAGCCACCAGAGCCGAGTAAATTAAGCACATCTTGAGCGGTATAGTCGGCACCAGAAAAGAAATCATGCGCCACGTCTGAGCGTATTGCTTGCAACTCTGGTTGATTTTCCAAATCAAGATCTTGCGGATCCGCATATAATGCCAACGCAATTTTTTGTTGGCACGCGCTTAACTCACTGGTGCTCGTCTTTACCTGATCAACCGAAAAATACTCACGACTGCCGTATCCCACCACCAATCTAGTACTCATTAGTTTAATCACTTTCTTAATGCGACGACGTTGTATAAATCTCAACATGTTTTGTTATTCCTGTATTAAGTTGGCTATGGTCGTATTCTTTTGTTCGAATTAAAACACTCTGTTTTATCCGCGAAATTTCTCTAGCGCTTTTCGCGATGATCGGTTGTATAATACGATCCTGAAATATTTTGTTACGTTACCTCGGTAACCCCTGAGACTGCAACATGAACAACAGCAGATGGGTCGGCTTTATAGGCGGCACGATTGTCTTACTTAGTACCTTTATCCTATTCGGATCTTCCGTCCACGCTGCTTGGTACCGAATCCCTGCGGAAGCCATTCATGGTATCGCCTTCACTTTGGCTTTTGGTTTAGGGTTAAACAGCCTGCTGGCGTACGCGACGGCAGTGATTACTCTTGCTGTACTATTCTACATTGGCTTTGTCGTTAGCTATCGGGTCCATCAGAAACTTAAATAGTCTTCTGTCTCAACCTGAGCTTAATAACGGATACTTGGTAACTAAAAAGGGAGCAAACGCTCCCTTTTTAGTTATCAGCATATAGATGTTCTATGCCCGCTTTAATCATTAAGGTGGCATACCCTCAACGACTGCTGCATACCTGAAACATCATCACCTAAATACTCAACCGTCATTGGAACGTTGACCAACAGAGTAAAACTGGAGTCACTGAATCTTCCATCAGCATCACTCTCCAAATGAACAAAAAACGCAGGCTTATCCGCAATCAATGTAATTCGCCTCCCTTCAATAGAGACATCTATATTGGCTTTCGCTATCGGCAAGGTTTTTAGCTCGTGAGTACTAAACCATGTGTTGCTTATTCTGTCTTCACCGATTTGCGCTTCAACATAGAAGAAGCCTGACGTAAGTTCATCCTTCTCGATCAATTCATCCAACTGCCACAAAATCGTATTGCTGTCTGCTATGACTGTTTGTTCTAAGCTCCAACATTGCTTTTCTTCCCCTTGCCAATCTACCCACTTAAGCAGTGCGTTGACGCTTGCGGACTCTTTGGCATCATTGAGCAAATGTAGGCTCAACATGCCTGTATGCTCGGAAAATACCAAATACTGCGGCGCAAAAAAGCGTTTTGCATGGTAGTGCAACTGCTTCCATCGACCACTGTATTCCAAACTAGACCAAGAACTGACAGGCCAATTGTCGTTGAGTTGCCAGTACAGCATGCCGCGACAAACTGGAGAAATGGCACGCCAATGATCGCATGCAGTTTTGATCGCGATTGCCTGCTGAACTTGACTTAAATACAGCATACTCTCAAATCCAGAGGGAAAACGAAAATAGCGCGTGAACATCTCTGTGATAATACTATGACCTCGAGGGTTCTTCTGATGTTGTTCGAAAGTTGGGGATGTAATATTCCAGTCTTGCTCAGGGACAAACCGCTTAACTTCAGCAAAAGATGGCCAAGATTGAAAACCAAACTCAGAGCAAAAACGAGGATTCACGTCAACGTAGGCACTGAATGATTTTCCTGAATGCCAAACGTCCCAAAAGTGCATATCGCCTTTACTATCATCATGCCACGCATCACCGAAATCCAGTTCACCATTACATGGGGAACTTGGCCAGAAACGGCGAGTGCTATCTCGCTCGGTAATCTCCTTCTCAATCATGCGGTTGAGGCGATCGTAGTTTACCGTGTATTTGACTTTGCTGCGCTTAGATTCGTCATACCAACCAATAGCTCCAATCACTTCATTGTCACCACACCAAAGTGCGATTGATGGGTGCTCCTTGAGCCTCGGGATTTGGAATCTAAGTTCTTCTTCTACCTCTTTTAAAAACTCGTCGTTTGATGGGTACAACGAGCAGGCGAACATCATGTCTTGCCACACCAACAAGCCAAGTTCATCACAAAGGTTATAAAAGGTTTCACTCTCGTACTGACCACCGCCCCATACGCGAATCATGTTCATGTTGGCATCAACCGCACTTTGCAAAAGGTTGCGATAACGTGTTTCGCACTCTCGCCCCGGCATTGCGTCAATAGGGATCCAGTTGGCGCCTTTAGCATTAATCGGTACGCCATTGACGATAAATTCCATTGCAGAGCCGTGCTCATCAGCTTGGTTATTTAGGGTTAACTGACGCAAACCAATGTTGTGCGTTAACTTTTGCTCTCTGCAAGAAATGGTAATGGGATAGAGATACGCTTCGCCATAACCCGATGGCCACCAGCGTTGAGGCTCAAAAATGTGGAACTGGCAATGATAGTGATCACTTCCTTTTGTTTGAATACATTGACGCTCACCATTAAATTCAACAATCATTTCATGGCGTTGACTGTCCGTTTCCACTTCAACTACTACATCAAGAAACACACTCCCATCGGCTTGCCATTGCTGCTCTGTCGAGAAGCCTTTGAGCCAAAGCTCATTCACAATGTCGATTTGAATGGGGTCGTAAATACCCGATACCATCAAGCAAATGCCCCAGTCCCATCCGGAATGGCATTGTGTTTTGCGGATCAAGTTCATGTGTGGAATTTGGTTGTTGCCCATTGCCGATGGAATAGGAAATGGCAGTTTTTTTGCTCTTGCGATACCTTCTAAATCCGCCCGAGCAAACTCAACCCGAATCGTGTTAGTACCTTGCTTTAAATGCGGTTTAATATCCACACGTTGCTGGGTAAACATGTTGCTGCAAGTTAGTGCTAGCTCACCATTAACATAGAAGGTTGCCAATGTATCGACACGAGTTAGCGTCATCCAAATTTGCTTGGCAGACAACGTAAACGCGTCGACGTCAAACTCACGTGAGATATGCCACTCACACTCTTCAATCCATCGAACTTTGTTTTCATTATCGGCAAAATAAGGATCTGGAATCTGCTCTGCTTGTAAAAGCGCCGACACATTATCGCCCGGAATAAACATTGGAATTTCAAGATTGGGGCGCTGTGGCGAGGTAAGCATCCACTGCCCGTTAAGTTCGAAGTGAGCCATCGAGTTAAACCTTAGCTTGGGAAAAACATGTTTTCTCAATGTAATCCTGATAAACCCATGCAAAAACAAGGGAAATGTTAATTACATACGAAATGCGGTGCATTTCACGTAAAAACTCTTTCTTTTGATCTCTACCCAAAAATCAGCAACTTGGCTAACCTGTTAAAAATTAATCGAAATCTAAGGTTATATTTGCAACTTCGACATGTTAACATCATCGGCTTTTTGAACATCCTCACACTTTTCGTTGAAACGATGTGAGGGGAAATGCACGGCTTCATAGCCCTAAAAAGCGAAGTAATTATGTCAAATATGACGAATGCCGCCTCCCACACAGCGCCTATTCAGGATGCTGACTATTCTGCTATTCATCCCCCATCTTTACTCAAGCGCCTCGAACTCACCAATCCTGTCTTTTGGTTAAGTGGTAGCTTCCTCACTCTATTCGTTTTACTTGCTCTAACGAATACCGACTCTCTAACCGCAATGGTTAACACCGGCTTCGGCTTTGCTACTAAATATTTCGGAGCTTACTGGCAAGTACTGCTTCTTCTGAATTTCCTAATTGGTTTGGCTCTTGCGTTTGGTCGCACTGGTTATGTGCGCCTAGGTGGTCTAGCGAAACCTGATATTGATAACTTTAAGTGGTTGTCAATCGTACTCTGTACTCTACTTGCAGGTGGTGGTGTGTTCTGGGCCGCAGCTGAGCCTATCGCGCACTTTGTGACTGCTCCGCCTCTATACGGGGAAGCCTCACCGAAAACTGCCGCAATCAATGCCCTATCTCAGTCTTTTATGCACTGGGGCTTCTTAGCTTGGGCGATCCTTGGTGGTCTATCTTCCATTGTCTTAATGCACTTGCATTACGATAAAGGCCTGCCTCTTAAGCCGCGTACTCTGCTTTACCCTGTGTTTGGTGATAAAGCCATTAAAGGCTGGATTGGTGATGTTGCTGACGCATGTAGCATCATTGCAGTAGCAGCAGGAACCATCGGTCCTATCGGCTTCTTAGGTTTACAAATTAGCTACGCGCTAAACTCATTGTTTGGCCTGCCAGATACGTTCGTAACGCAAAGTATGGTTATTATGGCGGCGATCCTGATGTATACCCTTTCCGCACTGAGCGGTTTGAGCAAGGGTATTCAAATCGTCAGTCGTTACAACATTATTTTGTCTGTACTATTAATTGGTTACATCCTGTTCTTCGGGCCGACAAGCTTTATCGTTGATGGCTACGTGCAAGGCGTTGGTCGTATGGTGGATAACTTCTTCCCTATGGCACTTTACCGTGGTGATACAGGCTGGCTAAGTTGGTGGACAGTATTCTTCTGGGGTTGGTTTATCGGTTATGGCCCAATGATGGCGATCTTTATTGCTCGTATCTCTCGTGGTCGTACAATTCGCCAATTAATCATGTCTATTAGCATCGCGGCACCGCTGATTACTTGCTTCTGGTTTAGTATCGTTGGTGGCAGTGGCCTTGCGTTTGAACTTGATAACCCTGGTTTGATTTCATCTGCGTTTGAAGGCTTTAACTTGCCCGCAGCACTGCTAGCGATTACTGGTGAATTACCTTACCCAATGATCATTTCGGTTCTGTTCCTGATCTTAACGACAACATTTATCGTGACGACGGGTGACTCGATGACTTACACAATCAGTGTAGTGATGACGGGCTCAACAGAACCAAACGCAGTGATTCGCTCGTTCTGGGGGCTGATTATGGGTATTGTCGCTATTGCGCTTATCTCAATGGGCTCTGGTGGTATTTCTGCATTGCAGTCTTTCATTGTAATTACTGCCGTGCCTGTGTCTTTCATTTTGCTGCCAAGCATTTGGAAAGCACCCGGCATTGCAAGCAGAATGGCAAAAGAGCAAGGCCTCGTTTAAACCGCCTCTCTAACCAATATGCGAAAAAGAGCCCTTCATTGGGCTCTTTTTAATTCTGCGCTTTATCCTACGCTATCAATGCGAATCATCACTGCGTCTGGACGCCAATACTCGAATTCGCAGTCCATTAAATGCCCATCTTGTTTGTAGTTTACCCGCCGAATTTTCAGAACGGGTTGTCCTTCAGCTAGGTTCAACGCCTTAGCGACATGAGCAGGAGCTGACGTGGGAATCACATCAAAACGAGAGCGCTTTGTCTCGTAACCATACTTCTCACGATAAATGCCTGTCAGGGACATGGTGAGGTTCTCAGACAATATACCCTCAAACAGTGCCGCTTTGAGCACGTTCTCAACAAACAATACCGCTCGCCCATCAATAAAACGTAACCGTTCAATTACATAAATTGGGGTAATTCGCTCCACCTCTAACGATTTGGCATACTCACCTGCGGCCATTTCACTTCGCACGTTGAGTAGCTTAGTTTCTGCAATACGATGCTGCTCTCGAATCATCTGATGGAAGTGAGAACGAGACAACGGGTTGTAACAGATACGCTCAGGAGATACATACCAACCCCGGCGCTCTTCTCGATAAATAAGACCTTCCGTTTCCAAAGACACCAACGCATCTTTGATTGTGATTCGAGTCGTAGAAAACAGCTCACTGAGCTCTCTCTCTGACGGCAGTTTTTGTCCTTCCGACATGATGCCGGAAAGAATCTGCTGTTTTAAGCTGCTTCTAATTTTTCCTAATTGGGTACCAAATTGTCCGGTGCCTGTCGCTCTCATTCTGATCTAGTCCAAGGATAATTTGACGAATAACATAAGGCGTTTACGTAACAAAAATATGACATTAATCAACAGAACACATACTGAACGTATGAAATATAAGTGCCATATAAAATCAGCAAAACTGTCAAATTACTTGCGCTAAATCGTCACATTCCATCCATAGCATACAAAGCGAACTTACTGACCTAGTCCAGAAGGATGGAGACAATGAAAACTTTGCTAAGTCGTTCAATTACCGCACCAGCGGCAATCATTGCGGTAACGCTCGCTACGCCAACAGTAGCGAAAGAAGCCGATATTGAATCTTTGGTAGCAGCAGCACAAAAAGAAGGGGCGGTTTACAGTGTGGGTATGCCTGACAGTTGGGCAAACTGGAAAGACACTTGGGCTGATTTAAAGTCAAATTACAACCTTAAGCACCAAGACACGGATATGAGCTCGGCTCAAGAAATCGCAAAATTCGAAGCTGAGAAGAAAAACGCGACCGCAGACATTGGTGACGTAGGCTTTGCCTTCGCACGTGTAGCGGTTAAAAAAGGCGTCACTCAGCCATATAAACCAACAACTTGGAATGACATCCCAGATTGGGCAAAAGACGAAGATGGTCATTGGGCACTTGCTTACACTGGCACTATTTCTTTTATCTCCAACAATAACCTCGTAAAAGACGCGCCAAAAACGTGGGATGACCTATTAAAAGGCGACTACAAAGTGACCGTAGGTGACGTAGGCGTAGCAGCACAGGCAAACAACGCGGTTCTCGCCGCAGCGTTCGCCAACGGTGGGGACGAATCCAACCTCAAGCCTGCGCTCAAATTCTTTTCTGAACTCGCGAAGCAAGGTCGTCTTTCATTTACCGATCCGAACATCGCCAACCTAGAAAAAGGCGAAGTGGAAGTGGCGATCATGTGGGACTTCAATGCATTGAACTACCGCGACAAAATTGACCGCGACCGCTTTACAGTGAGCATTCCTCAAGATGGCTCTGTGATTTCTGGTTATACAACCATAATCAATAAATACGCGAAGAACCCTAATGCAGCAAAGCTTGCTCGTGAATACATCTTCAGCGATCAAGGGCAAATCAACTTAGCAGAAGGTTATGCGCGTCCAATCCGCACCAACATCACACTGCCTCAAGCAGTGCAAGACAAGCTAATTGCTAATGACCAATACAGCAATGTACACCCAGTGACTGACTTCTCAGCTTGGGAAAAGTCCGCACGTAAGCTGCCACGTCAATGGCAAGAAAGTGTCTTAATCCACCAGCAATAAGAGTAAGTCGTTATGAGCAATAAGGTCATCCTTGTTGTTCTAGATGGACTGAACTATCAGGTAGCCCGTGATTGCATGGGCTACCTCAATGGTCTTCTAGAACAAAGTCGTTCCCAACAAGAAACTCGCGCAACGCTTTATCCTGTGCAGTGTGAGCTGCCCTCTATGTCTCGCCCACTTTATGAGTGCATTTTAACGGGCGTTCGCCCTGTAGAAAGCGGCATCGTAAACAACAATATCGTTCGTCTATCCAAACACGATTCCATTTTCAGTTTGGCAAAAGCCCAAGGAAAAGTGACCGCTGCGGCTGCCTACCACTGGGTAAGTGAGCTTTATAATCGCGCGCCATTTGAACCTGTTCGCGATCGTTTCACGCATGATGAAACCCTGAATATCCAGCACGGCTGCTTTTACCATTGGGATCATTATCCTGATGAAGCCTTGTTCCTGGACGCAGAGTATTTACGCCGCAACTATCAACCTGATTTCTTATTGATCCATCCGATGAATATCGACGATACAGGACATAAGTTTGGCCTAGACTCTCGCCAATACCGCAATTGTGCGCGAGGTGCAGACATTATTCTTTCCAACTACATCGATCAATGGCTTGCTGATGGGTATCAAATCATTGTGACCAGCGATCATGGCATGAACAACGATCTTTCTCACGGTGGGATTTTACCTGAAGAACGAGAAGTTCCCCTGTTTGTCATTGGTGATAAGTTTACCCATCAAGATTGTCATATTAAGCAAACTGATATTTGTGGCACCGTTTGTCAATTGCTAAACCTTGACCACACGAAGCCATACACTCAGGAATTGTTAGCACTATGAGCAGTTCAGTCCTCTCCCCAAGCTCTAGCGAATCACGTTCAAATTTGGCAAGTACTTGGTTAAAGCGCTTTAAGCCAGCCATTTGGTTGGCACCTTTCGCACTGTTTTTCTATCTATTTCAACTCGCACCGATGATTTGGGTGCTGTTAAACAGCTTTATCTACGATGGCGAGTTTGCCTTCGATAACTACATTGAAGTGCTCGACTCCGCCTTTATGATGCAGGCGTTTGGCAACAGTTTGTGGTTAGCTGTGTGGTCGAGCATTTTTGGCTTAGCCATTGCGACTCTGTTGGTCTCTTCTCTGCGCAGAGTCGATTCTAAAGTCCGCGACGGTGTGATTGCGTTTACGAACATGAGCAGCAACTTTGCAGGCGTACCTCTGTCATTCGCTTTTATTATTATTTTGGGCACCAATGGGGCGATTACCCTTTTGCTCAAGCAGTATGGCTTACTCGGTGATTTCGACCTTTATGGTAAATGGGGCCTGCTGGCAATTTACATCTACTTCCAAATCCCGCTGGCGGTGTTGTTGCTCTACCCTGCGTTCGATGCGTTGAGTGATGATTGGCAAGCAGCTGCTGCGCTACTGGGAGCCAAAACATCACAGTATTGGGCGAAAATCGCTCTGCCAGTGCTCTCACCAGCCTTATTCGGTACCTTTATTATCTTAATAGCCAACGCAATCGGCGCATATGCGAGTGTTTATGCGCTGACCTCCGGTAACTATAACGTCATCACAATTCGAATTGCGAGTCTGGTATCGGGAGACCTGTTCCTTGAACCTAATCTCGCCGCTGCAATTTCGGTGATTCTAATGGCGTTACTTGCCTTTATCACAGTGATTAACCAATGGCTCATTTCGAAAAGCTATGCAGGTAGGAAGTAGTCATGAACAACGTTAATACTCGATTCCATAAAACGGTGGTTTATTCCATTGTTGGGATCATGCTCATCCCGATTTTAGCGACCTTTGTCTATTCGCTTTCATCACGCTGGGGTGCCACGGTGCTTCCAGATGGTTTCACTTTTGATTGGTACGTTAAATTGCTGACCGACCCACGCTTTTTGCAAGCGTTTGGGCGTTCGCTGTTTATTTGTATTGCTTCGCTAACCCTCAGTGTGCTTCTGGTTCTGCCAGCGATATTCGTGGTGTTTTACTACTTTCCGAAGCTCGATAAGCTCATGAACGTATTGATTTTGCTACCATTCGCTGTACCACCAGTGGTGTCCTCCGTCGGCTTGCTTCAACTTTATGCTGACAGTGAAATCTCCCTTATCGGTACTCCTTGGATTCTAGTAGGTACTTACTTCACCATCGCGTTACCGTTCATGTATCGTGCGATTTCTAATAGCTTCGAAGCAATTAACCTTAACGATTTAATGGACGCTGCACACTTGCTAGGGGCAAGCACAACCAAAGCGTTTTTGATGGTCATTTTACCTAACCTCAAAAAAGGACTGATGGCATCGCTTTTCCTTTCATTTTCATTTCTATTGGGAGAGTTTGTGTTCGCCAATATTTTAGTCGGCACACGTTATGAAACCCTGCAAATCTACTTGTATAACATGCGTCAGACGAGCGGCCACTTTACGTCTGCCTTAGTGATGACCTACTTCCTATTTATTTTTTTACTGACTTGGTTGGCAAGTCGTTTCAGCCGAGGAGTCAAACAATGAGCTACGTAACAGCGAAAAATCTGACTAAACGTTTTGGTGATAACACCGTATTTGAGGACATTCACTTTAACATCGAGCAAGGTGAATTCATTACGCTTTTAGGCCCTAGCGGTTGTGGTAAATCGACACTACTTCGCAGCCTTGCTGGGCTTAACCCTGTCGATGGAGGCGAGATTTGGGTAAACGGAGAAGATATCACGCATCAAGTCCCGCAAGAGCGTGGTATTGGGATGGTCTTTCAATCGTATGCGCTGTTTCCCAATATGACCGTCGAAGGCAACATTGCATTTGGCTTAAAAATGAAAAAGCTTGCGAATGATGATATTCGACGTGAAGTGGCTAAAGTCATCAAACTGGTGGATCTGGCAGGTAAAGAAAAACACTATCCGCATCAACTTTCTGGCGGTCAGCGCCAGCGTGTCGCACTCGCTCGAGCGTTGGTGGTGAAACCTCGCATATTATTGCTTGATGAACCACTTTCTGCGCTTGATGCCAAAATCCGCAAACACCTTCGTCAGCAAATCCGAGATATTCAGAAAGAGATGAATCTCACCACTATCTTCGTAACTCATGACCAAGAAGAGGCGATGATTATGTCTGATCGTATCTTCCTAATGAGTAAAGGAGAAATTGTTCAAGCAGGAACACCTGAAGAAATCTATACTCATCCTGCTAACGAGTTTGTGGCCGGTTTCATGGGGCACTACAACCTTGTAGAGGCCAATAAAGCCAAGCAACTCTTCAACATTGATACCGAATGGAAAGTGGCGATTCGCCCAGAGTCTATATATGTAAAAGAGCAAGGTCGTCAATATGATAGCCACATCTCAGCGCCACAAGTAGGTACGATCACCAACCACCAGCTTCTAGGTAATGTTATTCGCTATCAAGTGAACGTTGAAGAGTGTGAGCTCACTGTTGACTTGCTTAACCGCTCTTCAGAACGCTTACTAGCGAATGGCAGCCAACTAGAGCTACTCTTTAACCTAAACGAAATTCAACCAGTGAGAGCCTAAACATGTCCAAACCTTTGTATGTTTTTGATATGGATGAAACCCTAATAAACGCTGACTGCGCAATGATTTGGAACGAGTTTATGGTTGAGAAAGGCATCGCGACTGATCCTTTATTTATTATGGAAGATCAGCGTCTAATGGCCTTGTACTCTGAAGGCAAAATGGACATGGAAGATTACCTAGCGTTCTCCATGAAGCCACTAGAAAACATGCCGATTGAAGAAGTAAACGCCTTGGTTGAAGAATGTGTTGAAAGCCATATTTTGCCTAAACAGTTCCCTCAAGCCAAAACCCTGATTGAGCAACTGTCTCGTGATGGTATAGATATGGTTATCATCTCTGCCAGCGTCACTTTTTTGGTGGAAGCCGTTGGTCGCCGTCTTAATATTCCAACCGCACTCGGAATTGATTTAATCGAGAAAAACAACCGTTATACTGCTGAAATCGACGGTATCCCGAGTTATCGTGAAGGCAAAGTCACGCGATTAAAACAGTGGCTAGAAAATCAGCCTGAGCCTTATTCCGAAATCCATTTCTATACCGATTCAATCAACGATTTACCGCTTTGTGAATACGCGAACTACGCTTATCTGGTAAATCCATGCCCACAACTAAAAGAACACGCCAACAGACCGAATTGGAGTGTGTTAAGTTGGGGGTGATATAGCCTCACAAGACCGTTCTTCCTAAGTAAATACTTTTCTATTTGTTCAAAGAGCAGTTCTTTCTGCTCTTTTTTACTTCTCTTCATCACAAATTAATCACTTGATTAAATACTGATTAATTTTTCACATGTCGCATGAGAAATCAGCGTCTTATAATTAATCAAATGTTTAATATTTTGAGAGAAGATTGTGACGGAAGCGCATCGAAGGGCGGGAAGACCCACAGATAATATCGACGCAAGGGAAAAACTGATTTTCCACGCGCGCGAACTCTTCACCATTATGGCTTATGACAAGGTCTCTACTCGCCTAGTCGCGCAGAAAGCAGGCGTGAACGTGGCGATGATTCGTTACTACTTTGGCAACAAAGAAGGCTTGTTCGAGACCATGTTGCGCGAAACACTGTCACCGATGCAAAAGCAGATGCAGACGTTGGTATCCAACAGTAACGAGCAAAACTTTCTCGATCTAATGCGCACCTACTACCGCGAAATGATCAAGGTACCACAGTTCCCACGCTTAGTTGCCCAAGTTATGAATATGCCCCCATCGGAAACCCAACGCAAACTGCTCGAAAAAGTCTTCGCAGATATCAGTAAGCCAATGCAAGGCGTGATCTTTGATAAGTTGATCGACAGTGGCGTTTTACGAAAAGACGCCGACCCTCAACTTTGTCGCGTCTCTTACATCAGCTTGATGGTATTTCCTTTTATGGCACCACCAGCACTGCTCGCCATTCATGGCATTGAACTTTCTGAAGCCTTCTTGAACCGATTATTCGAACACAACATACAACTGATGAAACATGGATTTTTAGACTCGGGCGACCAATATGAAGATAAATAAAAAGCTGCTGTTCTTTCCTGCTCTTGCGGTGGGGGTCGTCATTCTGTTTTTGGCGATTAGCCTCAAACCAGATTTGCCCGTAAAACCCGCTGGAGATCGTGCACGGTTGGTCGAGACGATTCCACTTGAGCTCAAAGCCATTGCTCCAGTAGCCATAGGGTTTGGCAAGATCGCCCCAAAAGTGGAATGGAAAGCGATAGCCGAAGTGACGGGGAAAGTGGTCTACCGCCATCCGCAGCTGGAAAAAGGACAAGTGTTGCAAGCAGGGACAGAAATCTTGCGAATCGACCCACTCGATTACGAACTGAAACTGGTTCAAGCTCAAGCCGATCTCAAATCTGCTCAAACCTCTCTGGCTAAGCTGAACCAAGAAGAAGCGAATCTCAAAAGCACACTCAAGATAGAAGCCAACCGTCTGGTTATCGCCAACAAAGAGTTAGACCGTAAACAAAACCTACGTAAAAAAGGCCTAACGTCTCAATCGGATGTAGATCAGCAAGAGCAAAGCGCGCTCTCTCAACGTAAGTTAGTACTGGATATTGAAAATCAAATTGGTTTGATGCCGGATGAGAAACGAGTCGCGGAAGCCCTAGTTAAAGTTAATGCATCAAAAGTGGATGAGGCCGAACGCTCGCTTGATAAAACCATCATCACGCTTCCTTACGATTTGCGTATTGCTGACGTAGAAATTGAGAAAAAGCAAGTGGTTAATCTACAACAGACCATGGTGACCGGGCATGGTATTGATGTTATGGAGGTTGAAGCTCAACTGTCCATTCATGACATGCAAACTTTGGCTGCGAGCATCGGTGAGTTTGTTCGTGATGAATCTGGTATTCCACAACCTGATATGAATGCGATTCATGCCAACATTGAACTCAGCAGCGGTAACCTCTCTGCAAGCTGGCCTGCGAAAGTTGCACGCATCAGTGAAACGGTTGATCCAAGCCAAGCGACTGCCGGTGTGATTCTGGAAATTGAACAAGACTACCGTGCATTAAACCCAACCTCTGCGCCTCCACTAGTGAACGGCATGTTTGTGCGAGCCTTGATTGAGGGACAAGAGAACCCGAGTTGGGTCATCCCAGAGCGTGCGCTTCATGGCGATAAGATTTACCTGATGGGCGATGACAATCGTCTGCAAGTCGTGACGGTTGAAGTGTTATATCGCCGAAATAACCAAGTGGTGATCGATGGCGAATTGGAGCAAGGTCAGAAACTGATCATCAACGATTTGCTGCCTGCGATTAACGGCATGCTATTGAAAGAGTCACCTGAACAGTCAGAAACGGCTATTGAGGAGTCTGATTCATGATCCGATTCTTCGCCAAGCACCCAACGGCAGCCAACTTGCTGATGCTAACGCTGCTGATATTGGGGATTTCTTCACTTTCCACGATTAAGCGGGAAACCTTTCCTGAGTTTGATCCGCCCTACATCCTAGCTGGTGTGGTTTACCCTGGCGCTTCCCCGCAAGAAGTCGAAGAGAGTATCTGTGTCCGCATGGAAGATGCTGTTGATGGCCTTGCTAACATTGAAGAAACGCAATGTGAAGCGATTGAAGGCTCTTCGCGTCTTATCTTAAAACTGAATGAAGAAGCCGACATCGGCCGCATGTTGGTCGACGTTCAGACTCAAATCAACTCAATTAATGACTTCCCACAAGAAATTGAGTCTCCTGTGGTCCAAGAGCTAGATTGGAATGAGCCCGTTGTGGATGTCGCGATCACTGCAGACACCACATGGCCAGAGCTAAAAGCCTATGCAGAACAACTTAAACGCACATTAAAGCTCGATTATGATGTGTCTTTGGTTGAAGTTGCAGGCTTCTCTGACCACCAATACCGAGTAGAGTTAGATACTCAAGCTATTCGACAACTTGGCTTAAGTGTTGGTGATATTGCTGAGCAGATTGGTCGTCAGAACGTCAAGCTGCCAAGTGGTAATGTCGAAACGCCAGATAAGAACTTTCTGATCCGCTTTGACGAACGACGCGTGACACCAGAAGAGCTTGAGACTATTGTCGTGGGCTCTGGTCCAAATGGATCAATCATCCGTCTAAGAGACATTGCGACGATTACCGACCGATTTGAATTGGACGAACAGAAAGTCCTCTTTGATGGTCACCCATCTGCCCTACTAAAAGTCAGCAAAAACAAAGAAGACGATGCACTGCGCATTAAAGAACGTGTTGCTCAATTTGTCCAAGAACAACAAGCCATTGCGCCAGATGGTGTGATGCTACAAATGACCAATGATCTTTCATCCGTGCTTTGGGATCGCCTGACCATGATGGTCAAAAACGGTTGGCAAGGTATCATTCTGGTTTTCGCCACCATGTGGTTGTTCTTTAGTTTTCGCTACTCTTTTTGGGTCGCAGCTGGTTTGCCCGTAGCCTTCTTGGGTGGCTTATTTTTGATGGCGCAACTTGGCCTGTCCATCAACATCATGTCTTTGGTCGGGTTACTCATGGCCATCGGTATCATGATGGATGATGCCATCGTTATTGCCGAATCGATTGCCGCTCACCTCGACCGAGGAGAAGAGATCGATGATGCCGTTATCAAAGGAGTGAAAAAGGTACTGCCAGGGGTAATTTCTTCCTTCCTAACTACGGTGTGTATTTTTGGTAGCTTGTTATTCCTGCAAGGTGAAATGGGTGCGGTACTTAAAGCAGTTCCTCAAGTTCTGATCCTCGTTTTGAGTTTGAGTTTGGTGGAAGCCTTCTTGATCCTACCTAACCACCTTTCTCATTCGCTACATAAACAAAAGCAAGAGCGAAAAACACCGAAGTTCAAACAAAAGCTGCTCGCTTCTTTTGAAAACTTCCGCAACACCACCTTGGTCAACGCAGTAGATAAAGTGGTCGAGTATCGCTATGCCTTTATGGGTGGCGTGGTTGCCTTGCTTCTTATCTCCGCGGCCACGTTAGTAGGTGGTTTACTCAAGTTCCAACCCTTCCCTGAATTGGATGGCGACATTGCAGAAGCGCGTATTATTCTTCCTCCGGGTTCTTCTCTGTCTCAAACGGAAGCTGTCGTCGATAAGATCGTCGCTTCCGCTCAAAAGCTAGATAAAGAATGGACAGAGAAAGTGGAAGACGGCAATCCATTGGTTCTACACATCACCAGTCAATTCAACGCTAACGCCGACGCGAATGAATCTGGCCCTCACATTGCCACGGTACGTCTGGATTTGCTGGGTGCAGAGAGTCGTAACACACTCATCGATGAATTTATCGATGCATGGCGTGAAGACATTGGTGAACTTGCCGATCCTATCTCGCTGGTATTTAAACAACCGACCATGGGGCCGGGTGGACGAGCGATTGAAATTCGAGCGAAACATGATGATCTTGATGCGCTCAAAGCAGCCTCTATCAACATTCAGCAATACTTGAATGAGTTTGACGGTGTCCATGGCGTGTTGGATGACATGCGTATGGGTAAAGAAGAAGTCTTGGTTAAACTGCGTCCGGGAGCGGAAGCTTATGGGATTAACGGCCAACTCATCGCCAATCAATTGCGCGCGGCTTTCTTTGGCCAAACCGCAGACGAAATCCAAGTTGGAGTAGAAAATATTTCCATCGAAGTTCGCCTTGATAAAGCGCAAGCTGGTGACTTACAGCAATTGGCAAACTTCCCAATTATCTTGTCCGATGGAAGTCAAATTCCGCTCGCGACCATTGCTACTTTGGATTTCCAACGTAATTACGTAAGAATCCAGCGCATTGATGGCTTGCGCACCGTGAGCGTATTCGGCGATATCGACAATACGAAAGCCAACTCAACCGCCATTATTCGTCAGTTCCAACAGGATGAAGCGCCAAAGCTTATGCAAAAGTATCCTGGTCTTCGCTTTGATTTTGAAGGCGAAGCCAAAGATACCGCTGAAACTGGCGCATCAATGGGTAAAGGCTTCTTGCTTGGTTTGTTTGGCGTGTTTGCGATTCTGAGTTACCAATTCCGCAGTTATTTGGAACCATTCGTCGTCATGCTTGCGATTCCCCTCGCTTTTATTGGCGTGGTATGGGGACACATCCTACTCGGTCACTCATTAAGTATGCCAAGTATGATGGGCTTCGTCTCATTAGCAGGGATTGTGGTGAATGACTCGATTCTGTTAGTTCAGTACATACGCCATCATGTGGATGAAGGGGATAATGTGCATGACTCGGTAGTCAAAGCCAGTCGGGAACGCTTTAGAGCAGTATTCCTAACATCAATGACCACTGCAGCAGGTTTGCTTCCGTTGCTGACTGAAACCAGTTTGCAAGCACAGGTTATCCAACCACTGGTTATCTCTATCGTGTTTGGTATTTTCGCATCCACTCTGCTGGTGTTGTTTATGATCCCTGCTGCGTATGCCATTTTAGCTGACTTCGGCCTAGTCCATAAGCACGAAGAAATCTAAAACGACTGATAAGTAAACTTATCAAAATGAACAAGAGCGGCTTAGGTCGCTTTTTGTTCAATACCAACACGTTAAAAAACACACAATCACTTAACAAACAGAGGGTTATTGTGTCTCATTAAGTGTGAATATGAACAGTTAAGGATTAAGTATGTTGAGTTTTATATAACCAAATCAAATAACCAACACAAGATTTATAATATGTCTTATTGTCAAAAACGGAATTTCACAGAGTAAAAATACACGTAGGCAACACATTCACAATTTAAACTCACGATAATGAAAACATTGATTGAAGAATTAACATTTTAACAATCATTACAACAATGTTAACTTTAGCCTCGTTGGTCGCGCTGGTGGTAAGCCTCTCACCAAGCCTATTGTCAGTTTTATATGGACGTTCGACCACCTCCAAAATGAATAGACACCCAATTTGGTGCCCTTTTTTCGCCCGTGAAAGCATTCTTCGCGGGCTTTTTTCTTTAAGTTAAGTATGAACGCTCTGGATCAACTTTTTTTGTCAACCTTTCGGATTTGGAGGTAGTATGCGAATCAATAAGCGGAGACAGTGCTAGCAACTCTAAAACATTTTTTTCAAAGATTTCATCCGCGTGTCTTACCCAATCTAAAAACTTTTTTTGAGCAAACATAGGCTCGATTTCATATAAAAATTCAATACTAAAGTAAAACTCATTTTTGATAGGCAAATTGTACACTCTTCGATAGTCTTTTTTATACTCCAAATTTCCTTCTACATATTTTGAAAATGTATTTTCACCAATCTTGATGTCTTGGCATTTGATTGGAGGGTAACCACGAAGAAACTCTCCTATAAGGAACTCTTCTTTCGCTCTCTTTTTTTCTTCGTTTATCGGGTCCATTCCCCAACGATGATTTGCGTACGCAATGGCATCATTCATCAACTCTGTATGATCACCTTTTCGAGAGCCGTCAGGTGACTCTACAGCATGATAAAAATCCACGTACTCTTTCTCTATAAATGAAGATAGTTGATTAACACTAGTAATATATTTATCTGAAGATTTAATCCTTAACCGAATATATAAGCTACCTTGTTTATTGATTGGTAATAGTGGATTTATTATTCTATTTTGAAAAGAGAAATAAATCGTGGCCAAGTTTATAAACTTTTCATGCCGCTCTACTTTTGAATCAATATTGAATCGTTGTAATTCAATAAAATCTTGGTATACATGACCTTCATATATATTGTTCGGACATTCAAATGATAGTACTAAGTCATCTATCTGGAATACATTATGTAACAAGTGCGCAAAATCTGGTTTCCCTCTAAACCCATCTTTAAAGATTTTGATAAAATTAATATTTATATCTCTTGTTATTTAAATATGTATTGATATTTGTGATAAGCTCTATACTAAATCCATTGGCTTTATATGCGCCATGGCGTACAAAGGTAAATAGACATCCAATTTGATTCATTTTTCTCTCATGGCTACATACTTTGCTAGCTTTTCTTGACACTGACGCTGTGTTACTCAGCCTTAGTTTTTTCGTTCAACCCCTTTACTGCTTTGGCTGTATACGAGTCGATGAGCGGAGACAAATCCAGTAATTCCAATACTTTTTTTTCAAAGGTTTCATCCGCACTTCTCACCCAATCTAAAAACTTCTGCTTAGCAAACATCGATTCGTACTTATACCAAAACTCGATGCTCAGGTAGAATTCATTTTTTATGGGTAAATTGTATACTCTTCGTAATTCACTCTTATACTTAAGATTACCTTCTGAGTATTTTGAGTATTTGTTTTTTCCAACTTCAACTATCTCACACTTTATTGGTGGATAACCACTTAAGAAACCTCTAATTAAATATTCTTCTTTTTCTCTTTTTCGGTCTTCACTTTCTGGAATTTCTCCCCATTGTTTATTCGCACGCTTAGTCAATTCTTTCATCAAGTCTGTATGATACCCCCTCATAGAGCCTTCACTTTGCTCCGGGGCATGATAAAAATCATAATATTCTCTCTCTAAAAATGAGGACAATTGACTAATATTATCAATATCTTCTCCAGTAGATTTAACCCGTAGCCTAATATATAATCCACCTTGTTTGTTAATAGGAAGCAAAGGGTTTAATATTTTCTTCTGAAACAAAAAATATACCGTAGCTAACTTTACAAACCTTTCATGCCTCTCTATTTTTGATTCAACATCGAACTGTTCTAAATTAACAAGATCCTGGTATACATGTCCTTCATATATGTTGTTCGGACACTCAAATGACAGCACTAAGTCATCTATCTGGAACGCATTATGTAATAAGTCAGAGAAATCCGGCTTTCCTCTAAAACCATCTTTACACATTTTAATAAAACTCATATGTCTATCTCTTACTCTTCAAATATGCATCAATACCTTTAAACGAACGCCTGAAATATGAGTTCTAATTCAAGTAAAGGTAAGCCACATACTAAGGTATTATGAAGGTCAAAAAGGAGATCGGATCTTTTCAAAATTTTAAATATCTAACATCACCTCCACTTTACTGAAATCTACACTTTTGAAAGTTACATCCCCTCCATCCAGCAATAGCTCATCAAACACGCCAACTATTGATAATAAGCTTGAGGATCTGATCTCCACCCATGAAATGAGAAACAAAAAAGCCAGCCTTAAAAGGCTGGCAAGTAGAGCAACAAGGTCAGTGCTTACTGCTAACTAACACCGAACTCGTATTGGATTCATTTTCGTCTGTTAGTCTCTTTTATCGGCGTTTATGACTTGCTTGCTTTCTCTTTGTGGCACGTTACCTTTACTAACTGTTCTTGCTCATCTTTAATGTTTTTCACGATACGCTCATCACGTGCGTGAATGGCATCCATGTTCATTTGCTGAATATCTGCTATAGCTTCATGTTTCATTTCAGAAAAGTCCTGACGTAAATCTGAGCTCCACTCCTCTTTGTCTAAAGTGTTAGCAGCAGCGATTGGTGATGACATTACAGCAATAAGACTTAGAGTAGATAGAAATACGCTTTTCATAATAAGCTCCTTGAGGATTAGCAGTTAATTTTAATTACAATTCATATATTGCACATACGATGCCAACTTTTATTTTGTTATTTTTCAACAGCTTAAATAAAACCTCATATTCAACGTTATCTTCGTCTGGTAAATTTCGCTAACCAAGTGTCAAATTAACCATGCGAATTTAAAACATTAGAAACATACATATTATAAATGCTTTGTCAGGCAGTTTTCTCATCAGATAATTACGTAACTGCCCACTAAAAAATCACTTTGAATCAAAATGCGGAAACAAAAAAGCAGCCCGAAGGCTGCTCCTAATCGTTAACATCAAGCTTGTTAACTCGATACGCTTGCTTCAACGCTCGACGTCACTGGCGACTTTCTGAAACGATTAATCAAACGATGGATAAACCTCTTAATCGATCTGAAAATATTTTTAATATCTTCAAGCATTAAATACAAACAAGGCACCAACACTAAAGTCAGAACCGTTGCGTACAACACCGCAAAGCCCAAAGCGACAGCCATCGGTATGACAAAACGCGCCTGCAAACTCGTTTCAAACATTATCGGCAATACACCCGCAAACGTCGTTATTGAGGTGAGAGTGATAGCTCGAAAACGAGCACAACCCGCCTCAACAACCGCTTGTTTGATGTTCATACCCTTTTCTCTCACTTGGTTTACGTAATCTGTCATAACCAGAGAGTCGTTGATAACCACGCCAGCAGCGGCGATCAAACCAAATGTCGACATCATACTGATGTCTAAACCTAGCCAGAAATGGCCCCAAATCGCCCCCGTCAGACTAAACGGAATGACGGACATTACAATCAAAGGTTGGGTATAACTTTTTAACGGTACAGCTAACAAGATGTAGACGATGATCATGCCTGCAATAAAGAACAAAATCTGTTCATTACGCTGCGCAGCCTGCTCTTCAATATCACCACCCAATTCTGTTTTCACACTCGAGAACGCTTGCTTCATATCCGGTAAGATATTGTCGTCAATGACCTTTACGATTTCTTGAGGTTCAACCAATTCTTCGTCTATCGAACCATAGACATAAACGGTTTGATACCCGCCTTCACGTCGAATGCTACTCACGCCCGGCTGCTCGTTGATCTTCACCACATCACCTAGCATGACCTTCTTACCTGCTGGTGTGGTAATCACAGCGTAACGCAATGATGAGAATGCTTCACGCGTCAGTTGCGGGTAACGCACCATAACTTTAATTTCTTCACCATCACGAATAATGCGCTGTGCTTCGCCACCATAAAAGCTGCCACCAACTTGCTCTGCGATCATGGTGAGATCCAGACCGAGATCGTGCGCTACAGGCGCAAGAGACAGGAGTACTTCTTTGCTTCCAGAATCAATAGAAGATGAAATATCATATAACCCTTCTTCCTGCTGTAAACGCTCTATCAAGTAACGCCCAGCCTCGTTGAGCTCATTGATGTTAGAGCCAAACAACAAGTAGCCAAACTCATCTCTGTCACCACCACCCGCACTCTGCTCACGGATTTTGATGCTCTTCATACCGGGAATAACAGGCATAGCTTCACGCCAACGTCGAGCCAGTTCAAATGTATTGAACGGGCGTAACTCTTCATCAACCAGAGGTACTAATACACGACCTTCGGTGCGGCTTCTGTTGTAAGACAGCACATCACGAATCATTCCTTGACCATGTTCTGCAATGGTCTCAGATTCGATCTTTTGCATGACACGTTCAATAGTCTTGAGTGCACTGATTGTCTGCTCACTTGAAACGGTATCATTCATTTCAATAGTGATCGCAGGATAGTCAGTCGGCACTTTAGGGTTAGGGATCACCCGAACATAATTCGCGTTGATCAAAGCCGCGCTGATCAGCAGTAAACCACAGAACACCGCAAACACTGTCCAGCGCCAATGGGTGCATGTTGTTACAAAGTTACGATATGGACCATTTACAAAACCAAAAAAACGTTGGTTAAATCGGTCACGCCAGCCACCTGGTTTAACTGGCTTAAAATGGGTATGCGCCAAGTGCGCTGGTAGGATCAACTTTGATTCAATCAAACTGAAGATCAAACACAGAATCACGACACCAGCAATGCCGTAAAAGAAAGCGCTATCAATACCACTCGAAAGCAAGAATGGTGCGAATACAGCAATCGTTGTCAGAACACCAAATGTCGCTGGCGTAGCAACACGTTTGACACCGCGTACCACGTTCTCGACACCGCCGCCCTTTTCTTCGATTTCACTGTACGCACTTTCTCCCATGACGATGGCGTCATCCACCACAATTCCGAGCACCATGATGAAAGCAAACAGCGAGACGATGTTCACTGTAATACCCAAAGCTGGCATCATCATTACAGCACCGAGGAAACAGACAGGTAGCCCAATCATTACCCACATAGCCAAGCGGAAACGTAGGAAAATGGTCAGCATAATCGCGACTAATGCAGCGCCTTGCAGCAAGTTTTTCAACATCATGTCGAGACGCCCATTTAAATAATAAGTCGTATCAACTAAGACTTTGAGCTTAACATCCTGCGGCAATGTCTTGTTTTTTGCTTCAATATAATTACGAACGGACTGTGCAACAGGGATAATGTTCTGATCACGAGTTGCTTCAACAGACATGTAGATCGCATTTTGCCCTGAGTATTCAAAATAGCGCTCTTCTTCCGTAAAGCCATCTTTGATCGTGGCGATATCTTGCAGTAAAACCTTCGCACCATTTGCGCCAAGCTTTACAGGAATATTTCTAAACTCATCACCACGGTAGTATTGGTTTTCAATCCTTACTGCAATCATCCCTGAGTTTGTTTTTACTTCGCCCGCAGAAAAGTTAGCTGAATAACGGCTGATCGCGCTGCTGATATCGCTCAACGTAAGGTCGTATTTACGAAGAACAAGTGGGTCAACTTCAATCGCTATTTCTTCTTCTGGCGCACTCAGATACACCAGCATGACGTTTTCTAACTGAAGTAATTCATCTTCGATTTGCTTAGCAAGCGGTTTAAGCTCCTCGAGCGGTCGGTCCCCAACTAACCCCATTTCGATTACATCTTGGCGCCATTCAACTTGGTAGACATTGATTGGTTCCATACCCGCTGGTAAGTTAGATAAGGTATCAATACGTTGGTTTACATCATCTAAGACACGCTTGATATCGGCATTAACGTCTACCTCGATGGAAACATACGCGCTACCTCTAGAGGCCGTTGAGACTGCTTTTTTAATCCCGGTGACGTCTTTAATCGATTCCTCGACCTTAACGAGAATACTCTCTTCTATCTCTTGAGGAGAAGCGCCAGGATAAGTCGCACGAACATCAATGTAGTTCACCTCAATATTCGGAAACATCTGCCTTTGAATAAAGAGAAAGCTCACCACACCCATGATAATGATGAACACCATCAAAAGGTTGGCAGCGACGGGGTTATTCGCAAAATAGGCAATTAAGCCCTTTTGTTTAGTATCTTCCATGACATACTCCTACTTACTGTACGACGGTTTCGGAGTCGTCACTCTTTTTTGCGATTTGTACCGCCATGCCTTTTTGAGGGTACTCGGGCAAGGTCAGTACCAACTTATCACTTTGCTCTAAACCTTCGCCCACCAACAAAAACTCACCTTCTGCTCTCAAAACCGTGACAGTTCTGGGTTGAAGTTGATTATCGCCATTCACTACCCACACGGTACGATTTTTTACTAATTCCTGTGGCAAGCGGTAGATATGCTTAAGTTCCTTACCAGTGAAGCTCACTTCAACGTAGGAGCCGAATTTAATTGGAGGCTGCTGGTTATCGACACCGTATGGGTCCGCGATTTGAATGACCATGTTAATCATTCGGGTAGCGCTATCAATCATGCCTAGATCACGAACTACTCGACCTTCTCTAGTGGTAGAAAACACACCTTGCTGCGTCACTGTCGCAGTGAGTTCACCAATGGATTCGGGTAAAAATGCACTATCAAAACCGGCAATCGGTACGTGCACCTCTGCCACTTCGATGTTGTTTAATGTGGCAACTCGAGAACCAGATGTAACAAATTGACCAACACCAATATCACGCTCAACAACCAGCGCATCGTAAGGTGCAACGACTTTGCAATTTTCTAACTCTCTTTTTGCTCGTTTGAGTGCCGCTTGAGCCGACTTTACTTGCGCTTGTGCGCTCAAAACGTGAGGCTTGCGTAAATACAGATCCGTCACTTGCTTATCGCTCAGTCTCTTTGCCTGACGTTTTGCCACTTCGGCTTTCGCTTGTTCCTCAATCAAGTTTGCGCGTGCACTAGCTAAATCGGCTTCAGCTTGTAAAACCGACGCTTCATAGTTGTCGCTTTCAATTGTGAAAAGAACCTCTCCTCGTTTCACGATGCCACCCGTTACAAAATTCGGGTGCCAACTTATCACTTCACCACTGACTTGCGCGGAAAGGTGTGTTTTTTCAAAAGGGACTAATTCACCGTGACTGGTAATCACCACTTTGTGATCAGTAGGAAAAAGAGAAGAAGCCTGAACAGTAGGTTCTGTAATTGCATCTTTGGTTGACTCTTTTTCCGGCGCAGTTGCGGCAATTGCAGCATATCCTGCATAAGAGCCTCCAACGACGACGAAGGGTAAAAGCCAACGTAATATGGGTTTTGCTAACATCGAAAATCCTTTTTTATTGTTGTTTTCAACACCACACTTTTATTCAGTCCATTGCTCCCGGTAAGCATGGTGATGAGAGAATTGAATTTGAATAAACATCAAAGCGGCGCTTGCCTAGTCTTTTAAGCAGCGAACTAGATAGTTATTGCCAATTCAAAGTTAATAAAATTAACAAAAAATTAACCAACTGCGCAAGTTGCTCTGACTTAACTTTTGTTCTAAACAGCAAATGACATGCCAAGCATTTATTTATTAAAAATCATATGGTTATATAAAAATCATTATTTTATCCAGTGTGCTATTGGTCATAATCACCAGATATTAGTGATTATGACCAATACGGCCATAATGATAATTAAAATAAATGATTATCTGCGCTCTAAAAGTTGAACTTAGTGCAGGCTCTATGGCAATTCATTGATTAATCGCTCGTTATCAAACGGTTCTGGGTGCATGTGGCGTCAGCTTAAGTCTATAATTTGGAGTAGGTAACACTCTGTAAGACAAGGAAATGTGCTTTGTTACAAACACTCGCCAAGTTGCTCTTCCCCTCGCTGCTCACTATTTTATCGGCATGCTCATCCGTATCGTTGAATGACGCCAGTGAAAAGTCCACCAGCTTTCAGCTCGGTTATCAAAAGGATTCTGTTCTTGCGCAGTACTTTGAAGCTTACGGGAGAGACCCTAAGTCCATAACTGGCTTTGCACCGTTAAATCAGGGACACGATGCCCTTCTTGCTCGAACCTCTTTGATCGAGTCCGCCCAGAAAAGCCTTGATCTTCAATACTATATTTACCGTGGTGACGAAACGAGTCAGCTAATAACGTGGCGCTTGTATGAAGCGGCAAAGCGTGGTGTTCGAGTAAGGCTGTTGCTTGACGATATGCAAAAGCGAAACGACGATGTGATGGCTGCCCTCAATGCACATCCTAATATAGAAATCCGCTTATTTAACCCGCATCAGTATCGCGACTCCCGTTGGTTCGCTCTTGCTAGCGATTTTGAACGTCTTAATCGTCGTATGCACAATAAGTCTCTGATTGCAGACAGTGTTTCCGCCATTGTCGGAGGTAGAAATATCGGCAATGAATACTTCTCTTTTGAATCGCAAGTTGAGTTTGGTGATTTTGATCTTCTGCTCTATGGTGAGGCGGTACAACAAACTGCCGATCAGTTCGACCTCTACTGGAATAGCGCCTATGCGATACCAATGGAATGGATTACACCGAATTCACAGCAAATTACCGACCAAGCGATTCAAAAGCAGGTCAATAAACTCCGGTTAGAGGAAAAGTTTTCAACCGGCCGCTATGACTTCACACAACTGGATATGTACCAAGATCTAAAACAAGGCAAACTCAAGCTCTACTGGGGAGAAGCGAAAGTATGGTTTGATCTGCCCGATAAAGTCGCAACCCGAGAGAGCCAACTTATTGATAATTTGTCGGAACTGGTTAAAAGTGTTGAGGATTCATTTGTGCTCATTTCTCCTTATTTCGTTCCTACTAAAGTAGGTACTCAAGCATTAAGTAACGCGGCCAAGCGAGGCGTTGATATCACGATTGTGACCAATAGCCTCGCGTCTAACGATGTGTTTGCCGTGCATGGTTGGTACGCAAAATATCGAAAAGATCTACTCGAAGCTGGAATCAAGCTTTGGGAAGTAAAAGCGAGCGCAAAACTCAAAAGTAAGTGGAGCCTCACGGGGAGTAGCAGAGCAAGTTTACACGCTAAAGCAATGACGATTGATAACAAAACACTTTTCGTTGGTTCAATGAACTGGGACCCACGTTCGGCAGCTTTGAATACCGAAATGGCCGTTGTTATCGAACAGCCAGAATATGTGCAAATGTTTCTAGAACAACTGCCGAATCAACTGTCGAGTAACGCCTACGCCTTAACTCTGCGCGACGGGGACATTGTCTGGATCGACGTAAAAACAGGCGAAGAATACGACTCCGAACCAGAAGCAGGAGTATGGCGAAAAATGGGCGCTTGGTTCTCCGGAATATTACCGATTGAAGATCAGCTATAACAGTTGCCAATACTGCAAATCTCCCCAGTCAAGCAAAACAAAATGGACGCTAGTTTTGGGCAGGGGACACAACCAACATAAGGAAGTTCAATGCCAGCGCAATGGAATGAATACTATCAGAAGATTTTAAGCCAACCTCACCGCCCAAACGTGGAAAATGCCCTGAACCTACTTAAGATAGAAGGCAAAGTCGCTCTTGATATTGGCTGCGGAATAGGTCGAGACAGTCACTTTCTCCTCGAACAGGGATTTAAGGTTCACGCATGTGATAGCAATGAAGATGCAGTAAAAACTTGTTTAACACGCTTTGAAGGTAATAAGCGATTTTCAGTTTCGCAGTGCTGTTTTACTGAGTTTAATTATCCTCAGTGCAGCTTGGTTATCGCAAATGCCAGTTTGTTCTTTTGCCCTGACAAAGGCTTCAAACAAGTCTGGACAAAAATAGACAGCGCATTACAACCGGGCGGTATCTTCTCCGGTGATTTCTTGGGAGTGAAAGACTCCTGGGTTACCTTCGAAATGCACCCAAACATTACCGCATTAACAAAAAAGGAAGTGGAAAGCTTATTCGAAGGTTACGACCTCATTTCATTGCATGAAAGAGATGAAGACGGGACCACTGTAGTCGGAAGCCAAAAACATTGGCACATGTTTAGTGTGACCGCTCGAAAGCGCTAAAAATGGTCTCTCAGTAAAGAAAGCAGCACTTCAAATCAGTGCTGCTATCAGAGATTAATTGACGGGATACACCACTTCAAAACGCTCTAAAACCAGCGTACGTTTCTCATGCCAATCGATGTTCAACTCATCGCATTCAGCTCTAAAAAATGCAGTATGAGCATCACGCCACCAGTTTAAGGTTCTATCACCTTCGCCTTCTGCGAAGGCAAACTCTGCGGTTACATCCTCATATTTGCATGTACTTACGTCAGTAATTCGTATCACGCAAACTGGGTCCCCATCCCAATTCGTCACTACTTGTAAATGACCGACTTGGGGCATGATTTCACCATGTTCTCGATACCAAAGCTCCAAACTGCACGATGCAGTTTTCTGTCCAATACGAACCAAATCTGCGCATACATTCGCGTTGTATTCGTCGGCACAATAATAGTCAGCACTGACTGATGGTACAGCTTCCCTTTGTTCTGGTGATAATAATTCTAGGAATTGTTCTAAGTAATCCTTAGCTCGCGCGTCCATGCTCACTCCATTAATCATAAATTCGCAAGGAGGATAAAAGATATCACAACAAATAACCACCAGGAACAAACTGAAAAACAACAAGAATATGACTTCTACGTAGACGACTGTTATTTCTTTTGTAATAACTTTGCTAAACGTTTGTGCTATTTGCTATTGTTGCATGGTCTATCTGTACTCTTCTCGTGAAAGGACGTTATATGCGCTTATTTATTGGTATTTTTTTCTCGCTGATACTTGCCTTGCCAACAATGGCATCGGAGGAAAAGTATTCAGAATCGGATCTGTTAGATAGACCATTAATGGAACGCTATATTTTAGATGAACTAAAAGCGCTACGTCAGGACTATCAAAGCCTAGAAAAGCGAATGATCACAGAGATCACCGATCGCGAGCTAACGGTCGCAGATAAATCGTTGAACTATGCCAACGTGACCGTTACATACTTCTTCTACATCATTGCTGGTGTCGCATCGCTGATTGCCTTTGTCGGATGGCAATCTCTGCGCGAGTTTAAACACAACACCAAAGAGATGGCTGATAAACGATTGGAGAAGATCGCCCAAGAATACGAGAAAAAGTTTGTCGCCCTTGAGCGAGATTTAAAACGCAAAACTCGCATTATCAGTGAAAACAACAAAGAGATTGAGAAAATCAACGAGATCCATAACTTATGGCTACGTGCACAAAGCTCTCAAACTCCAGAACAACGTATTGAAATCTATGATGAAATCTTATTAATTCGTCCAGGTGATTTAGAAGCGTTGACTTACAAAGCCGACGCAGCGATGGAAATCAACGAATACCATTGGGCACTTAGCATTTGTAACCGCGTACTTGAAGTCGATTACACCAACGGCCCTGCACTGTATCAACGCGCGTGTGCATACTCTCGCCTTGGTATCGAAGAGCAAGCTATTGAAGACTTGGAACGCGCAATTGAATACAGCCCATCCATTCGTGATTTACTTGCAGAAGAACGAGACCTCGAATTGCTGCACGGTAATGAGCGTTTTGAAAAGCTCTTACATCTAGCAAGCGAATAATGGAATAAACAGCATGAGCAGCCACTTTAATCTAGAAGACGCTAGCCAAGTATTGGTTGGTGCTTTTGCCCTAGCAGTCCCGATCTCATTTTCGGAGGAGGCGTGGCGATTGGGTGAGAGCCTACCAATGGCAAACTTGCTCATGCTGTTAAGTCTTTCTGTCATTTTCCTCAGTTTTTTCGCGTATCAAAGCGTGTTTCAAAGCCACATCAAGAATCGCGTATCCATCTTTATTTTTCGTGTGGTTATCGCGTACCTCATTGCGGCCGTTGTGGTAGCGTTAGTTCTTTTCTGTCTTGATAAGCTGCCACTCATGAATGAGCCTTTGGTTGCGATAAAGCGCGTTATCGTCATCACAATGCCTGCTTCGATGGGCGCGATCGTAGTCGACAGTTTCGACAAAGAATAGAGATAATCGCTACTCTTCTTCTAACGTTAAGTTCGACCCCGAGTGGTCTTTCCCTAATACATCTTCTGGGTTTCGCAGTGCGCAGGTTTCTAACGACAAGCACCCGCAGCCAATGCATCCGCCTAAATCGTTTTGCAACGCTTTAAGTTTTTGAATCTTTTGTTCTAACTGTTCATGCCAATGGCTTGCCATTTCTTCCCATTGCGCTTTGTTAGGGGCTTGGTGTTTCGGCAGTTCATCTAACGCATGTTTAATTTCTTCTAACGACAACCCAACTTGCTGCGCTGCTTTGATCACCGCAACACGGCGCAACACACTGCGATGGTAGCGACGCTGATTACCTTGATTTCTCCAACTCGAAATCAGTCCTTTTTGCTCGTAAAAATGTAGGGCAGATACTTTCACTCCAGAACGTTTTGCCACTTCTCCTACGCTGATTTCCATCCTTGACTCCCTGTGTATCAATTTTGTTAAAAAAATGCTTTACCTCAAGTTTACTTGAGGTTTTAAAGTTGCACCATCTTAATTAACGCTAAACCCCGGCGATCTCAAGATAATGTGTTCAGCGCGAACGACTTGGTTGTTAAACACAAGACAGTTGGACATCAACCTTTTGAAATCCATCGGGAGTTAGAGGCAAACATAATGAAAAATAAAACTCAGCCGTACTTAGCTGGCCGCTTCTTCGACAGTATCTCCTCTGGCTTATTCATGATGGCGCTGCCATGGGTCATGCTTTCCGAACCTAACATGGGTACATTCGTCGCTTTAGTTTCTCTGAGCTGCACCGCGATTTCTTTTCTAGCAACGCCTTTCTTTTCCACTTTAATTGACCGACATTCACGCAAAGTACTACTCGTGCTCAATCAATGGATTCAATCGGGTATGGCTTTGGTGGTGTTCATTGCTTATTGGTTAGGGTTTGAGTCACACTGGTTACTGGCTTTTGCACAATTGGTGTATTGGGTTTCGAGTAATTTTGCATGGACGACCAACAATGCCTTCACCCAAGAAAATTATCAGCACCATGAGTATGCGAAAATTTCGGGTCAGCAAGAAATTGTAATGCAATCCACAACCCTCGGAGCTGGCGCGTTGGGTATTGTTTTGCTTGAAATGTGGGGTATGAAAGAGTTTGCTTTGTTTGCGGCCAGCGCCTCTGCGTTAGCAGCGATGTTCTATATTCTGACGCCTTATACCCAACAATTAAGGGCATCAAAATCCGTTGCTTTCATCGCGCAACTCAAAGAGAGCAAACAAATATTCCGTCTCGAACCTCGATTTTATGGCTTTATTCTGCTCTCTTGCCTCTCTTATCCTGCATTGACGTATTTGAGCAAACTGGTGCCGATTTGGTTTTCTGAACAAGGCATCTCTGGCGATTGGTTTGCAGGGTTCAACATCAGTTTTGGCCTCGGCTCGTTGCTAACCGGCTTTATTGTCACCAAAGTGCTAAGCCGTGCCTCCCATAGCCACATTATGTTCGCTTCGATGGTTATGGTCTCTTTTGCGCTTATCGGTATGAGTTTTGCGATGAGCCCGCTGACCATCTTATTGTTTACGGCGCTGTTTGGCGTATTTAACGCGCTAAATCGCATTGCGAGAGTCAACTGGATGCATCATACCGTAGCGGTTCATCAACGAGGTCGCGTCGATGGCGGCATCAGCATGTTTGCCACCACCATTCAATCTCTCAGTTACGTGTTAATCGCGATGTTAAGTCATTACGAGCTAACACAATACGGTTTTGCAATAGCAGCTGTTGTCATGGTGTTAGCAGTGGTTTTGATGGGATTACTCAGCCGAGACGTCGAGCCGTTTAACGACCTGCCCCTTCATGCAGCAGCAAAGTGAAGCATAGAAGTTGAGAAGTTGAGAAGTTGAGAAGTTGAGAAATTGAAAAAGCGAGATAAGAAGGCAACCAACATCGTCTTCCTATTTTTTACGCCAGCACTTTTGCCTCTATCGCTTATCAGCAAGGTTGGGTATTCTGAGGTGACCAACATGAGCAGGGGGAAATCGCAGTGAACTTAAGGCAATTAGAAGTCTTTTACGCCATTATGCAAGCAGGAACGGTGTCAGGCGCGGCTCGCTTACTGCACGTTTCCCAACCTAATGTCACTCGAGTTCTCGCCCATACAGAACAACAACTGAGCTTCGCTTTATTTGAGCGTGTAAAAGGTCGCCTCGTTCCCACTCAAGAAGCCAAAGCCTTATTGCCAGAGGCTGAAAAAGTCTATCAACAACTCGGACAATTTCGCTCTCTGACCAACAAAGTCAAACAGGGAACTCAACATTTACGAGTCGGTGCCCCGCCTGTTTTGGCCGCGCACTTGTTAGCGCCGACTGTCGCGTTGTTGTCGAAAGAGCACGGCATCTCCTTTGAGCTATTAACGGCCAATCGCGATGAGCTGTGCTCAGGATTACTGAAACATGAACTGGATGTCGCCATTGCGTTCGGTGAAGAAACACCACCAGCGATCATGGGGCACGTGTTATTGAAAGAAAACTTAGCACTGATCGCTCCTAAAAGCGCAGCGATACCCGCAGAAAAAACCGTCATTTTAGAAGAACTCATCAGTCACGATTTACCCATTATCGGTTTAGATAGCCGAGACCCTCTGGGCTTGCTGTTACATCAAACCTTGTCAGCGCGTGACGAGCATTATCAACATGCCATTACCGTCCGCAGCTACTCCGCGGCGGCTGAACTGGTGAAAAACGAAGCAGGATTCGCGATTGTAGACCCTTGGACTGCAAAACAATATCGCCAAGATAATGCCGTTTCCGTGCATGCTTTGGAGCCAAATATGTCCTTCTCTGTCTCTATTTTATTCGCAGAGCACACACCTCAATCCATTGCGACAAAGCAATTTATCACCGCTCTAAAACAACAGATGGTTTAAAGGTATAACCTGAAGTTATACCTGCCTAACAAATAAGCATTCGGTTTCCTAAATCAGTCTGGCTAAATTAATGAGCAATAACGATGACGAAGGGAACCATCATGCAAATTGCTCAACCTTACCTACTTTTTCTTGGCGATGTAACCGATCCACTTGCAGCAAAAACCGCGCGTGGCATTTACCAATGGCGACCTGAGATTTGCCTTGGCCAAATCCGCCTGACGCCAGAAACCGTATCGCTTGGTTTAACCGACATGACAATACAACAAGCGCAGCAGCAAGGAGCAAAAACGCTGGTGCTCGGCACGGCAAATCCAGGAGGCGTCATTCCCGAAGCTTGGCAAGCAACCTTACTTGAAGCGGCAGAGATGGGATTTGAAATTGCATCGGGCATGCATCAACGTTTGGCGGAATTTTCTCCTCTTGCCGATCTAGAACAACGCGGATTAACCAAACTGTATGATGTTCGCCATTATGATGCCCCGCTCAAGGTCGGCAATGGCAAAGCTCGTGCAGGCAAGCGAGTACTTACTGTAGGAACAGATTGCTCCGTTGGCAAAATGTACTCTGCCCTTGCCATTGAGTATGCATTGAAGCGTAAAAACTGTCGTGCAGAGTTCAAAGCAACGGGTCAAACCGGAATTCTCATCGCAGGCAGTGGCATTTCGATTGATGCCGTAGTTGCCGATTTTATCTCCGGCGCAGTAGAAGCGATCAGCCCTGAGTTCACCGATCACGATTGGGACATCATCGAAGGGCAAGGTTCATTGTTTAACCCTTCGTTTGCTGGCGTAAGTTTGGGCTTACTTCACGGCGCACAAGCTGACGCTCTGATACTGTGCCATGAGATTGGTCGCCCGCACATCCGCAACTTACCACATGCGAGCTTGCCAACCATTGAACAAACGATAGAAGCGAATCTGGCCGCTGCTCGCCTAACAAATCCAAACGCTCAATTAGTGGGTATTTGCTTGAACACTTCGGCGGTCAGCGAAGAAGATGCAGCCCAGTTATGCCAGGATTGGAGCGACAAATACCAAGTGCCCGTCACCGACCCTGTACGTTTTGGCGTTGATGCGGTTGCAGATAGGCTCCTTACGATTTAAGAAACATTTACGGTTTAGAAAATAACTGCGGTTTAGGGAAAACTAGTGAGATGAAAATTCATGTAGAACCTGTCACGATTGCCATGGCGACACCATTTCGCATCTCTCGCGGCAGTCGGACAGAGTGCCACGTAGTCCGCGTGACAATTGAACATCGAGGCATGACCGCCCAAGGTGAATGCACGCCATACCCTCGTTATGGTGAATCGGTTGAATCGGTGATTAAGGCGATTTCTCACGCCGCGCATGAACTGCAAAGTTTGTATGCCAAAGGCGAAGCTGATGTCATGGTTCTCAAAAGCCAGCTTCAATCGTTATTACCCGCAGGGGCGGCAAGAAATGCATTGGATTGCGCCCTTTGGCATCTTCACGCGCTTTTGAGCCAAAAGCAGCAGGTTCACGACCTCTTTACGTTACCCGAGGCGATTGTGACGGCGATGACGGTTTCTATCGACACGCCGCAAGCGATGGCAAAACAGGCACAAGCTTACCTTAGCCAAGGCGCAAAACTGCTAAAGGTAAAACTGGATGGTGAAAACGTGATTGAGCGCGTTGCAGCAGTACGCGATGCCGCGCCGCACGCACAAATTGTCTTAGATGCGAATGAAGCGTGGCAAAACCTCGACCTCGCGACGGTATTTGCTCAACTCGAACCGTTTAATATCACCATGATCGAGCAACCGTTGTCACAAGACTGCGACGACGTACTCGCCAGCATTCCACACCCCATTCCACTTTGCGCCGATGAGAGTTGTCACACCAGAGAGCAATTGCATCAACTGCTTGGCAAATACGAGATGGTGAACATTAAGCTAGATAAAACTGGCGGGCTCACTGAAGCACTATTATTAGCCGACGACGCCCAAAAACTCGGTTTTAGCCTCATGTCCGGTTGTATGTTGGGGACGTCGCTGGCGATGCGAGCCGCGTTACCCATTGCTGCTCAGGCGAGCGTTGTCGATCTTGATGGCCCGGTGTTACTAGGACAAGATGTAACGCCAAGCTTGGTTTATCGCGACGGCGAAATCGTTCTTTCCAAATAGCCTAAACAATCCAGAGGTTTTACTCCAAAAGTCAGAACCTCTGAGTTTATGATCTCGATAAAAAAAACAATCAGCCCCATCATGAAATAAGTCACATAAATTATATGGTTATTGAGGCATGCTAAGATTCCAGTAGTCCAAGAAGGTGATCTTATGCATCGAGTCATCCGGAAAATGACGTGGAAAACGAATAGGCGGTAATCCCGCCCTACTCCAATGCAGTGCGTGGGTTTCTATAACAACCCACTTCCTAGCAATTCGTAGGTTTTTCACGCCATCTTGCAAGGAGGCTCTATGCCTATCAATAAAATACGCAATATCGCTTTTGTCGGTCAAACCGGGACCGGTAAAACCACACTGATAGAAAAACTGCTCTTCACCTGCGATGCCACCCACCATTTAGGCAGCGTAGAAAAAGGCGATACTGTTACCGACTTCGACCCTCAATCCATCCAATATCAACACAGTATTGAAGCAACGCCAGTCGCACTGCGCTGGAATAAACACCGGCTCAATATCATCGACACTCCGGGACAAAACGAGTTACTTGGCCGTACTATCAGCGTTTTTCCTGCCGTTGAAACATCCGCCCTTGTCATCGACCCTCAAACACCACTAAACCAAACTTCCGATCGCCTATTCACCTTTGCAAAAGAGCAGCAAAAATGTCAGATGATCATCATCAATAAGCTCGATAACCACGGTAATCAGTTAGAGAGATTGATGGAGAACATCGTTGAGCATTTTGGTGACCACTGCTTGCCGATCAACTTACCTTCGACTGACGGAGAATCTGTAGTTGACTGCTATTTCGAACCAGAATTGGGACGAGAAACCTTACTTGCAACGGTAGATGAAGCTCATGAGACCTTAATTGACCAAGTTATCGAAGTCGATGAAGAACTAATGGAACTGTATCTGGAACAAGGCTCCGAACTCACCGCAGAGCAACTGCATGATCCGTTTGAAGAAGCACTGAGAACTGGACATGTGATTCCTGTCTGTTTTGTCTCAGCACAAACCGGTGCGGGCGTCGAGCTGCTGCTACGCACCTTGGCGGAGATCATGCCCATGCCAAACGAGGGTAACCCTCCTCAACTGGAAAAGAACGGCAAAAAAATCAAAGTAAATTGCGAAACCTTAGAGCACACCGTCGCACACGTGTACAAAGTCAGCGTCGACCCATATATGGGAAAACTTGCCTACTTACGTGTATATCAGGGTGAAATCAATGCGGGCAGCCAGCTTTATATTGGCGAAAGCAACAAGGCATTCAAGGTTGGGCACTTATATCAACTGCAGGGCAAAGATAGAACCGAGATCCCTCGCGCGCTTACAGGCGACTTCTGCGTTTTAGCCAAAGTGGATGATCTCGAATTCGATTCAATCGTTCATGACTCTCACGAAGAAGATGGTGTTCAACTCAAAACGTTGGATCTTCCTGACCCCATGTATTCTTTGTGCTTGAAGCCTCTTAAGCGTGGAGATGAGCAAAAATTAGGAGATGTGCTGAATAAAATTGCCAGTGAAGATCCTTCTCTGCGCATCGAACATCGCGCTCGCACCAACGAAACCATCATCAGCGGCCAAGGGGAGTTTCACCTCAAAGTCGCATTAGAAAAGATGGCGAACGTGTACAAACTGGACGTCGAAACCTGCCAACCAAGCGTCGAATACTTTGAAACCATCACCAAACCTGCCGAAGGGCATTATCGACACAAAAAACAAAGTGGCGGTGCAGGCCAATTTGGTGAAGTGCAATTGAAGGTTCGTCCACTCGAACGTGGTGCCGGATTTAAGTTCATCAACAAAGTGGTGGGTGGCGCCATTCCAACCGCGCTCATTCCTGCTGTTGAAAAAGGTATTTTGCAAGCGTTAGAGGAAGGCGCGATTTCTGGCAACCCAATTAAGGATGTGGAAGTCACCGTTTATGACGGTAAATATCACTCCGTCGATTCGAAAGAAATAGCGTTTGTCATCGCAGGTAAGAAAGCCTTTTTAGATGCGATTAACAACGCAGATCCTATTGTGCTAGAACCCATTGTCCAGATGGAACTGCACATCCCAACCGCGAACGTTGGCGATGTTTCTGGAGATTTATCTGGAAACCGAGGCTTAATCGAAGGCACCGAGCCAATCGACAGTAGCTTCACCTTACTCAGAGCCAAGTCACCAGTAAACGAGCTGCAAGATTACGCTCGTCGATTACGAGCTATCACGGGTGGTGAAGGCAGTTTTAGTATGACTTTAAGCCATTACGAGCCCGCGCCACCAGCAGTGCAAAAACAGGTCTGCCAAGGCAGTGCACAACAAGGTTAATTCCCTACGATTCAAATCAATCACATAAACAAAAAAGCGCCCTCATTTTGAGGGCGCTTTTAGGTAAAAGAAAAATTATTTATCGAGAGACAAACCTATCTGACTGATTTTGCTTTCAAACTCTTCGATGCTGTTCGCTTTGTAAGTCGGAGCACCGTTAAAGTAGCGCGGTTTCTCTGGCAGCATCGCATTTTTCAGCTCTTGTTCTTGATCGATATTGTCATGGTAAACCGTTACACGATTTGGAATATCCTGCTTCATTACAGCCATTTTGGTTCTCCTTTATTAAGACGAATAGTAAGCGTAGAACGAATTTATCGGAGTACAGGCGAGACTGTGTAAAATTTAGACACTCACAGCAAAATCATATTTAAACAGTTGCATTTAATATTTTTGAGGCACTTTGTCGTGGCTATTGGAAAACGTGAGTGCAGCGATTAAGGTGAGCTCTCTCTACATGAAGACAGGAAGTCCGGTGTCGCAACAAGAACTCAACCAAATGGGCAGTGCCAAAGTTTTTCTCATCGAAAAAGATGGCGTCCAAGTAATAGAAAAACGTAACCCTACTCAAATAGAAGTGGCGTTTTATCAACGCTATGCCGAGCAGTTTAACGCGCTTGGAATACACGTACCGCGCTTGATTCAACTCGACGACCAGAAAAACGTTCTGTACATTGAATACGTTCCCCACGCAGTCGAGCAAGCATTCTTACTTGAAGATGATCGAGTCATTGAACAACTCGTCAAACTGCACCGACTTCCACCAACATCAGATGGTGTTTATCACCGCCACCAGTGGACACCACAAGCGACTCAACAAGCACTCGCAACACTTAAACTGGGCTCAGAGACAGAACAGTTCTTCCACCAGCTACAACAACGATCGGCGCACCTTTTCGATGGGCAGAACTTGATCTCCGGAGACACCAATGCAGGAAACTGGGGACAGCGCCAAAATGGCGAGCTGGTGCTGTTCGACTGGGAGCGCTTTTCTACAGGGCATGTCGCGATAGATTTAGCGCCGCTCATCGAGGGCATGGGCACATTTGATGATTACTTGAACGTAGCAGACAAATATATAAAGTGCGCAGAGAAAGGTGAAACAACAGAATTGGCGCGCGATATCGGACTAGCAAAAGCGTGGATCGTTGTCGAGGTAGTCAACATACTGGTCTCCAGAGAGAATCCGCAGACCAGCAAGTATTTGGACTGGTTTCGGCAAACCTTGCCGCAATGGGCCAAAAGCCTTAGTGCTCAGGTGATGAGTTAGGCTCTGAGATTTGATGTAAACGCCTTTCAGGTTCTGCGCATGAGGTTTCGCAGTTGCATACTTTATCAACACCGACGTTGTTTAAACCGCCGCAACTTCCTTGAATACGCTTGTTATGAAAAATGACACCAAGTGACATCAACAAAATGATTGCGAGAAAACCAAGAAAGGTAAATAACCAAACCATATTAACCTGCCTTATTAGCCATCGACTCTAGCTTAAGTATAGCAGGGCTAGATGTTGCTTTGAGTAGCGCTTTAGGTCTTGCCAACAAGGAGGTTTTTGATTTTTGGCCACCACAACCACAGGAGCCGCAGCCGCCTTTTTGTTTGTGAACACTTTTCTTATGATTGTTTGATGGGCGTCCTTGAGAGGGCTCAATCAAAGGCTCTCTTGGAACCGCAAGCACATCTTCCAAGGAACTACGAGTAGACAGCCTAAATACTGGCGTGCCACTGCTAAGTAGCTTTGCCAATACACGTTCACCGATATTTCGCACAAGAACAGCATCCACGTTGTACCCTTGTAGAGACTGAATCAACTGAGACTTCGCATTACAACCCGCTTGTGGCATAGAAGCAATGTTCGCTAAGTTTTTTAGCATACCGTCAGTATCAGAATAAATAGCAATGTATGGTGCTTTTACAAAGTGGTTTGCCACCCGCTCACCATCATTAGGAATAGCATAAATCATAAGTTTGACTCCTCATTCGGAAAAACTAATGCATGACCTTCAACTAAACTTTTTGCGACTTTCAATCTTGCACTTTTTACTGTGTTACCAAAAGTTTGTCTAGAAACGCCCATCTGCTCCGCAGCTTGCTGCTGGCTAAGCCCCTCTAAGTCGGCTAAACGTAGCGCTTCTAACTCTTCTGGTAATATGGCGACTTGCTCCAACTGATTAAATGGAATGCCATTGGGCTTAAAGCAATGGTGAGCCGCACGTCCGCATATTCGTCTTTCTATCTTTGGTCTTGCCATCATTGTCCCTCAAAAACACAGAGTCAAATTACGCCTTAAACTGGCATATGCCAATAACATTTTTAGCATATGCCAATAAACTAAGTTTGCAAAAATCAACACGACAAATACGTAATACATCAGCATTAATTAGACATCTAATAATTTAGGAATTTTGATGACAAACGAACAAAAAGATCAATTCTAATTAACCGGATAATAAAAACGTTAGTTTGCGCAGATTTTTCATACAAATACACGCTAATGTGTTCATTTTATTGAAGAAGAAAAACTATAATCCAAGCAAATCATTAGTTTGAACACTAATGATTGTTTTATTTAAAAGGATGTATACCTAAGGAACGAAAAAGAGAAGTTTGACGACATCGGCCTGAGCTTAAAGGGTAATACTTTCGATACAGAACCTGTCGAACGACCATTACTTGGCCTAGGCGCCCTACTCTTCTTGCCAAATTAAGTTTCTTGAAAGCGCTTAGGTATATCAGAAAAAGGAAGTACATATGTCTGACTCAAATTGGCTCAGCGAATTCCCGGAAATGGATGCCTCTGATCTCAGGGCGATTCGCAAAACACTCGACGGCGCCTACAGAGATTTCTCTCGCGAGTATGGTGAACTCATTGAGTCTCTGTTTGATCCGCTCCTTGCGTTTCTTGTCTGGTTTGAAAAACTTCTGATTTCTACACCTTGGTTCATTATTTTAGGTGTCTGCACCACTCTCGTTTATGCCGCCAGCCGCTCTTGGAAACTGGCCGCTGCATGTTTTGGTTCGCTGATTCTGATTGGCTATTTTGGAATGTGGGAAGACACTATGCGTACGCTCAGTATCATCACTGTATGTACTATGCTTGCCATCGCACTTGGTATCCCTATCGGCATCGCTATGGCGCGCTCTAATCGCATTCAGTCGGTGGTAACACCATTACTCGACGTCATGCAAACCATGCCGGCATTTGTGTATCTCATTCCAGTTGTGATGTTATTGGGCATCGGGAAAATTCCTGGCCTTATCGCAGTAGTGATCTACGCGATTCCACCGGTTATTCGTTTAACCAATTTGGGCATTCGTCTAGTTGATAAAGAAGTATTGGAAGCCGCAACCGCATTTGGTGCCAGCACTCGGCAACGGCTTTTTGGGGTTCAGCTTCCGCTTGCAATGCCAACCATCATGGCGGGAATTAACCAAACGATCATGATGGCACTGTCAATGGTGGTCATCGCATCAATGATTGGGGTAAAAGGTTTAGGTCAGCCTGTTCTAAAGTCTATTACCAATCAATATTTCACTCTTGGTCTTCTCAATGGTTTAGCAATTGTCGCCCTAGCAATCCTTTTTGATCGTGCTTCACAAGCGTATGCGAAACGCACTCAAGCTCATTTAGGAGACTCAAAACATGACTAGTCCACTTATCGAAATCAGCGGTCTGTATAAAATCTTCGGTACCAGACCCAATAGCGTGATTGAGCGCGTTAAGTTGGGACATAGTAAAGAGCAGGTTTTAGCGGAAACGGGCCACACGGTCGGACTAAAAGACATCAACCTGCAAATTCAAAAGGGTGAAATTTTTGTCATTATGGGATTATCCGGTTCTGGAAAATCCACCATGATTCGCCACTTCAATCGATTAATCGATCCAACCATGGGGCAGATCTTGGTAGAAGGGGTGGATGTCATGCAACTTTCTAACAAAGAGCTTGAACAGTTTCGCCGTCACAAGATGTCTATGGTGTTCCAACGCTTTGGCTTGCTGCCTCATCGCACTGTTATCGACAACATCGCATATGGTTTGGAAGTTCAGGGAATGAATAAAGAGGCGCGCTTAGAAAAAGCAAATGAATGGTTAGAAACCGTTGGACTGACGGGTTATGAGCACCAGTATCCTGCTCAACTATCGGGTGGACAGCAACAGCGTGTGGGCCTTGCACGGGCACTGGCTACCGACGCCGAAATACTGTTGATGGACGAGGCTTTCTCGGCATTGGACCCTCTGATTCGGAGCGAAATGCAAGATCAGCTGGTAGAGCTGCAACAGAAGCTGCACAAAACCATTATTTTCATTACTCATGATTTAGATGAAGCGCTTCGACTTGGCGATCGCATCGCGATTCTTAAAGACGGTGAACTTGTCCAACAAGGCTCACCAGACGAAATTTTACTGCATCCTGCCGATGAGTACGTTGAAGCCTTTGTAAAAGACGTCAATAGAGCGCGAGCACTGACAGTCGAAACGCTGATGCAGCCACCTTCATACTGTGTTCGCGCTGAAACCATTGAAGATGCGCTGAGTGAAATGAAACGTGTTAAACGTGATTATGCCTACCATGAGACCAATGCAGGCTATCAAGGCGTGATAACACAGCAAGGATTGCTAAACGCAGCGAAGTTAACTCATATATCAGATTGGCGTGATGATATCTATGAAGAGGTGCCTATCATCTCTCCACATTTAGCCATTGAGCAAGTGCTGACTGAAGTCATGTCGTGTGAACATTCACTGCCCGTCATCGATGAGCACGGCCATTTGAAAGGCGAATTAAATCGTCAGGTTATTGCGGAGCTGTTTTCTGATCAACGAAGCACAAAACGAGGCACTTCACGCTCAAGCTTCAATAACGTTTCTTAGATGATGTTGATAATACAGCTCACAACAATGTGGGCTGTTATCAATTAACTCACTCCCACTCCCCTTTTTAGATATTTATCTGTGGGCTCAAGCTTGATACCCAAAGCAACATTTACATTGTTCTGATTTTCCTGACAATTTCATGCTCATATCCGGTTTTATTGACATAGTTAGATCATTCTATTGCTTTTTGATGACGCAAATCCTCGATAAATGTCTACTATTACTCTCATACAAAATCTTGATTTAAAGAGGGATAAAATGAAAAAGACAATGTTGGCACTAACAGGCGCGGTAATCATTCTTGCAGGCTGTCAAGATGAGAAACCTGCCGAAACAAGCGCAGTTGAAGTACCTCAGGCAACGGAAACTGAAGTCACCACCAGTGCAGACGTTACGACTGAGACAATTGACACGTTACCAGTAGAAGAAGAACAAGTAATTACTGAAGAGACTTTTGTAGACTCTGAACACAACGCACAAAGTGCTCTGGACTGGAACGGCACCTACAAAGGAACACTACCTTGCGCGGATTGTGCTGGTATCGATATGACCATCACACTAAATCAAGATGGCACTTACGTACTTGAAGAAAGCTACCAAGGCAAAGAAGACGGTCAATCAAAATCTGAAGGTCAATTCACTTGGGACGCAAATGGCAGCATCGTAACGTTGACAAATGAAGATGCACCAAACCAATACTTTGTTGGTGAAAACGTACTTATGAAGCTAGACATGAATGGCGAAAAAGTAACGGGTGACCTAGCACCACTATACAACTTAACGAAACAGTAAGAAGTTAGTATCAATACCTGATAAATACCCCAAATCCGAGCCACCCCAGCTCGGATTTTTCGTTATTTTAACGAAAGCTATTCCAGCAACCTTTCTATTCTGAAGCAACATTCTGCTTCTTACCCTGATTGTTCATTACATTTCCATACGCTTTGCCGATAGATGCTTACAACGTTATTTTGTACAGTGTTCAAAACAAAACAGAACAACTCGGAAAAATGATGAAAAAAACATTAATTGCACTACTTACTCTGACAGCTGCTGGCTCAGCTTTCGCTGGCGATACTTACATTCGTAACGGTAACATCTACAACAACGAAGGCGGTTGGAACGTAGAAGCTGGTGTGGCTCAAGGCAGCGATCTTTTCAAAGATCAAAAGCATAATACAGCACCAATTCTCAACGGTGGTTACCATGGTGACGACTTTAATGCCGACCTAAGTGGCATTAACTACCGCTTCTTCGGTAACACCAATGAGTTAATCAACATGAGTACCTACCTTGTAGGTAGCGGTGTAATGCGCGACGGTGATACAGCGAAAAGCCTGAAAGGCACAGATAAACGCCGCTTCGCCGTCGATCTAGGTTTAAACGCAGACTTTACACTGGATCAAAACAACGTCATTTCTACGTACCTTCAGCACGATATCAGTGGCGCTTACAAAGGTTACTTAGCGGGCGCGACTTACTTCCACATCATGAAATTCGGTAGTGTTGATTTTGTTCCTTTTGCTAACCTAACTTATCAAAGTGAAGACTACGTAGATTACTACTTTGGTGTAAAACAACGCGAAGCAAACGCAAACCGCAAAGCATACAAAGGTGATTCAACGGTAAGCTATGGTGTGGGCTACAAACTTGTTATGCCAATCAACGACAACTGGCAAGTAAGCCAAATGACACAATACACGCGCCTAGGCAGCGGTATCAGCGACTCATCTATCGTTGATAGTGCAAACCAATGGGTTGTTGGCGCAAGTGTGTCGTACAACTTCTAATCCGATACGCCCTTATAAAGCCATCATTTCGATGGCTTTATGCGTTGGACATTTGCATAATCTTGAACACAGACTCTAGTGTGAATGAGCAATCCATAACCTATGTAAATCGCTATAGCCTGTATTCTTCACCTGCACACCTCGCACTTGCTGTGTTTTTGTCACTTCTTCGTAGCCAACAAACAAAGGCAAATATAGGTACTGATCGCGCAGCGCTTTCTCTAGGTTTAATAAAGACTGTAGCGAGTGATCATCTGCCATCGCCCTGCGAACCTTTTCTCTGTGCCTTAACATCTGGCTTTGATCAAAACTAAAACGCAGTCCAGTTGCTATCGACAGCCATTCGAAGATGCCATATTCAAATGGTGCTTCCATGACTTCCTCAATGAAGAGCAAATCTGCTTGGTGAGACACTACCTCAGGAAAACTAATGTCATCAATAACGACGATCTCCAACTCCAATCCCGTTGCACGAATCACACTGTGCAACCATTCGGAATGACGAATTAAACTCGGTATCGTCCAGACAGGTTCAGCTAATACCACTTTACCTTTCAGTTTAGGTATCACAACACCATCTGTTATTGATAAATCTTGCTCGTGAGTCTCTAACTGAATGCTGTCAACGGCACTTGGCGCATCATAAATTCGCTTTTGCACATGGATGTAATCAGCGAGTTGATACCAAGTTTCTTTTGTGAGTTGGGATTCCGCACGTTCGCGGTAGGTCAGATATGAAAATGCGCTAATTTTTTCCACTTCAACGTGATCGGAGCTTTGGTTAAAGCTCAACATATTTAAGGTTTTAACATCACCATGAGACAGCGTTATTTGATCTAACAATGCGCGTGCTGAAAAATACTCTTTGTGCGCTTCAAGAGTCATACTCTCCTGGTTCCAGCCGCTGATTTTAAATGGCCCAGTCCCTATGTGGTAGGAATAACTAGAACCGAAAGAGACGACATCTCGACACAGAATAGACGCATGAGGAGTTGCTAGCATGTATGGAAACAACTTGTTCGGATGCTTCAATATGATTTTTAAGCAGTTAGATGTTTCTGCAACCACGCTATCAATGCATTGCCAGAGCTCGTGAACTGGTCCTTTTATCTCCCTGAGTCTTTCTATACTCCAAACCACATCCTGTATGTTAAGGGGCTCGCCATCATGGCGATATATGCCTGGCCGCAACCATAACGTCATTACCTTGCCTTCCATTTTCCATTCATGTGCTAACGATGGCTCGATACCACCATTGGAATTTTGGGTCAGCAATACGTCATAAACGCTTTTCGCGACGTGTAATTCAGTGTGACGGTAAGTATTCGCAGGGTCGATTTTGGATACCCAAGGGTAAGAAGAAATCAAAATAGCGTTATTTGATTCATTCAATCGATTCACTTTTTCAGAAGCGATGGTTAGTGCTCTAACCGCGGTTTGACCGAACCAATCAATAAGTTTCGTTATTGAGTTCATTCTTCCTCTGCCAAGCTCCTCAACCAAAAACTCGGTCATCGCTTGTTGGAGGGAAATATTAATACTGAGACGGCTAGCGTTACTTCGGCCAATCGCAGGTTGCCAATCGACCCAATCGTAAGTGGCAAGCTTTTTCATCACAATAGAAACATTGCGCCTCGACGTGCAAATCACCGCTTCTAGCTCAGAAAGCGTAACAAGGTGATACTGGTGAGGTTCAAAGTGCTTTAACAGTAGATCCAGATACCTAAGATTGACATCGTTCACAAAGATTCCTAAGAGTTATTCCAAAGCAAAAAAATAGCACAGGACGCTTAGCAACTAAACTTCCTGTGCTATATCTAAACAAATTCAAAGCTTGGACTCAGCTCGACCAACAGAAGTCAAAAACGTTTACTAAGCCAAGAGGTAACTTGAATAAGTATACTTAGAAACGGTAGCTCATACCTACAGAGAATACATTGATGTCTGCATCAACCGTTACTTTTTCATTGCCAAATTTCGCAATGTCTAGCTCAGGCATCATGTATTCCCATTCAACTTGTAGAGCAAAGTTTTCAGTAATAGCGAACTCTGCACCTAAACCGTACATGCCTGTTACAGTGCTGTCAGAAATGGTGGTATGGCCTGCGCTACCGTCAATCACAGAGTTGCTAATTTTGAATTCAGCATTGAAGTAAGAAAGACCAGCTTTAGCAAAAAGGTTGAAACGATCGCCAATCGGTAGAGTCGCTTTTGGCTGAATCGATAGATACTTCATATCACCAACAGTAACAACTTTGCCGTCTAAAGCATCGTAGCCACCAATGGCTGCTTCTAGAGAAATGTATTCGTTGAATTTGTAACCACCGAATACTTTGCCTGAAAGGCTTGAGTCATCTTCAAGTTTAAGTTTAGTGCTAGCGTTAGTACCACCACCATTGATAGAGCCATTAACATCACCAAACGATGCTTGACCTACAGATGCACCAACGTAAGGAGCTGCGTTTGCAACAGAACATGTTGCTAGAAGGGCTGTCATTAGCCATGTTTTTTTAAACATTGTATTTCACTGCCTGTTAATTATTGAGGTTGTGTTTTGCCCATCCTTAAGCATGCCATGCTGTCCATTTCACTTGGTTTCAAAACCAAGTGGATGTTAATGAATAAAAACTCAATAAAACATGAAATATTTAGACACAACTTTGCCACTTTCTTTCTTAATTTTGACAATTTAGTCATTTCACAAGCATTGCTGCTTCAACCAGTTAGTGAGCTTGATGATTTCCGCTTGCTTGGCTCGACTCTTTTTATGAATAAAATAAAAGCTGTCTCCGGTTTCCAATCCATGAGAAGGGATGTACACCAAATCGTGCGCTTTATCTCTTTCATTGAGCATAAAATCATTCGCAAATGCGATGCCTTGGTCATAACGCGCCGCCTCTATTGCCAACAACATATGACTAAAATGTTGAACATCGACATCTTTCGGCAAGGTGTAACCGCCCGCTCTGCACCACTCTGCCCAATCTTTTCCTCTCTCTCGATAAATTGAGTCTGTCGACAAAATAGGGTATCGCCAAAGCGCTTCTGGAATCGGTTGATCTTGCAACTCTTTCCAAATTTTATGGCTGCAGACCGGATACAACGTCTCCGCGTATAACTTTACCGACATGTAGTTTCGCTTTGGCTTCTCTACCGTGATAAAACAATCGCCAACGCTGTCTGTCTGTTCAGGATCACCAACGACCATATTGAGTGTCAGATCGATTTCTGGATGTAGGCGCTTAAAATCAGACAAACGCGGAATAAGCCACTTTACGGCGAGCGAGCTATAAATCGCCAACCGTATGCTGCCTTTGTCCCCTTCTCGCACCTTTTGGCTGGCCATCGCAATTGAGCTAATTGCTGGGCTAATATCCTCTAAATAGCGGGTGCCCGTATCGGACAAAGAGAGCTTTCTGCCTTGGCGGATAAATAATGATTCACCCAAGTAATCTTCTAATAATCGTATCTGGTGGCTAACGGCACTTTGCGTCACATTGAGTTCTTCAGCAGCAAGCGAAAAGCTAGAGTTTCTGGCAACAGATTCAAAACAGTGAACCGCTCTGAGTGGTGGCAATTTCATTATCTAAAAATCTCATACTTAAACTAATAAATATCACTTCACTTCATCCTATGACATCACCTACTCTTTGGCAAAGAAAGAGGAGAGGAAAAAGTGAAAGTTACATCGGTCGGAGCAGCGATGCTGCTATTAATTGTTGGAAATCTCATTGCGGTGCTTTCGGACTCTTTAATTAAAAGTGTCGGAAATGAAGTGCCTATTTTTCAATTTGTCTTTTTCCGACAAATATCAGCGGTGCTTTTCCTGCTGCCAGTCTACCTGCTAACAAAAAATGCGCCTTTTCTTGAAGGGTTTAAGTGGCATACTGTTCGCGCTCACGTATGGTTACTTGGTGCAATATTCATGGTTTTGGCGATCTCATCTTTACCGCTCGCAACTGCGAACGCGATCTTTTACGCCGCGCCATTGATCATGTTGCCGCTTGCAGCAATCTTTTTTGGAGAACAGTTGTCTAAGCAATCGGTCGCCGCAGCGATAATGGGCTTTGCCGGTGTATTGGTCATCATTCGTCCAGACCAAATCGATTGGGCAGCCATTTCAGCTTTAGTTGTTGCAATTACTTTAGCAATCAATAACTTGCTCATTCGAAAACTGCCAAAAAATCAGTCTGTGATGCAAACGTTATTGATGACAAACTTGGCAGGTATTCCAGTAGCCTTCTTGCTTGTTCTGATCGAAGCAGAACCTTGGGACTGGAGTGCTTTCCCTGTTGCTGCTGGCTCAAGTTTGTTCATCATGATTTATGCAGCAACATGTGTCATCGCTTACCGCTCGATCGATAGCAACAAAATTGCCAGCGCTGAATACAGTGGCTTAATTGGTGCCGTGTTTGTGGGATTGATTTGGTTTGGAGAAGTGCCAGACATATTTATGGCAATAGGAACCATTATGATTGTTGTGCCTCTGGTTTGGCTTTCTAAACGAGAGCGTCGCAAGAAAAAGTTGCAAGAGCAACAAGAAGCGCACGTTACTTAAAGTTGTGCTCTAACCCAAAGACTAAAAAACCGAGCCGTAAGTGCTCGGTTTTTTTATGTGGCTCTAATCGGTTTTTACGTAAGCGACTACGTGAGATAAAAACTGCCTTGCAAAGCGATCATTAAACCGGATGCGATATTCATGCTCGGCTTCCGACACTAGACGCCAGCCTTCAGCAAAGTATTCTTTGATATCATCAACCGCCTCTTCTTTATTTTTGATGTGTTTCGCGTTCCACTGATAAGTGCAAGAGACAACGATCAGCCCACCCACCTTGGTGGTTTTTTTTAGAGCATTGATCACGCTAAGTGGCGACTCACATTGATCAATCACATTTAAACATACGACTAAATCAAAGCGAGATTGGAGAGTATCGAGCTCAAAAGGCTGGTTAATTAGCGTCAAATCAACATGAGCACATTTCTGTACGATATCTCTATTCTCAACCTCTAAAGTGTTTAAGGTGTTCACATCGTGAAGGTAAGTAAGCTCGACGCGTTGTTCTTCTATTAACAGTTGCTTCAAGCCATCCATTAACCTATTTGAAGGCTCCACAAGCGTCGCTTCTTTAAGGTTAGGTAAGCGTTGCACTAACTCATAATAATTTCTTCCCAGCGCCGCCCCAACCTCAAGTAGGGAATACGGCTGAACGCTGCTTTCGATTACCGCCTGCGCAATAAAATCAGCAACTTGGGAGCAGTGAGGTGATGACAAAAAAGAAAGTGGGACTTGTTTTGAGCGACTGGTTATCATCTCAATCTGTTGATCCTCAATGAACTTGTCGAACCATTGAGCTTCGAAATAACCAGCCAGACCGTGCTCGGTCAGGTAAAAATCTTCCATGTTTTTTCCGTTCGTACTTTTAGAAAAGTGATTGTATCGAACGCGGAAATTAACGGGTATTTCTGGCCGCACATTCCAATAGGAAAACAGATGAAAACGCCGCGTATGTGAAAAAGCCCTTTCATCTCAAAGATAAAAGGGCTTGTTAATCGCTTCGGTTAAGTCGCTAACTATTGTGGTAGAACAACGTTACCATCTTGAATTGGGAACGTTTTTGTCGCTGGTTTGCTCGCCAAACGAACCGTCGTTGGTGCACCTGAAACTTCGTAAGTGACGTCGTAACCCACTACTTTATCTGATGTCGTATATTCTGTATGACACTGTTTTTTCGTCGTTGTTACTACATCACCTTTTTGCACATTCTCCTGGATCTTACGACCTGTCAGTGCACCAGCAATCGTACCAGCTGCAGTTGCAATCACTTTACCTGAGCCACCACCGATTTGGTTGCCCAGCGCAGCTCCAGCTGCTGCGCCACCAACCGTACCAATAATTTTATTGTCATCCGCAGGGGTAACTTGCTCGGTTACTACCACGTCTTTACATACTTGGTGCGGCTTTTTCACCGTTTCAGTCACCGCTTCAACCAAAGTAATGTTTGCTTGAGTTGGAGCTGGTGGCGTTTTGTCTTTACAGCCTGCTAGTACAGCAACAACTGCCGTTGCAATTGCGATAGATTTCATATTCATGATTTACATCCCAGTATGGTTTGCTTTGATGAGCGTTATGGTAAATCGCAAAAGGGAAATCACATCAGACGAAAACAAACCCTTTGTTATTAACAAGTAAAGAAACACTGTTTTATAAGAGGTACGTCAAGAAACACTCAGCAGAATGTCAACAGAGCTAAAACTGTATCACTACTGATTATGATTGGGCTGGACTAGTCTATGAGATTTATTTTTAAGCCAAGCTCAAAAATAGTTCGTCATCCGTTAAATACTTATGGCGGTGGCTTAGATTACGCACGTGCATAAACATAAAATCAGGGAAACCAGGCGCTATAATGTTATTTGGTTCCCAGCATACACCGCCAACAAACACATATCGCTCCTGCTTGTCATCTTCGTGAAGGGGGTTATTAAGAGGAGAAGAAAACTCTGCTCGGCAACCTTCAACCACACAAACAATTTGTCCTTTAAAAAGGCCAATCACGCGCTTTACAAGATTTGCCTTGATACCACACTTCCATGCTTGGCGAGTGGCCATCTCATAGCCATATTTTCGGATCGCTTTCTTTTGCAAATGTACTACTAGGTTCATTTTGACTCCTGATTCAAGCAACTACGTGAAGCCCAAAGTCATAAAAGCAGATAGACGTCTATACCCGAGTGAGCTCATGGTACGTGGGAATAAACTACGTGATTAGACTGAGTTTAGTGTCGGATGAGATACACCGTCCACGATGCTGTAACGTATCGATTTACACCAATCAAAGGCAGATAACACATCAACTTTTGAGTGCTTTCCTGCGCTGTATCTGGTTACTTCTGTATATTACTATAACGAAATCACCCTCCACGTTTACCTATATAAATTTGTCGTAACGATAGAGGGTGCTTATCATGGAGAGAGGATAACGCCTACGCGTCGATGAGATAATTTTGACCTTCAGTTTCTAAACGATCAATCATTTTACGACACTCATTTAAATCAAGAGGTTGTTCAAAGCGGCGCTTGAGATTCATCAAAAAGAAGATATCTTCACACATGGCTTTCTCAGGTTCGTCACTGATTTTGGCGACCGGTGAACCATTGCACGTGACCATTTTTATCACGATAGAAAGTGGCTGGTAGGCTTCACCATCTTTATTGACATAATCACCCATATCATTGGCAAGAAAAGTACCGATACCAAAACTCACCTGAATACGTCCTTGGAAATACTCGCAAATATCTAACGCTTGTTCGAAGTTAAGTCCGTCGGTAAACACCAGTGTTTTTGTTAATGGGTCTATATTCAGTGACTGGTAGTGTGCAATCATTTTTTCACCCCAGCTATAAGGGCAACCACTATCGTGACGTACACCGAAGTACGCGTTACTTAGTTCTTCATCAAAGTCTTTAAGGAAAGCATCGATACCAATCGTATCGGTTAACGCAATACCTAGTGCACCATTAAACATTTTTTGCCAACGTTGCAACGCCACTTTTTGCGAATCTCGCACATTCACCAGAGCTTGGTGTCCCATAAACCATTCATGAGCAACGGTGCCGATAGGCGTCAAGTTTAGCTCTTTTGCTAAGTGATAGTTACTTGTTCCTGTCAAACATTCCGGCACTTCCTGGCACAAATATTCCAGCATAGTGCGCTGAGCTTGGAAGGAAAAACGTCGACGCGTCGACATGTCAGAAAATTTAAAGTTAGTGATTTTACGACGTTTTAGTTCCGACTTTAGGTGCCGAACTTTCTCTTCTAAAACAGTGGTAAATTGCGCAACAGGGATATCTGACCAACGCTGACGGCTACGAACTTCAGACACGATACTCATGATGATCGTTTCGTACAAGATGGTATCTCGCCACAAACCGTTAATGGTAATTCTTAACTGGCTTGAGCCATCAGCCATGGCTTTATTATGGAAAGAGACATCACTTTGTGGGTTGAAACGGAAATGGCGCAGTGCATCAACAAAGTCAGGATTCAGGTAAGGCGCGACACGCTTAATATATTCAATTTCTTCTTGCGTAAATTGAATATCTTGCAGTTTAAGGACTTCGGCTTTTACCTCAGGCAAAAGCTCAGAGAGGTCTTCCTCACTGCGCACGATAAACTTATATGACACCATCGCATCAGGGTAAAGCGCTGTTACAGCACTCATCATATTGACTTTGTAGACATCGAAATCCAAAGCGCTTTGAATGATGCGGGAAGAAAATAGTTTGGTGGTCATTAGGTGCCCTTCTACATGCCCTTCCTGGGTATATAACTTTTTGTTACTAACTAATTTGCGTAAACAATAAACACCCATCTATAGTTTGTCAACTTTTGTTACTAACCACTCATTTTTATAAGGTTTTTTTGTCTAGAATTCGAGCAAGCATTGTGAATAAGTCAGAGTCATCCGTAAATTTATGCTCAAACCGTATTACGAACACTACCAAAAACGTTTCTAACAACTCGTTACTTACCCATTGATTGACCACTTGTTATGCGCTAGATTACTTACAAATCAATATTAGGACCCAACCATGATCGTATCTGTCGACATTATTCCATTCAGGCTATCTGGCTGTGCCGATAAGGGATTGGAAGTGTTGTTGATTAAACGTTCAAATCCAAATCGGCCATACCATGGAGTCTGGGCACTACCGGGCGGATTTGTCTTTGATAAAGACTTAACCAGTGAAGGCGGACGCCCGGCCGATGAAAACTTTGAAGCGGCGCGTCGCCGAATTTGCCGTGAGAAAATCCATACCTACCCTCGCCATTTTAGCGAAGCGTTTATCGACGGTGATCCAAAGCGCGACCCAGAAGACTGGAGCTTAAACATTACGCACTACGCCTTAGTCGATCGTAACAATGTAGAGCAAATAAATAATGCAGGTGTACCGGAATGCCAACTTAAATGGTTTTCGCTACAGGCTATTCTCAATGGAGAAGAGACTCTCGCATTTGATCATCAAAAAACCATTGAAAAAGCGTGGCAAAAGCTTCGTGCATCCATTGAATACACATCGGTTCTTTTGTTTGCATTAGACAAAGAGTTTTTGGTTGCGGACATCATTTCTGCTTATCAAGAGTTTGGTATTGATATCAGCCGAATGACGATTAAGCGCCGCTTGATAGATTCAGGCGTACTAAAACCCACTAATAAAGTCGCTTCAACCAACAAAGGCAAAGGTGGAAAACCCGCAATGGTATATACGCTGACTAGCGACGAAGTAACCTTTTTTCAAAACTGTTTGCGTGGATAAACGCAGACAATCAGACAGACAAGGAGTCTGCCATGACTGTTCGAGTAAACTATCAAACTACAGCAGTGATCGACGTTGATCCAGAGAAAGGCTTTAGTGAGTTATGTCCAAATGAACTGCCCGTTGCAGGTGCGTTGGAAATCGTACCGGAGCTTCTGAGTAATCATGCCAAAGGCCGATTAAAACTGGTCAGTCGTGACTTACACCCACCAAAAGCAAAGTGGGATGCAGAATCGCCATCCAATATGCTTGAGCCCGTTGGTTTACCGAATGTGGATATAAAGTGGAACCGTCACTGTGTGCTTGGCACAACAGGTTCTGAGCTGCTAGATGGTTTACCACCCGTGTTGGACTATGATTTTCAAGTTAATAAAGGTATGGATCCTGACGCGCACCCTTACGGTATTTTTTTCCATGATATTGCCGACACCAAAACGACAGGCGCGCATGAATTTCTAAAGTTCAACGGGATTGATACCTTAGTTATCGGTGGCCTTGCCTTAGACTTTTGTGTGAAAAAATCCGTCATGCAAGCGCTGGAACTTGGCTACAATGTGGTAGTTAATCTTGCTTCAACTCGTGCGGTGCTGCCTGATAATGTAGAGAATGTGCTGACAGAGCTCAGAGATAATGGCGCATTATTTGTCGAAAAAGCGGACGACATCATCGTAGAAAAGTTCGCTTAGAAACGATAGTAACCGAGAAGGATTTCACCATGCATCAACATGAAAAATTGAATTACGTTGAATTTGGTTCCACTAATGTCAGTGCGACCAAACAATTTTTTGAGCGTGCTTTTGACTGGAGCTTTACCGATTATGGTCCAGAATATTCTGCATTTTCAGGACAAGGGTTGGATGGCGGATTCTTCAAATCTGAGTTTATAAACCAAACCGCAAATGGTGGCGCACTTTTAGTATTTTATAGCTCAGACATTCAGGCCACTCAGACAAAAGTAGAGCAGCATGGTGGAAAAATTATCCGCCCTATTTTCGAATTCCCCGGCGGCTGTCGATTCCACTTCACTGAACCGAGTGGAAATGAATTCGCAGTATGGTCAGAGAGCCATTAAGTGATCACAAATCAACAACACACCATCAACGTGAGCCCAAGCTAGCCAGATCCGGAACTGGCATTACATTTCTGGTTGACCTCATCCTTGGTTTAATTCACTGTTAGCGCAACAATTAATCGATGAGGCGCTAGACCTCGACCAAGGATGTCAAATGACTGCCGTCAGTTTTTTTCGCTTACTCTGCCTCGCTGCTATTTGGGGTGGCTCGTTTCTGTTTATGCGAGTCGCCGCCAACACATTCGGGCCGGCTTACTTAATCGAATTTCGAGTTACATTTGCCGCCGTCGCTTTGTTATTGATCGCCGTATATTTGAAGAAGAAACTCACGTTAACTGCGCATACTAAACACTTCTTTATTATTGGCTTATTCAATAGCGCAGTTCCATTTTTACTCTTTGCGTACGCAGCCCAGACACTGAATGCATCAACTTTAGCAATATTGAACTCAACCGCCCCAATATGGGGAGCACTAGTTGGCTTTGTTTGGTACCGCAGCCCACTCACAGCGAAATCTGTTCTCGGTATGCTAATAGGCATAGGAGGCGTTGCAGTCTTGGTCGGCTTAGATACTTCAACCATAGGTGAAGAAGCCATGCTCCCTATTGCCGCCAGTTTGATGGCTTCTTTCAGCTATGGCATTGCTACCAACTACACTAAAAATGCGCCACAAGTACCTGCTTTTGACAATGCTCACGGCAGCATGTGGGCGGCGGTTATTTGGGTACTGCCGCTGCTACCATTCTTACCAATGCGTGCAGAACCAAGTCATTTCGAATGGAGCTCTGTTGTCACGCTCGGCGTTGTATGCACAGGGTTCGCTTATTTGCTCTATTTCCGCTTAGTTTCTGATATCGGCCCAGCTTCAGCACTGACTGTCACTTTTCTTGTTCCTGTTTTTGGTATCTTATGGGGCTACTTGGTGCTAGATGAGCCCGTCGGCTCTAACACCATCATAGGAACAATTCTAGTGCTTAGCGGCACTATGCTAGTCACCGGTTTCTCCCCAACAGCAATGCTCGCGAAGAGAAAACGAAGCGTGGCTTAATCAGCCTAATATAACTTCCACACCTAGCTTTTTGATTTGTTCAAGGTCGCTTTTCGGAGCGGCTTTGTCAGTCAGCAGCACTGATATTTCGTCAGTCTTACCAATTGATGAGGGATAAATTTGCCCAAATTTACTAGAATCCGTTAGAACAATATTGCGCCTTTTTTTCGCAATGATGGTTTCTGCGATCTCAGCGCGCATCATGTCGCGGCTAGTAAAGCCAGTGTCTTGATGGAAGCCGTCAATACCCAAGAAGGCCGTGCTGAAATGAATGTTCTTAATACACAACTTAGTCAGCGGTCCGACCAAGCTCTCGCCTTGGTGCTGATACACGCCACCAAGCAAGATAATGTTGGCAGAAGTGTTACGGATGAGATGGGCGATATACGCCGATGGCGTAATAATGGTCACATCGCCGCGCTCAGCCAATGTCCGAGCCAACAACGCATTGGCACTGCCTCCTTCAATCAGCACTGTCTCATTCGATGCGACCAAATCCGCAGCTTGGTTTGCGAGCGATTGTTTAATATCGAAACGTACTTCTAGGCGGGCATCAATGTCATCACTTTGCAACGCGGTAGCTGCGCCGTGAACGCGCTTTAGGTAGCCCTGTTGCTCCAGAAAGTTCAAATCCTGTCTGATGGTCACACCCGACACGCCAATGATGTCAGAAAGCTCTGTGACTTGAACGCGTTTACGGTCGTTCACTAATTGCAGGATTTCATTTTGTCTTGGGTTCACAGGTTCGCTCCTTATTGATGAGCTTACAGTATACTCACCTGATGTTTCATATGAAAAGAACTTGAAAGTAAAAAGGAAAAAACGCGTGGTCTGATTAGCCAAGCTGTACCTTGCGAATATCGCTCCCATCAACAGATAATAGGGCAACGAAAATGGGATGGAAGAAGAGGGGTTAACTCCCTACATCCCAACAACGGTAAAGACTAGGATAAAAGTAATGGAAGAAATTTACTTCGCAGGCGGTTGCCTTTGGGGCGTGCAAGAATTTATGCGCCACCTTCCGGGCGTAATCAACACAGAAGCCGGGCGAGCAAATGGCACAACGGATAACACTCAATCCGAATACGATGGCTACGCAGAGTGCGTGAAAACCCAGTTCGACCCTGAGCAAGTTTCGGTTGAAACTTTAATGGGGTATTTGTTTGAGATAATCGACCCTTACAGCGTTAACAAGCAAGGTGAAGACGTAGGTGAGAAGTACCGTACTGGTGTTTATAGCCAAAACGAACAGCATCTCACCATCGCGAAAGCGTTTATCGCAGCACGACCGGACGCCGACAAGATCGCCGTAGAAGTACTGCCACTCACAAATTATGTGCCAAGTGATGATGAGCACCAAGACAGACTCACAAACTTTCCGAATGATTACTGCCACATCCCATTAGATTTACTACATAAATACAGGGATAACTCGTAACCATTCAGTCAGCATCGCTTTAAAAGGCAAGATGCATATCAGTTTAAATCGATGCCTTCCACTAATGACAATGTCATTTCTGCCGCCGATATTTCTTTACAACCCGACGAGTTTTGTCCGCACCACAACGGAGTGAATTCATCTCGGTTTTGCTTTTCCATAAGCGCTCTTAGTTGAGCCATTTCAATGGAGGCGTATGGGAATTTCGGCGCAAACTCACTGATGTAGCCTAGCTCCGACATCGCGCGATTCACAATGCCTCTCGCTGGTCGGCCCGAGAAAACATTGGTCACAGCGGTATGTTGCGCGCGTTCACTGGCAATGGCATATCGATGTAAAGACGATGTTTTCGCCTCATCACACAACAAATAGGCGCTGCCAACTTGAACGGCACTAGCTCCTAATCTCAACGCGGCTTCCACCCCACTTCTATCAGCGATTCCGCCTGCAGCAATAACAGGCAAATTCACCCGTTTGGCGATTTGTGGTAATAACGCCATCAAACTTAATTGAGTAGTTAAATCATCCGATAAAAACATACCTCGGTGTCCACCAGCCTCCAAGCCTTGGGCGATAATACCGTCAACGCCTTTTGCTTCTAGCCAAAGTGCTTCGTCCACCGTGGTCGCTGACGAAAGGATCTTCCCTCCCCACCCTCTAATTCGAGCTAACAGATCATCGTCTGGCAAACCAAAGTGGAAACTGATCACTGGCGGTGCAAATGGTTCAATCGCGTCAGCAATATCATGATTGAAAGGCATCCTTGTCGGAGCGTTTGGCTGAACCTGAACGGTTGCATCAACCTCGGAAAAATACGGTTGCAGCGTTTTTTGCCACTTTTCGTGCTTGTTGGCGTCATACTCCGGCATTTCATGGCAAAAGAAATTGAGGTTAAACGGTCGGTTAGTTGCCTGCTTGATAAGTTGAAGTTCTTTTACGATGGCGTCTTTGTTCAGCATTCCACAAGGTAACGAGCCAAGCCCGCCAACATTACTGACGGCTATGGTCATTTGGCTGTCTTGCACACCGGCCATTGGCGCTTGAATAATCGGTAACTCTGTTCCCAAAAGTGTATTAAATACCTTGTTTATCATGCTCTTTCCTTGAAAACTTAACCTTTACCTGTGATGGATCTGCGCCATCGTTATCCAGACTAGACTTTCACATGATTAACCGCTTATAAAGTTAAAGTGATGCATTTGTGCGCTATGCACTTTTGATAGAAATGACAAAGGGAGCCTATGGCTCCCTTAATATGCTGAATAACAAGAATCAAAGTGACTATCGTACGACATCTGATTCAAGCTCTAGCTCTGCTACAGACAGCATGGCAAACTCTTCCTCGGCGGTTGCTGCCACCAGTTTGTTGCGGCTGTATAACCCATAATAAACACCACCGATAAGAAACAATCCCATTGTCATGAAAAAGGCTGAGGGATCAAAAGCATAAACACCTGTCATTGCGATCAAAGAAAGCACCAGAGAAATACTCGAAGTAATTATCCCACCAGGCGTTTTATATGGACGAGTTAATTCCGGCTGTTTAATTCGCAATAAAATATGGCTCAAGGACATTAATGCGTACGATACAGTCGCACCGACAACAGCCATCGCCAAGATTAAGTCCCCCTCACCCGTAAGTGAAACCAAGAACCCAAAAACGCCCGGAACCAAAAGCGCACGAGAAGGCACTTTTTTGTCACTGGTTAATGACAAAGTTTGCGGTAAATAACCCGCGCGGGAAAGCGCAAACACCAAGCGACTGTAACCATAAATGATTGAAAAGAAAGAAGCGATAAGGCCAGCCAATCCAAGTAAGTTCACGGCCATTGCTACCGTTGAATTGCCCGTAAGCTTTAGGGCGTCAACTAATGGCACCGCGCTATCGCCTATGACCTTTGAGCCAACCGCACCAGCCAAAAGGACGACTACGATAGTTGCGGTTAGCAATAAAAACAGCATCGCACCAATGATGCCTTTGGGAACATCTTTTGCCGGATTTTTTGCCTCCTCTGCCGCTAAAGGCACACCTTCAACCGCAAGAAACAACCACATTGCAAATGGCAACGCAGCCCATACGCCATACCACCCAAACGGCAAGATTTCTGTTGCCTGAGCCGTCGCCGGAGCAATATCGAATAAGTTATTAACGTCAAAGTGACCAATAAGCACAGCAGCAGTAATTAGAATAGCTAGCACAGCCAAACCACTGATGACCATCATTACTTTGAGAGCTTCGCCAACCCCTGCCATATGAATAGCGATAAAGACGGCGTAGAAAAGTGCGTAAACAACAGGGCCATCGATACCAACCAATTCATTCACTGCTGAGCCAATAAAAATCACTATCGCAGCAGGCGCGAGCGCATATTCAATCAAAACTGATAAGCCAGTGAAAAAGCCACCTGTCGGCCCCATCGCCTGTCTTGCGAAGCTGTAACCACCACCCGCAGCAGGAATAGCCGCAGACATTTCAGCTAAAGACAATACTAGCGTGAAATACATTACTGCCATCGCGATAGCAGCAATAAGAAAGCCTCCCCATCCTGCTTGAGCGATGCCAAAGTTCCAACCGGCAAAGTCACCAGATATAACATACGAGACACCTAAGCCAGCAAGTAAAATCCAACCTGCGGTGCCTCTTTTTAGCTGCCTTTTGGCCAAGTACTCCTGATGTTTAGACATAGTAAATCCTTCTACTTTGATGAAATTAAAAAGTTGTCGCTGTGTTTATCTTCAACGCTTGCGCCACTTGGCTCATTGATATCGGAGCGATCTTTCAGATTCACTCCTGACAGTTGTAATTTTCGAGCCTCCTTGAGCAAGTAAAATGCGCGTTCACAGGCATCGTCATAGTTGAGCCCCTGAGGGCGCACATTGGAAATGCAGTTTCTTTGGGAATCTTTAGAGCCTCGTTTAGCCCCCCAAGTGAGATACATACCCATGCTATCCGGAGAAGTTAGGCCGGGTCTCTCTCCAATTAAAACCAGCACGGCCTTGGCGTTAAAACATTCACCAACATCATCCCCTACCGCTACTCTTCCTTGCTTTACGATTGTGATAGGTGCGAATTTCCATTGATGTCCATCATCAGCGCTTAAAAGAGAAATCAATCGAGTAACAACAGGCACGGCATGGTTTTGAATTGCGACGGAAGAAAGTCCATCAGCAATAACAATCGCAAGATCAATGTCAGCGTTATGCTCATTTGCTATCGAGTTGAGCGTTTGCCAAGAAGATTCATCGAGTTGCCTTCCTAAATCGGGCCTTTGCAGGTACATAATCCGATCACTCACTTGGCTGCTCACTACCACTGGAGGCTCTAAGGTATTTTCAAGAATCGAGTAAGAGTCCGACAAACCAGCAACGAGAGACTCAATATTCAAACTGCAATGCACTGCATCCATAGCTTGGGCGTGATCCAGCTGAAATGAGAGTAACTCGTTGGTTGGTACACTGTTCCCGCTACGACCCAGAGCGATCCGAGCAGAGGTGAAGTCGCGTAACTTGCCCCACGGGTTGTGTGTGACAACTTCAGACTCATCTTGTGGGGACTGAGCAATGGTGATTACTTTACCCATGAGAATACCCCTTATTCAGTTGGTTAATTGCTCCCGAAAACGAGCGAGAGATTTGCTCACTTAACCGAACGTCTTGCACGCTCTCGAAAATCTGCATCTCCATTAACCATTGTTCAAACTCTGGTGCTGGCTTCAAACCGAGTACTTTTCTTGCGTAAAGGGCATCGTGAAATGAGGTAGTTTGATAGTTGAGCATGATGTCATCAGCCCCTGGAATACCCATGATGAACGAGCACTCGGCCACACCTAATAGTGTCAGCAAGTTATCCATGTCATTCTGATCGGCATAGGCATGATTGGTGTAACAGATATCGCAACCCATAGGTAAACCAAGCAACTTCCCACAGAAATGATCTTCAAGCCCAGCACGAATGATCTGTTTGCCATCAAACAGATACTCAGGGCCAATAAACCCAACGACAGTATTAACCAACAAAGGATCGAACTGTTTCGCGACAGCATAAGCGCGGGCTTCACAAGTCTGCTGATCGACCCCATGAAATGCATTAGCAGACAGCGCTGTACCTTGTCCGGTTTCAAAATACATCACATTGTTTCCTACACTACCTCGATTCAAAGACAACGCGGCTTCATGGGCCTCTTTCAAAATCGACAAGTCGATTCCGAAGGTATCATTCGTCCCTTGCGTGCCGCCTATCGACTGAAAAACGAGATCGACTGGTGCGCCCATTTCAATGGCTTCGATCGTGTTCGTGACATGAGTTAACACACAAGACTGAGTCGGTATTTGATAGTGTTGAATCACCTCATCCATTAAGTTCATTAACTTAATAGCTTGAGGTACATTATCTGTTGCCGGATTGATACCGATAACCGCATCGCCATTTCCGTACATCAGACCATCAAAAATGGTCGCTGCGATACCGTTGAGAGAATCAGTGGGATGATTCGGCTGTAAGCGAGTAGACAGGCGACTCGGCAAACCAATCGTATTCCGAAAAGCCGTGACAACTTGGCATTTTTTAGCAACGAGAATCAAATCCTGGTTGCGCATAATCTTACTGACTGCGGCCACCATTTCTGGTGTTAAACCTTGACGAATTTTAGCCAACGTTTCACCATCGGCTTCTTCACTCAGCAGCCAATTTCGAAAATCTCCGACCGTCAAGTGCTCAATCGGCTTAAAGGCTTCAAGGTCATGCGTATCGATAATTAGGCGAGTGATATCGTCGCTTTCGTATGGAATAACCGCCTCGTTAAGAAACGTTTTAAGTGGTAACTCAGACAGCGCCATTTGTGCGACTACACGTTCTGCCGCTGACTGAGCACAAACCCCGGCTAACGCATCGCCTGAGCGCTCCGGTGTCGCTTTCGCCATCAAGTCAGCTAATGACTTAAAGGTATAGACTTTACTTCCTTGTTGCCGACGATAAGTTGCCGTCATTGCTCTTCCTCTTCACTATTTGGTTCGCTTTTTGCTGAACTATCAATAAGCTTTAAGAAAGTATTGCCAAATGTGTTCCGTAGCGTTATCAAAAACTGGCAACATTTATAAACCAATAATAAACAATGAGTTATGTAAATACTGCTCCAACATGACTCACAAAAAAGGAATGAGCATCACAAGGATGAGTAACCAAATGCCCCAAACTGCACCAATGCTGTGCATCCATCACACTAAGGATGCAAACCAACAAGCTGCGAGTCTGATAAACTGGCAACAGGAATATGACCAACTCAGCGATGGTCGATTTTTAGGTCAAATTCGAGAACGACGATTTCCCAATTTCCATGTGTTTCGTGAAGACAGTAACCGCTCGCTAAGACAGCAATGCAGGGTTGAAGAGGGAGGTATTTGGTTGGGTTTGAGTGCGGAAAATAAGCCGCTACACCTAAATCACAGTCAGTTTAATTCAAGCCAACTTTTGCTTAGGCAAGGTGGCGCTGATTTTGAGTTAATGACACCGGAGCAGTTTTCTATCTATGGAATAGTGCTCGACAAAAACTTCGTTCACATCATAGAAAATCAACTTGAGCTTGGGAGTATCCAAAACAACACATTACACTTAACGGGTTTGACGGAAAAACACATTCAACAACTTAAATACTACTTAGGCACGTTACTTGGTTCCGCCGAGCCAAGATGGTCTGAAACCACACATCAAGCAATCTTAAAAGATATTGTGCTGGAGTTGTTCTCACTCAGTTCACTGCACACGAGCCATCCGATATCAATCTCTCATCGTCAACACGTGATGCACCGTATAAAACAACAGCTACAGGATCTAGACTACCGTACACCGATAACCGTCAGTGAACTGTGTGACGCAGTACACGTCAGTCGTCGCACACTACAGTACACCTTTGAACATTGCTGTAATACTTCCCCAAAGCAGTTCATACATCGAATGCGCCTGAATCAAGTACGTAGAGTGCTACAAAGCCCTGAAGATAATCGAACAATTGCAGAAATCGCTTTTGACTTTGGTTTTTTCCATCTCGGGCAGTTCAGTCAAAGCTACAAGCGGCTATTTGGTGAGACGCCAACTGAAACGAGAAAATGGGAGCCCAGCAAATAAAATGACAGGCAGTATATTCTTTCAGATCCTGCGTTGGGGCCATGTTATGCAGTCGCAATGATTTGCTGAAACTTAGCATGAAGCTCTTCAAGTGCCGCTTCAACATCCGGTTCTGCACGGCTCAAGTGCGAGATTAACGTCATAAAATAGCAGTCAAAAATCAGCGGTATTTTTCCCTCAAGGACGGAGCTTCCGTTTACAGATTGAAACAAAGCTTGGTTAAACGACTGATAATAATCCAAATCCCAAATCACTTCTTTCAACAAAGCTCGGCTCAGCTCAACGTTCGCAAAATAGTAGCGATAGTATTTCTCCGTCAGTGCCAAACCAATGTCGATATCGGTTTTACCTTCCACACTGACTAGCGTTTCTTGGCTGATCTGTTGCAGTTGCGCCAGCATCCCTTCGCGCAAAATCGACAGTTTAGTCGGGAAATGGCTAAACACTGTACCATCGGCTACTCCTGCTTCTCTCGCTATCTGCCTTGTGGTCGTCATGTCATAGCCATTTTGAGCAAAAGATGCCCATGCGGCTTTTAGAATTTTATCTCTGGTTTGTTGTCGCTTCGTCATTGATGTGTCTGCTTAATGAGCCTGAAAGGATCATACCTTGCGTGGTTGAGATTGACAAATTGAGCGCGCTCATTTATAAAATTGAGCATGCTCATTTTATATAAAAACAAAAGGAATCGCTCATGTACGTATTAAACAAACTAGGCCAAGGATTGATTTTCTTCCCGACCATCTTCTGCTTTTCGTATATTTTAAGACCGATATTAATGGTCATCCTTATTCCAGGAGGACTCGCACTTTTGGCGTTAATCGGTGGCGCAGAAGTCAGAGCGGAACTCAAAGCCATGCTGCTTGAGGAGTTTTTTGGCGTTAGCCCATCGCACACCACCTCGAAAAAGGCGTGAGTGCGCTACAAACGTTGGCAAGGCTAAGTAAAAAAGAAAACGCGCAGATATCGAGATCTCAATACCTGCGCGTAGATGTGGTGAAAATAAGACTGGCTTTAGTCAGTATTCATGTTCTGGCCAATTCGCCATAAAACGCCACTAGGGTCAAACAAACAACATTCGCGCATGCCCCAAGGTTGCTCGACTAGCTCTGTCAAACGCGAACCAAATTCCTCATGACCCACTTTGGATAAGTGCTGATGCCAACTTTCTGCGTCTTCTACGAGCAAGTGCATCATGAAGTTATTGCCGTGTTCTGGCTCATAAAAATTCTGTAAAAGAAACGCGCAGCTACCTTGAGAGAAGTATGCTACATCACCGAAGTCCGACGCCATTTCAAAGCCAATCGCCTCATAAAAACGTTTTGATAGCGCGTAATCTTTCGCCGGAACAAATGATTTGATTTCAACAATATTGAGGTTTTCCATTTCCAATTTCCTAAGCCTTTTTCCATAAAACTGACTGACGTAATCTCGCTCTATGCCTTCTATTCGCCTTGCGTAATCTGCTGTGATGACAGTGGCACACACTCTGCCATTTGCGTTTGTAACCACGTGATAAATTTATGTTCGAGTTCTGTACGCTTTTTATCTTGACTCAATAAAACGTAATTGCAACTTGATGGAGAAAACCCAAATGGTGCGACCAAATTACCACGCTTAATATCGTCCATGACAAAAGGATACGATCCCATTGCGACGCCTAAGCCGTCCACCGCTGCTTGTATGCAAAAATAAAAATGCGCGAATGATTGCTGAGTGTTGCCGTTGAAAGTTTCACAACGTGTTGATTGCTGCCAATCCGCCCAAGCATTCGGTCTGGTTTGGCTATTCAACAATCGAGCTGCTTTCAAATTGTCTTTAATGGATTGCCAATACTCAGGAGAAAATACCGGCCCCACCCACTCTTCCACAAGAATGGTTTTGTCGTAATCGTGATGCTGCGCAAAATCGTCTCGACGAATCGCCATCGAAAGCCCAGTTGATCCTAATGTTACCGGGCCACCAGCCGTCGACAAACGAACATCAGCACGGTGTTCATCATTAAACGCGGCCAACCTTGGCATCAACCAGCGCATGGTTAATGTCGGTTCACAAGACACTTCAAGATGCTGATGCTTCTCTTGAATAAGCGTATTCACGCCTGTTTCTAGCGTTTGGAATGCCGTTTCTGTGTATGTCTTGAGTAATTCGCCTTCTGCCGTCAACACGACTTTCCTGCCCTCTTTGAAGAACAAAGGTTGAGACAGATATTGCTCAAGTTGCTTGATCTGCTTACTCACGGCTCCGTGAGTAATGTTCAGTTTGTCAGCCGCTTCAGTGTAGCTTGAAGAACTCGCCGCAACGTGGAAGACATAAAAAGATTTCAGGTGACGCATCTGTGAGTTTTTCTCACCAATATGGGAATATTTTTCGATTATAGTCAGTAATAAAGACACCTACAATTCCGCTACATCCCAGACTTCATCATTCAAACAGGAAATCGATATGGAATTTGTAACTCTTGCGTTATTAGGTGTGCTTATTGTCATTAGCCCTGGCGCAGACTTTGTTTTGGTATTAAGAAATAGCTTAAATCAAGGACGAAAAGCAGGCGTATACAGTGCGATTGGTATCAGCATGGCGATAAGCATCCACACCGCTTACTCCATGCTGGGGATCAGTTACTTAATTTCACAAAATGAATGGTTGTTTAATCTCGTGCGCTATCTTGGAGCCGCTTATCTTGTCTACCTTGGGATTAAAGGAATATTCTCCTCGCAACCTGCATCAAACTCAGAAACCGTTCAACAGAGCGAGTATTCAATGTGGCGATTTTTCATGCAGGGGTTTCTGTGTAATTTACTCAATCCCAAGACGATGCTGTTTTTTCTGAGTATTTTTAGCCAAGTGATTTCTCCCGACTCTAGTCAGCAACACATCGCCTTGTTCTACGGGATTTATATGATTGCGCTGCATGGTATTTGGTTTTCTATCGTTGCTGTTTTATTCACGTCACCCCAGCTACAAGCTTTCTTGTTGAAGATTAAGCATCGACTCAATCAAGCATGTGGGGCGGGATTAATCATTTTCGGCGCGATGCTGGGCTTAAAAGTGTAGTACGCTTGCGGTCCGATTACCCCAATTCAAATTGATCATTGAACAAGTGGCTGTAATCAAATAAAAATCTGCATTATCAATACCTTAAATTAGAAAAAACAGCCAACGTGCGCTGGCTGTTTCGATGCAGTTAATGAATGACCCGAGCGTCCCCTTTAAGTAACTGAGACAGATCGATAGTGAATATCGTCACTGTCGGACGTTTAGGCAGAGCATTTTCGATCGAAAACTCTGGCCCAGCTGGAACGAGGGGGAAGTGAATAGCAGTCGGCCACTTTGACGAAGCTTCATTACCGCCCGGCTCAGATATTGAGAAAGAAAACGCAGGTAAACGGGTCATAACACTTACCTCAAATGACTGATTAGCGGGCTCAAGCGAGCCCGCTTAGGTTTTGCAATGTTATTGTTATTTTAACGCTTACTTAATCACTAACGATTGATGACGTTAGATATCAAGTTCTTTGTCTTCAACGTGGTTGGTGATCATCGCTTCAGTGGTGATCATCAAGCCAGCAACAGACGCTGCGAATTGAAGCGCTGAACGTGTTACTTTCGCAGGGTCCAAGATGCCCATTTCGATCATGTTGCCGTATTCACCTGTTGCAGCGTTGTAACCGTAATCGGAATCACCAGCTTTGACAGCGTTCGCCACAACAGAAGCTTCGTCACCTGCGTTAGTTGCGATTTGACGAAGAGGCTCTTCCATTGCACGTAGCGCAACTCGGATACCCACGTTTTGGTCATCATTGTCGCCTTTTAGATCCGCCAATTCTTTCGCGATCTTAGTTAGGGCAACACCACCACCAGCAACAATACCTTCTTCAACCGCTGCGCGAGTAGCGTGTAGCGCATCGTCCACGCGGTCTTTCTTCTCTTTCATCTCAACTTCGGTTGCAGCGCCGATCTTGATCACCGCTACGCCGCCAGATAGCTTCGCAACACGTTGTTGAAGCTTATCTTTGTCGTATTGAGAAGTGGTTGTTTCGATTTGTTTTTCAATCGAAGCCACACGATCAGCAATCGCGCTTGCTTCTGCTGCGCCACCCACAATGGTTGTTGTGTCTTTGGTAATGGTCACTTTCTTCGCACTACCTAGTTGCTCTAACGTTGCTTTTTCGAGCTCTAGGCCGATTTCTTCAGAGATGACCGTACCAGCAGTTAGTACCGCAATGTCTTCCATCATCGCTTTACGGTTGTCACCAAAGCCAGGCGCTTTCACCGCGGTCGCACGCACGATGCCGCGCATGTTGTTCACAACCAATGTCGCTAACGCTTCACCTTCGATGTCTTCAGCAATGATCAATAGCGAGCGAGAAGATTTCGCTACTTCTTCTAGTACAGGCAATAGCTCGCGGATGCTGCTGACTTTTTTGTCCACCAATAAGATGTATGGGTTGTCTAGCTCGACGCTGCCATTTTCTTGGTTAGTGATGAAGTATGGCGACAAGTAACCGCGGTCAAATTGCATACCTTCAACCACAGACAATTCGTTGTCTAGACCTTGGCCTTCTTCCACCGTAATCACGCCATTGCGACCCACTTTTTCCATCGCTTCTGCAATGATTTCACCGATCGCGCGATCGCTGTTTGCAGAAATGCTACCCACTTGGATGATGGATTCTTTGTCGCTGCATGGCTTAGACATTTCACGTAGTTTCTCAACCGCCGCTTCAGTGGCTTTGTCGATACCACGTTTTAGGTCCATTGGGTTCATGCCAGAGGCTACCGCTTTAAGACCTTCATTGATGAAAGATTGCGCCAGTACAGTAGCCGTCGTTGTACCGTCACCCGCTTCATCATTCGCTTTGGACGCCACTTGTTTCACCATTTGTGCGCCCATGTTTTCGAACTTGTCTTTCAGTTCGATTTCTTTCGCTACAGACACGCCATCTTTGGTGATGGTTGGCGCACCGTAAGATTTATCAAGCACAACGTTGCGGCCTTTCGGGCCTAGTGTCACTTTTACTGCGTCCGCCAGTAAGTTCACACCTTTCAGCATTTTTTGACGTGCGTCATTAGCAAATAATACGTCTTTTGCAGCCATGGTTATCTCCTCAAAAAACTACTACAAAAATAATTACTCAACGATTGCTAACACATCAGATTCGGACAGAATTAAGTATTCTGCGCCGTCAATTTTCTCGGTTTTCACGCCGTAACCGTCATTGAAAATGATTTGGTCGCCCACTTTGACTTCCATCGCAGCGCGTTCGCCATTTTCAAGACGTTTACCTAAACCAACAGCAATGACTTTCCCGCGGTTTGATTTTTTCACCGACTGAGAAGTTAAAACGATTCCCCCTTCAGATTTATTTTCCACCTCTTGTCTTTCAACAATTAGCTTGTCATTTAAAGGACGAATTTTCATTTTTAAGTGCCTCCTACTTGGAACCAAAAATAAAAGACAAAATAAACATCAAGATGGATTTGCGAGTCGACAGCTCGCTTTCGATGAAAATAATAAGGTCGAAAAATGAGAGTTCAAGAGGTGAATTTGATAAAAATTTTTTATTAAATTAAATAAAATTTTCTATCGAATTATCGCATTCACAACCACTTAGCATCTCTTTATGATGGAAAATGTGCTCAATCAAATCTAGAGTGGTTACGTACTCTTAAAAAGGATAATCAAACAATGAAAAAGGCCGTATCTCTATTTCTTGCAACGTTATGCGTTGGCTTCCTCTCACCCAACGTGTCAGCTTCTGAACGCGCTGAACAAGGTTGGCAATTGATTGACGAGGGCGCGATGATTGTCGATGTGCGCACGCCGCAAGAGTTTTCTGAAGGGCATTTGGATAATGCCGTCAACTTCCCTTTATCTGAACTTGATAAACATTTTCAAGACGTCGATAAAGATCAAGCTATCGTGTTGTACTGTCGCAGTGGTAACCGCTCTGGCAAAGCGTATCAATACTTACAATCGCAAGGCTTTACGAATCTGCACAATGCAGGTGGCTTTGAAGAACTACAAGACGCCAAATAGTCGTCTCCGTTCTAATATACAAAGTAAAAGCACAGAGCGCGTCGCAAGCGTATTGTAACGCGCTCTGTTTCTAAATACTTATCTACAACAACTCTACTATCTGGGCCCTGCATCAAATTGAGTCAGGTTATCCGATATCTCGATCCATGGCGCTTTCGATGCGACAAAAATATGGAAATCAGGCTTGTGAGAAGGTGTGTCATCCAAGATACCAAGGCGAATATTGACGATCCCATTGTTCTTTTTCGAATACAGACTTGATCCGCAGTGGCGACAAAAGCATAGCATGGTATTTTCGCTTTTCTGATAAGTTTGAATATCTTCTTTCCCTTGGATAATAAGCAATTTATCCAACGCAATACCACCGGCAGATGAATAGTCAGAACCTGTGAACTTGCGGCATTCAGAGCAATGGCAATTTCCCATGTACTTGAATTCATCTGCCACTTCCAACTTTACCTTGCCGCACAGACATGAGCCTTTTAGTACTTCCATTTGAATTCCTTTTTGTTATGAATCTAATTGAATTAGATGGCTATCTCGACACCATGCCACTGCAATACGAAAAATTAAAGACAGGCAATACAGGTTTTCAAAAATGAAACGAAAATGTAAAACATTCCATTCAGAGGGAAGTGCGCTCGACACGTGAAAAATCGAGCTATTTTAGATACAAAAACACCAAGCAATAACGCTTGGTGTTTACCTCACAGAATGTCGCCTCAGAAAAGGCGCTTTCCGCTGTGCTTAAAAAATGCAGTGTTTAGTAAAGCTGGTCGCTTCGTTTGCAGTCCAGTCACCTTTCGGCTTATCTTTCAGGTTTTCACACCATTGCTCGCTGCCGACACCATCTTGCAGAACACAATGCTTTGCAAAGTCTACCGCGTTGTCTGCTGTCCATTCTGTTTTTGGCTTATCGCGCATGTCGTTACACCAGCCTTCAGTGCCCACTTCATCACTACAAGCGGTCAAAGCAGAAGCCGCCAACATCAGCATGACTAGTTTTTTCATAAATTTAAGGTTCCAGTTGCAAACAATAGTAAAATTAAACTCAATCTCTTCAACACATGCCCATTCAAGTGTCTGAATAAAGGCGTCACTAGCTGAAGTGACTTTTGTATCAACTATAACGAAATTATCAGTCTACGTGTTAAGACACCGAAAAATTATTGAGCGACTCTGTGTAAAGCGCGCCATTCTAAAAGCTATAGGCAGCGCGCTTTTGTTAGCTCACCAACCTTAAAAGAGCCAGTACCAAAGCACGCTAAACGCAGCTCTAATGCCATTTGTTCAAAGTGATCGACGACAGACTGCGTGCTGATCGTCGCAGCTTTTAATACCGCACCAGCTTGCCCAATGAGATTAGCACCCAAATGAATGGCTTTCGCCGCTTCAAGTCCGTTATGAACACCTCCCGAGGCGATCAAGGGTAATGTAGGATGCAGTGCGCGGATTTGAGCCAAACATGTTGCTGTAGGGACACCCCAATCGCGGAAAAGCTCGGCTGCACGCTGCATTTTCGGATTATCTTGGCAATACCCTTCAACCGCACTCCAGCTTGTGCCACCCGCGCCCGCAACGTCAATTGCATCCACACCAGCATCAATTAATCGCTGCGCAACGTGTCCGCTAATACCAAAACCGACTTCTTTGATAATGATAGGAACCTTCACGCGAGATTTAAGCATCTCAATTGCCTGGAAAACACCAACCCAATTGTGGTCGCCATTTTTCTGAAACGCTTCCTGCATTGGATTAACGTGCACAAACAAGGCATCGGCTTGAATCGCCTCAACCGCACGTTGCGCATTATCGAGTTTACCTTTATCGAGCAATTGAGCGGCTCCAAGATTGGAATACAACGGTACTTCTTTCGCCAACTCACGAATGGTTTTACCCAAGCCCGAATGCTGACTTTCTTCTAAGCTAATCCGTTGCGAGCCCACACCCATGGCAATACCTAATTCACTTGCTGCTTCAGCTAAACGACAATTGATCGTTTCTGCGTCTTTTGCTCCGCCAGTCATCGAGCTAATCAAAAACGGTAGCGCTAATTGATGACCAAGAAACTCTGTCGATAAATCGATCGCGTGAAAGTCACATTCTGGCAGCGCACAGTGTTCAAACTCGACAGACTCAAAACCCGCCGTTTTATGCTTCATGCTCATATCATGATGTAAAACAGCATCTAGGTGTAAATCTTTTCGGTTAGTTTGCGGAGCCATAATGTCACCCTAAAGTAAAACAGTCGCGCAGTATTGCGATCCTTATCAGTAACGTCAATGCGAATTTTGTGAATTTGCCGGATTACTTTTCCGAAACGAGTAATGAATCTCGACTGCCCCTGACATTATAAGAAAAGAAACTCGCTTTCCGTTTTAAACAAGCCGGCAAGTTTCTCTTCAAATTGAGATAATCAGCGTACGATACCCATGATGAAAATGGATCACATTGCTCTGTAGTTTACTTTACGCTGTCCGACAGAATTAGCGACACAACAGTGCTTGTCGTCGTTGGTTCAAACTGTTCGGGATCATCACAGAATTGAATTTTTCCTTTTTCTTCTACATGGAACAGCGGTACAACTGAACTACCTTTGTGATGCGCTAAATAATCTTGATACGTGAAGTTATCGCTCAATTTCGTGTGTTTAACCTCTGCACCACGACTTAACATACTGGCTAGCTGGGTATAGCTTACATTGCCGCCCATCAGCAATTTACCATGGTACTCCTGAGCCACGGAGTGCTTCTCGCTGCCATTGCCGTTGGTTTTCACTTTTTGTAAGCAGTGAACTTTATCTTCCCCAAACTCGTCGACGAATTGCATGCAAGCCATAATGTTGAAATGCTGATCGGGCGTTAATGCAACCACTTGTCCAACTCCTATCAAGTTCAAGTTGTCGTCCGCGTGACTAGAAATAGGGTTGCCGTAATAGTAATCCAATCCCAACATACGAACCTGACTGATGTACTCCCAGTTTGAGTCAGTCATTAATACGCGGCGGTCATAACGCGCCAGCGCCTGCCCTATTTCTCTTGCTACTCGGTTAGCACCAATCAACAAGAAGCCGCGTGGTGCTGGCTCTGCAACGCCCAACGTCAGCGCTACAGGACGTGCCGTCGCACTTTGTAACACGACCGTTCCTATAATCACCATGAAGGTCATAGGGACCAGTAAAATCGCTTCATCAATGCCGTATTCAGTCAATTTGATCGCGAAAAGAGACGAAATCGAAGCAGCAACAATACCGCGCGGTGCAACCCAAGACAAAAACAGCTTATCTTTGAGACGCAAGTTGCTGCGGAAGGTTGAAAGAAAAATCGATAACGGACGCGACACTAACTGCATAAATACAAACAACAATAACGCACCGCTACCTAGCGCAGCAAAATCATCCAGACTGATTCGAGCCGCAAGGAAGATGAACAATCCGGTGATCAGTAAAATGGTTAAATGCTCTTTAAAATGCAGAATTTGCTGAATATTGATGTCTTTAGCGTTTGCGAGCCACATACCCATTACGGTGACGGTTAGTAACCCAGCTTCAGACTCAATGTGGTTAGAGACCGAAAATACACCTAGAACCACCATCAAAACCGCAAATGGCTGCAAATATTCCGGTAGCCAAGAACGACGCATGATCGTCGCAACTGCATAGCCTGAGGCCGCACCTAGCATGACACCGACAGCAATGATCGTCCCAAACACTTCGACGCTATTTATCGCACTGTGAGATACGATAAACTCGTAAACCATCACAACAAAAAGCGCACCGAGCGGGTCAATCAAAATCCCTTCCCATCGCAAAATGTTAGCAAGCGTACTGTTAGGTCTTACGGTTCGTAGAAGTGGCACGATGACCGTCGGCCCTGTTACTACGGTTAAGCTGCCAAACAACATGGCAAGCTCCCAAGTAAAGCCGAGGAAATAGTGTGTTGCGATACTGGTCGCTGCCCACGAAATGATCGCCCCGATGGAAACAATGCTCCATACCGAACCACTCACGCCACGAATTTCTTTAAAATTTAAGGTCAAACTGCCTTCAAATAAAATCACTGCCACCGCTAAAGAGACCAACGGAAAGAGCAAATTACCTAATATCTCATCAGGGTTTAACCACTGCATAAATGGCCCGACGATCAGCCCTGCCAACAACAAAAATAAAATCGCTGGCAAACGCAATCGCCAAGCTAACCATTGGCAACCTAAACCAATAACCCCAACCGCTGACAGCACCAGCGCTTCATTACCCACTTGCATCAATAATTACCTGTTTTTGTCTTTTTTCGCGTGAATGCGCTATACCCGAATACATTCAGCCTTACGGTCAAATAGAAACAACCGAACGTGCAAATCAAACGACTGACCTTCGATGACATCGCTACGAAACGCACATGTTTGAAGTCATTTGGCGATCGCATCAGAACTATGAATATAGTTGACCCCCAATGACTTAACGACTCATTTTTGTTCATCAGGTTTTAAAGTGGCACACAAGTGTGCGACTTTGTCGAATTCATCATTACGCATTGAGTTTCATTATGTAGAATGATTTCTAAAGAAAGCGCGGAACCTAGCACTATATGAGGCTAAGGCATAGAGCATGAACTAAGCTTTAGCGTAAGTGCTCAAAGTTAAGAATCGTGGGTCACGCGACGTACGCAAGGAGAAATGGATTGTACGTAATACTAGCACTGTTCATGGCGTGTCTCGCCATCCTCATCGGAGTGAAAGCCGCCAACCGAGCTGCACTTTTAGAAAAAGAACTAGCCAAACTTCGTGAGGAAGTCACATCACTACGAGCCAGTGTCCATGGGGGCTCAAACCCACAAGTGCACCAACAATCCAGCATCGAAAAAGACACACCATCTGTAGCGACGCCACCTCACATAGAATCACAACAGAAAAATGTCTCATCCTCTGGGGAACATGATCCAGCTGCCAACCTAGACTTGGACCAGAGCGCTGCGAATCAAGGGTACGCCCAGACAAGAGAAGTGCAACTGGATGTTTTTAGTCAAGAAAATGAGTCATTCCTTCAGAGTAAAGTTCAGAGCCTGCTTAGCAACATTCAAGAAAATTGGTTGGTTTGGGTAGGCGCATTGGCCATGCTGATCGGTGGAGGTTATCTCGTACAGGTGATTGGTAGCCACATCCAGTTTTCGCCATTTATGCGAGTATCCTTTGCCTTTGTGATCTCATTACTTATGGTGCTTGTTGGCGAGTGGTTTCACCGTAAAGAACAACAGAATCCGCAACGGGCAGCACGAGCCCAAGGCTTTACGTATGTTCCTGCTGCCGTTACCGGTACGGGATTAACGGGCATTTACTGCACCGTCATTTTTGCCTTTGTGGTTTATCAAATGCTAACGCCGAGTATCTCGTTGATCATTTTGGCTTCAGCCGCATTTTTCAGTTTAGCATTATCATTGCGACAAGGGCCGTTAATGGCCGTGCTTGGCTTAATTGGTGGCTACACAGCACCACTGTGGATTGGAGGTAGTGAACCCAACTACTTTTTGTTAGCCGGATACATCTGCGCGATTTCGTTCGCGGCGACCTTATTGATGCAAAAAGTGCGTAGGGCATGGATTACGCCAAGTATCGCGATTCCACATGTCATTTGGATGTTGCTGTTAATTGAGAGTGTACCAACAGAACTGTTGTTCTCGTGGCTCGCGATTTATCTCTCCATCACTTTGTATCTCATTTTCGCGGTTCCGAGAATGGGTTGGATGCTCAATCCTCGCTTTCGTCACTATCAAAGCAAGTGGACAAACTCGCCGACCGCTACCGCTCTCGCAACTGCTTTATTGACCTTTTCTGCCGTCACCAGAATGCCGGAGCTGAACACTCTACAAATGGCGTACTGTTATACGCTGCTTGTTGCGAGCATCTGGCTACCAGCACTTCGTACAGGCTGGTCATTACGTGTATTTTTGCCATCCATACTCGTCTCGGCAACCGCGCTAATAGTTCTTACCATCGCTTTTGATGCGCTGTATATGGTAGAGCGAGAAGCTAGCATCCTATTCGCATTGGCGGTGAGTATTGCGCTGATCTGCTATCGAACATATTGCCAATCACTTAGTGACCGTTCGCAACTCAGTGGGCTGCTTCTGCTGGTACTGGCTCCCGCGATGAGCTTAATTACGTTGCTTTATGTTGACGAATTTATGCAAGGCTACCTGTGGTATTGGACTACCTTCTGCGCATTGATGGCCACTTACTATGTTGTGCTTGGTCAGCGTGCACGTTCGTTGGCATTAGAATGCTCTGCCGTTATGCATGCTTTAATCGTAGGTATCGCTTTTGTTTGGTTGAGCGATACTTGGTTAACAACAGCAATCTCAATACAAGTTGCGATAATGGCCTTACAGGCTCAAGTCGGGTTATTTCGACCTGCGAGTTGGGCGATTAAAGTGGCAATGGGAATACTGGTTATCCGACTCACGCTGCTACCTTTCATACCCGAATGGCAACCGGTAGAAGCTGGGCATTGGGCTTGGGTTCTTGTGAGTTATATGCCTTCTCTCTTCATCTTGTCTTATGCTCGTTCAACACTAAAACAAGTGGACCGAGAACTGACCAACTGGTTTGAAGGGGCGTTTTTACATGTATTCTTAATGGCATTGTTCACCCAAACTAACTACTGGTTAACGGGGCAATATGGTTACTTGGGGCACATCGACTTCACAAGTGCGGCAGTCTTTGCCAATCAAGCATTAGTTATGGGTTTGGTATACAGCTACCGCAGCCAATTTGCGCAACGCTTAAGCCGTATCTACGAAATCTATAGTTACTTGCTTTGGTGCGCGTTCGCTATATTGATTATTTTGCTTAATACGGCAGAATCGCCGTTGGTGACTGATAACGTCTCGGCACAAGCACTTCCCATCTTTAACATGCTGAGTATCGGCTGGCTGTTACCAGCTTGCATCCTGCTTATCGCAACGTTTAAGCGCTGGAATACGTTGCAAGTTCATCGATTTGCGATTGCTAGTCTAGGCTTTTTACTTGCAGCCATTTGGTTGGGGATGTCTATCCGTCAATTCTGGCAAACCACATCGATGATGCTGTATCAGCCAACCAGCATGGCAGAGTTGTTCAGTTATTCAGTGGCTGGCTTGCTCGTAGGTGGATTGCTGACTTGGCGCGGCGTGACCCAACAGGGGCTGATGATGCAGCGTGTCGGTCTAGTGGTCCTTGCCTGTGTCGCACTGAAAGTATTCTTATGGGATGTGAGCTCTCTGGATGGGTTCTGGCGAGCGATAAGCTTCTTAGGCTTAGGTGCGTCTTTGATAGCACTTGGATGGCTATTCCAGAAATTGAATCGTTCGGTGGCAAAAGCTCTCGAGCCCTAGACGAGTCGAAGAGAGATTCCCGACAGTGCGCTGTTTTCGTTATTGGGGGACGATAACAGTGTAAAGCCGGGAATCATTGGAGTGTTCGTTACTTCAGTAAAGCGACCACAGTATGACGACGCACGTTTGCTTGCGCATTCAATGCCTGAAAAGTCGAAGTAAACTCGCCAGACTTTTGCATGAATCCATCCAGTTTTGCATTCACCTCATTGACTGAAAGCTGTGCGGTTTTGGTTTGGATAGAACGCATTTGAGTATTCAGTTCACCATGAAAAGCTTTCGCTTCCTGCAAGCTCGTTTGAACTTGTTTCAGATGCTGATTTACTTTGGCAATCGTCTGCTTGATGCCGTCGCGTGAGCCTAGATCAAACCCGAGCTCCGCAATACCATCTGGCTCAGACTTTAAGTTCAAAACGTTAGGCTGTCCCGCAGGGAATCGGTGCCCTTCCCCCGTTACCATCACCTTTTGCTGCATTTGTTGATAAGCGTTGTCTCTGGCTTCAAATAAAATGCTGCCATCATCGGCTAATGAGGCTCGCATTCCTAACGCAATCAAGCTGCGATCCAGCATTTTGACCGTTCGCTCACCGTCTGATTGTCCATCAAACTGAATCATCACCGCTTGACCTTGAGGAAAATCCAAACGGATTTGCTCGGCCTTGTCGCTTAAGCGATGAACATTCAAACCTGGAATAGAAAAGCGACGAATATCCGCTTTATCCAGTTTTAAGTGCAGTTCGTTATTTAGGACTTTCTGGCCATCGAAACGTGCTTGCTCAACGACTTTTTGGATGGTGGCTTTAGAGCGAACCAATGTATCCTGCAAACCAGGAACATTTTGTACGCCTTGATTAATAGCTTGCGTCAAACCACGTTTAATTTGCGTGAGCTCTTTGCCAATCACCTGCAGCGATTTGGACGCGATCTGAACCGCCGTGGCTTGCTGCTGACCCTGTGTAAGCTGAATACCAGATACAGAGTAGGCTGACGCAGTGTCAGCCTGAATTCGCCCCGGGCGCGGTTTAATTGCCGTACTTGAGTCTGCAGAACGGGTCGGCATGATAGAGGCTTGTTCTTGTCCACCTAAGCGTATGCTATGGGGTCTAACCTCTACTGTACTCATTACCATAAAAAGAACTTCCTAACCTTATAAACGGTCAAACAGCGACAAACCATCGATCTTCACATAGCTTGCTTGCGTTGCTTGCAAAGCGGCCATGTAATTACTCAATCGTACCGACGCTTCACCATAGTCCAGAGCAGAGAGGTCTCCAGATACTTTGTCAACGAACAGCTTGTTTTCACTGTGCGCGCCACCAACAAGATCTAAGTTGTTGTGTCGACCACCAATCTCAGTCATGGTCCCTAGTACGTTTGAAAAAGTATCGTCGATAGCGCTGATACTCGCCTCAACTTCAGCTCTGAAGTTGGCGGTAGGGCTCTCAAACTCTTTGATCAGCGCATCAATTTGGTTAAGCACGTTATGGCCTCCCCCAAGGTCCAATATTTCTTTTGCAGTCATATTGGAATCCATCGTGACACCTTTAGCAATTGTTACTACGCGCTTGTCACTATTACCTTCAATTACGTAGCTGCCGCTCGCTTTACTTACAGCCGCAGTATCCGTTTTAGTACCAGAGAAAAGGTAGTGCCCTTCTTCATCCTGCGCGTTAAAAGACGACTCAATAGAGTCACGGTAACTCTTAAGCTCTGTAATCATACCGCCACGACTTTCGTCAGTAAGAGAGCCGTTCGCACCCCAAAGCGCGATGTCTCGCATGCTTTTTAAGCTTTCTTTGATCGAATCTAAATGGGTTTCTTGACTCGATAGCGTCGTTTTTACGTTTTCAATATTGTTTTTGTACTGAGCAATCGCACTGGTTTCTCGGTCTAAGTTAAGCAACTTGATCGAAGCCATTGGATCATCAGACAGCTTGGTCAAGCGCTTGCCAGTAGACATCTGTTGCAGAGCTTCGCCTAGTCCCGCGCTATTGCTCTGCAAGCTGTGCAACATCATTTGACTAAATTGATTGTCACTAATTCGCATCTAAACTTTCCTCTTAGAATAACTGCAGAATAGAATCGAGCAGTTGATTTGCTGTGCTGATCACTTTCATGTTGGCATTGTGCGCATTAGCAAACATCATTAGGTTAGCCGCTTCTTCATCGCTGTTTACGGAACTAACATTATCGCGAGCTGCGTGCGCTTGCTTGTTCATGGCTAACTTCGCTTGATAATCAGCATTAGCTTGGCGTGCTTTAATTGCGGTTTGACCCACCATTGAACTAAAGGCATCGTTCAAGCTTACTGAGCCGTAACCTGATACCGCCACTGGCTTGTTGCTTAACTCGATCAATGATTGCAACGCATCTGCGTTACCAGGTGTTCCATCACTTGAGAACGCAAGCTCATCTGGAGTTAGCTTGGTAATATCCAAACTGGCTGCAGGGTTTGCTGGGTCATAGCTGAACAAAGGTTTACCTGGGTTGCCATTTAAGTCTTTGCCAGTCGCAAGCACGGCGTTGTATTCATCCGCGAGAGCTTTCGCCATGTCATTCAGAGCCAATTGGTTTGGTTTCAACACTTCGGTTTGATAGTCATTAATCGCACCTAATTTGCCACCAAGCGAGTCACCAATCGCAAAACTTTGATTCGAGAACGTGACGTGTAAGTCCGCCAAGTAAGGATCACTCGGGTCAGGAATGGCTTCCAGTTTGCCATGGTCCGTACCCATCACAAGCGGTTGACCAGAGGTTAGTGTGACCTGAACACTGCCGTCATGCTGCTGTGTTGTTTTGATTTCAATGGTTTGAGATAACTCACCGATTAACCTATCTCGTTCATCCATTAACTGTGATGGGTTACCACCTGTACCTTGCATCTCTACCAGTTGCTTGTTCACCTTCGCGATATTTTCCATAAGGCTATTCGCGTGGTTAAGCGCTGCATTACGTTGGTCGCTCATGTCTTTATGTTGATTGTATAAAGACTCGGTAAGCGTATTAAAACGGCGGGCCAAAGCTTCAGATTCGTTAATGATCTGCTGGCGGTAAGGTATGGATTCCGGCTTAACGGTCGCATCGTTAAGCGCAGCGTTTAGCGAGTCCAAGCCAGCCGATATACTGAAACCATCGGCACCAAGCGTATTCTCCAGCTGACTCATGTTACTGGTGTATCCAGATGCGTATGCCGCCATACTGTTAGTCGACCACGTTTGCTTAATCAGAAATTGATCAGTAACGCGGCGAATGCTAGTGACTTCTACCCCTAAACCTGGACTTAAGCGATTGGCTTTACCATCATCGACAGACGCCATCAACGCTTGTTGACGACTGTAACCCACGGTATTCACGTTTGCCACGTTTTGCGCGGTTACGTCTAGGGCCACACGGTTCGCGCCTAAACCTGAAAGGGCAATATTAACTAGGTTCATTTACAGCTCCATTTTTCTGATCAACGGCTGAGAAAACGCGGTAGTCATACCGGCCTCACCGAATACCTGTTTAACAGAGGCGACGGCTTGAGAAGCGGTATTAAATAGGCTTGAATTCTTCTCCACCTCTTTAGAATCTACTTGTGAGATAGATTCAGAATTCGAACCTTTACCATCGTTAGCGGATGAGATGTTACGCGCAGCATCGAAAGCAACCTCACGCATAGACGGGCTCAGCTGCTGGATGAGCATATTGGCAATGCCTGAGCTCTGTTTCTTTGCTAGTTCCATCGCCAGCTGACCGTCATACATATCACGGAATACCCCTTGTTGCTGACTGGCAAACGGGCTGTCTTTATCAGCAAGAGCATCACTACTGCTACGCATTTGGCGTAACACCATTTGTAGGAACATTGCCTCAAATTGACCTGCGACGACTTCAAGTGCGCCTTCTTGATCACGACTATGCTTGATGTGAGCCAATGCACTGTTGTCGTGATAAAGCATCGAATTTAACTGAGTTTGTTCATTGGTACTGTCTAGCTTCATCCTTAACTCCTTATATCACGACCAATTCAGCGTTCAATGCACCCGCTTCACTCAAAGCTTGCAGGATAGACATCAAGTCTGTAGGCGTGGCACCTAAACTATTTACCGCATTAACTATGGTGTTAAGTTCCGTGCCTGGAGGCCAAATCACCATCTGAGCGAGATCTTCATTCACATCAAGATCCGTTTGGTTAACGACTTTCGTATCGCCATTTGCAAACGCATTAGGCTGACTAACTTGTTGTGATTCAGAAATTCGCACGGTTAAGTTACCGTGACTTACTGCTGCTTCACTTACTTTGACACTCTTACCTATCACCACGGTGCCAGTGCGAGAGTTAAAGACAATACGAGCAGGTTTACGGCCTTCAACGACGCTCATTTCTTCAAGCATCGACATCATGACGACACGCTGCTGTGTATCTTTTGGTGCACGCATATCAATGCGAGCTTTATTGATCGCAACTGCAACGTTAGGTCCAAAAGTGTTGTTAATTTCACGCGCAATATTTTTTGCTGTAGTGAAGCTAGGCTTGCGCAGGTTTAGGGTGATTTCATCACGTTGGTTGAAATCGGTTTTGATTTCTCTCTCTAAAGTCGCACCATTCGGAACGCGACCCGCCGTTGGTGTGTTTACTTCTACTTTGGAGCCACTTCGCCCCTCTGCAGATAAGCCCCCCACAACCACGTTGCCTTGCGCAATCGCGTACACTTCGCCATCAATACCACGTAAAGGCGTTAGCAATAACGTACCACCGCGAAGGCTCTTTGCATCACCGATTGAAGACACAACCACATCCAACGTTTGTCCTGGGCCTGCCATTGGATCAACGGACGCTGTCACACTCACAGAAGCCACATTTCGTAGCTTAGGGTTCATACTGTCATCAATTTGAACCCCAAACTGACGTAGCATGTTGGTAATAGATTGAGAGGTAAATTTCACTTGGTTTCGGTCACCTTGGCCGGCTAAGCCAACCACCAAACCATAACCAACCAGCTGGTTTTCTCGAATGCCGCGAACATCGACCAAGTCCATGATCGGAATTTCCGCTTCAGCATGTGAAGTGCCTGGTAGTCCCAAGGTCAACACCAATAGGAGAGACATAAAGAAAGATTGCATTGTCTTCATTAGAAAGGTACCCATGGGCTGTTGAAGAACTGAGTTAGCCACCCGGCTGCGTTGCTGTCAGCTAGGGCTCCGCGACCTGCGTAGGTAATTCTTGCATCAGCAATTCGTTGAGAAGAAACTTGGTTACTGCGGTTAATATCATCCACACGGACGATACCGGTTAGGCGAATAAACTCGTCGCCTTGATTCAGACGAAGCCATTTTTCACCGCTGATACGCAATACGCCATTAGGTAATACTTCGTGTACCGTTACCGTAATGGCACCTTGAAGCTTGTTGCCTTGTGAACTTGATGCACTGCCATCGAAGTTACGTTTGCCATCCACGCTAACCCCTAACTCATCGATAGTTTTCGTGCCTATGGTCGGCGCCACAAAGTTAATTGCTGAACTTTTACCGAACTTAGTACCCGCATTTTTACTCGATGAGGTTTCTTCTGATAATTGAACCGTTAATACATCGCCAACTCGGTAAGCACGACGATCCTGGAACAGAGTCATCGTGTATTGGTGACGATAAAGGCTACCAGATTGGGTTTCCGGCAGCGTGTAATCGAGCGTTGGTGGTGCATATTCCTCAGCATTCGGCTCAGGCGGAATAAATTCCTGACGGCCAGCACATCCCACCAGCAACACGGCGGCTACTGCCCAACTCTTAGAAAGCCATTTCATTGCTTTTTCCTTCATCATCACCAATTTCATACTTACATTGATTGCGAAACAAACTTCAGCATGTCATCTGCAGCAGAGACCACTTTCGCATTCATCTCATACGCACGTTGAGTGGTGATCATGTCGACCATCTCTTCTACTACTTGTACGTTTGACCCTTCCAGTGCACCTTGCTTGATAATGCCGGCGCCATCAGCTCCTGCAATCAGCTCATCAGCTGGACCGCTGGCTTCCGTTTCACGGAATAAGTTGCCACCCATGGCCTCTAAGCCGGCTGGATTGATGAATTTTGCAAGTGTAATTTGACCAAGCTGCTGAGGTGTTGGATCGTCTGCTGTTGTTGTAGTCACTGTGCCATCAACACCCACAGAGAAAGAGACCGCATTGTCTGGGATCTGGATTTGAGGCTCTAAAGGCAGGCCCTGACTGTTCACCATTAAGCCTTCTGAGTTTCGATGGAACTGACCATTACGTGTATACATGATCTGTCCGTCCGAGTTTTCTATTTGGAAGAAACCCTGACCCATTACAGCAAGATCCAACTCTTGCGTTGTGTTTTGGGTATTACCTTGCGTGAACACTTTTTGTGTGCCAACAACGCGAACACCGCTACCTAGCTGAATACCACTTGGTAGTTCGTTAACTTGGTCTACTTGTGCGCCTGGTTGACGCTGAATGCTGTAGAAAAGATCTTCAAATACGACTCGGTCACGCTTAAAGCCAACCGTGTTTACGTTTGCTAGGTTGTTAGAAATGGCAGTCATCTTCGTGTCTTGCGCTGCCATGCCTGTCTTACTTACCCATAATGCTGAATGCATTTTTTACTCCTTGCGGGGCGAGACTTAGCTCGCCGCCATTAATTTGTTACCAGCTTTTGCTAGAGTTTCCGCCGTTTTCATCATGCGAACTTGCATTTCAAAGTTGCGCGTCAGCGACATCACACTAACCAATTCATCAATAGCAGATACGTTACTGCCCTCAATGTGCTCAGGAGAGAGTTGCACGGTTTCATCTGCCGCGAATGGCACGCCATCTACGCTGTGCAGCAAGCTATCGCTCTCTTTTTGCAGTTGATTAATTTCCGGTTTAACCAACTTCAAAGTGCCTGCCACAATTTCTGCGCCGCCACCTGGTGGGATCACTGAGACTTGACCACGCTCGCTGATTTCAATCTTTTGATAATCCGGCACAACCAAAGGACCATTGTCACCGAGGACAGGGAACCCATTGATTGTTAGAGCGCCAAAAGTATCGACCTGAATATTGCCTGCACGGGTGTAAGCTTCGTTACCCGCTGGGGTTTCTACAGAGAGATATCCCTCCCCCATAACCGCAACGTCCAACGGACGTCCTGTTTTCACAATATCGCCAGCGTCGAAACGTGTTGAGGCAGAGTTGGTCACAACCATAGTGCGACCATCAAAACCTGGGCCTTGCATCTCTACACTACGCACACGCTCCATATCCGCTCGAAAACCCGCAGTATCAGCATTTGATAAGTTGTTTGAACGAACGTGCTGCGCTTTAAGAACTCGGCTGGCACCCGACGTTGCCGTAAATAACAAACTATCCATGCAAAACTCCCATTACACCGCGTTAAACAAAGCTTGAGTAAGCTTGTCGCTGGTAGAAATTGTCTTTGCGTTTGCTTGGTAGTTGCGTTGTGCAGTCATTAGAGCAACAAGCTCGCTGGTTAAGTCAACGTTAGAACCTTCTAATGCACCCGGAGTTAGGTCACCCATCGTACCTGAACCCGGAACACCCATAATTGGAGCACCTGAGCTAAAGCTTTGAGTCCATGATGTTCCACTCACTTTCGCTAAGCCTTGTGTGTTTGCAAAATCAGCAAGAACAACCTGACCTTGTAGCTGTGATTGGCCGTTAGTGTAAGTCGCGTAAACCATGCCGTTACCTTCAACGCGTACACCTGCAAGTTCACCTGATGTGTAACCGTTAGGACTATTAGTACTTACGCCAAAAGCTGCACCAAATTGCGTGCTGCCTTTCAGGTTAATGTCTACACTCATCGCGTTCGCGCCTGCAGCAGGGAATGAAACATTAAACGGCGCAGTTGGTGCTGAAAGCGAGCCGTCTTTACCAAACGTTACAGGCACAGTTGCTACTGGCGTCGTACCGCCATCTACTTGAACGTTCACTTCCCACGAGTTAGAAGCAGTCTTAGTAAAGTACTGAGTTACCGTGTGCGAGTTACCCAGTGAGTCGTAGACTTTTGTTGTGTAAGACGAGTTAAATGAGCTTGGATCTTTTGGATTGAATGGCGTTACGGCTTTATCAATAACAGACGCGCTTGCGTCGAAGTTCGCAACAAAATCTAAGCTGTCTGTTGCTTTAGCATTCAGTGAGGAAGTCGATACCTGAATATTACCCACAGAACCTGTCATTAGGTTGTTGTTGCTATCGACACTGTAACCTTGAAGCTTTGCACCGCTGTTAGCCGTAACAAAGTTGTTCTTATCCGTTGAGAACACACCTGAACGTGTGTACAACATTTGACCCATATTATCTTTAGTAACAAAAAAGCCACCGCCATTAATAGCTAGGTCCATCGCACGGCCAGTTCCTGTGATACTGCCGTCTTTGTCGAAGTTCTGTGAAATTGACGCGACTTCCACACCACCAGGTTGCATGCCGTTATATACAGCGGAGAATTCTGTGCGGCCACCTTTAAAACCATACGTTGATGCGTTGGCAATGTTGTGACTGATTGTGTTTAGCTCTGTGTTGGTCGCGTCCAGACCACTTAGTGCGATGTTAAAACTCATAAATAGACCTCTGATTTCCGTATTTGGTTAAGCACCAAACTGAGTGATTTGATAGAAAGGAACGTTGCCAACGCCATGGACATTGACTAATGCTGCGCCACCGGTATTAGGAATGCGCACTTGCTCAACAGTGCCTGCCATCAGCACATTTGGACTTGCTTGCCCTTCTTGCACTTCTACGGCCACTGAGTATTTGCCTGGTTTAAGACCAAGTTCTTCAGGATTAATTGAAAAGTCGACGTCACCTTTGCCGTGAGCACCTAGTGGCACTTTAGTTGATTGACCAAATTCATCTTTAACAACTAACGTGACTTGGTTTGAGCTATGAGCGAGTTCGATTTTTCCGTTTTGTACGTCTTCACCAAGCTGAAATTCATCCGCATTGACGTAAACCGTTTGCCCAACAAGGCCTGCTGTTGACAGCACTTGCATGTTGTCCAGTAACACCATGCTCTGTTGCATTGTCTTAGACATATTCTCGGTACTTTGTACCTGCGAGAACTGAGCCAATTGACCAACGTATTCCGTACCATCAAGGGGGTTAAGTGGGTCTTGGTTTTGAATTTGAGCCACCATCAAAGAAATAAACTCATTCTCCAATGAAGAAGCACTGTTCATGTCTTTAGGGTTTGGTGAGATACCGTTGCTGTCTTTTGATTTTGTATTTACTGGAGCGTCAGACGATAAAGGGGTGTATTGTGCAATACTCATTAGCTACCCTGCCCTAATCTAAGCAGACCTTGCTGCATACTTTTTACATTGGCTAATACTTCAACATTCGTTTCGAAGCTGCGTGTTGCGGACATCATGTCTGCCATTTCAGCAACTACATCAATATCTGGGTAAAACACATAGCCTTCATCATTAGCCAGTGGGTTGTTCGGCTCAAAACGCTTCTCTGCATCTCCAGCATTTTTAACAACGTCAACAATGCGAACTTCTGCATTGGGATAAGCTCCATTTTCTGTTGTCATTTGCGTTTTTTGGTACACAGTCGCAAATACTGGCTTAAGCGCTTTATAAGCATCTTCTGGATTTGCAGATACTGCATCTGCGTTTGCTAGGTTACTGGCTACCGTATTAAGACGCACAGTTTGTGCTGTCATCGCGGAACCAGTGATCGAGTAAATATCAGTGAATGACATAATTAACGTCCCTCAATCGCTTTCGCTAAGCCATTAAATTTCATGTTGAGAAACGTCAGGCTAGTTTGAAAGTCCATGTTGTTTTGCGTGAATTTTGCTTGTTCAACACCAAGCTCTACGGTGTTGCCATTTTTGCTATTCTGGTAAGGCACCGAGTATTGGGCCTGAACCTGGAACTTTGGCACCGGTTTGTTCACACCACCTGCCGTTACTTGGTTCATTACGGTGGTGAAACTTAGGTCTTTCGCCAAATACCCAGGGGTGTCAACATTTGCTAGGTTACTGGCGAGGACTTTGGTACGCTGAACGCGAAAATTAAGTGCCTCTGGATGTACTCCTAAAGCATTTTCAAATGTGATCGCCATGCATCTTCCTTACAGTTGGCTCGAATACGCCAACATACAAACAAGATACGTGCCATAAAAAATAGCCATATATATCAATGATTTACAAACAAGGATGGAAGCCAAACTTCCGGTTCTCGGAAAGCATTAAAAACAAGAGGAAAGTGTCTACTTCCTCAACAATAATGCTGACGTTACTCGCTTTGACATCAGAACAAGCATTCGCCAACACCAATGACAAAACCCTAAGCGTTGAAGAGATAAGGTCCGTTGTAGCAACGGATTTCGAACAAGAGGTGGATCGCGTAGCGCTCTCCAATCAGTGGGGGGAGTACAAACTAGACTTCGACATGTGGGTGCCCGGTTCAGCCAATCACTTGCCAGAATGTGAATCGCCTTTAGTTATCACAGGTCGTGACAACAACACGTTGCCAGTCGGTAACCTCAAGCGCTCAGTCAGCTGCGACAATATCGCATCACCATGGCGAATTAACGTTACGATAAAGTCTTCGCTGACTCTGCCTGTTTTGGTCGCGACAACCACGGTTGGCCGAAATGAAGCCGTAACGGCTAAACACATAAAGCTTGAAACCCGAACCATCTCTCGCCAAGACGATTTTTATACTCGCCCCGAGCAAGCAGTAGGCTTAGAAACCTCTCGTCGTTTGCGGGCTGGACAAGTGGTTAATCCATCCAATTTGTCGGCCCCACCTCTAATCGAGAAAGGCAATGAAGTCATAGTCATTGCGAGCAAAAATGGATTTAGTGCCAGCACAAAAGGAGTCGCCTTAGAAGATGGAGCGAAAGGGCAACAAATTGACGTGGAAAACCCAAGTTCGGGCAAGGTCATAAGAGCAGTCGTAACTGGATTAAACCAGGTTCATACTCAATTTTGATTTTTTGACTCGGGGTAACATTTTTTAATTTTGGCTCTCGTCAGTAACACTGAACTTCGAGTACAAAAAAAATATTTAATGTTTATCACATTCTAACCGCCTACTTAATTTAGAACATGATGATGAGGACCACAGCATGAAAATCGACAAAGTCGCGGGCGGTCATGTCCCACAAACAAAATTACAGCAAGCAAGCAAACAGCCTGTCGACGTCGTCGAACAGAGCAAAGTACACGAGCCTGCATTTCAAGCGAATACCGTAGCGATAGATCGCGCTCAAGCTGAAATGGCATCACTACCTGATGTTGATATGGAAAAAGTAGAACAAGTACGCAACGCATTAGCGCGTGGTGAACTTAGCCTAGATACAAAAGTGCTATCCAAGGCAATCATGCAGTTCCATACAGGTCACGAGTAATAAAACGCTAGGAAGACATCATGGCAAGCGCAGTATCGCAGCGAATTCAACAATTTGTTCGCTCTATATCTGAGGATATTAAGCTTTATCAACAACTGCTTCCTTTGCTTCAGCAGCAAAAGGTATTGTACTTAAAGTTTGATGGAGAGGCACTGAACGACAATGTTCAGAAACAAATGCCGATACTCAATAAACTCAGCCGCTCCGCCAATGACAGAAGCCAGTGTATGCGAGCGCTGGGGTTAGCGTGTAATGACGCCAGCGTAAAACGAATTTTCAACGCTTTGCCTGCCCAAATAGGTATGCAAGCTAGAAAACAATGGGCGCTATTGGAAACGTTGGTAAGTCAGTGCCAACAATACAATCAGAGCAATGGCCACAGCTCTGCGGCGTTCCATGAGTTGGTCAGTCAACTCAAACAACCTGTGCAACACACTTATGAAGATAAATCGTTCTAAACGATGTTCGTCTTGCCTACAGATTCAGTCGCCATCTCGGCTGAGTACTGTAGGCCTTTTTATTTTTATTGCCTTTCTGTCCTACCTTCCATTCACATGCCAGGCAAAACCAAATGCTGTCGATATTCAAACGCAGTATCAAGTATTAGCCCCATATAAGCCACAAATTGCCAAGCGTCTCGATTCATCCAAACCGGTAATTAACCACATTTTCAAACAGCTTCAAAACCACTCATTACCAAATAGCCTAGCCTTAGTGCCAATGTTAGAGTCTTCTTACAATCCCAAAGCCGTTTCTCATGCTAACGCCGCCGGACTTTGGCAATTGATACCAACCACAGCGAAACGATTCGGATTAACGATAAATACAAAACAAGACGATCGCTTTGACACAGAAGCCAGCACAACGGCCGCGCTCAAGTACCTGGCGTTTTTATACAACAAATTCGATCAAAATATGGCTCTGACCTTAGCTGCATACAATGCCGGAGAAGGACGCGTTGCACGTGCTATTCAGCAAGCAGGAAGTCGAGATTTCCAACAACTCACGCTGCCTAACGAGACTCGTCAATACGTCAGCCGCTTCTATGCATTGGAAAAGTTGATAGATATCGGTCAGTTACAATCCTCATCATTTCAACCTTTACTCTTGTTTGCTCCAGACACTCCTATGATTTCACAACCGCTGGTCGACTTTAGCCGACTGCCTCCGCTAGTTAATTTGTGATAAAAGCTACGACAGAGCCCAATGTCAGAGAAACGTAAAATTACAAGATCCTGTTCGGCGAATTTGAAAACTCGTGATCTCTATGCAAACGTGTGCAAAAAAGTTGAGGTAAGGTATCTCAAAGATAAGAAAGAGTAGTGGTTTACTAAAAAGCGCCCCAATTGCGCTTGGCAATTGGGTAGATATGCGTCACATTGCGTTTGCAAAAAACATGAAAACCAATGGTCAGACCTAATAATTATTTACACACTAAATGTAAAACAGCTATTGTTTTCATAGTTCGAAACAAATCTAACATATCAAGATGGCGCTTCGCTTGCGCGTCTGGAATAAGTCCGGGTTCCGGGGGGGAGTCCGGACTTTTTTATTGCTCTAAAATCTTTGCCCACAATAGAGCCAACAGAAGCTAAGTCGTAATAATGCAAGCTAGCTGCTTATAGTAATTCTTTAGAAATCAACTGAAGCAAAAACGTTTCGCGCTCAATGCTCATGCCTTTTTTCGGGCTTTCTGCCATCGTTTTTTCATTGTGTGCAATTGCTTCGTGAATGTTCATCCATAACGGGCGCATTCCATTTTTAACTTCGTAATCTTCATACGCCGTTTCGCCTAGCTCACGTTCGATTTTACATGTATAACAATACGACACCATGTGCATCACGTCAGCGTCATCCTTGTACCACGGACGAAACTCCTCAAAGATTCCGAAAGGCTTAATACCATGTATATTTTGGGCGCCCGTTTCTTCCTCTAATTCACGGACTAATCCAGCAATGACATCTTCACCATCATCAATACCACCGCCTGGTAGCGTGTAGTCATGGTAACGTTCTGTATAGAGCAACAGCACATCTTCACCATCAAGTACAATGGCTCGCGCTGCATTGCGCTGAAAAACAATTTTGTCATCCAAATGCTCTATGTCTGGATGAACGGTCGATTTTAAATGTCTCATCGAAAATACCACGGTCAATGTTTTGTGCGCATATTACCGAATTTCACACTTTAAATCATTGTTGTAGGCCAGGTACGTTCGAGCGCTTGTCAGGAAGTGATTGATATGACCTTCACAACAATACGCCAAGAACAGAAGTGTGACGTGCTAATCAGCAATAAATGAGAATATCTAAATTCTTATACGTCCCTCTTACTTTTAACATCGATAAGACAATAATCTCTTAAAGTTGCCTATAATCAATACAATACTCGCCCACCCCATGCGGAGATAAAGAATGAAAAAGACAAATTTAATGATGGCTATGGCTGCAACATTGGTACTGGCTGGTTGTTCAACTTACGAGGGAGCGACCCGATCAACTGAGTATACCTCCGTTGCAAATCCCGCAGCCGTATACTGTGTTCAGCAAGGTGGTGAGCTGGATACCGTGTCGGAAAACGGCGAACGTGTCACTTACTGTGTGCTGTCGGACAATGAACGCGTCGAGCAATGGGAATACTATCGCGAGAATCACAAAGAAAATGAGGGTGACAACTACTAATTATTTTTGTCGATACGTCACCTTCCCTCTATCACTTAGGAGCCTTTGGGCTCCTTTTTTATTTGATTTATCAAAGTGTTCTTACGTTGTTTTTACATATCTCTGACTTTACCGCACATCGACCCTATATCGAACAGTGTTCTATTCTTGACATTCCCCTGACATAACTTTCCACTTGGACAATAAAATTCCAAACACAGATCACACTAATTCACATTTCTTCCACATTTTCTGGGACAGGTGAGCAAGATGAAAACACAAATAGTAAAAGAAGCCGAGTCAGCCCCAAGCAACGTTGTTACTGAAAAATCAAAGCGCATTATTTATAAATCGAGTTTAAACGCCTTGATGATTGTCGCTATAAGTATTCTCGTTAACCTTAGTCTTCGTCTTGATTATGTCGTGTTGGGATCAAGCCTTGGCGAGCTTTCCGTTACAGAAACGCTCCAGCTTGTGATGCTTGCTATTGCATCATGGTCGTTTTTCAGCTTATCGAAACAACAGCCTCAGCTAAAGCATGCGGCTATTTTGATTGCAGGATTTTTTGCAGTACTGATTATTCGCGAAACGGACTATTGGACAGACATGATTCATCATGGCTCTTGGGTTTTCCCAGCACTTGCTGTCACCGCACTGGCTTGCGCCAAAGCTTACCAAGGTGGTAAAGGTACCATGAACGAAATGGCGACCATTTTAACGGTGCCACATATGAAGCTATTAGTTGGTGCTGTAATGCTATTATTAGTCTTCTCTCGTTTGTATGGTATGGGTAGTTTTTGGCAACAAGTGATGGACGAAAATTACATCCGTGATGTTAAAAATATCTCAGAAGAAGGTATAGAACTGCTTTGCTACTGTTTGATCGCATTAAGCGCCGTCCGCACAAAACGCGAGCTTAATGAATAGACTCTGGGTCAAAGCGACGGTTCAATGCCGTCAGTATCGGATGGAAGATACTTAATGCCTTTTCCGCAGCACCTACAGATTCATCCAAGGCCGTCATTTCGACGGCCTTTTTCATTTCTTCAATATGTTGCAAAGCCTCTTTATCGAGCGGTAAAGAGAGCAATTTGTGAATAGCATCTCTTGCGATCATCAGTGGCTTTTTTCGGACAATTGATAAATCTCGGAAAAATGCGCCATGCTTGATCCCTTCTAAATAAACTCGGTAGGTTGTGAGTTCATCGAGTAGCAAGAATGTCTCCGCCATAAGCCCTTTATGTGGGTATGGCACGCTAATATGTTTGCTGATATCCAGTGGAATATTGAGGGTCACCCCCATGGATTCGCAATCGGATTTAAGTACTCGTAATAAGCCTTGCTCATCCATCAAATTCTGGATATCAATGATTCGTTCGAGGTGGTAGTCATTAGACAGCAAGATAACCTCAACCGGATGCCCCGACCATAACTCGAACAACCCACTTTTGCACAAAACTTGGGAAACATAACGCATGTTTTGAAACGTGTTCAACGACTCCGTTTCTAAGAGTATATGACGTTCAGGGAACGGATTCACAGAGTCTGCGTTTAGGGTTCTAAAATACGCGTACATCGCCTCTGCTTCAGAAACACTTTGTCCTTGCGTTACTCCGCCACAAAAAATAATCGCCGTTCGCTCTGTCGGTAGTGATGCAGTCCTACAAGACAAAGCTTCGACTCTTGTTATGCCCTCAGAGGTCAACCTGTTATTGACGAGGCGTTTACCTAAAACGATGACGATGTTGTCTAACTTCATTTTAAAATCTCGCGCTTAGTTGGCAGTGTTACAAAAATCTTCTTTCACTCCCGACCCACAAGCTTTAACATCTAGTTAACAACACTGTTCTAGAGACCTTTATAAAGGTTCACTGCTAAAGGAAGTCAATTATGCTGTCGATTTTCGATATATTTAAAATTGGTGTCGGGCCATCCAGCTCCCACACTAATGGTCCTATGCTTGCCGGATTCCATTTCACTCAGCTAGTTAGCGACTCTATGGCGAAAGTGCATCGGGTGCAAGTGGACCTTTATGGCTCATTGTCACTGACAGGTAGAGGGCACCATACAGACCGAGCCACGGTCCTTGGTTTGATGGGAAATAAACCTGATACCATCAAAATGAGCAGTGCCAAAAGTGCGCTACAAAATACCATAGACAATAATACGCTCATGCTCGCCGGTACACACCAGATTGAGTTTAGCTACGACCATGACATCGTCTTTCATAGCGACAACCTTCCCCTGCATGAAAATGGCATGACGATTACGGCATTAGACGCAGCTGGAGATCAAGTAGCGTTTGAAATTTATTACTCCATTGGGGGCGGATTCATCGCCACCGCCGACGAACTAGAGAACGGCACGCAACAAAATGAGGTCGCAGTACCATTTCCGTTTACATCCGCAGATGAGATGCTGGAAAAAGCCGAGACGAACGGTTTCAGCTTGGGAGGCATGATCCTCCAAAACGAACTCGCATTTCGCTCAGACGAAGAAATTAACCAAAGAGCAGAGCAAATTTGGAAAGTGATGTCGCTCTGCATGCAACGTGGTTTCGATACGGAAGGGGTTTTGGAAGGTGGTCTAAATGTCACTCGTCGAGCACCAAACCTTTTGAAAAAGCTCGAAGCCAACGCTGCAGTTGAAAACGATCCGATGGAGATCATGGATTGGATCAATCTCTTTGCCTTTGCGGTTAGTGAAGAAAATGCAGCAGGAGGGCAAGTCGTCACTTCTCCAACGAATGGTGCAGCAGGAGTGATTCCGGCGGTATTGATGTACTACCATCGCTTCATCAAAGAGCTCGATGTTAAACAGCTAAAAGACTTTCTCGCAGTCGCCGGCGCTATCGGCATCTTATATAAAACTAACGCGTCAATTTCTGGTGCAGAAGTGGGGTGTCAGGGAGAAGTTGGGGTTTCTTCATCCATGGCTGCCGCTGGCTTAACAGCGCTAAGAGGGGGCAGTAACGAGCAGATTTGTATTGCTGCGGAAATTGCGATGGAGCATTCATTGGGTATGACTTGTGACCCGATTGGCGGCTTGGTTCAAGTACCTTGTATTGAAAGAAATGCCATGGGAGCAATGAAAGCGATTAATGCATCGCGTATGGCATTAAAGCGCACAAGTAAATGCTTAATTTCGTTAGATAAAGTTATCGAAACCATGTATCAGACTGGTAAAGATATGAATAAAAAATACCGTGAAACCTCTTTGGGGGGCTTAGCTGTCATTCATATGGCACCGCCATGCGAATAATGGCAAGTGGTCATTGCGCTTAGCTTCTCACCATACGCTTATCTGGTAATTATGATCTGATGATATTACATATAGAAATGCCGCGTTCTTCGCGGCATTTTCTTAACAAGAAACTATTCGATTAATCACGTCGACCACGAAGTTCAATTTTTTGAGTTGCAGCATCCGAATGGATTGTTACACCGCCATAGGCCATTTCATTGCGACCCTTCAGCGTCAATTGAGAATCTGCACGCTCTACGTCAACCTGATTTTTCGTTGCCATCGTCATATCAATCGTGCCCGTGTATGACCCATCGCCAGCAAATGCTACGTTTGTTGAGCAAACCATCAAAACAAGTGCGATTAGTTTTTTCATACATCACCTCTATTATCGTTCTTACTTTCTTTCGGTGGAAAAACTGTAACAACAGAAACGCGCTCATACGAGGAAAGCCATTATTTACCAAATGGAAATCCATGCTAATAAACTGATGTAACCAAGAATAACTTATCGTTACCTTCAATAAATCAGGGATAAGGCAGCAACTTAAATTGACCAAGCGTTGTCTTTTCTTAAGAAATTCAGCGATATGATTTGTCGACAAAAGCCAAGCGAGACAATGTATGAGCGTTAATCTGGATATTCAAAATATTTTGGTATTAAAACGGATGTATGAGTTACGTAACGTCCGGTTAGTCGCAGAATCACTCGGTAAAACGTCAGGAGCAATCAGCAAAAATCTGACAAAGATGAAAACTCAGCTCAATGATCCGCTATTCGTTCAGACCAAAAATGGCTTTGAACCAACAGCTTTTGTGGAAGCGAACATTGCGCATTTTGAGCAAATAATCAACAGTATTGATTCCATCAAACCACAGCATTTTTCACCAGCTCATTTTGACGGCTCAATCACTATTTATGCCAACACATTGTTTTGGGAGTACTTCGGTGACAAGTTTTACTTGGAGTTACTAAAGCACGCTCCAGAAGCAAAATTCTCATGTTTGCGCTGGGGTAGCGAAGCAAAAAAACGATTAATTGACGGTGAAAACGCCATTGCGATTCATTACTTTGATGAAGATCTGCCACAGTCAATTGTTCAGACCGAACTGGGGCGAGGAAAAGCGGTATTTTTTGTTCGACAAGATCATCCCGCTCAAAACTCCCAAGAGCTAGAAGAATACCCTTTTATACTTTTTAAAACGCCGGGATGGAACGACTACCGATACCCTGTGTTGGAAAGGCTCAAACATATGGGTTTTAGAACCACACCTAAAGTGGAAATTGAGCACCCAGCGATGATTCAAAAAGTGCTTTTGCAAACGAATCATTTTGGCATAACGATGAGTGGACATGTTCCTAAGGGTTGCCGAAGTATCGCGCTTCCTGCTGGGCTAGAGCTTGATGTTCGCTACGTGATGAGCTGTCGTCGCTCTCAACAGCAAGCTCCGGTAAATCAGTGGTTATTAGATGTCATTAAGCATGTCGCTCAGTCCTAGACTGATGACTTGCTACTGCTAATAATAGCCAAACCACACATGCGCTCTACTCACTCGCTGAACGAACATTAAAGACTCTGTATTAACCATTGAGCAAAGGTGTTTACGTGTGATTTTTCGGATGCTCGAACCATCATATAATGTGCACCAGAACTTGGCATATGCCAAGTTCCAACCTGGACTAATACGCCCTGTTGCAGCTCATCCTCAACAAGAAAGTCTCTTACCAACAACACGCCAAGTTGATTCATCGCAGCATGAATAGCAAGCAATGAATGCTCAAACTCGGCGACGACTTTGCTCACCTTCCCTTGATAACCTTGGTGCGCAAGCCAATCTTGCCAAGATTCATGATAACCGCTAGTACAGATTTTAGGCACTTTAGCTAACTGCGAGAGGTCATTTATCGGGTTTAAATGCATAAAGCCCGGGCTTGCGACAACGATCCAGTTTTCTTGGGTTAATCGTATGGCTTCTTGCTCTTGCCAATCTCCATCTCCGTTAATAATTTCGATATCCGCAATTGCACTGGCGTTTGGAACTGTATTAGCAGTGGTCGAGATTTTAAAGGAAATGTCTGGGAATTGTCGCTGAAAATCAGCCAATCTTGGCATTAACCACTGAGAGCAAAAGCTGTGAGCGACATGTAAGTTAACTTGCGTATTCTTGGGACGAGTAAATAAATGCTGCGTCGTGGTCGATAATGTTTGAAGCACATGATTAACCACAGGCCAGTATTCTTGTGCGGAGCAGGTCAGCGTAAGGTGAGTGCCCTTGCGCTCGAATAACGTCGCATTGAGCTGTGACTCTAGCGATTTCACCTGTTGGCTGACGGCCGCACGAGTCACATTTAGCTCCTCTGCGGCTTTTGTAAAACTCTGTAGTCGCGCCGTGGCTTCAAAAGCTCGGAGCAAATTGAGCGGCGGTAAACTTTGCATATCATTCTCCCAAACACTTGGCTGTCATGCTATGAACTGGTGATGACAAATTGATGAAGGTGCTGAGTTTACGTATGTTGAGCACATGTCAAAGCGTCCCGATATAACTATGTTTCTACACAACTACTGAGTTAGTTAAGCGGGATCAAAAAAGCCAGCGTGATACACGCTGGCTTTTGGAACTTTATCTTAAGCAGGAATTATTCTGCTTTTTCAGTTGTTTGGTATTCAAACGCAGGAACAACCACTTCAACACGACGGTTCATTTGACGACCTTGACGTGTCTCGTTGCTTGCCACTGGGTTAGCTTCACCCATGCCTTTCACTGTCATACGCTCAGCCGCAATACCTTTTGCTTGGAACTCGTCAGCAACGGCTTTCGCACGTTTTTCTGTGAGTTGCTTGTTGTAAGCAGCAGAACCTGTCGTATCGCTGTAACCCGTGATCTCAACTTGAGCTTGTGGGTAAGTATTCATCAAATCAACGGTACCAGAAAGGTTCGACGCGTCTTTCACTTCTGCACTTTCTAAGTCGAATTGTACTGTCGCTGTTGTTTGAGCAGGGTAAACGTGATCTACAATGCGTGTTGCAGGACGTGCTTCTACCACCTCTTCAACGGCTTTTTCTTGAACGACAGGCTCAGAACCAAACTTGTAGTTGAAACCGATACCGAAGAAATCTGAATCCATGTCTTCAATTACATCATCAGACATATCTTGGTAGCGTTGGTATTCAGCACGTAGGCTCCAGTTGTAGTTGATTTGGTATTCAGCACCCAGAGAGCCAGTTGGTACGAAATCTTTCTCGTCACCAGCCATCATGTATGCAGCACCAACTTTCGCGAATAGATTCCAAGAATCCGTTAGCGGTAGGTTAAATTTAGGAGCAAGCGTCAACGCCCAAAGATCACCATCAACGGTGTTTAGGCCAGGCTTTTTGAAGTTTGCAGTGAAGTCACCAAGGTAATCAACACCATACTCTGCTGCAACGTACTTGTTGAAGCTGTAGCCTAAGTGCATAGATGCTGCAAAACTGTCGTCGTCACAAGGTTCGTTTAGGTAACACGCATCGTTTAGAGAGTTGTAACCTACTTTACCGCCCATGTAAGTGTCAGCAAGTGCAACGTTTGAGATCACACCACCAGCAAGTACAGTAGCCACTGCTATAGCGATTTTTTTCATTATTCTTTTCCTTTTTCTTGTACACAAAGCAACACATCGCGGCAGCATACTGCCGTAAAATATGAAGCCGTAACTTTCTCTTTTCTTCGAATAGAAATAGCTAAATAGCGTAGGAAAGAATCAAAAATGATATTCAAACGCCAATGACGTAAAACGGAAAAAGGTAACCTCAAGACCATCTATTCATGAGCTTCATCCGCATACCCAACCGAAAAACAAAGTTCGTTGCGTTGGTTTAGCCATAGTCAATTCGTTGCGGAGAATATCACAAAGAAGCCAACTTTCTGTGACGCAAATCACCATAAAAAGCCACTTTCTCAAATTTAAGAATCATCATTTAAGCTTGTGAATGGCAACAAATTTTTACAGGGGAGCGTGGATCTGGAGAGCACAAAAAACAGCTCATTTAAATGAGCTGTTTTCGAAATAATGAAAAAGCGTTAACTCGTCGCGCTAAATTTTATCCGCTACGGTTAACGTTGCAGCTAATACATCTTGCCCAAACAAGACACTACGCTCAGGAGACCAACCGTAAAGTGGATCTGGGTGATTGTTGTTATCTTTAAATGGCATTTCGATTGTGTAAGACAAGCATTTGAACTGCTCTGCAACCCAATTTGAACCCACCGTCAAATTCGCTTTACCAGGCTCATCTTTATCGTAACCAATCTCATCTTGGAACTCTGGCGTAATAGTCAGTAACGCTTGCTTAAATGATGTCTCTAAAGCGGCAAGATTTTCATCGTAAGAAGGAATACCTTCTGAGCCAGCGACGAAGTTATACGGAATCGCTTCATCGCCATGAATATCTAAAAACATGTCAACACCCGTTTCCAGCATGCGCTGACGCACAAGGTAGACTTCTGGGCTCTTTTCCATTGATGGCGTTTGCCATTCACGATTTAGGTTTACACCTACTGCGTTGGTACGCAAGTGACCGCGAATACCACCGTCTGGGTTCATATTTGGTACGACGTAAAGCACCGCTTTTTCAAGCAATGCACGCGCAACCGTGTCGTTTTCATCTAACAGACGTTGGATCATACCTTCCATGAACCATTCCGCCATGGTCTCACCTGGGTGCTGACGTGCAATCATCCAGATTTTCTTTTTGCCTTCTTCTGGCTCACCAAAAGTAAGCAAGCTCATGTCATTGCCATCTAGCGTATGACCAAGCGTCTCTAGTTGGCAGTGGTGCGCGCTTTGTGCCATGTGTAACAAGTCTAAATGACGATCGTACGTGTATGGCGCAAAGTACGCGAAGTAAATTGAGCTGCGCTCAGGGATTACAGTGAAAGTCAGCGTGTCGCCATCGAACTCTGCCGGTACTCGGAACCATTCTTCACGATCGTAAGACGCAACCACATCGTAACCTTGCCATCCTTCTGGATAAGCCGATTTAGCCAAATCAAGCAATTTGATGGTGTGTGATTGCTCGGCTTCTGTCTCAAGACGGAAGTGGAACCACTGGTAGAATTCCGACATATTGTCGTTAGGAATTTTGAGTTGGATGTCGTTTTTGTCGTCCGCTTTCACTACGTGAATGCTGCCGCTATCGAAGTTGCTGAATACTTTCATTTTATGACTCACCTTTTAAATCTGAGCTTGAAAGACAGAGGCTAACACAAGGCTTCATCGCGCCCCAATGACTTTCACTGCAAACTGTCTCGTTTGTGGCTAAAGTCTTCAGTTTAGTCAAGCTTATCCGCTTTGCCTGCTGGTCCCGCGAGTTTTGCTAGCCACTTATCCCAGATAAACGGCGTTTTCTCGTTATCTTCTGCTTCCTCTTTTCGACGTACCGCGTTGCGCACTATCATAGCCCCGGTCCAGCGAAGCGGTTCTGGTGGGAAATACCCCAACGGTCCTTTGGCTAAACCACTGTTCGTCCACTCGTTATCGATTCCCAATATCAATGAAGATAAGATCTTTCCGCCCATTCGAGTCTGCGCTACACCATTGCCTGAATAACCAAATCCGTAAAAGATATTGCTCTGTTTATCTAGCTCGCCGAAAAAAGGGAAACCAGTAGCAGAACGATCAGAGCCCCCCGTCCATGAATAAGCAAACTCCTCTCCTCTCAAATGAGGAAACAACTTATCGAACGACTTGCGCAGTAGACCTTGGTAGCGTGTTGGCTTGTTAAACATTGCGTCGACTTGGTTATTGAAAGAAAACTGATTGCCGCCTTTCCCCAACATCAAACGGCCATCTGGCGTATCTCGGTAATAGTGGACGAAGATACGTGAATCCAACACGCTAGAACCTGCCTGCCAACCAGATAGAGGTAGTGCGTCACCAAGGGGCTTGGTGATCACCATGTCGGAAGAGACCACCACGATACTGTTTTTGAACTGTTTAAACTGCTCCACCATCCATGCATTTAATGCCAATACCACCTGCTGCGCTTGAACATTTCCTTTAGGTGTACAGACAGTGGCAGGTTTTCCATAATCTAGACGCGTCATCGGCGTGTTCTCATAAACTTCTACACCCAGATCAATAGCAACACGGCGTAACCCCCTCACTAATAATGCAGGTTGAACGCTGGCTGCAACTGGAGAGTGAAAGCCTTCTATATGTCGAGGTGAACCCGCATTGGCACGCAGTTCCTCCACCGAGCAACGACGCCAACTGTTCACTTCTAATCGCTTTAACTCGTCCACAACTGGCTGCATTCCCCCAGTTTGAGCCTGATTGGTTGCAGTGTAATAAACCCCTTTCAACGATAAGTGCGCATCAATGTTGTGCTGCTGACAAAAGTCGTCAATCTCTAGCACTGCTTGTTCCGACTCTTTTACTAACCAAGCAGCATGTTCTTCACCGAATAACCGTTTCAATGTCGGAAACTTGGTAGACCAAGTCAGCATACAACCGCCGTTTGCGCCCGATGCACCACTGCCACAAAGGCCTTTTTCAATCACGACTACCTTTTTTTCCGGAGATTGCTGCTTAATCATAATCGCGGTCCAAAGTCCGGTGTATCCGCCACCAACAATCGCAACGTCAGTATTAATGTTCTGCTGTAACGGTTGTGGCGTTTCTGGTTGCTCAGCTTCAATTGCCTGCTTGAACCAATATGAATGATGTGTCATCGGGTATCCTCGTTAGTGCGTTACATCCATTTCCGCAAACACTTTACAAACGATGATGACAATCAACGAGCAAGAAAATCTAACGCTGAGCGATAGAAAATGTTGCACTGAGAGTGTGAAATTTTCGCTTTCGACAAAAACAAAATGGGGAGCTCGTGGCTCCCCAAAACAAACAGCAAAAAATATTAGTGGTAAACAATTCAAGTCCGTCTTACTGGTTAGTATTTACCGGTATCACGCATGCGGTACTCGTATTGAACATTGAGAATAGGCTGGTAAACAACTTGCCCGTCACTTTGCAAGAACTCATTTACCATGACTTTTGAGTCAGTGATAGAAAACGATTGGCGATCAACATACGTTGTAAGGCTCGTAAACTCATCACGGAGTTGTCCAGATGATTTATTTTGGTAGCTTTGGATCATGTCTCGGCCCATTTCATAAGCCGCTTGTTTGCTATCCATTACGTCGCCATGGATAGTTTCAGTATCGTTTGTCCACTGATAACCACCAGCAAGAGCCATAGAAGGTGCAGCAATCAGAGCAATCGTACTTGCTAAAGTTGTTAAGCGTTTCATAAACCTCTCCTTACTTACCTTTACATCGGGCCAAAATTGGCTCGATACTTATAAGGTACGTATAAAGACCTAAAACACGTCAAAACAATTTCAAATAATGTTCAATTTTCGTTCAACTTATTTCACATTAACTTAGCAACTCAACGTCATATTCAGCCTACATTCGCATTTTCTTCATTTAGAACAATGGGTTTCAACCTGACACTTCCTTACCAAACCATACAATACCTAAGGTCAATTTTCTCTTAGAATTCCAGCAAAAGAACAGTGTTCAAAACCTTACACAAACGTCGGACACAGCAAAAACCACCTCTTTTCAGTCGTGCTTTGCATTCCTCCTTTTCGGGTTCTTCGCTGCTCGTCCGTCGGTTCTTAATTGTCGCTATTGAGCACAAGTTAATCTGGAGTGAAAATGACCGCGAACAAATCCATTTTTTACCATAGCAAATCGATTTACTCAGATGATTATGCTGATGTCTACAAGCCAATTTGGACCTACAGAGCTAAGTTCATCTTACGTGCGCTTTATTACAAACGTGCGTTTAAGCACCTTTCAGACAATATTGAATCGTCATTGTTAGAGTTGCTTTGTACACGTACGCATCGATTTTTAGAGAAGCCGTTTCGTCCGTATATCATCAAAAACAACTCAGCGTTCGATCGTTCTAACTTGGTGGTTGATCACTATAAAACGATTTCAGAACTGTTTTCTAAACAAACAATCGAAGAAATCTACACAGACTCGAAAGGCCTAACATTAGCCTCTTTTGAAATTGACGAAATCCTGTACTCGGTGAGATTAGTATACGAAGCACGTTATCAAAAAGAAGGCGATATGAGCCTAGTGCTGCACAGCGCTGAAGATGGCAACTTCTACACACTCTCTTTTACGCTCGGTCACATCGAATCTGGACGCAGCATTATGATTGGCGGCTTACAAGGACCGCGAAGCAGTGAAGAAAACAACGCGAAAATTAAAAAGCTAACTCGTAAGCTTTACGGACAGAGACCAAAAAGCTTGATGGTGAGCTTGCTCACTTTGCTCGCACAAATTTGGGAAGTGAACACGATTCTAGCAGTGAAAACGCAGTCCCATACTTACGCAGCTAAGCGCTACAGCAAAGGGCGAATCAAAACAGATTACGATGCACTCTGGCAAGAATTAGGCGGCACCGAATACAATCGTCATTTTTACTCAATTGATGTAAATGCACCCCGTCGAGATATCGAAGGCATGTCGCGCTCTAAGCGTTCGATGTATCGTCGCCGTTATGAATGGCTAGACAACACCAAGATCACTTTCGAACAAATATTAAAAGGCGAGCAAGCTAAAAGCTAAGGAGAAGCGTTCATGCGTTATTCATTCATTACTGCTTTAGTGTTGTCGGCTTTTTCTTTGTCAGCCAATGCAGAAACCAGTGAGCACATCATAGGTACAAACATTGGCTATGGCGATGTGAACTACGATGCTCCGACAAGCAAAGAATCAGGCGACATGTTCTTAGGTGAAATATATTACCGCTACATGCCAACACATAACTTTGGTATCGAAGCAGGTTATAAAGGCGCGTTTGACGGTATCGGCTCGATACTCGTGAGTCCGATTTCAGAAGTCACCGATACGAGCTTCTCCGGACCTCGCTTGAGTGGCTATGCTAGCTATCCTCTGGGTTCAGGTTTCGAACTGTACGGCAAGGCAGGTGTCACTCTCTACACTCTCGAATACACTTATAAAGTGAACGGTCAGAGCAAGAACATCGAACACTCAAGTGTCGGAGGTGAAGCGGCTGGCGGTATCGGCTGGAGCTATAAACACTTTGGTTTGAATGCAGAATATGTGTACTCAAAAAACAGCGATTTTGACTCTAGCGGCGTGATGTTTGGTGCGCAACTGCGTTTTTAAACAAGGCTTACAAGTTAATACAAAAGGCAGCGAGAGGCTCATTCGCTGCCTTTTTTCGTGAATATAGGTCAATACGCAAGCGCGAGAATGATCCCCGCCACGATAGAAGTAACGCCAAGCCCTCGGGTGAGATACCATTTCTCAGACAGAAACCAAATCCCCATAAACAATCCAAACACAATACTGATTTGCCTTAGTGCTACGACCAAACTCACGTTGTCGGTCATGGTCATCGCAAACAGCACCAAGCCGTAGGTGGATGCCATCATTACCCCTGCCATGCTGGCTGTTTTTCGGATATGCCAGGCTGTCTTAATCTCATCTGGCTTGCCCGTAACCAAGCACCACACAAGGGCAGGAATACCAATTGCCCAAAACTGCACGCCCAAATAGAAGATTGCACTGTACTGATCATTCAAGATCTCTGATACTTGTCCTGTGAGTAAACTCAGCGCTTCTTTGTCGACCACAGAGTAACCCGTTGTGCCTATTGCGGCAATCAATGCCCAGAACACACCGACATTCAAATAAGAGCCCAATGTCATTTGACGAAAATTCGTCAGTGGCACCAGCATACAACCAAGGGTAATCAGCAAGAACCCAACCCACTGCTGACTGGATAATTCATGTCCCAATACCACAGTGATTGCGCCGACCATCATCACAGGCAGTGCTCGAGCAATCGGATAAACCACACCCACGTCTGCGTGCTTATAAGCGACAATCAAACCGACCAAATAAACCATTTGTGAAATGCCGCTAATGAACAGCAATCCCCAAAACTCGCTCGGTAATGATGTCCAGCCAATGGTCGCCAAATACCAAATCAAATAAGGGGTAAGAATGGCACAGGCAGAGAAGCTGGCGGCCATGGTAAACGCGAGTCCAGAACCTGAGTTGCTTTTACCAAGGATATTCCACCCCGCATGGAGAACAGCAGAAAAAACGACGAGACCAATCGCCAACAAATCCATTTCAATGTTCCTGTCTGAATAAAATAAAGGCCCCGAGATGGAGCCTTACATAATGAGAAAATCCACTTAACGATTGAGTTCCGCCAGAGATTCAATGCTGATGGCATCGTGTCGCCAATACTCGATATCGCAATCAATTAACTCACCGTGTTGATTGTAGTTGATGCGCTCCACTACCATCGCAGGCGTACCGGCTGTCGCACGCAGTGCCTGAGCCATTTCACCCAACAAAGTGCTGGTTGAAATGCGGTAGCGAATCTTTTGATACGTCACGCCATAATGCTCGCGGTAAATGTCCGTCAGTGAATTTGATAAATCGTAATCCAGCAGGTTCGGAAACAGCTCTGGACGAATGTAGTTTGTTACGAACACCACAGGTCTGTCTTCAAGGTATCGTACACGGTCGACTCGATACACATCCGAGAAAGGCTGCAAGTCCAGCAAACGCGCCGCTTGTTTGTTTGCCAACGTCCCTTTTGCTGCGACCAACTCCGTTTTTGGCACACGATTTTGCGCTTTCGCCATGTTCGGGAAGTTCAGCGTTTGGGTTGGGTCGTAACGCAATGGCTCAGGTGAGATAAACCAACCTCGGCGATCTTCGCGATAGATTCGACCTTCCGCTTCCAGCAGTGATAAAGCTTCACGCAGAGTGACGCGTGTAGTATCGAACGACTCCGCCAACTTACGCTCTGCTGGCAGTTTTTGACGCGGCGATAGCATGCCCGCTTCAATCTGTTCAACAATCGAATCTTTAATTTTTACGTATTGCACGAAGTGTCCTTATCTTTTGCGCCAAGCTTGTGTGCGATTTTCTAACAATTTACCCAAAGTCATCTGAACAATCTTCGCAATTGCGGCAGCCATCATGATCATCACAGCCATTGCCGCAGCAGCGCCAGTTTGACCTGCATCGTCCATATTCAGAATCGAGACCGAAGCCGGAATCGTATCGGTTGAGTAAAGGAATACTACCGCAGAAGTGGTGGTCAATGCATTAACAAACAAGTAAGTCGCAATGTCCAAAATCGCAGGTAAACACACAGGTAATGTCACTTTAAAGAACAACTTGTACTGAGGAAGCTTCACCGATGCCGCCGTGGCTTCAATCTCTGATGGCAACTGCTTTAGCGCTGTCAGGGCGGTCATGTGACCCACTGTGTAGTAATGCACTACCGTGTTAATCACCAAGAATGCCATGGTGCCATAAAGCACGTTCAGAGGATTGTTCGCATCGTTGAAGTAAAAGATGTAACCCAAGCCAAGCACCATACCAGGAACCGCCATTGGCACCACGCTAAGCATTTGCATCACTTGACGAATTGGACCAAACGCACGTCCTTTCTCAATGCAGTAAGCACCGACAAAGATAATGGCTGTACCAATAACTGCCGTCCAACCTGCCAGCGTTAGCGAGTTGAAGAATGGGCTCCAACCGTAAGTGCTCATTTCAGCAAAGTTGTAGTTGTTTAGTGTCAGCGCTTTGTTCCAAGGCCAGAACGTAACTAACGAGCCATACACCGCCATGCCAAGTACTGCCAACACTGCAATAGAAATGATGCTGCAGTAAACCAAACAAATGCTGTCGCGCGCTTTGTTAGGTTCTGGCTGATAAGGCACCGAGCGAGTGTCAAATAAGCTCTTTTGCTTTTTCTGTACCCAGCGGTCTGCTCCAAATGCCATTACCGCAGGGAATAAAAGCATAATGCTGGTCACCGCCCCCATGGCAAAGTTTTGTTGCCCCACGACTTGCTTGAAGATGTCAGTCGCCAGAACGTTGTAGCTGCCACCAATCACTTTCGGCACACCAAAGTCCGTGATAACCAGTGTAAAGACGACGATAAGCGTACTGATCAAACCGTATTTCGCCGCAGGTAGCGTCACCATAAAGAAGGTTTTGATGGGCGATGTTTTAAGTGCGCGGGCAGCTTCATACAAACGGGCATCTGAAGTGCGCAGCGAAGTAGTCAAAATCATCAATGCATGAGGGAAGGTCCAGAAAATCAAACCCATCGAGATACCAATCACGCCGTAAATCGAGTTTCCTAACAACATCTCTTTGGCAATGCCTTGATTACCGAAAAGGAAGATCAAACTGATCGCTGGTAACAGCGAAGGCGCAAGAATTGGCGCAGTACCTAGGATTTGGAACAAACCTTTAAACGGCATGCATGAACGAGTCAGCGCGTAGGCATAGCCAAATGCAAGCACACCGACTAACGAGGTCACTATCACGCCCAAAGTGAAGGTGTTGCCCACCGACACCCACAAGCTTGAAGAGGAAAAGTACGTCGCAAAGTTTGCCAATCCGACAAATTCGCCATTGGCATTTTGCACACTCTTGGTCAACATAGCCCAAAGCGGCATTAAGATGAACAACACCATCATGGTCGACAAGCCAGCGAGCAAACCAAACAACACAAGGTTGTCGCGGCTAACACGTCCGAGTAGGGATTTTGCTTTGTCTTGTGTGGTCAGGCTATTCATCGTCATTGTCTTCGCATCCATGTTTACACCTACGCCGCTAGCGCTTTATCAACCGAGGGCACGGCGTAACCATGCAGCCCTTCTTCAGCAAACTGGATGTAACGTACATCGCCCGCCTTGATATTGAGTTTTTGAACCGTTTCCACAGGCACATCCACGACGATGGTTTTCGTTGCGCTGTCGTTTTGCAATACGCAATCAATGCGGAAAAACGCCCCCAAAAACTCGGTAGCCGTAACTCTCACAGGTAAAGAATTGGTGTAGTTTTCAACGAACTTGATACTTTCAGGACGCACCGCAAGGTCGAAGCGGTCACCGCGTTGGATCTTACGATTAGTCAAGCTTGGCGCTGGCATTAGGGTTTCTGCAATGCGTACTTGGGAGTCCGTTGCGGCTGAGGTTTCAATAAAGTTCATGCTGCCGACAAACTCAGCGACAAAGCGCGTTGCTGGTTGTTGGTAGATTTCTTGAGGTGTGCCAACTTGCTCAATCACGCCATGGTTCATTACCACGATACGATCCGCCATCGACAACGCTTCATCCTGATCGTGCGTAACCATGATGGTGGTGATGCCCAGCTTACGTTGCAGCTTGCAAATCTCATCACGTAAGTGAACACGTACTTTTGCATCCAGCGCTGACAGCGGCTCATCCAATAACAATAAACCCGGAGACAACGCCAATGCACGAGCCAAAGCAACACGCTGTTGTTGACCGCCAGAAAGTTGATTAGGAAATTTCTCGCCAGAGGTTGGAAGACCAATGGTTTCTAGCCAGTAATCCACCTTCTCTAACGCTTCTTTGGTCGACATACCTTGGTTTTTCAAACCCACCGCAATGTTCTCTTGCACAGTTAGGTTCGGAAACAGCGCATAAGATTGGAATACGATGCCGAAATCGCGCTTCTCTGGTGGTAGGAATGTGGTCTCTTGACCGTTTTGAAAAATTGCACCAGACGTTGGCAAGTCTAGGCCTGCAATGGCACGTAATAGAGTGGTTTTACCGCAGCCAGAAGGACCAAGAAAACAAACAAACTCGCCCTTTTCAATCGCTAGCGAGATTTTCTTTAATGCAGTGAACTGTCCGAATTGCTTCACTACATTTTCGATATTTAGGTAATGTTGGTTAGTTGACATAACACACGCTCCAGATGGTATATACCAACTTTAGTTTTGGAGTGTTACGTTCCAATGACAAATTTATAGCCAGAAGATGACAAATAGATGAAGGGAGATGAGAGTGGTAATTAGAGATTCCCGACTTTCTTAAGTCCGTCATTCCAGCGAACCTAGGTGAGACTAGGAATCTACTTGCAGCAAACTCTGAAATAACATAGAAAACAAAAAATCCACCTCAACCGAGGTGGATTTCAGTATTCAACTCAAAGCAAATTCAATTAAGATTTTGGCTCTGATTTCGCGTCAAATTTCTCAGACCATGCCGTTAGAATCTCTGCACGCTTGCTGCCCATTTGCGCAAAGTCCATCTTCGCCATGTTCTCTTGAACATTAGGGAAGTTAGACACAGTAGCTTTCACTTCTTTATGTGCAACCACTGGGTACATTTCTACGTAAAGCTCGTTTGCCGCTTTAGAGATTGACCAGTCGACAACACGTTTCGCTGCATCCGACTCTTTTACTAGACCAACGGCTTCTGATTCCCAACCGATGCCTTTTGGTGTGATCACCGCTAGTGGCGCGCCTTGTGTTTTCAACTTCGCGCCGCGGCTTGCCATCGAGATACCGATAGCCACTTCACCCATACCCGCTTGAACACATGGCTTAGAACCCGAGTGCGTGTAGTGTGCAATGTTCTTGTCTAAGTCACGCATGTAGTTCCATGCCTGATCTTCACCCATGTTTTGTAGCCACGCAGAAACTTGCATGTAGCCAGTGCCCGAAGACGCAGGGTTCGGCATTGCAATGTGACCTTTGTAAACCGGCTTTGTTAGGTCTTCCCAAGAAGTTGGTTTCGGTAGGTTAAGTTGTTTCGCTACCGCTTCGTTGAAACAAACTGCGTTAAAGAACGCATCGTTACCAAACCAAGCTTGGTTTGATTGAGGGTCGTTTAGGTTCGCGTGCAGCTCTTCCAAACCTTTTGGTGTGTAAGGCTTAAGAAGACCTTCATCTTTAAGCAGTGCCATTGACGATCCAGCAAGACCCCAAACCACTTCCGCTTGAGGGTTGTTCTTTTCGGCCAGCAATTTCGCCGTCATGATACCGGTGGAATCGCGAACCCACTTAATCTTGATATCTGGGTTATCTTTCTCAAACGCAGACTTGTATTTAGCAAGAATGTCAGTTTCGAAAGCGGTGTAAACCGTGACTTCCTGTGCTGCCATTGCATTCGTAGCTAGCAGAGAGACAAGTGCAGCCAGCGATCCTTTCATCAAACGGTTTTTCATCATTTTCTCCAGTTAATTTGGCCAAGTTTTAATTTGGTCTGTACCAGTTGACGATATACACCCTACTGAGCCTTTGTGACGAAATCATGACCATTAAATGGCAGTTTTACGAAAATTTGCGATGAATAATCGTTCAATTGATCCGCAATTTTCTGGATATTAAAGTTTTATGAAATTGGACATTCGCCTATTTACTGCCCTTTTCTTCCTCGCTAGAGTTAACTCGAAATTTGGTGTAGACCAATTAGCCTATTCTAATGGAAATCGAGATGAAAAACGAATACCTACTACTGACTCCAGGTCCTCTATCTACTTCTGAAACAGTACGTGAAGCCATGCTAAAAGACTGGTGTACTTGGGATGATGAATACAACAAAGACATTGTAGAAGTGATCCGCACTAAGCTTGTAAAACTGGCGACGGAGCAAGACAGCTACACCAGCGTACTAATGCAAGGTAGCGGCACCGCATCAGTAGAAGCAACGATTGGCAGTGCCATTGGCAAAGATGGAAAATTGTTGGTTGTCGACAACGGTGCTTACGGTGCGCGTATCGCTCAGATCGCTGAATACCTAAATATTCCATGCCATGTAGTTTCCCCAGGCGAAACATCACAGCCACACTTGAACGAGGTGGAAACTGCATTGGCATCGGATCCTGCGATCACACACGTGGCAATTGTTCACTGTGAGACAACCACTGGCATGCTGAACCCAATTGAGGCGTTTGCTTCTGCGGCAAAAGCACACGGTAAAGTGGTGATTCTCGATGCCATGTCGAGCTTTGGTGGCATTCCTATCGATATTGCAGAATTAGGCATCGATTTTATGATCAGCTCTGCAAACAAATGTATTCAAGGCGTGCCGGGTTTTGGCTTTGTGATTGCAAAACAAACTGAGCTAGAAAAGTGCCAAGGTCAGGCACGTTCTTTGAGCCTTGACCTTTACGACCAGTGGCACTGCATGGAAGTGAATCACGGCAAATGGCGTTTCACGTCTCCAACGCACACGGTTCGCGCTTTCTATCAAGCATTGTTAGAGCTGGAACAAGAAGGCGGTATTGAGGCTCGTCATCACCGTTACCAAACTAACCAGAAAACACTGGTTGCAGGTATGCGTTCTTTGGGGTTTGAACCGCTACTGAGTGACGATCTTCACTCGCCAATCATCACTTCTTTCTACTCTCCGACGCACAGTGATTACCAGTTCAAAACGTTCTACACACGTTTAAAAGAGCAAGGTTTTGTGATTTATCCGGGTAAGGTATCGAACGCAGATTGCTTCCGTATCGGCAACATTGGCGAAGTTTACCCAGCTGATATCGAGCGCTTAATCGGTGCAATTGAAAAAGCAATGTACTGGCAAGTTGCGTAAAGCAGCCTTCTGATTGAGAGAGCGTTATGACTCAGAATATCAAACCGACCCATTTCCGCAGCGAAGGCGATGTCAACACGACACCAGCGCGCCAAGCTTGGAACGCATCGATGGACGACGAGCGCACGCAAGCATTACTGAAGCGTGATTCGGAGGTCTTTCTTCATCAAGCCATGTCAACGCCTTGCTTAGATACATTGGAAGCGGCAGAAGGCATCTATATCCAAGATGCTACCGGCAAAAAGTACATGGATTTCCATGGTAATAACGTCCACCAGTTGGGCTATGGTCATCCGCATGTGATTAAACGTGTGCAAGAGCAAATTGCCAAACTGCCGTTTTCACCGCGTCGTTTTACCAACGAGACCGCGATTGAATGTGCCGAAAAACTCACCCAAATCTGTGGCGGCGAATTGAATCGCGTGCTGTTTGCTCCGGGTGGCACATCTGCGGTTGGCATGGCACTTAAACTAGCGCGCCACATCACGGGCAACTACAAGGTGGTGTCTCTGTGGGATTCCTTCCACGGCGCATCGTTGGATGCCATCTCAGTAGGTGGCGAAGCGTGTTTCCGCCAAGGCATGGGACCATTAATGGCAGGTGTTGAACGCATTCCACCAGCCGTGTCTTACCGAGGCGCTTTCCCAGTAGAGGACGGCAGCGACGTGCATTACGCCGATTACCTCGAATACGTGATTGAGAAAGAAGGCGGCGTGGGCGCATTTATCGCAGAAGCGGTTCGCAACACGGATGTTCAAGTGCCGAGTAAAGCCTACTGGAAACGCATCCGTGAAATCTGTGACAAACACAATGTCATGCTGATCATCGACGACATCCCTAACGGCATGGGTCGCAGCGGTGAATGGTTTACATACCAAGCCTACGACATCGAGCCAGATATGCTCTGCATCGGTAAAGGCTTGGGTGGTGGCTTAGTGCCTATCGCAGCCATGGTGACCAAAGACAAATACAACACTGCTGAGCAGATCTCCATGGGCCATTACACTCATGAGAAAAGCCCTATCGGTTGTGCAGCGGCACTGGCAACCATGGAAGCTATTGAGCAAGACGGTTTGCTAGATAAAGCCAAAGCCGACAGCCAGTTCATGCGTGAAAAGTTGCTAGAGATGAAAGCCAAGTACCCAGTGATTGGCGATGTTCGTGGCATCGGCATGTTATGGGGCATTGAACTGGTCACTGACCACGAAAGCAAAGCACGCGCGTATGACGAAGCGGAAGCTGTGCTGTACCAATGCCTCAACAACGGAGTGAGCTTCAAGGTATCGCAAGGTAACGTGATTCAGCTCAGCCCACCGCTGATCATTACTCGCGAACAACTAACCGAAGCGTTGGCGATATTCGAAGAAGCCATCGCCAAAGTATGCAAAGACTTTAACTACTTCTAACCTCAACAAAAACCAATTTATCCTGAGCGCAGTTCCAACGTGTAGGCAGCGCTCTGGCAAGCAAGAAAAAGGATTGAACATGAGCAACTCACCAATTCAAGCAGTGATCTTTGACTGGGCTGGCACTATCGTCGATTTCGGCTCTTTTGCGCCAACCAGTATCTTTGTGGAAGCGTTCAAACAAGGTTTTGATTTTGAAATCGACCTTAAAGAAGCACGTGAACCAATGGGGCTTGGTAAGTGGGATCACATCCAAGCTGTGGGTCGTATTCCTGCTGTTGATAAGCGTTGGAATAAGAAGTTTGGTCGCTCAATGACCAGCGAAGACATCGACGCTATCTACGCAGCATTCATGCCTCTGCAAAAAGCAAAAGTGGCTGACCACGCAGACCCCATCCTTAATGCGATTAAAGTTGTGAACGGTCTGAAAGACAAAAGCATCAAGATCGGTTCTTGTTCTGGTTACCCTCGTGAAGTGATGGACGTATTGATTCCAGTGGCGGCGGATTACGGCTACAAACCGGATTACGTAGTAGCAACAGATGACCTGCCTCAAGGTGGTCGCCCAGCACCATTTATGGCACTGAAAAACGTGATTGAGCTGAATGTAACCGACGTTAAAGCGTGTATCAAAGTGGATGACGCAGCACCGGGCATTGATGAAGGTCACAACGCCGGTATGTGGACCGTTGGCTTGCTGCTTTCTGGTAACGAAGCAGGTCTGACGTTTGAAGAATACCAAGCTGCGGACGAAGCAACGCTTAATGCCGCTCGTGAAAAAGCGCGTGCAAAATTGCTCAAGAGCTCGCCGCACTACCTCATCGACACCATTGCTGACTTCCCAGAAGTGGTTGCAGATATCGAACGTCGCCTAGCAGCAGGTGAGCGTCCGTAGTCGAGAATCACTGTTCTCACGTATAAAAAAACCTCTCAGCATTGAGAGGTTTTTTGTATCGCGTTTTAGTATCTAACCAAATCAAATTAGTTGATCGCAGTGCTCGCTCGGCGTTTTAGCTTAAAGCCCATATCCGTTGCATGCTCTACAGGCTCACCTTTAATGGCTTGCAGTAACTTGTCTGCAGCTTTCGTCCCCATGCGTTCGTAGTCGAATTCCGCACAGGTCAAACTTGGATAGGCGTGCTCACCCATGGAAGAACCTTCCAAACAGATAATCGCAATGTCGGTCGGGACTTTCAGCACTCGGCGGTGACACTCAAACAACGCGCCAATCGCAATCTCTTCATGGCTACATACCAAAGCATTCAAACTTGAATCGCGCAGCAATAGCTTTGCCAACCCTTCCGCACCCAATTGTGAAGATGGTGCTTCGTGCGTGGTTAAGAAATGATCCGGCGCAAGATAGTTCTCAATCATCGCGCTTTGCCAGCCGTGTAGCTTACGTTGCAAAGTGGAGTGATCGCCACGCGCACCAATGAAGCCCACGTTCTTGAAGCCTTGTTCAATCACATGCTTGGTACAGGCTTTACCCACCTCAAAATGGTCAACGCCGATATTGAGATAACTGGCTTTCGAACTTAACTCTGCAATTTCCAATACTGGCGTGTTCGAGGCTTCCAAAAGCTGATTGGTTCGCTGGCTGTGTTCATTACCAAACAACACCACTCCCGCTGGGCGGCTCTCAAGAAATGTCGAAAGCAGTTTCTCTTCTTGCTCTACCGAGTAATCACTGTAGCCAAGCAGCAACTGATAACCCGCTTTGTTCAACGCTTGTTGAAAGCTCGGTAAGAAAAGCGCGCACGCTTTTTCAAACAGGGAAGGAATGATAAGAGCGATGGAGTAACTTTCAGCAGACGCCAAAGCCCCTGCCGCTTTATTCGGGATATAGCCGAGCTCATCAACCACTTGTTGAATCTTTTCTCTCAGCTTGTCAGATACTAGCTCGGGCGTTCGTAATGCTCGCGACACCGTCATGGTGCCTACGCCGGCTTTTTTAGCGACGTCCGCCAAGGTGACATTGCCAGTACTTCTTCGTTTGCGAGGTTCGCTCATTGTTCTTATTTAGTGTTCTCTATTTTCTGCCGCGACATCTTACCACAGCGTTTTAGTGGTTTTGATATTAGCGCATTAGAAGTCGATCACAAGCATATGAAACTCGGATGACTGATAAAAATGGTAGCGCTATCAGATAGCGCTACCATTTGTGATCATTCTCAGGTTTTTCTGACAAATTGATCGATAAAGTACCCATCAACAAAACAACAAACCGGAAAGATCCAATGCTACGTGAACTGATTACCTCTGATGTGATTCGCATCCATTCTGATGCTACTGACTGGAAAGATGCGGTGAGCAAATCCTGTGAAGCACTGATTGAAAATGGCGCGATTGAGCCAAGCTACGTGGACGCTATTTACCGCTCACACGAAGAGCTCGGTCCTTACTACGTGGTAGGTCCTGGTATGGCAATGCCACACGCTCGCCCTGAAGATGGCGTTAACCGTTTGTCTCTTGCCATCACAGTGATTCAAAACGGCGTGAACTTCGATTCTGAAGGTAACGACCCAGTAAAAATGCTGGTTACGCTAGCCGCGACAGACAGTAACTCGCACGTGGATGCGATTTCTAAACTGGCTGAGTTGTTTATGAATGAAGAGCATGTAGAAGCCATCTGCACCGCTCAAAACACACAAGATGTTCTCGCGATCATCGAAAAATACTAACTCCTGATGTGCCCTTAAAAAATGGGCATACACCCCTATAAAAAGAAAAGGTCTGAATTATGAAAATTATGGTTGTTTGCGGTCACGGTCTTGGTACTAGCCTAATGATGGAAATGAGCATCAAAGGCATCGTGAAAGAATTGAATGTAAACGCAGAAGTGGATCATATCGATCTAGGCTCTGCAAAAGGTACGGATTGTGACATCTTCATCGGTACTAACGACATCGTTGAACAGTTGAACGCACTTGGCGTTGAACCTCGCATCGTTGCGCTTGATAACATGGTCGACAAAGTGGCAATGAAAGAGCGTCTATCTGTGGCACTTCAAGAGCTTGGCGCTCTATAAGGTGACGTTATGGAATTTTTCAGTTTCTTAATGAACGATGTCCTATCAGAGCCGGCGGTTCTGGTAGGTCTCATCGCCCTAATCGGCTTAATTGCCCAGAAAAAACCGGTCACCGAGTGCATTAAAGGCACGGTAAAAACCATTCTTGGTTTCATCGTGCTTGGCGCGGGTGCGGGTCTGGTTGTGACTTCTCTGGGTGACTTTGCGACGATTTTCCAACACGCGTTCGGCATCACAGGCGTGGTTCCAAACAACGAAGCTATCGTCTCTATCGCACAAGAAGCGTTTGGTAAAGAGATGGCGATGATCATGTTCTTCGGTATGTTAGTGAACATCTTGATCGCTCGCTTCACGCCATGGAAATTCATCTTCCTAACGGGTCACCACACGTTATTTATGTCGATGATGGTAGCGGCGATCCTTGCTTCTAGCGGCATGAAAGGTGTTCCACTGATCGCACTTGGCTCTCTGGTTGTGGGCTCTGTGATGGTGTTCTTCCCTGCGATTGCTCACAAGTACATGAAGCAAGTAACAGGTTCTGACGACGTTGCGATTGGTCACTTCTCTACCCTTTCTTACGTACTAGCGGGCTTTATTGGCAGCAAGTTCGGTAACAAAGAACACTCTACTGAAGAGATGAACGTACCTAAGAGCTTGTTGTTCCTACGTGATACGCCTGTAGCAATCTCGTTCACCATGGGCATCATCTTTATGGTGACGTGTATCTTTGCTGGCGGTGACTTTGTACGCGAAGTTAGCGGTGGTAAGCACTGGTTCATGTTCGCGCTGATGCAATCCATCACATTCGCCGGTGGTGTGTACGTTATCCTTCAAGGTGTACGTATGGTTATCGCAGAAATCGTTCCGGCGTTTAAAGGCATCTCAGACAAACTAGTACCAAACGCGAAACCTGCGCTTGATTGTCCGGTTGTATTCCCATACGCACCAAACGCAGTATTGGTTGGCTTCCTATCGAGCTTTGCGGCGGGTCTTTTGGGTATGTTCCTACTTTACGTGATGAGGCTTACTGTGATTATCCCTGGTGTCGTTCCACACTTCTTTGTAGGTGCAGCGGCAGGTGTATTTGGTAACGCTACAGGTGGTCGTCGCGGTGCAATCTTGGGTGCTTTTGCACAAGGTCTACTGATTACCTTCCTACCAGTATTCCTAATGCCAGTACTGGGTGACCTAGGCTTTGCTAACACGACCTTTAGTGACGCAGACTTCGGCGCTGTTGGTATCCTACTGGGTCTGATTGTTCGCTAAGTAGTTAGTCTGAATATAACTAGCTGATAACTGACTTGATTGATGCGCGAATAGGCTCATCGGCATCAATCTTCAAGAATATCTCGTCATAGCAAACGACTGGCTTTAGAAGAAACCAGTCATAAAAAATAATCATAGAAAACAATCGTAGAAAGAAAACAAACGCCCCTAACGTGAGGGGCGTTTTCTTTTTGGCACTATCTTAAGGAGGTTTGGCTTATTGAAGCGTATTTCCGTTAGATAGCAGCTTTCTTGTCGGCTCTTGCTCAGTGTATTCGACCGCATCGTGATCCGCGAGCTTATCGACTTCCGCCTGTTCACCCACCACAATCAACACATGTTGTTTCACCAGAGCATCGACCACTTCAATGTTGTGCTGACGAAGAAGCGCTCTCACTTCGCTCTCTTTTCCTTCATGATACTTAACAAAGTAACGTGCAGGTTGCTGCTCGGCTTGATCTTGGCGTTCATCCACGAGAGGAAATCCTTGATTGTTTGCCAAGCTGCTTGAGCTCAGTCCGATTGCCAATAGTGCGGTAGCGCCTACCGCAGACAAAGAAAGTAAGGTCAACTTCTTCATAGCCACTCCTTATTGAAAGGTCAGAGTCCAACTGTTGATGGTGCCTGTGTCTCTTCTGGCACTGTCCACCGCTTTTAGTTCCCATGTACCTTGCGATTCAAAACCAGAAAAATCCGCTTGGAACGTGTTTTTTATATCGTTAGCGCTGCCGCCAGTATTATTGTGAAGTACAACTTCTCCACCAGTCGGTGACGTTAAAGTCACTCGTAGATCACCGATGTAAGTGTGGCTAATATCAACGTCAATACTTACTGTGCCTGAATCACCAGAGCGATCGACTTCTACTGCACTGATTGCGCCAGAAGATTTATTATCTGGAATCGCAACAGGGCTGGTATTTGAGAAGCTAGAGTCCGAAGAGCTACCACCATCAGGTCCATTACAGCCAGCGTCCAAGAACAGCTTCGCCGCTTCAGCATTAACTAGGCCGTGGCCAGTACGGTTGTCTCGACCAGCAACATCAATATCTGTTGCAGTTTTCACTAGGGCATTACGTACTTGCGCTGCGGTACAGGTTGGGTGGTAACTCCACACCAAGCCAGCTACGCCCGTTACGTGCGGTGTCGCCATTGATGTACCATTGTAGTACTCGTAATCTTCACCAGAGGTTGTTGCAACAGTAATTTCCTGACCAACATACCCCAACAGCTCTTGACCAAATGCACGATCAACCGTTACCGAAACCATACGATAAGCGTTGTTTGTGTCTACCAAGAAAGGGTTTTGTAAACCAGGTAGTTCAGAGTTGCTGTATACGATTGCAGCTCGCGCACCCGCATTGTAACAAGCCTGAACCGCATCTACTTCAGGGTAGTTTCCTGAAGACTGGTTGCCGATACGCTCAGTCAAACAAATTTTGCCCGACATATCACCACAGTTAAAGTTACCGCCAGAGACATCACAGCTATCTAGCGTTGCCGTTACTGAACCCGCGATTGGATCCGGAACATACGAAGAACCGTTATTGATCAAACGATTGTGAGGAACAATCCCACGATCAAACTGACTGACACCATTCAAGGTAATATCAGAAAGTTTACCTTCACCTACCGTAACCGTTGATAAGATCGCCACACCCGGGCCTGAGATCTCAACTTGATTAGTAGATTGTGAGAACGCTGCATGATCATTTTGATTATCAACAGCCGCAACAGACATCACTGAGTCATAAGAAGCTGGATAGCTGTGCGCTGTATTGCCATCATTACCCGCAGCGGCGATCAATAGAACGCCTTGATCGTAAATATTTTGCAGTGCATTTTGCTCAGTTCGGCTTGATTGACTACCACCAAGGCTCATGTTCACAACGTTAGCACCATTATCGGCACAGGTCTGGATAGCTTTAACAAGCCCAGATGAGTAACCCCAACCCGATTCGTTAAATACTTTCACGATGTGCAAATTAACATTCTGGTTTGGCATCACACCCTTTACACCTTCGGTGTTGGCAATCGCAGCAATCGTACCCGCGACGTGAGTACCGTGGGCATTGTTGTTACCCGGATCACTCCATGATCCCGTACCACTATCGTTAGTACCAGCAACGCGGTTACCGCTTAGGTCGTTGTGCGAAATGTCGTACCCTGAATCGATAATACATACAGTGCGATTACCCGCATTGAAGTCAGCTAGCAGTTGAGCATTAACCGCTTCATATCCCCATGGGGTCGTTTCGCTGAGCAAATAGCGAGGTGGATCGACTTCCACGTATTCCACATCACTACGATTGCGAAGCGGCTCTAAGTCATCGCCATCCAATTCAACGCTGTAAATGGCGCGATTGCCTAGTTTTTCCACCTTACGTGCCTTCACCTGTTCTAGAACAGACTCCTGCGCGATTCGTGGCCCCCAGAATGAGTTACCACCCATTGAAGAACGGCTGACTGCATCTTCTTTGAATTTGACGATGTACTTCGTCGGTAACTTAGATTCATCAAATCCCATTGGTGGAGCCGCAAACGCTGACATCGAAGTGGTCAGTGCTATTGCTACGGCAGACAACGAAAATAAGCCTTGTTTTTTACTTGTTGTGTAGTGCATTTGCCCTATTCCTTATTTGAGCTAATTTTTATTCACTATATTCTCATGAAAAGTCATCATCATGATGTTTGCATGAGAGCTTCAGCTATAGTTTACAGAGCAAAAATGCCAAACAATTTGTTTCATGAATATACAAATTTGTACAAAAGATCATTCAATAAACACTTTAAGTTAACATTAAAAATCACCGACAAAACCTTATAAAGCAATTACTTAATTAACAAAAAGTGAATGTTAAATTAATGTTAGTGAGTAATTATTCTAAATATCACCCATTTAATCGATTGCTATGCTGAATGGATTTTTTGACCGTGGTGCCAAAACTGAAATATTGAATATTTAGTTGTTGACTGTCTTGAGCATTTACTCAGAATTAGAAGGTTTAGTGAGAAAAATTCTCATCTAAATACTGTTATAGCCGAGCGTATTCACGCATTCGGAACAATAACCATTACAAGAAGAGTGAATGATGAAAAAAACAATCACACTATTAACTGCATTACTTCCGCTTGCCTCCGCCATTGCAGAGGAGCCAACTTTATCACCAGCAATGGTTTCTGCGGCTGAAGTGGTTAGCGCGCAAGAAAATCAAACTTATACGTACGTTCGATGCTGGTATCGTACGAGCCACTCTAAGGACGATGCGGCTACCGATTGGAAATGGGCAAAAAACCAAGATGGTAGTGACTTCACTATCGATGGCTATTGGTGGAGCTCTGTTTCATTTAAAAACATGTTCTACACCAATACCTCACAAAACGTAATTCGTCAGCGTTGTGAAGAAACACTAGATCTAGCGAACGAGAACGCAGACATTACATTTTTTGCTGCTGACAATCGTTATTCTTATAACCACACGATCTGGAGCAATGATGCTGCAATGCAACCAGATCAGATAAACAAAGTAGTGGCTTTAGGCGATAGCTTGTCTGATACAGGCAACATCTTTAACGCGTCCCAATGGCGCTTTCCTAACCCGAATAGCTGGTTCTTGGGTCACTTCTCAAACGGTTTTGTTTGGACGGAATACGTTGCTAAAGCCAAAAACTTACCGCTATACAACTGGGCAGTTGGTGGCGCAGCAGGTGAAAACCAATACATCGCGCTAACTGGTGTCGGCGAACAAGTTTCTTCTTACTTAACCTACACAAAGCTGGCGAAGAACTACAACCCTGCTAACACATTGTTTACGTTAGAGTTTGGTTTAAATGATTTCATGAACTACAACCGTAGCGTGCCGGAAGTAAAAGCGGATTACGCTGAAGCTCTGATTCGTTTAACAGACGCTGGCGCTAAGAACTTCATGTTGATGACACTGCCTGATGCAACCAAAGCACCACAGTTCAAATACTCAACACAGGAAGAAATTGAAACGATTCGTGCGAAAGTATTGAAAATGAACGAGTTCATCAAAGCACAAGCGATGTACTACAAAGCCCAAGGCTACAACATCGCATTGTTTGATACACACGCACTGTTTGAGAAGTTAACCTCGGCACCAGAAGAACACGGTTTCGTAAATGCAAGCGACCCTTGCTTAGACATCAACCGTTCATCCTCTGTTGACTACATGTACACTCACTCATTACGTTCTGAATGTGCAGCATCTGGCGCAGATAAGTTCGTGTTCTGGGATGTGACTCACCCAACCACAGCAACGCATCGTTATGTGGCTGAAAAAATGTTAGAAAGCAGCAATAACTTAGAAGAGTTTCGCTTTTAATAAGCCGTTGTTGTTCATTGCAAGTTAATCTGCATAAAAATGACCACGATGCTTCGTGGTCATTTTTTATCGATATCGAACCCCGATAACGGGTTTATTTGAGCTCGCTTAGTTCAAGCCGTTGATTTAGAGACGTTGACTTTGAGCAGCCTCATTCAGCTTTCTGTTTTTGGTACGTTACCGCGGAAGCTGTCCACCATAATAGAGATCAACGTCTTTAAGGTTACATCATCACTACGGTATGAGTAGGCTCGTATACCCGTAAACTGAACCTGGAACAACTGAGCAAGAAGCAATGTATCCTGAGCTTCAATTTCGCCATTCTCGATTGCTCGCTCAAACAGCTTTGCAAGAAAAGATTCAAATTGGTTTGCTAAGCTGTTTGTTTGATTGCGCAGCGCATTAAAATCCTCAGCAAATTCACTTGCTGATTTGACTAACATGCACACTTCACTGGGATTGGAGTCTCGCTGATTGATAACCACATCAATCGCGAAAGCTTCTATTGCATCTAGAACCGTTGTGTTCTGAGCTAAATGCAACTCAAACAGGGCTTGTAAGTTCGCAACGTACATTTTTAGCGCTTCACAATATAGCCCCTCTTTTGACCCAAACGTCGCATAAATACTTCCAGGACGCAGATTAACGCTATCTTGTAAATCACGTGTAGATGTTGCATGAAAACCTTTCTTCCAGAATAGATCCGAGGCGGCTTTCACCACTTCATCACGTTGGAATTTCTTTGTATTCGCCATGAGCAATTATCAATTTTGAACATATGCTCAATTTTATATTGAGCGACCGCTCAAAATCAACTATCCTGTTCTTGCCTAATTCGCTCATATCCAACTACAGGAGATTTAAACATGGCAGAATTTAAACTGTATACCGCAGAAAACGCACCCGAAGGATCAAAGCATCTGATTGAAAATTCAGTCAAAGCGTTTGGCATGCTACCAAATCTTCATGCTGTTATGGCTGAAGCGCCAACCTTGCTTGAGGGTTATCAAGTTGTGCATGAGCTCTTTCAACAAACATCATTTAACGCAGAAGAATTGACCGTCGTATGGCAAACCATCAACGTTGAACATGGTTGTCACTACTGCGTTCCTGCTCATAGTGCGATCGCGGCGTCAATGAAAGTGGATCAGGAGATTGTCGATGCTCTCGTCAACCAAACACCATTGGCAGACGAAAAACTTGAAACACTACGAGAAACAACGCTTCAAATGGTGCGTCAACGTGGTGTAGTGGAAGAGTCTCAGATAGAGAAATTCTTTGCGGCAGGTTACGGACAGCAGCAACTGCTTGAAATTGTTCTTGGTCTAGCGCAAAAAGTGATGAGTAACTACACCAATCACCTAGCTGACACCCCGGTTGATGCACCTTTCAAGAAGTTCGCCAAGTAACTTAAGCTTTTATTACTGGTCCCATTCATGGGACCAGTAATACCTTCAAAAAAGGCTTTGTTGCATGGCGCTTCGCTAGTGTGAGCTGACACCTAATTACAACGGCGCAACGTCGGCTCCTCCTAAAGACTGGTAAAGCGTAACCTGAGTGAGAAACTGGTTGTAGCGGTTCTCCAACAAAGAAGCTTGCGCGTTTCTGGTGTCTTCTTGGGCATTCAAATAGTCCATGATCGACGTCGAGCCATACTGATACCGCGCAGCATAAATGGACTCAGCGGCACTTGCGGCATCATATTGTTCTTGTAAACGCGCCGCCTGATACTTCAATTTCTCGCGTGCCGACAAGGCATTTTCGACATCTTGGAATGCGGCGTACAACACTTGGCGATAACTCACAATAGCCGATTGATAGTCTAAATCGGCAATGGCTTGGCTATTTTTCATCTCATTCCACTGCAAAAACGGCAACGTCATATCTGCACCTAAACTGCCGATCGGGTTGGAAAGCAGGTCTTTGAGCGCTTGTGACGATCCCCCCAGAGCCCCAGTGAGCGTCAGCTTGGGCAAATAGTCCAAATCTGCTGCGTCTTTATTTGCTAGCGCGGCTTTGACTTCATAAATCGCTGCTTTAATGTCGGGTCTGCGGATCAATAAATCAGACGGAGCACCAACACTCAACGATGGCATATCGCCTTCAGGCAGCATTTGGATGTTTGCACTGATGCTCTTCGGCGATTGATTGAACAAAATCGCAAAGGCGTTGTTTGCCTCAAGTAAACTCTGTTCAAACTCACTTTGCTGCGCTTGTAAGCTTGCCAACGTACGTTTGGCTTCAAGCACATCTAACTGATCCACAGCGCCAAGTTGGTACTGTTTTTCAATCAATTGTAGCGTTTGAGCTGCGTCTTCCACATTACGCTGACTGAGGTTTAAACGCTGTTTCAGATAGCCGATTTGCCAATATAACGATGCCGTCGTTGCCACCAAACTTTGTGCGGTCGCCTCGCGATCTTGTTGACTTGCCATAGCCGTCCACTTGGCTTGGTCAACGTCCGCCGAGATTTTTCCCCACAAATCCAACTCGTAATTGACGGACAAGTTAGTGCTGTAGCTATCTGCCGATTCCCCGCTATCAAGAGATTTTTGAACTTGTCCTGATGTGGAAGAACTCAACGTAGGGAAAAGGTCATCTTGCGCTAAACCCAGCTGTAAACGCGCTTTCTTTAGCGTTAGCGTTGCCAGCGTCAAATCGTTGTTTTGAGCCAACACCTGAGTAATGTATTGATTAAGCGTTGGGTCGTTAAACGCCAACCACCAAGGATCCATACTGACATCACCCGCAACATGCATCTGTTGCCAATTTGCAGGCACTTGCACCGCAGGAGCTTGATAGTCGCTACGCATAAGCGAACCACAACCTGACAACCACACTGCGCTTAAGGCAGCCGCGACCAATCGAGTTTTGAATTTCATTGTGTTACTCATTTTTAGTCTCTCGCTAGCGCTTCTATCGGATCGAGTTTGGCGGCATTGCGAGCGGGTAAAAAGCCGAAGGCGATGCCAATCAACGTTGAGCAAATAAACGCCCAGATGATCGAGTTCATCGAGTAAATCATTTGGAAGCTGCTACCAGACGTACTGAATGCAAAACCAATCAAAAACGCCAAGCCAATACCAGCAATGCCACCACACAAACACACTAGTACCGCTTCAATCAAAAACTGACGCAAAATATCCGCTTGCCGCGCCCCCACTGCCATTCGCACACCGATCTCTTTCGTGCGCTCTGTCACCGACACCAACATGATGTTCATTACGCCAATTCCCCCGACAATTAGGGAGATCACCGCAATCGCTGAGATCAGTAACGTCATGGTTGCGGTGGTTTTCTCGATGCTCTGACGAATGGTGTCAGTGTTAATCGTGAAGAAATCTTCTGTACCGTGGCGCATTTTTAACAAGTTGATGATGCTCTGCTCTACCGCCGCACTTGGGGCGTTCTCATCAATCCGTACAGTAATGCCGTTGAGGTAGCGTTGTCCCATCATGCGTCCCGACATAGTGGTGTATGGCACCCAAATTTTCAGCGCGTCGCTGTTGCCAAACGCGTCTTCTTTTTTCTGCGTGACACCCACAATACGCACTGGCAATGAACCTAGAAAAATCACTTCACCAATCGGATTTCTATCCGCAAACATTTCCTTTCTGGTGTTGTCATCAATCACTGCTTCTTGGGCGAGCGAATTCACACTCTCTTCATCCCAAAACTGACCTTTGGCGATCTCATAACCGCGCACACGGAAATAATCTTCCCCAACCCCTTCCACAGACGCGGTTGCATCCTGATTGGCGTAACGCACGGTTAAGCTGTTGGATAAAGACGGCGTGACACTGTCGACAAAAGGTAGACTCTCCAACGATTTAGCATCGTCGGCGGTTAGCGTTTTCACTCGTCCGGAGCGGCGGTCACCAAACCCTTTGCCCGGCCTGACATCAATGGTGTTTGTTCCCATGGATGAAATATTCGACAAAATTTGCTGTTGTGAACCATTACCTAGTGCCACCACGGAAACCACCGAGGCTATACCAATAATGATGCCGAGCATGGTCAAAAACGTGCGCATTCTGTGGCTAGACATCGCCAGCAGCGCCATTTTTAGCGCGTCAATAAAACTGTCCCACTTCCACCACTTACTGGCGGCTTGCGCTGGGCGATGAAAAGACGCGCTCGGTGTCTTTGCTGCTTGCTCATTGATTACAACTTGTGCATTTGGCGTATCTGCAATTATTTCACCATCTTTTATTTCAATGATGCGATCCGCAAAGTTCGCCACGTTCATATCATGAGTCACTAAGATGATCGTATGCCCAAGTTGATGCAATTCTTTAAGCAGTGCCATCATCTCTTGCCCACTGTGACTGTCTAATGCGCCAGTGGGCTCATCGGCGAGAATCACCTCACCACCGTTCATCAGTGCACGAGCAACACTCACGCGCTGTTGCTGGCCACCACTCAGTTGGCTGGGCTTGTGAGTCAAACGATCTTCCAGCCCCAAGCGAGCCAATAACGACTGCGCTCGCTCCGTTCTTTGACGATGAGGAACTCCCGCGTAAACCGCAGGTACTTCCACGTTTGCCACCGCGATTAAGTCCCCCAGCAAATGGTAACGCTGGAATATAAAGCCAAAATACTCGCGGCGCAGTTCCGCCAGTTGGTCGGATTCCAACGTCGAGACATCTTGCCCATTAATGAAGTATCGACCGCTGGACGGTTTATCCAAGCAGCCGAGCACATTCATCAGCGTCGATTTACCTGAGCCTGATGCACCCACGATCGCGACCATTTCACCGCGTTTTATCTCTAAATTAATGTGGTTCAACACGGTAAGCGACTCGTCTCCAGAGACGAAACGTCGAGTTAAATCCTCAACTTTTAAAAGCACGTCACTCATCTTAGAACCTCATTGGAGGTCGACGACGATCACCTCGGCTTGATGATTCTCCATCCATAGCATTGCCAAGAACAACTTGGTCGCCTTCCTTCAAACCTGAGAGAATTTCTGCGTTCACTTTGTTGTTGATACCCACTGTCACGGGCTTTTGCACCACTTGGCCCTGTTCAAGCACTGGCACGGTATAGTTGCCTTTGCCGCCAGATTTTTGCAGCACTTGTGAAGGGACAATCAAGGTATTTTCCGATTGCTCAAGGACAATCGAAACTTGCGCAGTCATGCCGATACGCAAAATACCTTGCGGGTTCTTCACATCAAATACAGCGTTGTAGTAAATGGCGTCGCTATCTGAAATGCTCAAATCGCTGTCATCGCCATCCATGATGGTTGGCCCCGGCTCAATGGCGCGCAATGTGCCTTTAAACTGCTGATTCGGTTTGCCTAAAATGGTGAACAGCGCCGTTTGGCCTGGGTGAACAAAAATCACATCGGCTTCCGAAATTTCGGCTTTCACCGTCATCGTATCTAACTTGGCTAACTCGATAATAGTTGGCGTGGTTTGATTGGCGTTTACGGTTTGTCCTTCTTCCACCGCGGTGTAAACCACCGTGCCATCCATCGGTGCGTTGATGGTGGTGTAACCGAGATCTAACTGCGCATTGTCGACGTTGATTTTGGCTTTCTCGATTTCGGCATCCAGTTGCGCTAACTCGGCTTTGTAGATGGCGAGCGTCGCTTCGGCATTCTCGTAATCAGCTCGTGAGCTCGCTTTCGCTGCCAACATGCCTTTTTGGCGCACGTATTCATAGTTTGCTTGTTTAATCTGCGCTTGCTTAGCCTGGTACTGAGCGTTGAGACTATTAAGAGACGCTTGGGCTTCTTTGAGGCTGTTTTGCTGAGTCAGGCTGTCAATCTGTGCAATCAAGTCCCCCTGTTTGATCTCATCCCCTAAGTTCACAGCGAGGCGTTGAATTTGCCCAGATACTTGCGCACCTACATTCACCAATTTGGACGCTTGCAACATGCCGTTGGCTAATACCGCCTTTTCGATATTGCCTTTGCGAACGACTTCTGTCGCGTAAGGAGAAATGGGTTCTGGACGTTGCAGATAATGATAACCACCAGCACCAATAGCAAGTAGGCCACACAAAACGAGCCATTTTTTATTGAGTTTCATAGCAGGAGTGAAGTAAATAATCGTTTTGATTTTATACTGCTATTTTTCTTAGCCGTACAGGGTACGAGACGTAAAGATAGGTAAATTAACGTCAAGATACTGAAGGAATAACTTCACTAACGTGAAAAATCATAAATATTATAGTCACTTCAAAACTTTATCATCCAATAAATATAGCAAAGACCATTTTTAATATAGAAATTCAAGTTATAAGTATTATAAACAAAATTTTTAAATACCAACAAACCAGTAAAGTCCAAAATTATTCAATATGCCATCAATTTAAATTTCATTATGGCCATTTTTAATTATTGAATTTCAAGAGGAATTAAGTGACAAGTTAAATAAAAAATACCCACATAACACAGGTAAGACCGAGAGGAGTGTGTCATGTGGGTTCAAAACGATAGTTCTCTTGCTGATTCGAACTACCAACGTTGGGATGCAATGGAAATACAAATGACTCAGAGTTTCCATCACGGACACTTTATCGCTGGATTTGCCTCTGTTTGTTAGGGAACAGTCAGCACAATAAAAATAGAGAAGTAATACCGCAAAAATAAAAATAGAGGCTCTGAGTTTAATTTACACGTAAAATAATCACCACATTCACGACATGAACCATTAATAAATTCATCAATAAATATTTATTAAGTTAAATTTATTTATTGTCAACATACTGTTAGTTTTACCCCTAAATATACTGGTCAGATTTGTTTATTTTACTGCTTTTCGTTGCAATACAACCTCTAATTAATTCATGAGAAAAAACATGCAGCGACAATTCACTCTTTCACCGATTTATTTATTAATCGGTTTAGCCTCATCGACGGCGTATGCCGGTGGTTTTCAAATTAACGAACATTCGGCGACGGGTCTTGGTCGTGCTTTTGCTGGTGATGCAGTCATTGGTGATAATGCGTCTGTAGTCAGCCGCAACGCTGCAGCGATGACGCTGTTTAAACAAAATGCCTTATCGTTCGGTGTCACTTACGTCAAACCTGACGTTACCGTTAAAAATGCGCAATATCATCGAGCTAATATTAATGCGGATGTCAATGTTGGTATGGGCGGTTTTCCTCCGTCCCCTCAAGTTGACATTACCCCGTCCTTCTCTCAAACCGTGACCGACATTGATGACGTCGATGGCGTTGGTCAACCAGCCGTTGTACCCAATTTTTACTTTATTCACCCTATCAACGACGACTGGTATCTAGGCTTATCGGCATACTCCAACTTCGGAACCGACATGGAGTTTAAACCAAACTATGGCGCACCTGTTTTTGGCGGTGTCACCAGCGTAGCGAGTGTCAACCTTGGCGCAAGCTTGGCATACAAGGTGAACGACCGTTTTAGTATCGGTGGTGGTATTGATGTGATTTACGGCTCTGGTGAACTGTACCGCGATATGGACGTGGGTGTTTGCGTTGGTGGGAACATACTTGGAAACGAACTAGAACAACGTTGCGGAGCCGTAAAAGGCAACGCACTTGATGTGGAAGCTGGCGGCATTGGGCTTGGCGCGAACATTGGCATGATGTACGAGTTTAACGAACGTCATCGCTTAGGTTTAAGCTACAAGCACAGCCCTAACATAGATGCCAAGGGCGACATCCACTTTGCTGGCGAATCGTACGACTCGCTTGCTATGCCGCTACCGGATATTGCGGAGTTTTCCGGTTATCACCGCGTCTTACCTAAATTTGCCCTGCACTATTCTGTGCAGTGGATTGGTTGGTCAGCATTTGACAGCTTGAAAGCTGATGATCAGTTGCTAAAAGATTTTCAGTGGCAAAACTCCGCGCACTACTCCATCGGTGCGACTTGGTACGCCAATGAACGTTGGACACTTCGCACGGGTTACATGTTCGACAAAACACCTGTCGATGAGCTGACTTCGCTTTCTATCCCAGATTCGAACCGTCACTGGTTATCTGCGGGGGCCTCTTACCAGTGGTCATCAGATACCACGGTTGACATCGGCATGACGTACTTGATTGGTGAAGATGTCAACGTAGAAGAGTACGCGTATGAAGGTGTTCCTGCACCGATGGTAACGGGCGTGACCCATTCAAATGCGTTCCTAATTGGTGCCCAACTCAGCCACAGTTTCTAATTTGTCAGGCAGTGATCAAACCTCTAGGTCATTGCCTTGTAACAACGCTTATCAAAGCGACCGAACAGAGACATTATTATGAACAAAACACTACTTGCTTTTTCACTCTCACTTCTCACTCTAGGCGCGGCTCAGGCTTCAGAATGGGGCTATGGCAATGACAAACACGGGCCAGAGCACTGGGGAGAAATCGCCAAAGACTGCGCAACCACGAAAAACCAAAGCCCAATCAACATCGACAACCCAGCCGATGCAAAACTGGAAGCACTGAACCTTTCGTACACTGGTCAGGTCATTGGTTTAACCAACAATGGTCATACGCTGCAAGCGCAAGTGAACGGACGTAACAGCTTCACCATCGATGGCGAGACGTTCGAGCTGCAACAGTTCCATTTCCACACACCTTCAGAAAACCAAATCAAAGGCCGCCAATATCCACTTGAAGCGCACTTTGTACACGCCAACGAAGACGGCGAGTTGGCGGTAATTTCGGTGATGTTTGATGCTGGTGATCAAAACGCAGCACTGTCTAAACTGATCAACGCAATCCCACAAGAGAATCAAACCACGTTCTTTAAAGATACGTTTGAGATTAACGACTTACTGCCAAAAACTGCAAACTACTATCGATTTAACGGCTCTTTAACCACACCGCCATGTTCAGAAGGTGTGCGCTGGTTTGTGCTTAAAGACACTCAAACCTTATCCAAAGGTCAAGCCGCGAAACTGATGGAAGTCATGGGACAAAACAATCGTCCGCTGCAACCGCTAAATGCGCGCGTTGTACTTTCTAACTAATCGCCACATTCGATAAGGGGCATCGTATTTGCCCCTTATTTTGATTCGCTCTAACCTCACTTCGTTACAGGGACCCCCAATGAAAACTCCATCTGTTCTGTCACTCTTACTCGCACTCGCCCCGACATTCGCCTTCTCTCATAACCTTTCTGTCGGTCAAACCACCCCTTCCGTCAGCATTGATACCTATGGCGAAATGACGCTGCAAGGAGACGATGTGGCTTATAAACCTTGGGCAACTCAGCAGATGTTAGGCAAAGTCCGTGTGATACAAGCCATTGCAGGTCGTAGTAAAGCCAAAGAGATGAACGCGCCGCTGATGTCAGCAATCACTGCCGCTCACTTTCCTGAAGATCAGTATCAGACCACAACCGTGATCAACCAAGAAGACGCCATTTGGGGAACCGGTACATTTGTAAAATCGTCGGCAGAGGACAGCAAAAAGACATTCTCTTGGTCTTCCATGGTGTTAGACAAAAATGGCGTATTAGCAACAACTTGGGATCTACAGCAAGAAAGTTCTGCGATTATCGTACAAAATAAACAAGGCGAAATTTTATTCGTGAAAGAAGGGGCTTTAACTCAAGACGAAGTCACACACGTCATCGAACTGATTAAACAGAATATCTAAACCTAAGGTAAGGAAAAGCTATGAAACTGTTCAACACCATCGCACTCTGTCTTTTAGCGGCTGTAGCCTCTTTCCAATCGGTTGCAGGAGACAACGATTGGGATAAGATTGCAGATAAGACCGTCAGTTTTAAATCGGAAACCGACACAGTCAATCCACTGTCACCATTTGCTAACGCTCGTTTCAGCCACATAAAAATCAAATGTACGCAAGGTACGGTCGATCTGAAAAGCGTTAAAGTAATCATGAAAGATGGTCAGGAAAAGACGTTCGACAGTTTAGGGGTTCTGACTAAAGGCATGTCATCAAGAAGCTTAAGCCTACCAACAAAAGATAACGCGAAATTAGACAAGATCGAGTTGAACTATGAATCGGTTGGCAGCACAGCGCTGCAAGTCGCGGGGGTGACCAAAAAAGCGCAAGTGGAAATCTTAGGTAAGAAAATCGACGAGTAAGCGATGGCTCAACGAACTCACCCAAACTAAAAACAGCGGCACTAGGCCGCTGTTTTCATTAAAAAATCGTCATGGATAACTAAATGAATTTCTTCAGCTTCGCCAAACCATAAGCGGCGATGGTGACACAATCTTTGATCGTGCCGTCGATCATCATCTGTTCGAACTCCTCAACAGAAAAAGCGCGAGTGATCAAATCCTCTTCTTCACTGTCGAGTTGATTGCCCACGTCCGTTAAATCAGTGGCGAAGTAGACGTGACATGTCTGATTCAAAAAGCCGTATGCGATAAACTGCGCGCCGACATACGCCATTGCGCTCGCCTGCATGCCCGTTTCTTCACGCAGCTCGCCTTTGGCAAGCTCAAGATGATCCGCATCTGGGTTTGATTCCCACGCCCCTTGTGGGATCTCCCAACAACGTTGACCTACGGTGTAACGGTACTGCTGAACCAAGTGAATCATCCCGTTATCGATAGCCAGAATCGCAGCACAATCAGGTTTGTCGACCACACCATAGATGCCCTCTGCGCCGCTCGGACGTAAAATTTTGTCCTCACGCACCGTCATCCACTTATTCTGGTAAACGACTTTGCTGTCTAGCTGTTTGATGTCTGACATGGTTATTCCTTGATTTTTCTGAGGGTTACTGCGGAATAATACCCGATTCGGTTACGCCACCAAAATGTTCTTTAGTTCACTCAAAGACTCAACGGTGTAATTTGGTGCGATACGCTCATCGACGCTTGCGCCTGTGGTATTTAACCAGCAAGTTTCAATACCAAAATTATTACCACCCAGAATATCGGAATGCAGGTTGTCACCCACCATCAGTACGCGCGTTTTGCAGGGGTTGCCCATTTGCTGCATCGCGTATTCAAAAATACCTAAGTCCGGTTTTGCTACGCCCACTTGTTCAGAGATCACTACTTTATCGAAGTACTCAGTCATCCCTGTGCGCTCAAGGCGGATCGCTTGCAACTCTGTAAAACCGTTGGTGATAATGCCCATTTTAGCTTTGCCTTGCAGCGCTTCCATCAGCTCTTTTGCACCTGGCAACAAGCTGCAAATATCGGCCATTGCTTCTAAAAATGCGCTGTTGAGATCTGCTGTTGTGGTATTCAACTTCTCAGCCCACTCGGTAAAACGCTTATGTTTTAGCTCATCTGCCGTTACTTTGCCGTCTTGGTAATCCACCCAAAGCGGTTTGTTTACGGTTTGGTAATGAGCAAAATCTTGTTCAGTAAAATCTACGCCTTTGCGAGAAAACATAAGCTGCAAACCTTTGAAAGCATCAAAGTGGAATAAGGTTTCGTCAGCGTCAAACAGGATCCAATCGTACTTCATTTTCTTCTTCCCAAAATCAAGGTCGTAATACTGGTGCATAGTCTAGATTGTTTTCTTCTTGAAGATAATCTCTATAATTGGAAATTAATTGTATCCTTGTGCTCAACAATAAATGCTTCACGATAATAGGAGATTGATGTGAACGCGATTGCCTCCCTGCCCGTTTTTGTTGCTGTTGTCGAATGCGGCAGCTTTTCCCTTGCGGCCAAACAGCTGAATCTGACGAAATCGGCGATCAGCAAACGCATCAACCAGCTAGAAGACGATTTGGGCATTCGTCTCCTTAACCGAACTACGCGTAAGCTGAGCCTGACCGAAGCGGGAGAACGCTATTTTGAGTACGCTTCTCAAGCGCTCAATCTGGCCCAGCAAGGCGTAGACGCGGTATCTGAGCTGCAAGGCTCTCCACAAGGTCGGCTCAAAATTACCGTGCCGATGTCTTTCGGTGTACTGCATATCGCACCTTTGATCAGCGAGTTTCTCGCTCGTTACCCGAAAATTGAAGTGGATTTAAACCTCGAAGACAAAATGGTCGATCTGGTTAAAGACGGTTTTGATTTGGGGATCCGTATTGGTGAACTCACCTCTTCCAATCTAATCGCAAAACGTCTCGCCCCTTGTAAAAGTGTGCTTTGTGCCTCACCAGATTACTTAGAGGAGTTTGGAACACCACAAAAACCAAGTGATTTAGTCGGTCACAATTGCCTGCGCTACTCCTATTTCCGTGGCGGCGTCGAATGGATGTTCATCAACAACGGCAGCGAATACAAGGTACTTCCAAAAGGAAACTTTATCGTCAATAACAGCGAAGCCATTCGCCAGTTGCTGTTAAGAGGTTCGGGCATTGCGCAGCTGCCAACATTTATTGCAGGGAGAGACTTTGCCGCAGGAAATCTAAAACCGGTGATGGAAGAGTATTCTCTACCAGAACACGCCATTTATGCGGTTTTTCCTGAGCGCAAGCACATGCCGTTGAAAGTAAGAGCCTTTATCGATTTTATCAGCGAAAAACTCGGCACAGATTTACCTTACTGGGATCGTTACAATAGCCCAGAAAAATAACCATATTGATGATAAGTGAGTGAGATTTCACTACTGACATGTTCTGACATTCCATCCGCGTAACCTTATTTGGAACTCAACAGGCAATCCGCCAAAACCAATAAGGAATCACAATATGGAAACCGTTATCGAAACTGTGCAATTTCGTCTAACCGCAGGCACAACAGAGCAAGACGTGATCGCTGCTGCCAAACAGTCACAAACGTTTGTGAAGAATCTGCCGGGCTTTTTGTACCGATCGCTCAGTCACGAAGCGACGGACGATGTGTGGACAGACATCATTTACTGGCGTTCAATGGACGATGCAAAACAGGCGGGAAAACAGATTAAGCAAGCCGTTGAATTTCAGCCTCTGTTATCGATGATTGACTGCGAAAGCTTCAAGCTTAAACATCACAACTTAAAAATGTGCAGTGAGCTAGAGAAGTAATCAGCCACACTACCACTAACAACCAGTAGGTCTAGATAAGGAACATCATGAGCAAATCAGAACGACTGTTTGAGCTACTGACGCTTCTGCGCGCAAAGCGTTACGCCGTGACAGCGAAAGAGCTCGCAGAAAGAATGGAAGTTAGCGAACGTACGATTTATCGCGATATTCAGTCGTTGCTTAGTTCTGGTGTTCCTATTCAAGGTGAAGCAGGTGTTGGCTACCTGTTGCAAGCTGGCTCTCATCTGCCGCCTTTGATGTTCTCAGAAAAAGAGATGATGGCGCTTGAACTGGGTATGCGGATGGTTCGAGCCTGGTCGGATGCCGAACTCGCCGAAGCGTCTCACTCTGCGTCCACCAAAATACTTTCGGTATTGCCCGATAAGCTCAAACAACAAGTGGAAGATTGTCCGCTGATTGTGCCCGATTATCACACCCAATCCGAGACTGCCAAACGAGGGCAGCTTCTGCGCCACGCGATTGATCATCAGTTTAAGGTCAGTTTGGATTACCAAGATGAAAGCGGACAGGTGACCGAGAGAAAAATCCAACCGTTAGGCCAGTTCTTTTGGGGCAAAGTCTGGACGCTGGTCGCCTGGTGCGAATTGCGTGATGACTACCGCCAGTTCCGCCTCGACCGTATCCAAGCACTGCGTATGCACGATGAAGAGTTTCAGAGTGCGGAAACCAAATCTCTCAAACATTATATTGCGCAGTATGAATCGAAAGATTGAGTGTTCTTCATCCTTCCATCACAAGGATTCTAAATTGCTCTGCTCAATGCGCGATATTTGGAAAGGCACATTTGGTTAAACTAATGTTTCATTTTTAACAGATGCGCAACCAACCTAAGATCGTTAACTTAAGTAGCACGTCAACCACACCGGAGCGTGAAGCTATGAAAGTACTGATTCAATACACCCAAGCAGGGAAATATCGAGATCAAGCGTGGGAGTCTTTAACTCTTCGATCTAAAGGTGATATGCAGGCCGTTACTCCTTCTTATGCCGCTCAACTTATCGAACAAAGCAAAGCGACACTTGTGATAACAGAAGACGGACAGATCATCTTTCACTCCTAAATTCTATCAGTCCTATGACGAAAAAGGCCTGCATTGCTGCAGGCCTTTGTATGAGTGAATTAAGAGTTATTTACTGGAAACTCACTGCAGTTGGTAGGCGATCAAGCATCTTGTAGTAATCACCAGCCACAGCGCCGATATCACCACGCAAATACGCTTGAATCATATTGAGATCTTTCAGCCAAAGTTCTTTGTCAGCATCTGAAGACGCCATGTACCCTGCGTACACATTGTCGACCGCGAACATCATGTCTTCGGCGTGATCGTTGTAAATCAAAAGCATCGCATCTGTGTAAGCTTCGAACGCTTTCAGCTCATCGTGCGCTTTACCACCTTTATAGCTCAATGTGCCCGAAGTTGCATCGATGACCAAATCACCCGAAGTCACATTCGCTGTCGTAAAGTTGATGAAAGACTGGCTGAACGACAGCACACCTGCCGCAATATCCGCATCAATGGTTCGCTTCATTGCGTTGACCATTGGCGCATCCAGCAGCAATACAGGATCGTGGAACGCTGGGACAATCGCTGTTCGGAATGGCCCCCAAGCGCTATCGATGCTCTCTGCGACCTTGTTTAGTGTTGCAGGCTCATAGCTATCTAGGTACGTTTTTAGATCGTAACCTTTGGACGTCACCAGTTGATTTGCGTAGTCGTAAGCCAGCTTGTTTGCTTTTGTTGCCACAAACTTCTCGCCGTCGATAACAAACTCAACCTTGTCACCCGCAATAATACCGTAGCGGTCTTGCTGCTTCGTAAACGTATCAAACTGAGATTGACCACGAGTCTTCACTGTGTAGTCGTAAGACTTCATTTGGCGCACTCCCATTCTCAAGATGACATCGCCAACACGTCCGCGGCCTTCTGCACCAATATCAAGGAATCTTGCAATACCACGAGGCATTGGTGGTAGGGACTCCATTTGCTCAGTGATGTGTAGGTTCACGGTAACACCTTTTAGATTGGTGTATTCCTTACCGTCTTTACCCACCAATTTAACTGGCGTATTTAACGCGTCATTTGCCACGATGTTGCCCATGATGTCTTCGTATTCAGCTTGCACCCCAGGGATATCAAGCAGCGATGCAAAGCTCACCTCATCGGTAAAACGGTTCGAGAATCGACGTGCTAAGAAGTGGCTCGCCAACGCTTTGTCTGGCCAGTTGCCCAACACAGACACCGCATTTGACCAAGGATAATCAGGGTCAAAGCTACCAATTGAGTTTAGGAAGCGTCCATTCGCAGTTTCCGCAACAGCTATATAACCCTCATCTGAATCTTCGATAAAGCGTGCTGCCAAATCATCAAAACAGCTGGCTGTTGAAAGATCGTAATCAGCCGGAATTTGGTGTGAGTTGTTGTCTAACAGTTGACCAAAAGAAATCACTTTTTGGTTGCCTGCCGCATTTTCTATCACACATTGATGCTCTGGTGTGCGCAAGATATCAAGGAAGAACGCCGCGGATTTTTTCGCCCCATTCGCGTAATCACAGAACCATGAGTTATCGGCTTTGCCTTCGCTACAGTATTGAGGGTTTGAAGCAATGCGCAATAAGAAATCACCCGGCTTATCCGTTGACGAAGTGTAACCAAGATTGGTGTACAGGTTATCGATGCGCTCAAGATCTTCCATCTTGTCACGGATAGCGCTCATTTCCATATAACGGCGCACTAAGTAACCAGGATAATCGGACGAGAATAATCCCGTCGTCCCATATAACTCCAAGTTGCGTCGATCATAGCTATCGAGATAGTTCTGCCACTCGTAAGAAACAATTTCTTCTAGGTTTGTACCTTCGTCAAAACGGTTACAGTCGCTGTTTAGAGAAACGTTCCCATCGGTACAGAAATCGTAAGACTTACGCTCAATTTCATTCACTTTATCTAGGTAGTAAAGTGCGCCATAACGAGTTTTCGCATTCAGTTCAGGATCATCAGACAACGCGGCGGTATCGAATCGGCTGAAGTCACAGTTGTAGAGTGATTTGCCTTTCTCGCTCCCCGTTAGTGCCTTCACTTCAGAACACACCATCAGCGATGTGTTGTCTGGATTGTTGCCAAACTTGTATGCAAAGCTTTGTTGGTAGGCTTGCTGATCAGCGAGGTAACGAGCGTATGCCGCTTTGTCTTCATCGCTCGCACTGTCTGCCGGTTTCGCAACAGGCGCAGGAGCTGAACCTGAAGAATCTTGAATCGTCTCGACTTTACGACCGTAGCCAAACTTAAACGCCGCAATGTCGTACAGACCCCAAGTTGGCGTTTCATCCAACATGCTTGGTGCGTAGTCCATTGTCGAACTGTAAGCAGGAATGTTGTTCAAACCAAGTTGATGCGCTTGCTCTAGCGTGTAGTAGTTCGCTTTGTCATTTGAGCCTTTAAAGTTATGGCGCAGACCCATGTTATGACCAAGCTCGTGAACAAGCGTATTGCTGTAAGTCGCAACCGTAATCGCATCTGCGGCTTTCACTTGCAACTCTTTTGGTAGGTATTTCCAACGCTTAAGCTGACGCGATACTTCGTTACCTGCGTCATCGAGTTTGATCTCAAAGTAACGCTCGTCATCCAACTTCAAGTTGTCCAACATGGCCTTGTTGGTTGAAGAAACCCACGACGCTTCGATTGGATAGACGTTGTTCTCTGCCCAGAAAGACAAACGGTTCTCTTCAGCTTCAACCACCTTTTCAAACTCCATGTCATCATTGAAGTTTTTCATTAGCTGAGTTGGGCTCTTCGTCGCTGCTTTTCCAGAAACGATGTCTTCTTTTGAAACGAGCGGCGCATGAATGTTTTCATCCGATTTCAGGCTCGCCATCGCCGCCATTGTAGAAAGCGCTTCAATTCTATCCGCGACTTCTGTTTTCACAGATTCGCTGCTGGTTGGCAATGGATCTAAGCCATCTAAGTCCAGTTGATTACGATTATAGAAACGCGCCAAGTTGTCCCAATAGAAAGGCACACCCGTTCTTGCAACACCTGCGTATTGGTTCACGTGGCCTTTGATGATTTCCCCCGTCATCGGGTTAGAAACCGACGGGCCATAGCCAAGCAGACCGTTCGCTAGAGGCTCGTCAATCAGGTTAATCACGTTGTAACGCAGATCACCTGGGTGAATACCAGCCGCTTTGGTTTTGTTCACAATCTCGATTTCAGGCTTGCCTGCATCCGCCCCAAATACATTCAGCGCTTGGTTCATCTTGTCGATCGATTGCAGCGTTGCATCCAAGAACAACTTGTTCTTCTCTTCAAAGAAATTGTCGCTCAAGTAATATTTGATAGAGCCTTGATCTGGGTTGAAACGATTGAGGTAAACCACATCACGGTCGTATTTATTCGTGACTGGGTTAAGCTTTTTCGTCGACGTGGTGAAGAAACCAATGTCGTTCTCATCACCCACAGGGTACAAGATCGGTTGGTAACCTTCGGTTGCCACTTCACTTTCGTGCACTAACGAGTAGTAGAAACGAGATTTAAACGCGCCATCCACAAGCGCTTCATCCAAGCTCGCTTTCGTTGCAAAGTTGATGTAGTCAGAAATATTATCTAAATCGATACGGAACGTGCGCTCTAGTTCGAAATTGAGAAGACCGTTTTTAGGGTCAAAGTCCCACGAGATCAATCGTGGTGCGCCAATTTCATCAATGCCTTCGGTAATGCCATACAGATCTTCCATATTGAATTCTGCAATTTCGAGATCTTCAGGACGAGGAGTGAAGTGGGTTTTCTTCTTGTAGTTTAGGCTTGCGTCTTCGTTGGTTTCTTCTTTGTTGGTGCAATCACCATGCGCGTCTTCTTGACAGCGATACGCCGCAAAGTCACCCGGAATCGTCAGCACTTGCGCGAAGTTAACGCCGTCGTCGTCTGCGACAAATTTCTCTTCACCGCAGTAGTTATTAGCATCTTTGCTTAGATGCGCGTCTGGGTAGTTTTTATCGTAACTGCGAACTTCCAGACCTTCTTTGGTAAAACAAAGCTCAACGTAACGAGGTGAACCTTGCAAGAATGGGAATTGGTTCAGAGCAAAGCGTGGCGCGGCACCAGTCGTCGGAACGTAAAACCAACGACCGTCTTTAAGGTCTTTTACTGCGACTTCTTTTGCATCTCTTTCGACATAGTCATACGCCTGATCATCTGCGCCACAGCCTGCAAGTGCGGCCGTTATTGCTGACACCAGAGTCAATTTTTTAAACATTATTTGGATATCCTTAATTGTTGTTATTTTCCTAGAAGGAGTAAGTCACTGTCACGATGTAAGACGCTTTCTCTTGGTCCAACAAATCGATGTTGCCCAAGGTGCCTCGCTCTGCATCTTGATAGAAACCCGTTGATGATGCCGCGAGTAGCAATGACCAGCTTTCATCAAACTCGTATGTGCCGTACAACGCCCCCTCATACTGCCAACTGCTTCTGCGCGTACCTTGATAACTGATGCTGTTACCACCTAACGCCGTAATCCCCACTGCGAACGATTCCCACGACTTTTCCGCAACAGCAAACAACGAGTAAGTCCACTCAGTCAGCGAGCGTCCACCCATGGTTTTGTATTCGTGGAAATTTTTTCTCAGTCTTGGCGAAACCGAAAAATCGACGCTCCAAGCTGAAAAAGAGATCGGCACATCTAAACGAACCGCGGTGTGCAGTTCATCTTTACGAGATGTTTCTGAAGTTGGAATGGTGAGCTGACCCGCAACGCCGATTTTCCCTGTATCTCCAAAGCGATATAGGTTCGTGTATTGCAAGCCCAACACCGAATCTGTCGCGTAGGTGCCGACTTCATCTTCTAGGGCACGATAGCCCCCCGTAGAAAAATAGGCTTTTGTGTCGCTCGAAAAGGAATAAACGAGATCGCCTCCCCACGAGAAATTGCGGACAGAACGGTAGTCGTCTTTATCGTAAATGTTTGTATCGTAAGATAGGTAAACGGCCCCACTAAACTTACAAACAATACAGGACGTATCTCCTTCATTTTGTGTAGATTCAGGCGTGCTAGTGCTATCAATTACACTCGTTTCCACCGCGAATGATGGCGCTGAAAACAGCGTACCCAACAACATTGCAAGCGGCGTCATCATCCACTTTGTTGTGTGCTGCATGTTTTGAAACTTCCATGAGAATTAAGTTTATTAGAATAAACTTAAAGACAAACAGATTATTGGGATGAAATTCCATAAAAATTCAGATAATCAACCCCAATAAACCTATCAACCATAAAATTACTCTTATGGTTAAATCCTTATTTAACTTTTTAATACTATTTATCTGAGTATTGTCGCGTTCTAATTTGCTTAAAAACGTACTTTAAAATGACTTTTTATAAATAAAGCCACACACCACAACATTAAAGAAACAGCAAAGCAACGTCATTAAAACAAAAGTTAAAAGGCAATTATTATCAACAACTTAAAATCAACAAAAACAGTTAAAATGAATGAGTCAAAATGTATAAGTTAAAATACAATAAAAATATAAGAACATCATTCCGTTTAATTTTAGTCGTTATTGTATTGAGAAAGTTTAATTTTCAATTTCTAAAATTGGTGGGATACACATAAGAGAAATCATCAAAACCATCCGTTGTTAATAATGAATTTCGCATTTAAAACAAAAGATAGAAACAAGATCAAATTCATGTTTTCTAATATATCGATTCAACCTTTCACAAGTTTGAATAGAAAATCAAACCTTCAGTCAATCTAAAAACAACAAAGCATTCACCAAGTGAATATTCAAAAGATAAGTCAAAACTAAATAGCACATACGGTCAGCATATTTGTGAATTACTATTCATTAATTATTTTTTCATAAATTAAACATTAATGTGACTAATTTCACACAATTGCACTGCGTACAACATAAAGTAAACGAAATTTAAGTGTTTACTGACTCAAAACGTGTCGATAGAACAGAGGTTAAACATCGAGCTGAAACACGTATTTCCCACCAAAATTTATTATACATAGCAGTGAGTTACCTGCATCCAAGCGGTTAAAATGCGTACTGATGTGACTCACTTTTGAGAGAGGAACATAAGAAGAGCAAAAGCACTAAAAGAGGATAATGCGATTTGAATAACCAGTGCTTCAAACCGCACTTATGAACTTATGCAGAGAAAGAAAGACTATCAGTTACTGTTGAATGGTTTTATGACCACAGTTTTCGCAGATCAAGTGACGTTCAAATTCATCCATAGAAGCAAGGAAGGCGCCGAACACTACACTTTTAAGAAAGCCAGCGATGAACTCTTTCTTGTTGCGATTTTTATCGCCTTCATAGCCACTTTTCTTTCTAACTAACACCACGACATGATGCGTTTCTACCCCACATGTAGGGCACATGAGGACTTCTGTCTTGTTCGACATCTTAGACTCCTTGACGAATTATCCCTTTCTGATGGCATGATTCTCTTACGCCCGTAAAGCGAGTCATCATGCCATCACTATCGATTCTTACTCTTCTTCGTTGAGACGACGAATCAACTTCGCTGGTGTGCCTCCGTATAGACAATCTGGCGGCACATCATGGTTAACGACTGAATTCGCCGCAATTACTGAGCGAGCACCTATCGTCACACCTTGGTTAATGACCGAATTTCCGCCAATCCACACATCATCTTCAATCGTGATGGGTTTACAAAACGTTTCCCAACGTCGGCGACTTCGGTAATCAACAGAATGAGAAGCGGTATAAAATTGCACGCTCGGTCCAATGAGCACGTGGTTCCCGATGGTAATTTTGGCACCATCGAGCATGACCACGTTCATGTTGATAAAGGTTTCTTCACCTATTTCGATGGTCTTACCAAATTCACAATGAAAAGGGACCTGGACAATACAACGGCCTACCTTGCCAAATAGCTGCTTTTGCAATTCGTCGCGCTGACTTTCGTCGGTGTTATTATTGAGTGCTCTAAGTGCTTGAAGAGCATGGCTTCTAATGGCGTCAATTTCTTTGTCCATGCCATCAAAGACCTGGCCAGACATCATTTTTTCTAGTTCTGTCACTGGAAGACTCCTACAACCTGCAATTACTGCTTTCAGACTCCTCACAAGGTACGTGAACTGCGAAATAAAAAAAGAGAAAAGCCCGGACTTTTCTCTTTCCTGTTTTTATATTTTGTGGAGTCTGTCAACTTACACAATTTCCCAACTGTGGGTCATCTCAACACCTTCGCCTAGCATTAAGCAAACCGAGCAGTATTTTTCTAGCGAGTCAGCCGCCACGTTTGCTACGACTTCTGGGTCAAGCTCGTCACCTGACACTTGAAAGTGGATATTCACTTGCGTAAAGATACGCGGTGCGGTTTCACGACGCTCTGTGGTTAGCTTGGCATTAACTGACGAAACCTTTTGGCCTGCTGTTTTCAAACCATCAACAACATCGACTGAGCTACAGCCACCAGCAGCCATTAGTACCATTTCCATTGGGCTTGGTGCGGTTGCACCACCATTGCCATCCATCACTACGGAGTGGCCCGACTGAGATTGCCCAAGGAATTTAAAATCTTCTATCCATTTAACTTCAGCTTGCATGATTTACCTCATTTAGCATCGCTTATTCAAGGCATCGTTGCCCTTACTAGCGGTGTGTTTCTTGTCGATACTTTAGCTCTATCGCATAAAAGGGCAACGGAATTTTCAACATTACTGTAATTTTTTCGCTCGGTTACCTTTCTCTATACGTAACACTTTTTATTTAAGTAACACTTTCTACAAAAATAACGATGAGGTAGCTATGAAGAATATGTCTAAGTTATTGGCCGGTTTCTCCTTCGCACTTCCAGTCTTGTTTCTACTATTGAGTAAAACAGGTACCGCCGATACGATGGATAAGCTGAAGGCTTCAGAGAATACAAGAATCGCAACGCTAGCTGGCGGTTGTTTCTGGTGTACAGAATCGGATTTAGAGCAACTGCCCGGCGTAATCGATGTTGTATCAGGTTATTCAGGTGGTCATATTGAAAACCCGACTTACCGCCAAGTCTCTTCTGGTAAATCTGGTCATATTGAAGTGATTGAGGTGAAGTACGATCCTGCTGTCGTGAACTACGAACAAGTGCTGGACTACTTCTTCCGCCATATCGACCCGACTGACGACAAAGGCTCATTCGTCGACCGTGGTCCCCAATACCGCCCGGCGATCTTCTATCTTAATGCGGAGCAAAAGCAGATTGCTGAGCAGTTTATGATGGAAATCGACAAGGCGATGATCTATCCAAAACCGTTGAAAACAGAACTGATCGAGTTTGAAAAGTTCTACCCTGCGGAATCGTACCATCAGGATTACTACAAGAAGAGTAGCCTGAAGTACAAATACTACCGCTACGCATCAGGTCGCGATAAATATCTCGACGAAGTATTTGGTGAAGATCGAAAAGAAAGCCCTAAAACACTTCGACAGTTGATTGAAGAAAAAAAGCTGCTTTCGAAAGTGAAAGCGTACAGTAAGCCTGCTCAGTCTGAAATCAAATCAAACTTAACAGAGCTACAGTATTACGTGACGCAAGAAGAAGGCACGGAGCGTCCGTTTGATAACGAATACTGGGACAACAAAGAAGCGGGAATTTATGTGGATATTGTGACCGGTGAACCGCTATTTTCTTCTACTGATAAATACAAATCTGGCACAGGTTGGCCAAGCTTTACTCGACCAATTAACCCGGCTTACATCGTGGAGAAAACCGATTATAAACTGCTCTACCCTAGAACGGAGATCCGCAGTAAGTTTGGTGATTCACACCTAGGTCATGTGTTTAAAGATGGTCCGAAGCCGACGGGATTACGCTATTGTATGAACTCTGCTGCGATGAAATTTGTACCTGTGAACAAGATGGCGAGTTTAGGCTACGGCGATTACCTGTACCTATTTGATAAGTAGTTTTAACCAAATTAGGAGTGAACATTCAGCGCGATGAAAGGTTTTAAATCCAACCTTCCCATGAAAGTCTGTCCGGTCTGTCAGCGCCCATTTTCTTGGAGAAAGAAGTGGGCGCGAAATTGGGAGGAAATCGTTTATTGTTCTGAGCGTTGCCGAAGAAATAAATCAACGAAAACGTAGGTCACTCCGACCCTCTCTGGAGTATGTTATTTCATTTGTATTAACGTTTGTACGCGTTCTCTTACCAAGGTAATAACGTCCCATCATAAGCCCAAAACGCCCCGCTATCTTGCGGGGTTGCTTTTTCTATCAAGCCTAATAAATCCTTAGCAACTCGCTCTGGCGTAAACAACTTTCCCTCTGGGACATTGGTTTGAAAAGGTGCCGACAAAGCGGTATCTGTGGTGCCAGGGTGAAGTGAAAGCACCGTGCCATGTTTGACCACTCTTTGCCATTCGATCGACATGGTTTTTAGGAACATGTTTAATGCGGCTTTCGATGCTCGATAGCTGTACCAACCACCTAACTGATTATCGCTAATGCTGCCAACTTTGGCCGAAATGGTCGCAAACTTGGGTGCAGTACTGCGCTTTAGCTTGGGCGTGAAGTATTTCGCCAACAGCAAACTTGGCAAAGTATTAACCGTGATGGTTTGCTGAAAGAAGTCTGCGTCGAGCGAATTAAGATTCTTTTCAGGGCCTTTCTCTTGGGTGTGCAACATACCAACACAGTTCACCAACCAATCGACGTGTTCAATCTGCTCACTGAACGCTTTTATCTGCTCGTCTTGCGATACATCCACTTGATGCCAAACGACATTTGGGTGTTGCCAATCTGGTTGCTGCTTACGATAAGTGGCATGCACGCGCGCTTGAGGGAACCGAGCTGCGGCTTCTCTCACCACTGCCAAACCAATTCCACCATTGCCACCGACGATGAGTATTTCCATCACAAGTTCTCCACGTTTTCTATGTAGTGCTCTGCGGTATCAAGAATCGCTTGGCGTTGCTGTTCTTCCATGTTGTCCCAAGAGCGGAAAATCATCCCGATTCGTGGATTGGCTGCGAGGCGCTTGTCGTGCTTGTTCATAAAGCGCCAATAAAGGCTGTTAAACGGACACGAGCCTTCTCCGCTCCTCGCCTTATTGTCGTAATGGCAACCTTTACAGTAGTCGCTCATTTTGTTGATGTAAGAACCACTCGCCGCGTAAGGTTTGGTGCCAACAATGCCGCCATCCGCAAACAATGCCATGCCACGTGTGTTCGGCATTTCGACCCATTCAATCGCATCAACATAGATACCGAGATACCACTCATCCACTTGATCTGGGTCGATCTCGGTTAGCAAGCAAAAGTTACCAGTGACCATCAAACGTTGGATGTGGTGTGCGTAGGCATAATCGAGGGACTGCTCAATCGCATTGCGCATACAGGCCATTTTGGTTTCGCCACTCCAAAAGAAGTTTGGCAGCTTTCTTTCTGCGCCCAGCTCGTTCTTTTTCGGGTAATGAGGCATGTTCGCCCAATAGACGCCTCGAATGTACTCTCGCCATCCTAATATTTGGCGAATAAACCCTTCAACTTGAGAAATGTCGATGTCCGCGTTGGAATGAAATGCCTTGAGTGAAGCATCAATGACTTCTCTCGGGTGCAGCAATTTGCTGTTAAGCGAGAATGAAATTCGGCTGTGATACAAGCTCCACTTAGCATCATGCTGGCCTGTCATGGCGTCTTGAAAACGGCCGAACAACGGCAGACAGACTTGGCAGAAATGCGCGAGTAAAGAGAGGCTTTGCGCGCGATTGATCGGCCACAACAAGTCTCCTTCGAGATTTCCGATAGTTTTGATGTCATGTTTTGCCAATCGCTCAATAATGTCGCTTACGTCGGCACTGAACATCAAAGGTTGTGGAAGTTGTTCAATGTCTTTGGCTTTGAGCTTGTTACGATTATTGGCATCGTAATTCCATTTTCCGCCGACGGGCTTTCCGTCTTGCATCAAGATGTCGAAGCGCTTGCGCATACGGCGGTAAAAGTGCTCCATCATGATGTGTTTGCCTTGAGGAAACTGCGATTCTATTTCCTCAAACGGCAACAAAAAATGTTCCGAGTCGACACAACGCGTCACGACCCCATCAAGCTTTAGTTTGGCTAACTGCTCCAGCAGACGGTATTCATCCGGGCGTTGATATTCAAACTTACTTGCACCAACTTCACTCGCGTAGTGTTGCAAGACTTGCTCAAGATCGTCGAAGGATTGTGTGTCATCCAATGTGAGGTACAGAACTTGGTGACCTTCACTCTGACGCTCTTTCGCAAACTGTTCCATTGCAGAAAAGAACGCACACACTTTCTGAATATGGTGCGTGACGTATGTATTCTCTTGCTTGAGCTCCGCAATCAGGTAAAGCACTTGCTCATCCGGTTGCTGAAACCAAGAGTGCTCACTGTTAAGTTGATCGCCCAAGATCAATCGTACGGTTTCAAATTGCATTACGGTTTCTCCGATGACGAAGCTTTGTCACTGCTGCCCATCACAATCGGCCAATCGACCATGTCTACACTATCCAAATGCGCGCCAGGACAACGACCTTGCCACCTATCGATGAACTCCATGTGCGGATCGTACATTTCGGTTTGCTTTTCGAGGTTGAATTGTCGTGAACCACGCGGATCAGCACCAACGCCCGCTAGGTATTGCCAATTTCCCCAGTTTGATGCCACATCGTAATCAACCAGTTGTGACTCAAAGTACGCCGCGCCATAACGCCAATCGAGGCCAAGTTCATGCACCAAACAACTGGCGACTAACTGTCTGCCACGATTCGACATATAACCGGTTTCATTAAGTTGGTGCATACACGCATTGACGATAGGAAATGGCGTTTCACCTTTCTTCCATTGTTGAAAACGGTGCGCGTAAAAGCTGGTGAGTGGTGCTTGATTTTGGATGCCACCGAATCGGAAGAGCTGTCGCTTGTGTCGACGGGCATACCAATAAAAGTATTCACGCCAAAGCAGCTCGAAGTAAATCCAGTAGGTTGAATCATTTGCACCATTCTCCGCTTCATAACGTTTCAACATGGCATAAATAGTTTTCGGAGAAACGCACCCATGAGCTAGCCAAGGAGAGAACTTGGTGGAGTAATCCATGCCATCTAAACCATTGCGTGTTTGTTTGTATTCACTGGCTAGTGTGGAAGCAAAATACTGGCGACAATGTTCAAGCCCGCGGCTTTCTCCACCATGAAACGCAGCTTTTGTGTCAAAGTAATATGCAGTAACGGAAGGAAGATTCACACCTAAAGGAATTGGAGGTAACGAACGGATACTCTCGTGGGGCCGAGAGATGTCTAAACCTTCAACTTGCTTTCTAAACTGCGTGAAAGTCGTAGGCAGATTGCTCAAGTCAAATGGCAGTTGTTCTTCCCTTAACAGGGTCCGGATTGCTTGCTGTTTTATTTTTACATGAGACGCGCCTTCAACTGCGCGATCTAACGCTTGTTGCTCATCCGAACCGGGAAAGGCGTCAGCATATATATGTGTGACGTCGAAGCGATTAACAGCATACTTGATTGCTTGATCGGGCGTCAGTTCAACCGCCCATAATCGCTGACCAAGGTGATTCAAAGATTGATTGAGTTCACTAAGCGATAAGTCGAGAAACTGCAATTTCGCACGCCCGAAAGAGGCTTCCTGCGCAAAGTGATGCAAGTAAGGCGTCATTGAAGGGTAGCAATACAAGCAAATTAACTCGTCCATTTCTACACTGGCGCTTTTCAACAGTGGGTTGTCGTGCAATCGCAAGTCGTTCGTGAACCAATAAAGTCCTATTTTCTTTTTCAATTCGCACCCTCAGATGTTAATTCTTCGTCTACGAGTTCTTTTCACGGAGACCCTGACGTTAAGCCTTTTGATTTACTTGCTTTTATACGAAAACGAGAGTTTGACGATCATTAGGTTACTAACGTTTACACGGAATCCATTTGCTGGATATCTCAAAACACGCAATACCACCAAATGCCTGTACATGTTTCATACTGATATTTTATAAAATTCGAATCCAACGGTATTGATCACGATCTTAATCACTCATTTTCTATATAAACCATGCAAAAGTGATAAAAATTAAAGCGACATTAGTTAATATCCGTTAATCTAAGCCCAATCCCATTTTGCTAGTACCATCGCAGAAATGACCGACGAGTTTAAGAAATCAACCGCTAATTTAAAAAAAGCGGTCCCACTGATGATCAAAAACCATGTTGCTGCCACGCCAGCCAACTACGCGCTTTGGTATACCTACGTTGACAAGACCATTCCAGAACTCAACTTTGAGTTAGACACGGTGTTAGAAAACTACGGTATTTGCCCGCCAGCAACCAATAAGCAGCTTTACAACAACTATGTGGCCAGCAAAGCAGAAACCAGCCTTGAAGATCTTAGAACCAATGTAGAAGTTCTGCTACATGAAGTATCCAGTTCAATGAGCGATACGATTTCAGATACTTCCTCCTTTTCTGAGATGGTAGACAAAAGCTTTAATAAACTGGAAAAAGTTGAGGACAATAGCCTAAGCATTGAAGAAGTGATGGTGGTGATTCGTCAACTTGTCGCAGAGTCACACGAAATTCGTCACTCAACAAAGTTTTTGAATAGCCAATTGACTAACGCGAGTGAAGAAATTTCTCGCCTCAAAAACCAATTGGCTGAAGTACAGCAAGATGCGTTGTTCGATGGTTTGTCAAACCTATACAACCGCCGAGCATTTGACAAAGATCTCTCTTCACTTATTGCATCAAATCAGGCAATGACCTTGATCATGCTTGATATCGATCATTTCAAATCATTTAACGACAATTACGGGCACCTTTTTGGCGATACAGTATTAAAAGCCATTGCCCGCCGACTACAACAAAGCTGCCGAGATGGGATATGTGCGTACCGTTTTGGTGGTGAAGAATTCGCGTTAATTGTACCTAACAAATCTCTGCGAATTGCTCGCCAATATGCAGACACACTACGCCGCATGATAGAAAAGCTGCGTATCAGAGATAAGCGCTCAGGCACACAAGTTCACAGCATTACCGCTTCTTTTGGGGTAGCAGAATTTGAGCCGGGTGATACGCCTGAAGCCTTAATCAATAAAGCCGATAAACAGCTTTATGAAGCAAAACAACTCGGTCGTAACCGCGTGATGCCAATTTAAATAAACTGGCTAAGCGAAAACGACTTTTATGATGAAAAAGAAAACCCCGCGCTGTAAAGTGCGGGGTTTTTGTATCCAATCATGAGTATCTTAATCGACGCTGTAACAGTAACTTAGAATGTAGTCGTCACCATTTTTTGCGGTATATTCTTTATCTTCACTGCATGCCATCGGCTTACCTTTTTTGTCGCCTTTGATTAGACTTATCCAATGGCGCATCGCGGTTGGTGCATTGCCAGTTAGTTCAGGATGAAACGTCGTGCGAGTTTCCAATTGAATATCATCAATGTCCACTAATTCCACGCAACCAGTGCCTTTATGACAGCCAAACAGCACTTCTACATGATTGCCCGAATCATCTTTGAACAAAATAGACTTTGGATCTTCCTTTTCACCAGTGTACGCCACGAAGTGTTTTGGGCTTTTCAGGCCGCTGTGTGTACCGTCTTTGAAATAAGCCAAAACATGGCGGTAATCAATCACGTAACTTGATACATCTTGGTGCGACCCGTTCTCCAATGGAAACATGCGGTCTAGTAGTTGCTTCGCTTTTACTTGTTTCTCACTCTGCTGCTCAGCACTTACCGCTTCGACGGCAAATACGGCTTCAGCGATAAATGGGCGTTGTTGTTGTTGCATCTCTTTTTTATCGAAGTTCAGCATATTCATCGTCATATCCTCGCACTTAAAAACTCGTCCTAGAGTAAAAACTTAAATCCTTTATTTAAGTTTCAGGCAATTCTGTGAAGTGGATGGTTAATTTCCTTGCCTGCTCATTATGTAGACTAGCGAAATATTGACTACAATTTCACAACAAAAATTTTACAATGTGAATTTTACAAAATGTCTGTGTCAAAAAGCCTTATTCGTCAGTCTCATTTTCTTGGTACGAAAATTCGTAACCTAAGAAAAAACAACCATTTAACGATGGAAGATTTGTCTGCCCGTTGTGTAAGAATTAATCCAGAGTACGCTCCGTCGGTTTCTTACCTTTCAATGATTGAGCGCGGAAAACGCGTACCGAGTATCGATATGCTCGAAGTGATCGCGGAAGTTTTTCAAAAAGATCCTGCTTGGTTTTTAGATGATGAACCCGAATTAGAAGCCATCACACCCAACAAAGGAAATCGTGGCGGGATTAGTGGCATGGCGTTGGAGCCGAGCTTTCTGTTCTCCAATGATATTCTTCAAATCGCGATACCAGAAATGCTCTCCCAAACAGGTATCACGGGGCGTCAGTTTGCTCATCTCTTGATTCGAGCACACCAAGAAAACCATCAAAACCATTTTCCTGATTTAGAGCGCGCCGCCGAAGAGGTCGGCTTGAAGCGGCTGAATCTATCTGTAGAAGATCTCGTAGACATTGCAAAGAGTATGGGATTGGATATCCGCTGGGTAGATCGAGCGCCACAAGATGTGATTGATGAACTGGGCGTCAGCGCCAAACAGTTGATTACGTCTTTCATGGAGCCACCTGGGACTATTTATCTCAATAAACGAATGCGTGACTATCCAACCCGATTGAAGTATGACTTGGCGGTATATATCGGCCATCGAGTACTCCATAGCAGCGATGCAATGAATAACGTTTTATCTATCGGGCATCAAAACAATTGGGAGCAAATGGACAGCCCTGTGTCGAACTCTGAACTCAATTCGCAAGATATCCTGCAAGCTTGGCGTGATTTTGAGTCCAGCTTCTTTGCCGGTGCCCTACTCTGCCCCAAAGTACCCTTTCGTCAGCTGCTTGACCGTTCTGGTTACGAGATTGATGTTCACAAAAAGGCGGGAGTTTCTCCTTCTGTTGCAATGCGTCGCATGACGGTGGTCTCGCCTTACCCTCATTGGCACTATTTTGATGCCTATGGCCCCGGCAAGTTAAAAGCAGTGTATCGAGGAAATGGTATTCCATTGCCTTGGGGCAACATGCGCAAAGTAAACGACCCTTGCCAGCACTGGGCGGTATTCCGACGCCTTTCCCAGCCTTTGGATACCAGTTCAGCGCAAATTTCGATTTTAAATGTTGGCGACGAGCCACGTATCTACTGCTGCGAATCGGTCAACGTATTTGACCCTGCGGGAAATAATCGCGTGCTATGTGCCGGTATTGATCTTAACCCTGCTATTTCTGCACAAGGTGGCGATGCCGTTTCCATAGCGGAAGAACTTAAGTCCCTTTGTGTCGCTTCCGGCGGAAGTAGTGTTATTCCTCCCCACATCAAAAAAGACTTAACGACTATCGCTAAGATATTAAACATCAACTGGATAGAGCGCGGGATTCAAACCCAAGCAAGGTTGATCTGCTCCAGAGGGGCGGTTTGTCCAAGACAACCTAGTTGTTACAGCAAGTGCGGAGAAGCTGATGAGACGGGCAGCGACGTGAATATCATCGGTCTTTAGAAAGAAAAAACGCCAATCACAATATACGTGATTGGCGGTATATACTTGTGAACAATTTGTATTCACTAACAACGTCAGTTGGCTAGGTGACCCTCGGCTTAATAAGGGTCACTCTAAGTAATGCACGATGCGTGCCAACTTTAAAAAAGCCGTTTTTTAGTAGATCCAGATGCATATCGTTGCTTTATTAACCATTAATTTCGCAAACTGCATTTGCAAAATGCAACATTATGCAAATATGCCACTGAATGCACTGCTAATAACGACTCTCTCAGCAAAGTGTCTGTGAACATATGAAGTCACATATTCTTGCACCTCAATGATGATGAGATTTCGGGCTCCCAACTTTACCATTCTTCTAACCCCTTATTGAAACTGGGTTCAGGCTCATCCGCCATGCTTTTGTTGATACATTCTCTCATCGGCTATTTTCATCATTTGCTCAGGAGATGACATTTTCGGGTCAAATATCGCGTACCCAATACTGGCTTTCAAATAGATAAGCGTTTCATCGTAAATGACGGGCGTCGAGCATAGCGCTAATCGAAGTTTTTGTAGAAGGGACTGAACATTTTCTTCCGTTCCTGGGTGATGAACTACAACTAAGAACTCATCACCGCCCATTCTGGCCACGATGTCTGATTTACGCAGAGAGCTTTTTACCCTTTCAGCCGTAGCGATTAAAACTTTGTCACCTGCGTCGTGACCATAGGTATCGTTAATGTGTTTAAACCTATCTAGGTCAATATTAATTAAGGCGAAGCTATAACGCTTTTTATAACGTTTCGCTATTTCAAACTGCTGCTTGTAAAACTTCATAAAATAGCGACGGTTTGGTAAATTCGTGAGTTCATCGTGTAAAGCTCTGTCATCTGCAATGGTATACAGTCGATAAATGGCGAACAGCGCGAGGCTAAGTGCGAATATAATGGGATAGCCGATTACTCTAGCTAAATGCAACTGATGCCAAGAGATTTGGCGATCAGCTTTGCCTCCAGAGAAAACCACCATACTCCACCCACCATAAGGAAAATGAACCATCTCTTTTGCATATACCATGCTATTTACACTTTGCGCGCCAAAGAAAGCATCACCAAATGAGCCACCGCTATCGTAACCACGGATCATTAAAGGGTAACGATACGAGAAATCAATTACGCCGGTTTCTCTCATCAGAGCATCGAAATCAATCACCGCACTGATCACTCCCCAGTAGTCCTGATTCATTGGAGGATCAAGAAAAACAGGCACACGCACGATCAAACCTCGGCCACCTTGAATCAAAGTCACTGGCCCTGCGATGAAAATTTCTTGTACATCCTTGGCTTTTTGCACCTGTACCCACTGCTGTGGCACTGCGCGGTAATCAAGGCCGATTAGGCGCTCATTACCTTGGCGTGGAAATACATGACTAATTACATCATTTTTCGCGATACCGATGATTGTAATATGTTTACTTTTATTTAGGATTCGGTGAGCGGCGATACTCAATTCTTCTTCTTGATTTTTAGGAAGTAACGTAATGAGTGTCGCTAAAGTACTGGCTTTGTAGATATCCGCCATAAGTACCGCTTCCAAATTGGAACGGAGAATGGAAAGTTGTTCTTTGGCCTCAACTTGAACTCGCTCTTTGTGAAGCTCTTGCTGGTTTCGATTTAACAGCTCAATAACCCCAATACACAAAGCGAAAAAGGTGAGGAAGAACAATGCAAAATAGCATCGCTTTCTGGGTAAATAACGCATTTTCTCCCCACAACTCGTATACAACTACGAGATTTTTTATTTATTGTTAAAATTCTTATTATCACAAGAATAACCAATCATAATCAGAAAGGTAACAGTGATTGACAACTTTTATGTTTTAGGTGTGAGATGATGCATCAACAAGGCGATTTATTTGGCGGCGATCTATGGCAAGAAGTAGAAAGAGGAAAACTTTATTATGATCCTCATTTTCTTAGCAATCTTGAGGCGGATAATTACTTTGACCAACTTCGAAAGACACTGCCATGGCACCAAGAACACATTACTATGTTCGGCAAGTCAGTACTTCAACCTCGCTTACAAGCGTGGCACGGTGATGCAGCATATACTTACTCAGGCTTAACCATGCAGCCTCACCCTTGGACTCCTGAGTTAACTCAGCTCAAAGTGCGTTGTGAATCAGTTGCTGATGTCACTTTTAATTCTGTTCTCGCTAACTTATATCGACACGGCCAAGACTCAATGGGCTGGCACCAAGATAATGAACCAGAGTTAGGTAGAAACCCTGTTATCGCATCTTTGAACTTAGGTGAAACACGTCGATTTTTGCTTAGAAATTTACATTGTAAAACTGAGATTGAATACGAGCTTTCTCACGGCTCCTTACTGATTATGGCTGGCGAGCTACAGCATCACTGGAAGCACTGCGTACCAAAAACCGCGAAAACCAAAGATGAACGTATCAACCTGACTTTTAGGCAAATTTTTAACTATTGACTCTGCTTTTACATTCTCAATTAATATTGATGGTAGGTTTAGGTTCAGGACTTCATAGGGAATGGATTTATGCGTATTAAACCTCTTAGCTTAGCGGTCTTACTCTCTTGCTCACTTACCTTTGCAGCTCAGGCATCACAGGAAGAGGTACCGCTTCTCGATAATACTCAATCAGCGCAGTTGATTCGTAGTACCTACGAACAGGAACTGTTCACTTTCCCGGCGTTTAAAGAGGGCCATTTTGGCTTACGCATGTACCGCCAAACATTAGATGAGAAATATCACGCTGCCATTTGGACCGACATGGCACAAGTAGCCAGCCGGTTAAACCAATTTGCTAATGAAGTTGTTGAACCAGAAGACATCATTCTCTATTCATCTCAAAGGCTGACCACGTATCAAGAGAAAGAAACCGAACGAGGGCAGCGACGCTATACCGTGACTAAACACCATCCTGAGTACCTTTATCTTGGTGTGGATTTGCTTGGCGCAATGGCAAGAGCAAACGAATACGGCCTAAAGCATAAACAAGACAAAACGCTGAGAAAAATTATTAGGCGCTACGATTTCTCGCGTTACGTTACGGACAAAGAGATGATAGAAGCATGGGCAGCTCAGCTTGCAAACCAAGTCTACTGGCTTCGTCAGTTAGGAGAGCAAGATGTGGTCGAGGAATTCACTCAAACCTTCCGTGACACCTACCCCGACGATAAAGATAAGATGCTTTCAGCTCAGCAGTATTGGAACAAACTCTATGGGATGACGCACATCATCTTTGCCGATTCACAGTATTATCAGGAGCGAGTAAGCGAGAAGAAACACCAATGGATTTATGATTACTTTCGCAACAACATCGACACTATCCTACTGCGCGCCAAAGAAGACGTGATTGCGGAAGTCGGCATTTCGTTTTTGTTAGCAGGCTTGGACCATGATCCGGTCGTAAAGAAAACCCGCCAAGCCATTCGTCACGCAATCAACGCAGAAAAAGGGATGATTCCGTCGGTCGACGGTAACTTTGATCTCAAGTACGGCGAACACCGTAACGTGCTAGCCATCATGCTGCTCGATTGGAAAGGGGTACATAAAGCGCCAACTTATCAAGAGCACCCAGAGGCTTTTAAATCGATACCTTACGGCTTAATGCCCAAGCCTTAGAAATAACAAAACCCGCCATTTAGGCGGGTTTTTAGTGTGTATCTTCAATCTAAATTAGAGAGAGATAAAAATGCCCGCTAAGCACGCACTCATCAGGTTAGCGAGTGTACCAGCAGCAACCGCTTTTAGGCCTAGACTTGCAACATCTTTGCGGCGCTCAGGTGCCATCACGCCGATAGAACCCAACTGAATCGCAATTGAGCCAATGTTCGCAAAACCACACAACGCAAAAGTGATAATAATTTGAGTATGCTCAGACAGTGTCGCTTTGTGCTGCACAAAATCGATAAACGCAACAAACTCATTCATCACCACTTTCTGACCAATGTATGAACCCGCAGCTAGGATTTCGTGGCTTGGCACACCAATCAACCATGCGAGAGGTGCAAACAAATAACCAAAAATCGCTTGTAGCGTTACGCCAGAGAAACCAAGTATCTCACCCAAGTTTTCTAGCCCCGTGTTCACCATCGCGATAACACTCACGAAAGCGATAAGCATGGTACCAACAGCAACAGCAACTTTCATACCGCCCATAGCACCGCTTGCTAGCGCATCAATTACGTTGCTTTCTTCTGATTTATCTAGCTCAATATTGTTGTAATCGCTTGGCGTTTGACGCTCAGGAACGATAATTTTTGCCATCATCAAACTACCTGGCGCTGCCATAAAGCTTGCCGCGATCAAGTATTTGAGGTCGACACCCAAACCAGCATAACCACCAAGCACACTGCCCGCCACTGAAGCCATACCACCAGCCATCACGGCAAACAGTTCAGAGCGAGTCATGTTAGAAAGAAATGGACGAATAAGAAGTGGTGACTCGCCTTGAGATAAGAAGATGTTCCCTGTTGCAACCAAAGACTCTGCTTTACTCGTACCCAAGAACTTCTGGATAGCGCCGCCAATAAATTGAATCACTTTTTGCATAATGCCCAAATAGTAAAGGGCGGAGATAAGAGCACTGAAGAAGATGATGATAGGAAGGACACGAATAGCGAAGATAAAGCCAGAAGAAGCGAGGTCACCAAAGAGGAATTTAATCCCTTCATCAGCAAAGCTGAGTAGCCCCGCGACCCCATTACTTAAACTCGCCAGCGCCGCTTGACCCAACGGGAAATAGAGCACCAAAGCAGCAAACCCCATTTGTAGCATCAAGGCGCGAGATACAGTTTTCCAATTAATGGAAGAACGACCCTCAGAAAGTAGGAAAGCACAACCTAGCAGTGCAACAATACCAAATAGACTAAATAGAACACTCATGAGCTGGACCTACTAAACGTTGAAAAAGAAAAAAGAGCCAAAGGAATTGGCAGAAGAAAGGGACAACGCAGCGAGTGATAACTCACTTTTAGATCCAGAATGTAGACAGAACGAATAGTTCGACATCTTATTTTTACCTTATACAAGCAATTGAACGTAGCTGGTCCGGTCCGTGGGGTCATTCACTGCTGGCGAGCATGTTGCTTGGCCTGCTCCATGTGACGGCTTGTATGGGTAAGGGTCCTGAACAACTAAACCCTAATTCCCGCTTAAACGGGACGCAAGTATAGCCAACAAAAAGAGATATTCATCACATTTATTTACGCAAACGTTCAAGCGTTCAAAATTTAGGCAAAAGTACTCTTTTGTCGTCATACTATTAATAAAAGTAAGGGCATAAGGATAGGCGTTGATGGTAAAAAACATAAAAGTGACCAATAAATATGCAATCAAACTCGAAAGAGCCAAAATTCGTCATTTTGCTCTCGCCAACAGGTGGATTTTGGTTATACAATTCGCGTTGCTTCTTTCGAGGCCTCTGAGTATTCAGAGCATCATGATGCCGAGATGGTGAAATTGGTAGACACGCTAGCATGAGGTGCTAGTGCCTTTGGTGTGAGGGTTCGAGTCCCTCTCTCGGCACCATTATCCTTCTTCCCTAATTTTGTTCGAGTGTAATGCAAAGTTCTAAGCAGGCAAGACAGTCTACAGATGCTAATCAACTTCTGAGTGAGCTTGCGGTTCACGCTTTATTACACCTGCACTTTAAAATTCACGCGTCCTCGCATGGCCTCTCCCTTAAAGAACGTAATGACTTACTTCAGAAATGGCTGAAACCAAAACTGAAGAGTAATCGCTATAAGCTGATTAAAAAGCCGTTAAAATCTTTGACTCAGCAGGCAAAAGGTGAGAACGGAAATCTGGAAGCATTACTCGAGCGCTGCGTCGGTGCAGACAAACCCAGCAACCCTCAACCCGATCTAGATAGCTACTTGCTGCTGATCAACGAGATTGAGAAGAAACTGGGGACTACCGTGTTATTATCTCGACCGGAAGACGTCGACTTATCTCACGACCAACACGGCTGTTTGCTGTGTGTGCTTTCTGAGAACTTAAATCAGCACTTCGATGATAATAACGCCCTAATCGCTCCTATTTCGATGCTGTTCCGCGGACCAATGAGTCAACGTTCACTTTTTCTTGGCAGCATTTACGCCAGTGGTACCTTCAATTATGAAGTGCAGTATCAAGACGACCAGTTCGTTCGCATCACATTAGAGTTGGCGTAAGTGTAACGCTAAGAAATAAACGAATCGAAAAAGGCCGCGAAACTCGCGGCCTTTTGCTTATCTAGATTTAAACTTGAGTTAATCGATCTCTTTAAATCGAGCAGTAAAGTGGCGCAGCACTGGTGGCTCGTACTCGAAAGTGAGCCCTTTTAACTCATGTGCACGATTTTTCAGTTCGATAATCGCATCCGCAATGTAATCCATATGATCGTTTGTGTAGACACGACGTGGAATGGTCAAACGCATCAACTCAAGCTCTGACACTTTTTGTTTACCCGTTTCCGGATCTCGACCAAGCAGCAACGATCCTATCTCTACTGCTCGAATACCCGCTTCCAAGTACAAAGCATTACACAATACCTGCGCAGGAAACTGATCCGCTGGAATATGTGGCAAAATCTTAGCGGCATCCACAAACACCGCATGACCACCCGTTGGGTATTGAATCGGAATACCGCCTTCACGTAAGCGCTCACCTAAGTATTGAACTTGGCTAATTCTATAGTGAAGAAAATCCTCATCCGCGGCTTCATACAAACCGCGAGCGAGCGCTTCCATATCACGCCCAGCCATGCCGCCGTATGTTACAAATCCTTCCATGGGTACGCAGCGCGTCTGCACCGCCTGGAACAACTCCTTATGATCACGAATACAACACATGCCACCAATGTTTACCATCGGGTCTTTCTTAGCTGACATGGTGAGCATATCACCGTACTGGTACATCTCACGGATGATTTCCAGAATCGATTTATTCTCGTAACCCGCTTCACGCTGCTTGATAAAGTAGGCGTTCTCACAGTAACGAGCCGAGTCAATCACCACTGGAATATCGTACTTGGTTGCAATCTCGTACACACTGCGCATGTTTTCCATCGACACAGGCTGACCACCGGAGCTATTACAAGTAATCGTGGTGATAATTGCACAAATGTTATGCGAACCGTGCGCTTCAATTGTTGCCACCAGCTTATCGATATCAAAATTGCCCTTCCAATCATAAGGCGTAGTGGTGTCGAATGCTTCTTCCGTTACCACGTTAATCGCTTTACCGCCATTGAGTTCAATGTGACCCGCTGTGGTATCAAAATGGTAGTTCGAGATAAATACTGGCGTTTCGCCACCACGCACCTGACGCATACGCTCAATCAAAGCTGGGAACAAAATTTGCTCGGCACCACGCCCTTGGTGTGCAGGCACGGTGAGCTTATAACCGAAGAAGTGCTCCACTGCATCACACAGGTTGTAGTAATTTCGACTCCCCGCATAGGATTCATCCCCCATCATGATGCCAGCCCACTGATTATCACTCATGGCACCAGTGCCAGAGTCAGTCAGCAAATCGATATAAACATCATCACTACGAAGAAGAAATGGATTATAGCCCGCTTCTTTTAACGCGACTTCACGGTCTGCCAAAGTCGTCATTTTGATTGGCTCAACCATTTTGATACGGAAAGGTTCTGGAATACGTTTCATTGTTAATTTCCTTATACGCATTGCCCTACGCAGTTTCACGTAAGACTAAAAAACAAATAGATAGAATGCTTTTCAATGCGATTGCATTGAGGAAATCAACGAGAAGAGATTTTACTAAGAAGAGACAAGCAGTAGTCTAGGTTATACCAGAACGACAGCACCAAACGGCTATCGAGAATATCCTTTATTCTCATCGTCTTCGTCCTCCTGATAAAAATAAAAAGTCAGAAACCCCATGTCTCTGACCTTTTCAATATAGTGCAGTTTTCAATCAATTTTCAGTGAGGTCACCCTCATTTTAAGAAGGTCTCGCCCTTTTCATTCTGCGTTTGATATTACTTTCTTTGACTAGGTAATCGAAAAGTGGCGCGAATAAGTTAGCAAATAGAATCGCTAACATGATGCCTTCTGGATAAGCCGGGTTCAGCACTCGGATAAAAATCGTCATCACGCCGATTAATACTCCGTATGCCCATTTCCCGTTATTGGTAAAAGCTGCCGAGACAGGGTCTGTCGCCATAAAGAAGGTACCAAACGCAACCCCACCAATCACGAAGTGCCAGTAGAACGGCATGGAGAACATGGGGTTAGAGTCTGAACCGATCGCATTCAATAGTAATGAAGCTCCGATTAAACCGACCAACACGCCCGCAACAATTCTCCACGATGCAATCTTCATAAAGATGAGAACCAAGCCTGTTAGTGCGATCAACAACGTAGAGACTTCACCCATCGAGCCTGGTAAATTACCAACAAAAGCATCTCCCCATGAAATTGTTTGTCCTGTCATATTATTTATCAAAGCACTTTGCCCGCCTTCATACCATTGACTAAGTGGAGTAGCGCCAGAGTAACCATCAGCCGCGACCCACACAGCACCACCGGACATGTTGGCAGGATAGGCAAAGTATAAGAACGCTCGCCCTGCTAAAGCTGGATTTAGGAAGTTTCGTCCAGTACCACCGAAAATCTCCTTCGCCACAACAATACCGAAAGTGATACCTAAAGCCGCTTGCCATAGTGGAATTGTCGGAGGAAGGATCAGCGCAAAGAGTATAGAGCTGACAAAAAAACCTTCATTCACCTCATGCTTTCGCACAATAGCAAACAGAACTTCCCAGAAACCACCAACGATAAACACCGTCGCATAAACCGGGAGAAAGTAAGTAGCACCAAGCCACATTTTACTTTCCCACCCCGCTTGTGAAACCGCATCTAACGAGCCCCATACCCAACTCAGTTGCCATGAAGAAACAAGCGCTTGCTGAGCTGAGGCTTGTTCCATTCCATACAACAAGGCATCACTCGCTTGCTGGCCTATGTTGTACATACCCCAGAACATGGCAGGGAAGACCGCCAGCCACACCATGATCATAATACGTTTTAAATCGATGCTATCTCGAACGTGAGTCATGCCCTGGTTTACCTTACCAGGCGTGTAAAAAATGGTTTCGACAGCTTCGAAAAGTGGGTAGAACTTGTGATACTTCCCACCTGGACCAAACTTAGGTGTCGCTTTCTCAAAGTAATGTTTAAGGCTCATAACACTCCTCCTTTATCTAAAAGATGGTACGCACATGTGTAAAAAGCGATCGTTTTTTAATCTCTTCGTCTTCCTTCTTCGTATTTCACCTTGTTCGCCACTCTTCTGTCTCCTCTTTAAATCCAGCGAACAGTTTATCCAACGAAAAAGGGACCGCTCATGGACACACTCGCCATTGACCTAGCTAGATTCCAATTTGCCTTTACTGTCTCTTTCCACATTATTTTTCCAGCTTTTACGATCGGTTTGGCAAGTTATCTCGCTGTATTAGAGGGCTTGTACTTAAAAACGGGCAACAAACAGTACATGCAAATCTATAAGTACTGGCTCAAAATCTTTGCCATCAGTTTTGGTATGGGTGTGGTGAGTGGCATCGTGTTGAGCTATCAATTCGGTACTAACTGGAGCGTGTTTGCCGACAAAACAGGCCCAATCCTAGGCCCGCTAATGGGTTATGAAGTTTTTACTGCGTTTTTCCTCGAAGCGGGGTTTTTAGGCGTGATGCTTTTCGGTATGGATAAGGTGGGTAAGAAGCTTCACTTCGCCGCGACTTGTATTGTTGCATTCGGGACGTTTTTGTCTGCGTTTTGGATACTTTCTGTTAATAGTTGGATGCAAACACCAGCGGGCTACAGTATCAACGAAGCCGGACAGTTTATCCCAGAAGACTGGTGGGCGATTGTCTTCAACCCTTCCTTCCCTTACCGGCTCGTTCATATGTTGCTCGCCGCTTACCTTACTACTGCTTTTGTTGTAGCCGGCGTTGCCGCTTATCACTTGCTAAAAGCAAACCATAACCCTCTAGCCAGAATTATGTTCTCGATGGCAATGTGGATGGCTGCCATCGTGACACCAATTCAAATCGTTGCTGGAGACATGCATGGTTTAAACACCCTTGAACATCAACCCGCCAAAGTCGCCGCGATGGAAGGGCACTATGAGTCTCACCAAGGCGCGCCATTGATCCTCTTCGGTATCCCTAACGATGAAGAAAAACGCATGGAATACGCACTGGAAATCCCCAAACTCGGTAGTTTGATTTTAACTCATGACCTCAACGGTGAAGTGAAGGGATTAGATGCTTTTCCAGAGGAGGAACACCCTCCTGTCTCTATCGTTTTCTGGTCTTTCCGAGTCATGGTCGCGCTTGGTTTTGGCATGCTTGTTATTGGTTTGTGGAGCCTTTGGCTAAGAAAGCGTCGCAAACTTTTTGATTCGAGGGCACTTCAACGTATTTGTGTGCTGTTTGCCCCAGCGGGGTTCATTGCAGTTTTAGCAGGCTGGATAACTACCGAAGTCGGTCGACAGCCTTACACCGTATACGGTCTTTTAACCACAGCCAATTCGGCATCGCCTATTGATGCCGCCGCGGTGAGCGTCTCCCTGACGGCGTTCATCGTGGTTTACTTTGTGGTTTTTGGAGCTGGCTTCTTCTATCTCCTACGTTTGATGCGTAAGTCTCCAACTCGATATGAAGAAGGTCTAGATAGCCGACTTCCTGATGGCACGAAAACCGATGCCATCACACATTCTAACCATCTAACCTAGGAGCTAACTCATGGATTACGCATTAATTTGGTACGCTTTGATTGGGCTCGCCGTTCTGATTTATGTCGTGTTAGATGGCTTTGATCTCGGTATTGGTATCCTATTCCTCAGCGCTAATGACGATGAAGAGCGCGACATGATGATGAACAGCATCGCTCCTGTTTGGGATGGGAATGAAACTTGGCTAGTTCTTGGCGGTGGTGGGCTTTTTGCCGTGTTCCCCCTCGCCTACGCGGTCATTATGCCAGCACTCTATGCTCCCCTGATTTTAATGCTGCTCGGGTTAATTCTGCGCGGGGTTTCTTTTGAGTATCGCTTCCGAACACAACGCGGAAAGTTTTTATGGGATAGCGCTTTTTTCATTGGTTCACTCACCGCGGCATTGATGCAAGGCATTATGCTCGGAACCCTGCTCCAAGGTATAGAGGTTAGTGAACGAGCATACGCAGGTGGATGGTTTGATTGGCTTTCACCATTTAGCGTATTTTGTGGCCTGGCGCTTGTTTGTGCTTATATTCTGCTCGGTTCATGCTGGTTATTAATCAAGCTTCCAGAAGAGCTGATGGGGCGCTATTACGTGGTCGCGCGACGATGGGGACTAGCGATGGTAGCCTGTATATTCATCGCCAGTTTGTGGCTGCCATTGAGCCAAAATATCGTCTTTGAACGTTGGTTCTCATTACCAAACTCGCTACTGTTTTTCATTTTACCAATTATTGCTGCGGCACTTATTTGGCAGTTATTCAAAGCCTTACTCGACCACAAAGCCGTCCGAGCCTACGTTCTTGCGATCGGCCTGTTTCTTGTGTCCGCGATGGGTTTCGGTGTCAGTACATTCCCTTACTTGGTCCCATTCGCACTCACTTATCAAGACGTCGCCGCGCCAGATAAGAGTTTGGCATTTTTACTTGCCGGTGCGGTGGTATTACTTCCTCTGATCATAGCCTACACGGCTTATTCGTACTGGGTTTTCCGCGGCAAGATGAAACGTGGAGAAGGATATCACTGATGAAACTAAAACCCATTTTGTGGTTCATTGGCATTTGGCTGGCAAGCGTGGTCTCCTTGTTTATCATCAGTTCGTTGATACGAACTGCGATATTGTAGGCCCAGAGTCTACTGCACCACATCTGAAGCCATTGAGGTCTATACTCAAGCAAGAGTAAAACAACGGAGTGTTTTTATGACCTTAAAGCGGTTTCTGGTAACTTTGATTCCTTTGACGGTTCCACTGTTTTCACCAAATGCATTGGCCGTAGACAAGCAGATGTCATCCGCCATGAAAAGTAAAATGCGGTCTATTTGCTCCGCAACAAACGAACAGAGCCATTGGCAACTTGCTGAGGCAACTCCTGACGCCAGACGCTCACTCAACATGGTGCTTTATCAAATGAATGCCGATGATAAATTGAAAGCAATTCATGAGGTGAGAACGAAAATGGTCGGCGGCACCCATTATGCGTTTGAGTTCGAGTTGCAAGATGGTCAAGTCTGGAATGCAATTGTATTGCACAGTGCCCGAGGCGATTACATGATAGAAAGACACGCAAAGAAAGGGGAACTCTGCCCTAAAGATGGCAACTCCTAAATCCCAGATTCAAATACAATAAAGGCGACCGTTACGTCGCCTTTGTTTTTTACGTCGCCTTTGTTTTATACCGTTTTCGCCTCTATCTTTTCATTCACTTTATCGCAAATGTACTCCCCAATGGGCATCGCAGATGTCGCTGCGGGTGAGGGTGCGTTGCAAACGTGCAGGCTTCTTGCGCTCTCGGCAAACAAAAAGTCATGAACCAAAGTGCCATCGGATAACACCGCTTGCGCACGAATACCCGCAGGATATGGTTTGAGATCATCGACCTTGATGCTTGGGCAGTATTTATTGACCAGCTTGAGATAACCCGGCTTCCACCACGAGTTCTTAAACTCATCCAGTCCGGTTTTTAGATGCTTTTGTGTCACCTTCCAAAAGCCGGAGAAACTGAGCATTTGCATGGTATCTTGCAGGCTAAAGTTAACCTTGTCGTACCCTTCTCGCTTCCAGCCTTGCACCGCGTTTGGACCAACGGTCACACTGCCATCAATCATGCGAGTCAGGTGGACACCTAAGAATGGCAAATCAGGGTCGGGAATTGGGTAAATAAGATGATTCACCACTTGGTCGTGTTTGCTATCTAAGCGGTAGTATTCACCACGATAAGGGATAATTTGGAAATCGGTTGGAATACCCATCATCTTAGTCATACGATCCGCCATCAAGCCGCTGCAAGTGACCAAGAATTTGGCATTGAGCTGCATGGTTTGCCCGTCTGCAATGCAGGTCAATTGAACTTCTTCGTCTTTCTCTTCGGCAGCCACCACTTTGGTTCTCAGGCTGATTTGACCTCCGAGCTTTTTGAACTCTTCCGCCATCTGCTCAGTGACCAAACGATAGTCCACAATACTGGTGGTTTTGACATAAATCGCGCCCAAGCCTGTGATGTTTGGTTCAGCCAGTTTGAGTTGAACTTCATCGAGTAGCTTTACGTCGATGCCGTTGACATGGCAGCGCTCATAGAGGGCATTCATGCGTTCGACTTCTTGCTCATTAGTCGCAACCAACAACTTGCCACAGTTCTCCACCGGAATATCGTGCTCAGCACAGAACGAAATGGTTCGCTCTACCCCACGCTTACAAAAGTCGGCTTTTAAACTGCCCGGAGCGTAGTACACCCCGGCATGAATCACGCCACTATTGTGTCCGGTTTGGTGCTTGGCAAAACCGGACTCTTTCTCAACCAATAAAATGGATTTGTCTGGATGACGTTGCTGCAGTTGCCATGCTGTCGACACACCAACGATACCGCCACCAACAATGATGTAGTCATAGACTGATTTCATACGACCTCTTATAAAACCGATAGTTGAGATTGTTGCAATTTGAACTTGCGACCACTGTAAATGAACACCGCGACAAATACCGCACAGCTTGCCACACGAACCAACATTGGGATGTCGTGCCAAACCAGCAATGTACCCACCAGTACCAACAAGAGACGCGTCAGAATGTTTAGAGGACCTTCCAAGTAGCCTTCAATCGCACCAATCAATGCATAGGTTCCGATGATGGCGAAGAAGCCCACGGTAATTACCGACGTTACATCCCAACTTACTAAGCCTGTGTAAGCAATCAGCAGCGGTACAAGATACAAACCTTTAGCGATTTTCCATGCCATCAAACCGGTACGCATTGGCGGTGTTTTAGCGATGGTTGCCGCAGCAAAGGCGGTCAAACACACTGGAGGCGTTACGTTGCTGTCTTGCGATAACCAGAAGATGATGAGGTGAGCAGCCAGCAATGCCAAGCCTACCGCTTCCATACCCAAACTTTGCTCTAGTAGGGTTTCCATAAAGTCAGCAGGTACTAGCGCCACCATTTCTTTCGCGGTTTCCAACGCCATTGGCGCATTAAGCAGTTCCAGCTTTTCTGGCGCCGCCAACATAAAGATGGCTTTTGCTTGTTCAGGCAATTGACCCGATACCATCAATTCAAGCAATTGGTTTTCTGCAATCAACTTGTAAAGCGCAGGGGCAGACAGTGTTCCCAATACAATATACGCCGCTGTTACAGGTAAACCCATACCCAAAACAAGAGAAGCGAGTGCAATCAGAACGATCATGATGAACAAGTCGCCATTCGCCCAACCGTCGATCATCAGTGAGAACGTGTTGCCGATACCCGTTGTGCTGATCACATTGATCACCAGACCAATACCCACCAGCAATACGGCAGTTGTCGCCATGTTTTTCGCGCCTTGCGAAAGTGCTTCGATGATCGCTTTTGGTCCCATCTTGTGATCTTTCGAGAACCAAGACGCCACCACTACTGAAATGATCGATAAGCCAGCAGCGTAAGTTGGCGTAAAGCCTTGAACCAACAAAGTAACCAATACCACCAGTGGGATAAGGTTGTGCCAACCGCTGATCAACACTTTCAATAGAGATTCATCGCTGGTCGTGATTTTTTGAACACCGCTGCGTTTGGCTTCTATACGCACAAAGAACGCAACAGACAAGAAATAGATAAGAGCAGGAATGAAAGAAACTGCGATGATATCGACATAAGGAATTTGCGTGTAAGACGCCATGATGAAAGCACCCGCGCCCATCACTGGTGGCATCAACTGACCACCTGTCGACGCCGCAGCTTCAACCCCCGCTGCAAAGCGCGAAGGGAAACCCGCTTTTTGCATCAAAGGAATACTGATAACACCGGTGGAAACCGTATTTGCCACACTTGAGCCCGATACTGAGCCCATCAATCCCGAACCAATCACCGCAATAAAACCGGGACCACCGATGATTTTGCCTGCCGCAGCTCGTGCCACATTGATGATGTAATCACCTACACCAGAACGAACGAGAAACGCACCAAACAGAATGAACATGAATACGAATGTCCAACTGATGCGCGAAATAGAGCCAAACATACCCTCAGAAGAATAGAAACTGCGGTAGAGCAAGGTTTCCATGCTCAAACCCGGGAAATGGAAAATGCCTGTTGCCCACTTACCCCAAAGCACAACGTAACTCAGACACACCACAATCAGCACTGGAATAAACCAGCCCATGGTGCGTCGGATAAGCTCAATCACAATCAGGATTGCCATGATGGCGAAGACCCAATCGCTGGTCACGAACTTCACGCCACGTTCGTAGAGCGCATCTTCGGCATAGGGAATGTAGAGCAAACACGCGACCGCACCCATAGCAATTAACACATCGATACCGAGTGCAATCTTACTCTGCTTGAGAGAGATATGAGCCGGATACCAAAGCGCACAAATCACCGCAAAGCCAGCAAAGTGGGTAGCGGATATCCATAACTCTGGTAACGTCGATAAGGTGTTAAACCAAATGTGCAAAGCAGACAACACAACGCCAAACACTGTAATTGTGGTGGTTACCCACGGAAAATCAGTGCGCGTGGGCAGCTCAAACTTCTGCAATTCCTTTTCTATTGAGTCGCTCATCTCATACTCCAAGCTCTGGCGGCTTTTTCCATCTTAGAAATCGGTAGGGATAAAATGCCCCGAGCCGAAACTCGGGGCCAAGTTAGCGTTATTTCGCCATTAGATCTGATGGGATTTCGATGCCCATTTCTTTGTAGTAACGTGCCGCACCTGGGTGAAGAGGCACTGGCAAGCCAGCGATCGCTTTCTCAATCGCCATTGCTTTGGTTGCTTTGTGGATTCCTTGTAGGAAAGGCAGGTTCTCGTAGATCGCTTTGGTTAGCTGGTAAACGTCTTCTTCCGAGATATCTTCACGAACTGCCAAGAAGTTTGGCTGTGCAATGGTGGTAATCGGCTTATCTAGACCCGGGTACGTGTTCGCTGGGATCTCGTACTTCGTCCATAGGTTGTAATTGCCGTTCGCCTCTTTGATTTGTTCGTCAGTAAACGAAAGAATCGAAATGTCTTTACCCAGCGCAGCAAAAGCTTGAGTAACCGCACCAACAGGTACACCTGCAGGCGTGTTCATACCGTCAATGGTGCCGTTTTGAAGTGCGCTCGCACTACCGCCGTAGCCCATGTAAGCAAGATTGAATTTATCAGGGTCGACCTTCAGGCCTTTCATGATTTGGCGACCAGAGTTTTCAGTACCTGAGTTCTTCTTACCGATAGAGAACTTCTTGCCATCTAGGTTGTTCAGGTCAGTCACTGTGCCCGTTTTTGCTAGGTCAGAGCGAACAATAAAGTGCTCAACGTTTTGCCACAGCATAGAGACTGAACGCAGCTGCTCTTGGCGACCGCTTTTCTCATAAGGACCTTCGCCAGACCAAGCCCATGCACCGTAAAGGCCTTGTAGAATCGCGAACTGTGCTTCGTTTTCGTTCAGCAGTTTGACGTTTTCACCAGAGCCCGCAGAGCTGATTGCAGAAAGGGAGAAGTGGTGCTTTGGTGCCAATTTCACTTTGCTTAACGTCGCCAACGCTACGCCCACAGGGTAGTAAGTACCACCTGTCGATGCCGTTGCAAGAATGTAGCTACGATCTTCTGCCGCAGCGTTAGCAGCAATACCAAAAGAAGTCACAGCGACAGCCAAAGCTTTTACCAGCTTATTCATTTTCATTATTACTCTCCGTGTAGTCGTTTCACGATTGGGGATTTACATCATGTTAAACCTTTATTAACAACACATTCCCTAGAGCAATTGAAATGCCAACTTTTAAACCTTTGTATTTATTGAACTAAGAGCTGAAATACATCAAAAATGAGCAAGATTCTGCTGATTTGATAGCAAAGCAATGAGCAAGATCTTGCCTATCTAAGATGAGAAGGTTGTACGCCTAGATCGCAAAAGGTTAATAAAATGTGATCAAGACAAAATAAATGCACGATTCACTAATAAGCAATATTTTGCCGATGCAATTTTGGATTGAACTGCAACTAATGAGCATCTTAACAATAAGAAGAAAAAGCGTATCATTCTAAACTGCTCACTTTATCAGCTAAGGTTTATAGCCTAAACGACTTCAAATAGCACAAAAATACAGCAAAGCAAGCCATGTTACAGAAATGAAAAGTCATTTATTCTGATTTTCAATTTAAAAAGCAGCTCGATCCACCAGTTCAGAAACAAACATTGACCGTATCAACTTATTTTCTACTTCGGGGTTGTACCAATAGCCCTATGTTCGTTAGTGTAACAACACACCAAGGCAAACGTATTCCTTGGTATTTTTTCGTCATTAAGGATTACCCATGTCAGCAACTGCGCAATCACAATTCGCTTTAAAACGCCCATCTGGCGTTGCTGCTGCGATCCTCCTGCTCTCTCTGAAACTGATTCAGAGCTGACAGGCTATATCTAAACTTTCTGTCAGCTTGAGAAGAAGCTGACGGGAACACCACATACTCCTTCCATTCCTTTCAGTTTCTTCCAAGCGAAACATAAGAGGAATAACAATGTTAAGCGCACGTAATATCGCCGCTTTGGGCTTCATGACTTTCGCCATGTACTTAGGCGCGGGTAACCTGATCTTCCCTCCATTTTTGGGTTACCAAGCAGGTGAAAACTTTCTGAGCGGGATGTCTGGCTTCCTCTTGACGGGTGTAGGTCTGCCTGCGATGGCACTGGTGATGGTGGCTATCGTAAACGGTTCAGACAAATTAACCGCCGCCCTACCTAAACCTTTGGCGACCAGTTTTTGGGTGATGGTATTTATTGTGATTGGCCCTGCGTTCGTGATCCCACGTGCAATTACCGTGGCTTACCAATTTAGCTTTGCGCCAATGTTTGGTGATGCAGCTTTGGTGCCTTTCACTATTGCCTTCTGTGCTATCACCATTCTATTTGCCCTATATCCGGGTAAATTGGTCGACAACCTAGGCAAGATCTTAACGCCTGCCTTGATGGCAATCTTGATCATCATGTCTGTGACGGCTTTGGTTTCTCCTGCAGGTGAGCTAACTGCCGCAACGGGACCATACCTATCTGGTGCATTTGCTGAAGGCTTGACCCAAGGCTACATGACCATGGATGCGCTAGGTTCTATCGGTTTTGGTTGGATCATCTTCCGTGCGATTCGCAGCATGGGTGTAGATTGCCCGAAAGCGACCGCAAAATACACGCTAATTGCAGCTTTGATGTACGCGGTTGCCATGGCATTTGTTTACATCTCATTGGCTTACATTGGTTCGACAAGCTCATACTTGGGTTCTGAGTTCAGCAATGGTGGCGACATTTTAACGGCATTCACCTTCAGCCACTTCGGCGCATTTGGCTCACTATTACTAGGTGCCGTGATGGTATTGGCGTGTTTGACTACTGCTATCGGCGTAACCACAGCAGGCAGTGAGTTTTACGACAACACTTTCAGCAAAGTGAACTACAAAGGCTGCGTTATCACGACCATGGTATTGGCTGGTTTGATCGCCAACGTAGGTCTAGAGCAACTATTGGCTATCACATTACCAGCGGTTGTGGCGCTTCACCCAGTAGCGATTGCATTGATGATCATGGCACCAGTGCGCGACAAGATGTCGCAAATCATGGTCGTCGCAACCGCGTTCACTGCTCTAATGTTTGGTTGTGTTGATGCGCTGCACATCCTAGGTTACATGCCAAGTTCCACTGATGAGTGGATGGGTAATTACATGCCTCTGTACAATGACTTTGCTAGCTGGATTGTGCCTAGCGTATTTATGATGATTGTTGGTCTGCTGTTTACGACGAAAACCAACCAAACCGAACAATTCGAGCTGGTGAATGAATAGCCGTTTAACATAAGACATCGCTCAATAAGTGCGTTACTATGTAGCTCGCTTATTGATATCAGGCAAAGGAGTTGCCTGAATGAAAGATTGATATGGGTCGCCTATGGATAATCAGTATCTAGACATCAGAACACTGAACTTTATCGTTATTCTGTTCTCTTGCATTTACTCTATTAGTCTGCTTTGTTATCAATACACTCAGGGTAGAGTCAAAGGCTTAAAAACCTTCTCGATATCACTACTGTTTATTGGTTTAGGCCCTTTTTTACTTGGCTTTAGAGGCTCTGCGCCAGACTGGCTGACCATCGTCATAGCCAACACTCTCATATTAGTCGGCTTCTTGCTTACGCTATATAGCGTAAGCATTTTTCGTCAATATCCTTTAAAATTGGCTCACTGTCTTACCTTGTTAACACCTGTTTTCAGTGGTTCATTTTACTATTTCACCTTCCATGACCCTTCTATCAAAAGCCGCATTATTTATCTGAGCATGTATATTTGTATCGTCACCTTCTTTAGTGGTGTCGCCATGCTTAAAGGTACCCAAAAGGACTTAAAGCTCCCTGTTAAAGCAATGGCTTACTCTTTCTTTGGATTTAGTTTTTTTATGGGATTTAGGGCGCTTTGGAGTACTTTTTCAGGTGAGTTACCAAGTTTTATGGTCGCAGGCCTTATCCATCAGCTGACTTTCTTATTTAGCATCTGCCTGATCGTTGCTTTGAGCTTTAGTATGCTGTGGTTAATTAACGGACGCTTGGTGCAATCCATAAATGATCTCTCTCATTTAGATGCACTCACAGGGCTATATAATCGTCGAGCCATGGAAGAAATCGTTCCAAACTTGGTTAGTAAAGCACATAAAAAAAGCCAAGCAATCAGCATTATTATGACTGATGTCGACAAGTTCAAAGCGATTAATGATCACTATGGTCACACGGTTGGCGACTCCGTCATGGCAACGATCTCCACTATTTTTAAAAAGCATCTTCCTGAGTCAGCCTGCATTGTGCGATTTGGTGGTGACGAGTTCATGATTGTTTTGCTCGAAAAAGCACAACAAGCCAAAATTGTCGCAGAGCAAATTCGCCTTGCGGTCGAAACTGAAACCGCTTTGCAATCATTTAAAACTGAAGTGACCATGAGCTTTGGTATCAGTCAGTTATCTGAGGGGCAATCACTTCAAGAGGCGCTTGCTGAAGCAGACGAAGCGCTATATAGCTCTAAACATACTGGAAGGAACCTCGTTACCTTGTTTGGAGAAGGTAAAGACCTAAATTATAAGTTTGTCCCAGCTCCTGCCAAAAGCGCATAACATGTTTGTTATGCCAATGATTTTACATTAGCTAGAAATCGTACTAAGTATAGTCGGAGCGATTCAAACCAAACTTCTGCATCTTTTGGTTAAGGGTTCGACGTGGTAAATCCAACTCCTGCATCACCTCATTGATGCGTCCATGATGCCTGACTAAAGAATCATGTAGCACCTTACGTTCAAAGTTATGTAGCTGAATCGCCAACGGCACGCCCGCATGCGTCTCTTCAGTTGTTGAGGATGGTCGACTGGAGAGAATTTCCATCACGGAGACGGTTTCATCCAATGCAAAACGCATCGCGACATTCCTTAGCTCACGCACGTTACCGGGCCAAGCGTAAGCAAGAATGGCTTTTCTATCAGCTTCACTCAGTGGACGACTCTCAGGGTTACTTTTCAGAGCAAAGTGTTCAAACAAGATCAACGCGTCTTCTTCTCGCTCACGTAGCGGTGGCAAATAGATCTGCGCCACATTAAGACGATAGTACAAATCCTGACGAAACTCGTCATGATCATTGAGATCTTCTTTCGCGGCGGCGATCACTCTCAAATCAACCGAGATCTGCTGATTACCCCCAACGCGCTCAACCGTATGTTCCTGCAATGAACGCAACACTTTCACCTGCATAGACAGCGGCATACTCTCGATTTCATCAAAGAATAAAGTGCCTTTATCCGCGTATTCCAACTTACCAATGCGCTTTTTACCCGCTCCGGTAAATGCCCCTGCTTCATGCCCAAACAGCTCACTTTCAAACAGGTTCTCAGGAATAGCGCCACAGTTGATTGGCACAAAATGATAGGATCTGCGTTGGCTTTCATTATGCAAACTGGTCGCCACCAGCTCTTTACCACAACCTGTTTCGCCGTAAATGATCACGTTAGTATCAATGCGTGCTAACTTGGCTACTTGTTCTCTAAGCTGTTGCATCACTCGGCTTCGGCCAATCAGCATTTCTTCTAAGCCGCTAACGCTAGATAGATACTCTTGGCGATCTTGAGTAGACGTTTGTGCGCGATAGCTCTCGACCGCTTCGGTTACTCGTTGGGATAAACGCTCAGGTTGGAAAGGTTTCTCAATAAAATCGAACGCACCGTTTTGTAACGCCCCTACTGCCATATCGACGTCACCATGTCCGGTGATCAAGATAACTGGCGTTGGGATGTGATTAGCAATCAGGCTTTCTAGTATCGACAAGCCGTCGGTGTCCGGCAGGCGAACATCACTGACAATCGCATCAAATTCTTGGCTAAGAATGGCCGCTTTCCCCTCTTCTCCTAAACTGAATGCGGTCACGTCGAACCCCGCCAGTTGCAGCCACTGACTGGTAGCCTGACGAACAATGTCATCGTCTTCGATAAGTGCAATTTTAGGGGTGTCGTCAAAAGCCATGAGTTACTACCGTAGGTGGAATAGAAATCGCTCTTTGCTAACGGTAGCAAAAACCACTGAGGAGAAAAGGAGCTAGATCTCACTTCTTGCTTACAAGTCTTTAACATCCAACCAGTTAGGCGCACTCTTTAATGACTCTCGGTGAGAACGCATTAGCTGAACGGAGTCAGTATGCAGCGCAAAAGGAATGGCAAAACGTGGCTTGTGGTCGTAATTGCAGCAGTGCTGATGTTGTCTTGTTATAGCGCCAGCAGAGAGGTTGCTCGTCAATGGTTGAGCGTACAAACTCAAACCGAAGCTCAACAAAAACTGCTCGACTATATCGGTGAAGTTCGCCGTGCACTCAAACGTTTCTACCACTTACCTTACCTCGTCACCAATAACCCAGAAACCATCGCTTTTGTGAAAGGGAATCTGACTTATTACGAACCGTTGCAAACCCAACTGACTCAACTAGATAAAGCCGCCAATACGGAAGGTTGGCTAATCCTGTCTAACTCTGGCGAAGTATTGGTCTCAAGTTTGATCGAAGAGCGCTTTAGCCTGTCTGACCGAAAAGCCATTGTGGAACAAATTCACAACCAAGGCGGCGGTGTTTCCTTGGTGAACAAAACCAAAGGTTCGAGCCCATTGTATTATCTTGCAGCCCCTATCTACGATGGTCTGGATATCGCTGGCATTGTGGTGGTGCAAATCAACCTTAGCCTATTGACCGAACAGACCATTACTAGCCAAGACATCATTACGTTGCAGAACCGTCAGCAACGCTTTTTCCTATCGAGCAGCTCGCTCTATAACGCAGACTGGTTTAACGAACCAAGCAACACCGTTCAGTTAGAAACGCAGCGCTTATACGACAACACCAATATCAGTGTGTGGACGCTCAACCAACAGCGTTATTTTGCACACACCGTTAAATTAGATGATTTGAATTGGTACGTCAGCTACCTCACCCCTTCTAAGCCGATTCAACAAACCATCAATGTGATTGGTTGGAGCGTAGCAGCGCTGCTCTTATTGGTTGTATTGCTCGTCATCATTGGCTTACAACGACGACAAAAGCACATCAATCAACAACGAATTCAAGCTCTGTTGGAAGAGTCCCAACGCCGCTTGAAACAGATGATCAATAAGACCCACGTTGGTTTGCTATTGATTGATGAACAAGGTCAACTGTTCGATCTCAACCCAATGGCGAAACGTTTGTTCTGTTTACCAGAAAGCGTCAATCGACACGCTTTTGCTTGGGAGTTATTCGATGCAGGCAATCCTAATTCCACCACACTTAAGTTGCTCAAGGACTTACCTAAACATAAAGAGCTCGCAGAGATCAGTACGGTCGAAACCATTGCCAGACGCAGTGACGGTAGCGTCTTCCCTGTCTTGTTCTCACTGACCAGTTTCCCTTGGCATGGCGAGCAGTATTTCCTTGCGACGATCATCGACATCAGCAAGCGGAAAAAAGCCGAGCAATCACTGCAACAGGTCAACCAAGAACTGGCGCAGCGAGTAGAAGAGCGAACTCAAGCACTAAAAGAGGCGCAAAGCCAGTTGATTGAATCGAGCAAAATGGCCGCCTTAGGTCGCATGTCGAGCGCGATTACTCATGAGCTCAATCAGCCACTGACAGGCTTGCGTACCCTGCTCACAACAAATGAACTGTTAGCAGAACGTGGCGAAACCGAGATGATGAAAGCCAACAACGTATTGGTGCAGAAGCTGATTGATCGCATGGCAAGCATGACCAGCCAGTTAAAGACGTTCGCCTATAACAAACCAGAAAGCCTACAAGCAATTTCTCTTACCTCCGCACTCGAAGAGACCTTGCGCGTCTATCAATCCCAATTAGATAAGGTGGATGTGCGTGTTCGGGTTCCTCATGACTTACCTAACATCATGGGTGAAGAACAACGACTGCTTCAGGTGCTCGGTAATCTTGTCTCGAATGCGCTAGACGCAATGAACAACACCACCAACCCGCAGCTCAACTTGATCGTCAATCCAACTGTTAATCAGGTCGAACTGATCGTCAGTGACAATGGCTGCGGCGTGTCGAATGAGATGCTTGAATCCATGTTCGAGCCCTTCCAAACCTCAAAGAAAATTGGTGAAGGATTGGGGCTGGGTTTAGCGATTACGGCCAACAATATGCGTGATATGAACGGACAAATTACCGTGCATAAGAATGAACAAAATGGGCTGACTTTCACTCTATTGTTCAAATCAGCCTAGGTTGATATTGATTACAAAATCATCATTAGAACTAAGCATCCCCGCTGTTTGAGAAAAATACGATCTCGATACAAGTATCGAGGTGTCTCCTACACTATTCTCAAGCAATAAATCCACAAACATTTCCTAAATATAAAGAGTGAGAAACATGATTAAGTTTCCTGAACATTTTCTTTGGGGTGGTGCCATTGCTGCAAACCAAGTAGAAGGGGCGTACAACCTTGGGGGTAAAGGGTTATCGACATCAGACATGCTGCCAAACGGTATTTTGAGTCCGCATCAAACCCGTGAAGAACGTACACCGGGTATCAAAGACGTGGCGATCGACTTCTACAATCGCTACCCAGAAGACATCGCGCTGTTCAAAGAGATGGGCTTTAACTGTCTGCGTCTCTCTTTGGCATGGAGCCGCATCTTCCCTAACGGGGACGAACTAGAACCTAACGAAGAAGGTTTGGCGTTCTACGATAAAATTTTTGACGAACTTGCCGAGCATAACATCCAACCTTTCGTAACTTTATCTCACTACGAAATGCCTTACGCACTGGTTGAAAACTATGGCGGTTGGGGCGATCGTCGCGTCATCGAATTCTTCGAACGTTATGCCCGCACCGTGCTGGAACGCTACAAAGACAAAGTGAAGCTGTGGTTAACGTTCAACGAAATCAACATGTCTCTACACGCACCATTTACTGGTGTTGGTTTGCAAGAAGACGCCAGTGAACAAGAGATTTACCAAGCGATTCACCACCAACTAGTCGCCAACGCAAAAGCGGTAAAACTGTGTCAGCAAATCGTACCCAACGGCAAGATTGGTAACATGCTGCTTGGCGCAATCAACTACCCATACACCTGTAACCCTGATGACGTGCTTGCTGCCATGCATGAAAACAACAAGTGGTTGTTCTTCGGTGATGTACAAACACGTGGTCAGTACCCAGGCTACATGAAGCGTTACTTCCGTGAAAACGGCATCGAAATTCAGATGGAAGCAGGCGACTTAGAAGAAATTGCGTCTGCGAGTGTCGATTTCATCTCATTCAGCTACTACGCAAGTGGCTGTGCAAGTGCGGATCCGAAACAGAAAGAAGTAGGTAACATCGTCGATAGCGTACCAAACCCATACCTTGAAAAGAGCCAATGGGGCTGGCTGATCGATCCAAAAGGTCTTCGCGTTCTGCTTAATTTCCTACACGATCGCTACCAAAAGCCACTGTTCGTCGTAGAAAATGGCTTAGGCGCGCGTGATGAAATCGACGAAAACGGTGAGATTCAAGATGATTACCGCATCGCTTACTTGAACGACCATCTTGTACAAGCACATGAAGCAATTTTGGATGGCGTTGAGCTGATGGGCTTCACCAGTTGGGGACCAATCGATTTGGTCGCGAACTCAACTGCTGAAATGAGCAAACGTTACGGCTTTATCTATGTCGATCGTCATGATGATGGGCAAGGAACGCTAGAACGTAAACGCAAGAAAAGCTTTTTCTGGTATCAAGACGTGATTCGTACTTCAGGCGGTTCATTGAAAAGCTAAACCTGTTGTCTAGGTATAAAGTGCAACTAGGCATTCGCCTAAACCATCAAGCCCTGCAATTGCAGGGCTTGAATTTTAAGGTGTTTATTCATTTAGAGATTAAACTGCAATCTCTCCACCGTCTTCACGTCGAATAACCACTGTCGCCGCTCGTGGGCGCACAGAAACACCAGCAGGCGTTTCTTCGGCTGCATCTTCACTGTATGGCCAGTTACCTGGGTGCTGAATATTCACAAACAATGATTTGTAATCAGGGCTGATGGTAAAGCCTGTTACTTCACAACCATTTGGTCCGACAAAGAAGCGTTTCAATTCAGCTTGATTATCCGCACCAATCACAGCTTGATCACCATTCTCATCTGTTAGCTTAGATGGCACAACAGCCAACATTTGATCATTGGTGTAAGACGTGACTTCATCTGCGCCGTTATCAGTCTGAATCCACAAAATACCACGGCCATCAAACGCTAATCCGTCTGGGCTCGCAAACTGGTTTAACTCATTCAAGCCAGAACGGTTGGTATCTGCATCACCATTTGCTGGCGAACCAAACACAAAGATATCCCAAGTAAAGTCAGTTGCTGAAGCACCTTCATCCCAACGAATAACATGACCAAACTTATTATTCAAACGTGGATTCGCAGGATTGGTTTCATCTGTACGGCGCGTATTGTTCGTCAATGTTAAATATAATGAACCCGTGAATGGATCAACCGTACACCACTCTGGTCGATCCATTGGTGTTGCCCCAACTAAATCCGCCGCACCCGCAGTATTGATGATAATTTCAGCCAGTGAATCAAAGTGATCCGCTAACGTACCACCAGCGGTTGTTACGCTATCAAGCGTTAATGGTAACCAAGTACCTGTGCTGTCTTCATTGAAGCGCGCCACATACAGTGTGCCTTCGTCCATGTACTTGTCACCCATCGCCAAGCGGTTATCAGGGTTAGCATCTGCTGGATCCCACACTGCCGCAGATTCAAATTTGTATAGGTATTCAAAGCGAGAATCGTGACCAGAATAAAATACCACTGGTTTGCCTTCTTCAAGCTTACCGAAAGTACAGCCCTCGTGACGGAAACGACCTAGCGCAGTACGTTTCTTCGCACGTGAGTTTTGCGTGTAAGGGTCAATCTCGACAATGTAACCGTGACCATTGGCTTCATTACGGTAATCATCCATCGCACTTGCTCCTGTTGGAGCCACATTAAAGCGAGAGAACTCATCAAGACGCTCTTCTGCATTTCCTGCTAATGTCTCCCACAAGTAGCGTGTGCTTTGGTCATCGACACCAATGCGATCTTGCTCTTCTGTACGAGTCCCGGCATTAACAAAGTAACCTGGCCAGTTCTCTTCACACGTTAAGTACGTGCCCCACGGCGTGTAGCCGTTGCCACAGTTGTTTAACGTACCACGCGCTTGGCTGCCATCTGGCGAGAAACGAGTGACAGTTAAAGATGTGTGGGCCACCGGGCCAGACAAATCCATGACTGTCGCACCAGTATAACGACGGTTTAGTGGATCGGTATCAACCAACTTCCACATGTTGTCTTCCAGTTGAATGCGAACCACTGATACACCGTGCGCGTTAATCTCTTTGCGCACTTCATCTACAATGGTACGTACGCCATTTTCAACCGTCGGACCGTTTGGATGCAGTGCTGATGTGTCGATGTACTCGTGGTTAATACATAACAAGCCATCTGTAGTGCTATCGTTCAATGGGAAAAAATGCATGCCGTCATGGTGCATGCCTAGCGCATTTAACTGATCGGTACTGGTGTTGGTACCATCTTTTTGCCATGCGCTGCCTTGTGCATTAAGTGGTGTTCCCCAAGGTACTAGTACTTGTGCGGTGTAACCTTGTGGAATTGAAACTGCGTCAGTGAGTGAGCCAGGGATAGATTCAAAGTTAAGAACGGCTTTAGATGCGCCCGAACCACTGCTTACTGTACTCCCTGAGTCAGACGAGTTACAACCAGCCAATCCGAAAGCACCAAACGCTGTCATCGCACTGATACCTAAACCACCTTTCAGAATGCTGCGTCGAGATAGGCTCGCTTCTAATACTTCTTCAAATGGTTTGTTTTCACTTTGGTTATAACGCGTCGCGTCAAAGGTTTCCTTGCTCATTTTTACTTTCCCGATCTTATAGTTTAATTAATAAATAAGTGATTAGTTGAACGGCAAGAAGTTTGGATAAGAAAAATGACAAAAGTGCTTAAAACATATGAAACTTGTGTTTCAACAATACTGCAAACTAAACCAACACAGCTAACGAAGCAATTAAATTCTGGTCACATAATCACCAACTGTATCGCTTCATTCTGATTTTACTTGGGCTAAAGTGTGATAGAAGGTATAAGGTGTACGAAATCAAATCATCTACGAGAGATAATCATGAAATTAGACAAGATCGATAACAAGAGCCGTCGTATCCGTAAAAAGCTGTTCTTAGGTGAGTTCGCAATCCTAGGTTTCGAGATCAGCTGTGAAACAGACATTAACGACTTCGACCGTTACGATGCATTCGTTGATGACTTTATCGACTACATTGACGAGCTTGGTCTTTGCTTCGGTGGCGGTGGTCTAGAACTGTTTGAAGGCTTCCTATGTTCTACTGACCGTTACGGCAGTGCGACTGAAGAACAGAAAGCGCAAGTTATCAAATGGTTAGAAGCACGCCCAGAAGTGAAAAGCGCGCAAGCGGGCGAACTAGTTGACGCCAACTACCTGTAACTAAAGGGCAACCTGTAATACGCAGAGCTCAATAAATGGTAGAGAAAGCTGGTCTTAAGACTGGCTTTTTTATTTTTTGAAGAATGTGATATTAAAATTGGGTGCTTGGGAAGTTGCGCGGAGTGATTGTGGCATTTTTGAGCTGGCAATCAACGGGAAACTGCGTTCCACAGCCAGCTCGTGCCTTTAGGTATAATTAACTATGATTTTTTAGCTGGGGCGTCTTTCGTGTCTTTCCAGTATTGAATACGCACACGATGTAGCTGAGCTCTTCTAGTCTTTTTCATAGTAAAGTCCCTCATCTTATATAAGTAACGCTCCTCATGGAGCTTATTGTCTAAGGTCGTATCCCCTTCAATCTATAAGGGAATCAATCATTTAACCGTGACCAATTTCACAACATAATGATAATTACCGATATCTTGCAGCCTGTTTTTACTGGCAAACGGCATATTATCTATCTGACACAGTTAACTTACTCACCAGATATGACAGAAAAATGGCAATCAAGTTCCCTACTTATACTGTCATTGAATCTTAATAAGGATTAACAAGGTGGGCATTTCAGATTTACCATACTGTTTATAAAAACCGCAAGAATTTTTATTTCTTTTCAAACAAATCTCTACTCAAGATCAATTCACTTTCATCTTTATCGTCTCCCTTTTAACGCATTGTGATCCAGTTCAATCCACAGAACTCGGAACAAAAAGCGCACATTAATACATTCACCACCAAACTTGTGCGAGATCTCTTACAAGAGTTGTAAGCAAATAGATTAATCACCTCTAAGAGCAATGCCAGAAAAAAACATTAAATATATGATTTAAAAGTAATATTTAAATTCACTTAAAATAATAAGTAAAAATAATTTAGAAAAGTTAATTGAGTCAAATCAGCAAAACATCAATACTCAACTTGTCGACAGGATGTTGGCGGGAACAGGAAAAAAGCCTAAAGGATTGGGTATCTTCAGGATGAAGATTTGATAGCTTAGGATGAGTTGTCAGCAAGGAAGTAGTTAAGCTCTAGGATAGAGTTCGCCCGTCAGGATGATAGGCAAGAATGGACACCGCTAGGAAGGCGATGAACAAGGAACTCGGTTAAAGGACTTAGCCACAATCAAGGATAGATGCAGGGAGCACCTATTAGTAGCTGGATTGCTGCGAAAAAGAATAAGCCCCGTCTGGGAAACCAGGCGGGGTTTTATTTTGTCTGTAATGTATTGATAGCGATTCATCTTTATCGTTTAAGTCTTCTCTGTTTTCATAAAACACCGTGCTATCATTTTCTTTACGTCTCCCAACGAAGCTCTCAGAAAATCACACACTATGCTTAATCCTGTTTGGTTACATACATTTAAGACATTGATTGAAGTCGGTCATTTTACGCAAACTGCAGAAAAACTTTTTATGACTCAGCCAGGCGTCAGCCAACACATCAAAAAATTAGAGCAAAGTTGTCAGCATGCCTTGATCAAGCGCGAAAACAAAAGCTTCGAATTAACCGAACAAGGCAGGATTGTCTACGCATATGCGCTCGAGTTAGAAGATAGAGAGAAGAAGCTGCTCGAAGAGCTCAGTTTTGATGATGCGTTTTCAGGCCACTGTAAACTGGCTTGTTCTGGTGCAATGGCGTTAATGTTGTATGGGCCCATTTTGGAGAAGCAAAAACAGCACCCGAGCTTATCGTTACATTTAGAAGCCGCGCCAAATCAATCTATTCTCAACGCCATAACGCAAGGGCACATCGATATTGGTATCGTGACTGATGTTCCCAACAAAGGTCTGTTTCACAGTGAGCGAATTGGTAAAGAGAGGTTGTGCTTGGTTCTGCCAAAGCATTATCAAAATAAGCAGATAACGCCACAACTCTTGCATGACTGTGGTGTCATTAGCCACCCTGATGCTGAGCATTACATGACGCTGTTTTTTGACCAGTGTGAAGAACCACAGCTCCAAGAAATTAAGATGAGCGATTTACCATTATCCGGCTACGTAAATCAATTGAGCCAAATTTTGCTACCTGTCAGCAAAGGACTTGGCTTCACCGTGCTGCCTCAAAGTGCGGTCGACAATTTTCCGCTAAAAGACACGTTACACATTGCTCAATTGAAAAACACTGTATGTGAAGAGCTATTTCTAGTTCGTAAGCGCAGTCGTGCTCTACCTCTGCGATATCAGACCATCAAAGAAGTGTTATTGGATGTGATCGGTGGTGCGCATCAATGATGTTAGCCACTCTTCGCTGGTAATGCGTTTGTCTTGGCAATCCACCCAATATGGTTTGCCAGATAACCAGCTCTTTGACGCGACCTCTTTTATAAACACATCCACGGAATCAACGTCATCTTTGGCGTAATCCCATTTATTGCGCATGTGTTCTGCCGCTTCTTGATTAGTGTACGCCTTGCCGTTGCGGATAAAGGTGCAAGAGGATTGCTCAACTCGTTTTATCAACGTCGAAATATCTTGCTCTACCCCTGCTAGTGCAAAGGTAGGCAGAATGCTTAATGTAAGTAACAACGTCCACTTTGCTTTCATCGCACCTTTATCCTTATCCCTGACCACATAACTACTAATAGTAACTACTGATAAGTGACTTAACTATTCTGGTGTTTGACTGTTTAGCTCAGCAATTATTGCCACCATGCCTGAGCAGGCTGAGGCTCCGCAATCGCCAAGCGTTGACCAATCTCAGGGCTCACTAACGTTACACCGCGCTCTTCACTAATATCTAACGCGCGTTGCATTGGCTCATTCCAATCGTGCATTGATAAATCAAACGTGCTGTTATGGATCGGCATCATCACTTTGCCCTGCACATCGATGTGTGCTTGAACGCTTTGCTCTGGGAACATGTGAATGTCTGACCAGAGTTCATTGTACGCACCTGTTTCAATCATGGTGAAGTCAAACGGACCGTACTTTTCGCCAATCTCTTTAAAGCCATTGAAGTAACCAGAGTCACCACTAAAGAACACTTTGTGTTGTTGTGCATTGATAACCCAACTGCCCCACAGAGTCGTATCGCGGTCTGTCAAACCTCGACCAGAGAAATGCTGAGTCGGAGTTAGTGTATATTCAATGCCGTCAACAGAGTGTGACTCCCACCAGTCTAGTTCGATCACTTTCTCTTTGGGTACACCCCAATTCACCAGTAATTGGCCAACTTTTAACGGCACCAAGAAAGTGCCCACCTTGTCGCCTAGCACTTTAATAGAAGCTTTATCTAGGTGATCGTAATGGTCATGACTGATCACCACCACATCGATAGTTGGCAAATCTTCTATCGTGATGGGAGTTTTGTGAAAACGTTTTGGCCCAGCCCATTTCACAGGAGACGCGCGATCACTGAATACAGGGTCGGTCATCACCAGTTTTCCATCGAGCTTCATTAATACGCTTGAGTGACCCAGACGATAGATGACGTCATCTTGCTCTTCTAACAGTTGCCGCGCTGTGATCGCATGCACTGGAATTTCAATCGTTGGTGTTGGGTTAAGGCGCCCAGTCGTAAAATACGCTTTCATGATTTCGAACATGTCGCCCAAACCGCTTTTGTATTCCAACTCTGTATTTGCAAATTTGTCCGGGTATGTTGGCGCTTTTTCAGTATCAACATTAGAACAAGAAATCATGGATGTACCCATCGCGAACGCTCCTACTGTGGCTAGCAAAGTTTTTTTCATAAAAAGTTAACCCGAACAAAAGTAAACTACACAGTGCAGTTTACATTCTAATTATCAAAAGTAAACTACTTAGTGTAAAATAGATCAAGAAATGATCTTCTTAAATTAGCAAGCTTATGAATGTAAAAAGAAAAAGTCGTAGCGAAACCAAAAGAGAAGCCATCTTATGCGCGGCAAGGCAAGCGTTCCAAGAGTTTGGGGTGCAAAACACCAGCATGGATAAGCTCTCTGCAATCGCACAAGTCTCTAAGCGCACGGTCTATAATCACTTCCCTTCTAAGGAAGCGATCGTGACGGAGTTGCTGACTGAGCTTTGGCGTTCGTCAATGATGGAAAGCGACATTAAACGCTTGGCCACTCTGCCACTCAAAGATCAATTGATTGAATTACTCTACAGCGAGATCATTGTGGTAACGGAACCAAACTATATTGAGCTGGCAAAAGTGGCATTTGGGCACTTCTTATTTAAGCCGGAAGATCTCAAAGAACAAGCAGAACAAATGTCGAAACAGGAAACCGCCCTATACCGCTGGCTTACTGAGAAATCGAACAGTGGCGCTTTGCAAATTGATGATGTACATATAGCAAGCACTCAATTGCACAACTTACTTAAAGGCAGTGCATTCTGGCCGCAGTTAATGGGAATTCGCCCCTCTTTGTCGAATGAAGAATCTAGGCTGTTAGCTACCCAAACGGCGGAACTTTTTTTAAGTCACTATCAAAACAGCTAAAAACAGCGGTCAAATTGGCCGCTTTTTTAAGCGATAATTCGTGACAAAGCGATGAAATTTTTGCTCAATTTTATTTATCTCACCCTTGACAGTCTCATACCGCAAGGCGTGAGCGTTCGATAAAATATTTTTGTCGTGTCGACGATGCTTTTTCGTTTTCATCTCACAAAAAAACGCCCTAAGGTGCGCACCTCTGACGACGTGGTTGTTCAACCACAATTCTAAATCGTTGAAGTAAGTAGGTTATGTCATAACATGATCACCTGCCTACTGCATTCTATGCTCTATACTTATATTTTAATTTGGTACTGACTTACTAAGGAATTGCCATGCGTATTGCTATTCTCTCTCGTAATGAGAATTTATATTCAACCATGCGCCTAAAACAGGCGGGTGAAGAACGTGGGCATCAAATCGATGTGATCGACACGCTTCACTGTTATATGGACATTACGAGCAACAACCCTAAGATCCGCTACAAGGGTGAAGAATTACCGCAATACGATGCTGTTATTCCACGTATTGGGGCATCTATTACGTTTTACGGCACTGCTGTTGTACGTCAGTTTGAAATGATGGGTACATTTTGTGTCAACGAATCTGTCGCGATCAGCCGCTCTCGTGACAAGTTGCGCTCATTACAACTGCTATCACGTAAAGGCATCGGTTTGCCACGCACTGGCTTTGCTCACCATCCTGACAACATTCAGGACGTGATCAAAAACGTTGGTGGCGCACCTCTAGTGATTAAATTGCTAGAAGGCACTCAAGGCATTGGTGTTGTACTTGCTGAAACAAATAAAGCGGCAGAAAGCGTGATTGAAGCTTTCATGGGTTTGAAAGCTAACATCATGGTGCAAGAATTTATCGAAGAAGCAAAAGGCGCGGACATCCGTTGTTTTGTTGTCGGTAATAAGGTGATTGCCGCAATGAAGCGCCAAGCAAAAGAAGGCGAGTTCCGTTCTAACCTTCACCGTGGTGGCTCTGCACAACTCGTGCGTTTGAGCAAAGAAGAGCGTGCGACCGCTGTAAATGCAGCGAAAGTGATGGGCTTGAACCTTTGTGGTGTGGATATCCTTCAATCTAAAAATGGCCCAGTGGTAATGGAAGTGAACTCTTCCCCTGGTCTAGAAGGCATCGAACTAGCAACTGGTAAAAACATTGCAGGTATGATCTTCGATTTTATCGAGAAAAACGCTAAGCCAAATTCAAACCGTACTCGCGGTAAAGGTTGATTTTTGTTTAACGCACAAGAGAGCCAAAAACCGGCTCTCTTGTTACTCGTCGCTAGGATGACACTATGAATCAGAAAATGATCATTGGGAATGCCGAAGCTATTTGCTTGCCAGAGTTAGGGATTACTCACCTTGAAGCGCGTATTGATACAGGCGCTCAAACCTCTTCATTACATGTAGACAATATTGATTGCTTTGAAAAAGATGGTCAGTCTTATGTTGCATTCGATCTGCACCCAGATGTATACCATTTAGAACAAGTGGTTCGCTGCACAGCGAAACTAAAAGCAAACCGTAAGGTTAAATCTTCTAACGGTACTTTTGAGCACCGCTGCGTGATCACGACGATGCTGCGTATGGGCGACCAACAATGGCCAATCGACATTACGTTGACTAACCGTGAAAAAATGACTTACATGATGTTGTTAGGTCGTCAAGGCATGGCAGACAAAGTGCTCGTTGATCCTAGCCAATCTCACTTATTGGCATCTTAACCCCGTAGCTTCAGATGAGTGATCGAACGTTTTTGTTGAGCATCACTCGTCTGGCTTTATCTTCGCCTACTTCCTACGAAATAACGCAAACAACAATCCCTTCGCTTTAACTTTTGTCACTCGCCAGTGCGTCATTGGCTTAGTCGGCGCTGTATTCAAAATGTGCTGATACGCTTTTTCATCCAAAGTCACCTCTCCCCCATGTGCCAGAAGCAAACATTGCGGATTCATCTCAAACACACGCTTTAATGATTGCCGATATTGATTCGGATGAAATATGGGAAACGGCGCAATCAGATGCTTTTTCACCTGCACCATTAAATCCGCCACATACAGCACATCTTGTTCAGAATGATAAACCGACAGATCTCGATCAGTATGCCCTAGCGTTTCTAGCACCTGCCAATCATCAAATCCAGGAATAAACTCTCCATCAATAAGTTCAATATCTGGCTTTAACTTGCGGGAATACCACAGGTTTTGCTTTGGTTTACGCATCCGATTCGCCATCCAGCGTGCTAACATTAAATCGGTCAAATGCATTAGCCAACCGTCTACACCGCTATACCACTGGCTCTCTCGCTTTGCGGCCAATAGCTTACATCCTGTTAAATCACGTAGTTTGTGCGCACCACCAGCATGGTCTGGATGCATGTGGGTCACAACAACCAACTTTAGGTCAGAAAAAGGACGATGGAGTTGATGTTCAATAAAGTCTTTAAGATGAGGGATGTCTGCTCGACTGGCACCATCAAGCAACAATAATTTATCGGAATATTCGGCGAGATACATGGTCTGAATGTACCCCTGAATTCTGTGCAGCTGCAAAGTATGTCCTTATTTTAGTGAGATGCTTCATGACCGAATCCTTACTGGTCAGACCAACTATAACAGCAGAATGGACGCTTCGGTAAACAAATATTCACACGTAGCGACGACAACAAATCATAATCGAGATGATAGATTTTAATCATTAGACTCAAGGGCCCTTTTATCCGTTAATGCGCGCACACGGAGTTCGTGTCAGGGTATGAGGTAAATACCTCATGATTTGCTTTTTTGTACTTTTCCTTCTAATTAATTAAGGAGTTAAGTACATTTTTGTGAGAATCGAGTTGGAAAAAGCAACTAAATTAGACCGCATCCGCGCGGACTACAACGTTCACTACTGGAGCCAAGGTTTCTACGGCATTGATGACCAAGGCGAAGTATATGTATCACCACGTAGTGATCGTGCACATCAAATCCCTTTCAGCGCTATTGTAAATGAGCTAGAAGCGAAGCAGTTAAATCTGCCTGTATTAGTACGCTTCCCGCAAATCGTGCACCAACGTGTGCATGGTATTTGCCACGCATTCAACCAAGCAATTGAAGAATACCAATATCCAAACAAATACTTGTTGGTGTACCCAATTAAAGTAAACCAACAACGTGAAGTGGTGGATGAAATTCTAGCGAGCCAAGCTCAACTAGAAACCAAGCAGCTTGGTCTTGAAGCGGGTAGCAAGCCAGAGTTGTTGGCGGTACTTGCATTGGCTCAACAAGGTAGCTCCGTGATCGTGTGTAATGGCTACAAAGACCGTGAGTATGTGCGTCTTGCACTGATCGGTGAAAAGCTGGGTCACAAGGTATTCATCGTACTAGAGAAGCTTTCTGAGCTGGATCTGGTACTAGAAGAAGCGAAAAGTTTGGGTGTAAAACCGCGCCTTGGTTTACGCATTCGCCTCGCCTCTCAAGGCGCAGGGAAATGGCAAGCAAGTGGCGGTGAAAAATCGAAGTTTGGTTTATCAGCATCGCAAGTGCTTAGCGTTATTGAACGTCTTAAACGCGAAGGCAACCTAGACGCGATGCAACTGGTTCACTTCCACCTTGGTTCACAGATGGCAAACATCCGTGATGTACGCAATGGTGTGAACGAGTCTGCACGTTTCTACTGCGAACTACGCGCACTCGGTGCAAACATCGAGTACTTCGATGTGGGCGGCGGCTTGGCAGTGGATTATGACGGCACACGCAGCCAATCATCGAATTCGATGAACTACGGCCTTGCAGAATACGCACGTAATATCGTGAACACAGTGGGCGATGTGTGTCTGCAATACGAACAACCAATGCCAGTGATCATTTCGGAATCGGGTCGCTCGCTAACAGCGCACCACGCTGTATTGATTTCTAACGTAATTGGTACCGAGTCGTACCTACCGGAAGAAGTACATGAGCTTGATGATGACGCTCCGCTTTTGCTACAAAACATGTGGCGAAACTGGGAAAACTTACAAGATGGTACAGACGCTCGTGCGTTAATTGAGATTTACAATGATACCCAAAGTGATTTGGCAGAAGTGCACTCTCAATTTGCTACAGGCGTGCTTAACTTGGAACAACGTGCGTGGGCAGAACAATTGTCACTACGCATTTACTTCGAATTAAGCCGAAAGATGAGCACTAAGAATCGCTTCCACCGTCCGATTCTGGACGAGTTGAGCGAACGTCTTGCAGATAAGTTCTTCGTGAACTTCTCTCTCTTCCAATCTCTACCAGATGCTTGGGGTATTGATCAGGTGTTCCCTGTTCTGCCACTTTCTGGTCTTGGCGAGGCGGAAGAGCGTCGTGCAGTGATGTTGGACATCACATGTGACTCTGATGGCGCGATCGATCACTACGTTGATGGTCAAGGCATCGAGAGCACGCTACCTGTACCAGCTTGGAGCAAAGACAAACCGTACCTAATGGGCTTTTTCCTAGTAGGCGCATACCAAGAAATCCTTGGTGACATGCACAACCTATTTGGTGATACCCACAGTGCTGTAGTCAATGTTGATGAACGTGGTCAATTTGAGATCAGTTACATCAACGAAGGTGATAGTGTAGAAGACATGATGCGCTACGTTCATATCGACGTGGATGCGATTCGTGACAATTATAAACAATTGGTTTCACAGCGAGTTGAAGCCAATGAACAAGCACAAATCCTAGCAGAACTAGAACAAGGTCTAGCAGGATACACCTATTTAGAGGACTTCTGATATGAATGATTTGTTTACTAAAACTGATTATTCGCTTTACTCCAACTCTATGTCGTTTTTACGTCTGCCGTACATTCGTAACCCGGTATCGGCAGACGCAGACGTTGTGGTGTTGGGAGTCCCTCTGGACATGGCAACATCTGGTCGTCCAGGTGCGCGTATGGGTCCAGATGCAATTCGCCGTGCCTCAGTCAACTTGGCATGGGAAGGTAAGAAGTTCCCTTGGAGCTTCAACGTATTGGATAAACTGAAAGTGATCGACGCAGGTGATCTCGTGTTCGATTGCGGTGATGCGGAAGATTTTACTTACCGCCTTGAAGCGGCAACCTGTGAAATTCTAAAAAGTGGTAAAACCATGTTGGGATTGGGCGGTGACCACTTCATCACGCTACCTATCCTGCGTGCCTATGCGAAGCATCATGGCCAAATGGCTTTGATTCACTTTGATGCTCATACGGACACCTATGCAAATGGCAGTTCATACGACCACGGTACGATGTTCTACCATGCGCCGAAAGAAGGTTTGATCTCAGCAAAGAACTCAATACAAATCGGCATTCGTACGGAGTACAAACAGCAAGATCACGGCTTCAATGTGATTAATGCGATGCAAGCGAATGACATGTCGGTGAACGAGATCCTAGAAGAAATTCGTCGCACCGTCGCAGACAAGCCAGTATATGTCACTTTTGACATCGACTGCTTAGACCCGGCCTTCGCACCGGGAACTGGTACACCAGTTTGTGGTGGCTTGAACTCAGACAAAGCGCTGAAAATTATTCGTGGTTTAGCCGGCATGAATATCGTGGGTATGGATGTTGTCGAAGTATCGCCTCCATACGACCACAGTGATGTTACCGCACTAGCGGGAGCAACCATCGCACTAGAAATGCTTTACGCATACGCATCTGAGCGCGAATAGACATAATCATTTCTAAGGGAGCTTCGGCTCCCTTTTCTTTCTGATGCCTTCCTCTACCTTTTATTCACTCGTTTCATCTTGAACTCAGATCAACCGATCAGACGCTTTATTTTTGCACTTTAACCATTAAAACCAGTTACCTATAAGGCTCATTCTATTCACGAAAAGTAAAAGATTTAACGTAATTAGACAAAGAAATGCACCGCTTTTTGAAAACAAAATCGGATTACTTTTTCTAATTGAAATCATAGATTTTTATCTTGCTCAACTTCACACTTTTTGATTGCTAATTATACAAGCAAGCACTATTATCTCGCGCAAATACCCCGCAACACAAGAAGTCAGTTGGCACTCTGTAAAAGAGCGCTAAGGGTTTTTACGTCTTAAATTTTTTGGAGAGATACGCAAATGTCTGCTTCGTTTCCATTAGCGAAACTTACCTTTTTAATCGCTATATTGACTGCCGTGGGTCAAATGACCCAGACAATGTACGTGCCTTCAATCGGTCATATGGCGGGCGAGTTTTTGGTATCTGCGTCATCACTTCAAGCTGTGATGGCTTGTTACCTAATCCCATATGGCTTGTCGCAATTTGCGTATGGCACACTATCGGACCGCTTGGGACGCAAACCGATCATCATCGTCGGGCTGCTTATCTACATCGCGGGTACACTGGTAGCATTATTTGCACATCAATTTGAATGGTTCTTGATTGGTAGCTTTATCCAAGGCTTAGGTATTGGCTGCGGCGGTGCGATGTCACGCACTCTGACTCGCGATTGCTTTGAAGGCTCTGATCTACACAGAGCAAACAGTTTAATTAGCATGTGTGTGATTTTCTCACCATTAATGGCACCAGTATTAGGCGGCTACCTAACAGAAGCTTTCGGATGGCGGTCGAGCTACTTGTTCTTAGCGCTATTTGCTATCGCGGTTGTGATCACCATGATGACAAGCATGATGGAGACGCTACCAAAAGAGAAACGCAAATTCGAACCAGTAGCCAAAAGCTACAAACACGTTTTGTCTGACCGTCGCTTTCAAGGCTTTTTGATTTGCCTGGTTGCAACATTCGCTGGTGTGGGTGTATTCGAAGCGGCGGCTGGGGTGTTGTTAGGTGGGGTATTAGAATTACCTGCAACAACGGTAAGTTTGCTGTTTATATTGCCGATCCCAGGTTACTTGGTGGGTGCGGGCTTATCTAGCTACATCGCAAGACGTCGCTCTGAGCGTCGTGCTTTAAACGTAGGCTTGGTCTCTATTTTTGTGGGCTCTGCTATTGTGCTCATCCCAGGCTTGTTTGGTTTGACCACGGCGTTAACGCTAGTTGGAGGCGCAACCGTGTACTTTTTGGGTGCGGGTATTCTCTTCCCAGCAGCAACAACTGGAGCGATTGCGCCATTCCCATACCATGCAGGAACAGCAGGCGCGACATTAGGTGGCATGCAAAACTTGGGGGCAGGTGTCGCAACTTTGCTCGCGTCACTATTTCCAGCGCATAACCAGATGCCTTTGGGCATTTTGATGATGGCAATGTCGGTAATTGCAATGCTTGGGTTAATGTGGGTGAATCGAGCACACAATCACTCAAACGAAGTACCGCAAGTTATCTGATCATTATCAGCTTACTTTCAAAATCCAAAAGGGACACACTCAACAAGTGTGTCCCTTTTTTCATATCACACTATATCGATTCCCCGATGAGAATGATTTAACTTTCGAATTGATATTTGTTAAAAATAACAGCTGCTTACACAATGTGTTTTCAGCGCCCTTCAAATTGAGTATCCAACTCGGAAATATTGAGGATTCTCACTTTTTCGGTATACCCCATAACAAAGAATGGACAACTGAAAACCACTAACAAAATGAAAGCCCAGCCCTCAGGATGAGGCCACTTGGGTGTACAATAAGGATAAAATCAGATGCGTTTCACTTTAACTACGTTGGCCGTCTCGGTCGCGCTTGTCGCCGGATGCAGCAATCAAGGAATCCCCAGCATGACTCAATACTCCCAAACACAGATCGTTGCTCAACAAACTCAAGCTCCAGTTGCGAAAAAAGTCCCTCACGCGATGACTATTCATGGCGATACCCGCGTTGATAACTACTACTGGATGCGTGACGACGAACGTAAAGACCCTGAAATTTTACAGCACCTAGAGACAGAAAATCAGTACGCAGAAACCGTTCTAAAGCACACTGAAACACTTCAAGATACGCTATTTGAAGAAATTAAAGGGCGCATCGCAAAAGACGACAACTCAGTACCGGTTCGTAAAGGCAACTACTTCTACTCCAGTGAAGTGACCGGAGATAACGAGTACGAAGTCCATTTGCGAGCTAAAGACTTTGCAGGCAAAGACAAACAAATCATTTTAGATGTCAATGAACTAGCAAAAGAACATGAATTTTTCAGTATCGGCGGCCTATACGTTAGTCCGAATGAAAACTTATTGGCGTATGGCGAAGATACATTAAGCCGCCGCGTGTACACCCTTAAGATCAAAGACCTGACAACAGGCAATTACCTACAAGATGAAATCGAAGGGGCCTCAAGCGCTGTCGCATGGCAGAACGATAACAACGCCTTTTACTACATCAAAAAAGATCCACAGACCTTATTGGGCTACCAAGTTTATCGTCATGTATTGGGCACACCACAAAGCAGCGATGAGCTGATTTTTGAGGAAACCGACAGCGCCTATTACACCTCACTAAGCAAAAGCAAAGATGGCGAAGATATTTATATCTGGCATTCGAGTACAGAAACCAGTGGGGTCTCTATTATTGATGCGAACAACCCTAAAGCAAAGGCGAAACCGTTCTATCCTCGTGAAGATGGCATTGAATACAGTATTTCTAAGCTAGGCGATTGGTACTACATTTATACTAACTATCAAGCCGTCAACTTCCGTTTGATGAAAGTTCATCAAAATGACATGCATGACCGCTCTAAATGGCAAGATGTGATTGCGGCAGACAACAACACTCAACTTGTCGACTTCGAGTTATTCGATGATCACATCGTCTATGAGCAGCGCTCTAACGGCCTAGCAAGCGTCACTGTACGTCAGCTTTCAACAGGAAAAGAATTCCCCCTCACATTTAATGACGATGCGTTTGCTGCCTATTTGACAGGTAACCTAGAGCTGGATAACGAGAAAGTTCGTATTTATTACAGCAGTTTAACCACTCCAGGAACCTACTACGATTTCGATCTAAAAACGGGCGGGTCAGAAGTCATGAAGCAAACACCTGTACTTGGTGATTTTAATCCTAACAATTACCAATCAGAACGCATCATGGTCACAGCCCGTGACGGTAAAGAAGTACCCGTTTCTTTGGTGTATCGTAAAGACTTATTTAAGAAAGATGGTACAAATCCACTCTACCAATATGGTTATGGATCTTATGGCGCAACCATTGAGCCAACTTTCCGCTCGACACGTTTGAGTCTATTGGATCGCGGCTTTGTTTACGCCATTGCTCATATTCGTGGATCTGAAATGCTTGGCCGCCCTTGGTATGAAGACGGTAAAAAACTAACCAAGCAAAACACATTCAACGACTTTATTGATGTCACTAAAGGTTTGGTTGAACAAGGCTATGGCGCTAAAGATAAAGTCTTCGCTGTTGGTGGCTCTGCAGGAGGTCTCTTAATGGGGGCTATCATCAACCAAGCACCAGAACTGTACCGCGGTATCGGTGCACATGTTCCGTTTGTGGACGTGGTAACCACTATGTTCGATGAATCAATTCCATTGACCACCAATGAGTATGATGAATGGGGTAACCCAAATAACAAAACATACTATGACTATATGTTGAGTTACTCGCCTTACGACAACATCAAGGCGCAAAACTACCCGAACATGTTGGTAACGACTGGCTTGCACGACTCTCAAGTACAGTACTTTGAACCAATGAAGTGGGTCGCCAAACTTCGTGAAATGAAGACAGACGATAACGTCTTGTTGTTCAAAACCGATATGGAAGCCGGACACGGCGGCGCATCTGGTCGATTTAAGCGCTTAAAAGAAGATGCGCTAGAGTATGCCTTCTTCCTCGATTTACTCGATAAAAAATAAGCGTATTAATAGAACTGTATCTCTAACAACAAAAAATGCCCGCAAGTTGCGGGCATTTTTATAGACGCACTCTCTAAACAAAGAGTTGAGTTACCTAAGCACAGAATGACTAGCGTCTCTTATAGCCAAAGGATAGCAGAAAGAAAAACGCCTACTCACAACGAGTAGGCGTTAACACAATAAATGTGTTTAGGCAGTAGAAACTGGCCTATTTATTAGAAGTAGTAACGAGCACCTAGAGTCCAGTAGTCGTTCTCTTCATTGTTGTAGTCGTTACCTAGATCAAACTGGTAAGCTGCAAACGTTACGAAAGCAGGAGTTACAGCGTACTCTGCTTGTAGCGCAGTTTCGCTTGAAAGTGTCTTGTTGTCTTCTTCGTCTTCTACGCCTTCGTAGTTAACGCTGAATGTCCAATCGTTTACGCCGTATGCCAAAAGAGCTTCAAGTTGAGAAGTGTCTTTACGCATTTGGTAGAAGTACTCGTTCATACCGTATACTACTGCTGCGTATAGACCTGAACCGTACTGACCGTAGTTTACAGAGAATAGGTGTGATTCAGCATTCTTAGTACCTAGAGTCGCGTTTTTAACATCACCGCCGCTGTATACGTAGCCTAGACCAAAGCCAGCTACAGAACCGCTCAATGCAACTTGACCACGTTGCTCGTATGTTGTTGCATCTGAAGTTTGCTCACCTTGCCAACCTAGACCTAGGTTGAAAGCAAAACCTTCACCAAATTCAAAACCTTTACGGTAGCTAAGCATTTTATCAGCACGAGCTGAGCCTAGGTTGCCGTGGTTGTCGTACAAAAAGTCGTTCGCAAACGCGATTGGTAGATCCGCAACGCCAGCGACATCGTAGTAAGGTGACCATTGAGTACCTGCTACTAAACGGCCAAACTGCTCATGAGTAGCACCGATGTAACCTAGACGAGTTTTGAACGATTGCTCGCCACCGTTTAGGTAGTTAAGCGCCCATTCACCTTTAGCGTCGATAGTAATACCGTTGCCAATGTCTTTCTTACCCGCAACGTTAATACGTGGAGACACTTGGTGAACTTTTACATCTTCTTCGAAATACTCACCCACGCCAACTGAAACGTGACCGCCGATCGATAAAGATGTACCATCGCTGTTGTAAACTTCTGCTGCGAAGGCCTGTGAACCACATGCTAGTGCCGCCACTGCAACGGCTAGAGTTTTCATTTTCATTGTTAACATCCGTATAGTTGTTTGTACCGGTTCGCTTAGAAACAGATTAAATCCGAATCAATCGCAACGAACACATAACAAAGTAGTAATGAAATAGAAATGAAACAAACACTTTCTTATGCAACCAGTGGTATTAATGCTCACATTTTGAACTGAGTCACAAAAAAATAGGGAACTTTTCATTCCCCATCATAAAATCTGTGGCTTTTTACGTGTCACATCTCCCAACGTGCGAGTGGCTTCTCAGTTTTGATACCCTTACTGCCCCAGCGGTCAATAACATCAATTTGCAGTATGCGGCTCGGTTTAATAAGCGATGTCAAGGTTTTCGACGGTCGTTTATCCGTCACTAACCATAGCGTTTTATCTTGTTCAAACTGAGCTTTTAAAGATAATTTGTCTTCTTCTGTCCACTCGAGTTCCGGCTTAAATTCGCGCCCAACCACAAACAATTGGTTGCCAGAGGCAAAGTCCTCTAATGACTCACTCATCAGTACCACTGAATCGATGCCTTTATCGAAGATCTCTGCCTGTTGTTGGTTGATCAGTTCACGCACATTGAGCATAAGAGCCTGTTGATTCGTTTGAATAGCCTTTTGGTGTTCAGGATATACACGTTGTAGATCCTCTCCAACAATGCCCGCCATTCGGATTAAGTTTGTAGGGTTCAGCCATGCGTACTTCGATGTTGACCCGTTTTCCAATGTCAGTACTGCAACTCCTTGAGCTCTAGGAGAAATGGCCTGCGATGCATCGATTTCAATCAAGTGAATGTTGCCCTGTCGAGCGTAAACATAAGTCGGGTCTTGTTTCCAAATCGCACCAAGAGTAATAGCAACCGTCGCGACTTGACCCGCTTGCTTAACTTGCTCTGTACCTTTATTTGCGAACCAGTTTTCAAGACGCTCAACGCCGTAACGCTTTGGAGGCAGATACTGAGTCTCTATCCCTGTACCTTTCATGAGTTGCTCAGACAACATGTACGTGACGGGAGTGCTGGTTAAAATGTCTTTGGCGCTTGCCAACGATGGAAGTGTTGTCGCTATAACCAAACCAAAAGTTATCGCTAATTTTTTTATCTTCATGTTCATTACTTTATAAAAATGGTTACGCTTTTTGGATAATTCGGTAAACCGTTGCTGTTAGGAAAAATGCCGCAGAAACAATGATGATGGATGCGCCTGATGGCACTGGTAGCTCAAGCTCCATTGGCAGTATGGTTCCTACTAAACACGCAATGGTTGCCAATAAAGAAGAAAGGAGAACAAAACTGCCCATGCGTTTAGTCAATAACCGAGCCGTTGCACCAGGAATCAGTAGCAATGCACCAACCAATACCGCGCCAATAATCTTTACCGCGGCGATGGTGACCAAGGTGATCATCATGACAAATAAGTAATCATAAAAGCTGGTATTAAAGCCGCGTACACGTGCAATATCCGGGCTGATACAAGTTAGCAAAATGCGGTTAAACGTTGGAATAAGAAGCAGTAATATGATCAAACAACTGATCGCTAAAATAAGGATATCGTTGTCCGTCACAGTCAAGATCGAGCCAAACAACACGTTCTCCAACATGTGAATGTTGATCTTGCGAGCAACGTACATTAACAGCGCAGCACCAACCGCTAACGCTAGTGCAAGAAAAACCCCAACCAGTGTGTCGTAAGGTACATTCGTACGATTACGAACAAAGTGAAGTAACAGCGCAAAAATCATACAAAAGCTAAACAATCCGATGATCGGATTCTCTGGCGGCTCACCGAGCAACACACCAATCGCGATTCCGGTAAGCGCAGCATGCCCAACCGCTTCAGAGAAAAAAGCCAGTCGCTTGGCGATGACTAATGTACCAAGACCACCAAGTAATGGCCCTAATATCAGCGCTGCCACAATTGCGTTCACCATGAAAGCATAAGAAAAGCTATCGCTTAACCATCCAGCTTCAACGCCGCTAACCGCTAACTCTCGCAACCAATCCATTATGCAGCCTCCACTTTTGCTGTGTAGTGCTTGAATAATGTTTCTATACGATCAGGACTTAGCACATCTGAATGGTGCCCTGACGCCACAATTTGACGATTTACAACATGGACCTGCGCATCTAAACGGCGCACTGCGGTCACGTCATGGTGCACTGCCAGTACCGTTTTGCCTTCTCCAACGACTTCATGAATCAAACCTTCAAGATATCGAACACCTTGCTCATCCATGCCAGTTGTAGGTTCGTCTAAAACCAATAAATTGGGCTCATCCAGTAAAGCTTGCGCAAACAAAACACGCTGTTGCTCACCGCCAGAGAGTTGCCCCATACGACGATCGCAACGCGTTGCCATACCCACGCGATCCAGCTGGGCCAGGGCATGTTGAGTTTGTTTCGTTTTACGTCGCCAAAATAGAGGGATACGAGTTTGGTTAAGCAGTACAAAATCCATCACGGTTAACGGGAGGCTTGCTTCAAACATCGCTTTTTGTGGCACATACCCTATCTTCCCCGATGCAGCTGATGGTTCTGGCCAATTGAGCGCTATGTTTCCCGAAAATGGCGTGAGTCCAAGTACCGAACGAAGCAAAGAGGTTTTACCACCGCCGTTCGGTCCCATAATCACGTGACATTTCGCGTTCTCGAATTCGGCGCTGATGTTCTGCAAAATGATATTGTCGGCGTATTTTAGGCCCACGTTACTTAAGGAAACGGAAGGTCCAGTCATTACGCCTTTTCCCCTGCTCGCTTACTCGCCACAAATTTCATGGCTTCGATTAGTGTTTCCACATTATCTCGCATCTCAACCTCGACTTTATCAGCCTCATACTCACCGTGAGTCATGTGAGAAAAGCGATAAAGCTGCACCCCAGTCGCCTCTTCGATGGTATCAACAAAGCGATTCGGCATATTGAGCTCATAAAACAGCACATCAATGCCCGATTCACGAATTTTCTCTATCGTTTCCTGTAGCTGACTTGCACTTGGTTCAACACCATGAGCAGGCTCAATGACAGCGGCAACGTCAACACCAAACTCCTGAAGGATATATCCGTAAGCATTGTGGGTTGTCGCCACCTTCATACCAGCCGTGTCCAACTCACCAAGAGACAACATTGCATCACGCTTCATCAGGCGAAATGTTTTCGCGTATTTACGAGCATTTTGGCGATAGAACGTAGCATTGTCTGGGTCCAATTGGCTTAGCTCACTCGCGATGGTGTAAACCTTTTGAATGGTTGTTGATAGACCGACAAAGGTGTGAGGGTTCACTGCTCCTTGACCAACAGACTGCCCCATAGCGGGCAATAAAGGCACTTCTTTGTTCGCTTCGATAACCACGAGATCATCACGCTGAGAAGCCTTGATCACTTTCAGTGCAAAATCGTCATGACCAATACCATTGATCACTATTACGTCCATTTCATTTAAGCGCTTAAGATCATTAGGTTGTGGCAAATAGTTGTGAGGATTAAAACCAGCATCAACCAAAGGAACGATGTCCGCCTTCTCACCAACAACGGCTTTAACATAGCTGTAATAAGGTTGAAGCGTAATACCAATACTGAGTTTATCGGCAGCAAAGCCAGTAGAAGACACCGTCAATAACGCGGTGGCTGTAAGAATACGACGTAAAAGAGAGCGTTTGATCATAGTACTTATCAATTATGTTGTCTTAATGGGCGTGAGAGTGAGAGGAAGAGTCTGACAGAATGATTTGTTTCCAACCGAAATCGTGGCGTTTTGCTAGCTCGCTCAATCCCTCCACATTTAACGAACGGCTAGAATCATTAAACCAAATATCAGCTTGAGAACTGCGGCTATCCAACAGCATGGAAGCAGAGCCTTGGGCACTGGTCTTCACGCCAATGTAGACACCGTCATCAATTCGTTGCCACTGATGAGAGCCTTTACGCTTCCAGTTTTGGTCTTTCACGAATGGAGCAATCCAAAGCGCCTCCATATCAGAGATCTCAGGCCAAGTTCCGGTATCTAACTGCAAATCACGAATCTCTTCATGAGCGAGCTTAAGTTCAGCGATCAACCCCAACTCATTTTGATGTAAATCCGTGATTAACACTTGATGAGACTGCATGTCTGGCTTTTCAGTCGCGACCTGATGGTAGGGCATAAGTATGGCTGCTGAACTGAGAATCGCTGCGATTGTCAGTGCGACCCACTTTCCTTCTCGGTTACCATCATCAGGGCGAACTTTCTGAACGCTCATTTCTCTTTCAGCTCAACGATATCCACTTCCACCGGGCTTTCATGTCCGGCATCAAATACCAAATAGAAATCTGTTTCAGGGTGAGTAAATTCTGCGATGGAACGCTTATCTGTTTTTTCTTTGGCGATCAGATTGTCGTCGTAATCGTACATTTCGACATCGTAGTCGACCGCTGTCGATCCATCCGAGTAGCCCGCTTCACAAATCACTTTATCTTGCGCCAAGTGACAGCTCATCAGAGGAAAATGTGCAGCAGCGTGAAAGGACGCAAATCCAGAAAAAAGCAAAACCGCTTTTAGAAGAGAAGTGTTATTCATGATAATTCCAAAATGGCCCAGCAATTGCTGAGCCTAATTCGATTAGTTAAGTTGAGTTTCAAACGTAAGGTGAACATTGGCACTCGCTTTATCCGCCAATGGATTATCTTTCAATTCACCTTTGTAGTTCGCTTTCATTAAGTAGCGCCCGGCGACTTCTGGCGTGAAGATCACTTTGCCATCTTTATCGCTCACCACATCGATTTGTTCTTGATGGTTTCGGTACATAGTACCTTCACGTGTAATCTCAGCAGTAACGCCCTCTTGTGGCTCTCCGTTAAAGAAAAACTGGAAAGTCACAGGCTCACCTTCAATGATGTCCGATGGATGCGTGATCGGTTTCATCTCCGGCATTTTGCCTTCAATCTCCAACGCTTTGTCCGTTGGCATACCAACCGTAATGTAGCTTTCTGCTCGGGTGTAACTTAGTTGAGTAACCACATCACGCGCTTGCTCGGGAAGCACATCACCACGCTCAGCTTTGCTTGCTCGCGCCCATTTCACCGTATCACGACGGCCCGCTTTGTATTGTGTGTAGTAGCTCGGCTGATTATTAATCGCAACTTTGTGCGTGCCTTCTTCTGTAAAAAAGAAATCAAACATAGAGCGACGCTTGCCACGAACAACAAAGTTAGGACGCTCAGAGCGGCCATCCGGCATCACCACAAATGCCTGATCACTACCCGCAGGCTTATCAAAAACAAACGTTCCGTGAGAGGCAGTAACATCAAATGTCAGCCAGTCACCGCCTTCTTTAGAAACCGTAAAGTGAGAGGGCAGAACCCAACGTGGATGTGCTTGCGCGGTGGTGGTTACAGCCAATCCCATTGCCATTACACTCGCCAATGCCACTGCTTTCATTTTGGTTTTCATTGTTGTGTCCTTTAATCACTTAACTTGATAATTGACGGTGATGACACCCGTCTCTTGTGTTGGTTTAAGCTCATAGCGCACGTCACTGTCCGCTAGCGTTATTTTTTGACGTAAGTAGTTTCGCCCACCGTGTTCACGAACGACTTCGACGTACAACGTGTAATTTCCTTGTTCCAAACGCTCCCCTGAGTCATTGGTTCCATCCCAGACAAAGCGGTATTGACCAGCAGGACGTGTTGCAGAAGTCACCGCATCAACAAGTTCACGATCATAACGACCCGCTTTTCTCCACCAGCTGCGTAGATCTTTTAACCATTCGTCTTTCCCTACCCATAACTGAATGGTTTTAACCGGTTTACGCTGATCGTTTTCAACCCAAACCGCCACATAAGGGCGTGCATACATTGAGGTATCTATCTTTGGAAGTTCGAGTTCGAAGTCGACCTTCGCGTTATCTGGTAGAGGCGCCGCGGAAAGAGAGAAAGGAGTAAAAGCCGCGATCAAAGCGGCTTTACAAAAGTGATTACGGCGGAAAAATCTTCCTGTGTTCAACATAAGTGTTCTCTAAAAAAGCTGTTATGGAACAGCAACAAAATAAATTACGAGCGACAGTAACGTACCAAAGCTCATCCATTGCATTGACGTTCTGAGCGTCTTCTTCTTAGGCAGTAACAAGCACACGCCTGTAAGAACAAAAAACACCATCAAAAGCGCAGTGACGTCGATAAACCACTTCCAAATCCCACCACTGTTGCGTCCTTTATGTAGATCGTTCAGCAGCGCAACAATACCGTAGTGCGTCGTTTCGACGTCTGCTGAACCAGTAGTCATATCAATAAAGACCGTAGCGTTATAACCCGGGCCTTTAAAATCCATAGAAAGCTCTCCGAGTAACAACTCACCTTGCTCAACTTCGGTATACACATCTAGTGCGGAGGGAGTGCCGCGAAGCTCGGTTTCTTTAGTCAAGAAAGCCACCAGCCCTTCACGATTAGGTTGAAAGGTATCTGAATGTGAGAATAAAACTGAGTGCGGAACCGTCAGAGTATGTTGTTGAATGATAGGTTCGCTGCGTTCAAACAATTCGGGGCGATTGAGGGTAATACCAGTTACTGCAAAAAACAGCGTAACTAAGAGAAGAGCCATCGAAATATAGATATGTAGGCGGCGAGCCCAAGTTTGAACACCTTTGCTTTTAAGCAACATAGAAACAATCATCACCAATAAATGTGGGGCATAATTTAGGTGATAATCATTCGTATTGGCATTTAATTTACATTGTTTACTTTAAACAAAAAAATACCCGAGACTGAGCTCGGGTATTTAATAAAAATGTTCGCTATGAGTTCTGCGTCGATTCTACTTTGCGTAGCTGTGATAGATACTTAACCCAACTCTTTGCCTGATTCGATGGCTTAATCTCATTCGCTCTTTTGGCATTAGCGAGCGCATCGTCAAACCGCTTAAGTTTGTAGTAAGCGCGAGTTTTGATAAGTGCAACATCCGCTTTACGACCTCTGACCTTATCGAGCGCGGCAATGGCATCTTTATAATGGCCTTCTTGCACCAACAGTTGAGAATAGTTCCAGTAATACTGCCTATCTAGCTGAGCTGCAATACGCCAGCTATCAATAGACTCTTCCCACTCTTTTGCCATTTGCCAATACGTTGCTTGCTGAGCTTTTAGCTTACTATTCGAGTTTACATCCTCTAGCTCGTTCATCACCAACGCAGCTCTCTCAGGAATACCTCGTTTCGCGTACAATTGTGCCAGCAGCTTTAAGTCATCTTGGCTAAGTTGTAACCCTTTCAGTTTTGCCAACGCCAAAGAGTCTAGGGCACGTTTGTTGTCATCAACCCGTAGGTATAGAGCAACAAGCTGACGCCACCATTCAATTCGCTCAGGTTCAATCACGATTAAGCGTTTGATGGTCGAGATTGCCGGCTTCCACTTTTTCAGTTCTAGCTCAGCAGAAAGCTTTATCGACAATGCGCCAAGCTTGTCTGGCTGACCAAATTTCTCATAACGAGCCATTGCTGAAAGCACTTTTTGCCACTGACTCAGTTGATAATGAGATTGGGAAATACGCAGCCATAGCTCATGCGCTTTTTGACCTTTAGGAATGTTTTTGCTCAAGGCATAGTAATGAGGTAAAGCCTTAGAAAAACGTTGCTCGTTCAGCAGTATATCAGCCAACATTTTTCGGGTTTGCCATGCTTGCTCATCTTGTAGCAAACCACTATTGACTGCCAACTCAAGTTGCTTAATCGCCGCTTGAGTTTGCTCGTTCTGCCAGTAAAAAATACCCAACATTCGAGCGACATAAGCTTGGTCATATCCACGAGAAAGCTCCATAGCTTCAAGAGATGAAATCGCTTCTTTCAGTTTCTCTTCTTGAGCCAAATTATGTGCTCGTTGAACTCTCGCTGCGGTGTATTGGCTTAACTCACTGGCAATGGTTGAGAGTGCACTCAGGCTTAATACCGTACCGATTAAGAATTTTTTCATCATTTGGCTAACTTGAACTCCACTTTAGCGGTTTGTCCGAACTGCTCAATTGACACACCATCCTCAACTTTTGGCTGATACTTCCATTTTTTAAGCGCACGGATTGCTTCCCTTTCAAACATGCGCTCGGGCTCAGCCTCGATCACTTCAATATCTTTTGGTCGTCCAGTTGCATCGATCGTGAAACGCATAATGACATAACCTTCCACTCTACGTTTCAGCGCCTTACTTGGATAGCGAGGATCAACACGATACAACGGCAGTGCTTGCTGGTTGCCCATTGTTCCCTTCAAGTTTGGTGCACTAATCGCGATGCCTTCAAGGGCAGTGTTTAAACCTAAAGCACTGACTGGCGTCATCTGACTCATTGGTTCCATTTGAGTGTCAGCTTGAGACAGATCCATTGGCTCCGGCGCTTGAGGTGGTTCTGGTTGCTCCGGCACTGAACGTTGACGACGCTGCACGTCTGCTTCATTCTCTACCATCACCATATCAAAACGAACGGCTTCTGAAGCTTCTGGCGCACGCTGGTTGCCTTTATCAACCATCCACGCCATAAAGCTAAACAAGCTCACAGAAATTAACAGTGATGCTGGTAGTGCAAGTAACAGCCTGCCCATTAAGGTTTCTCCGCCGCCAATGCAATGTTCTTCACACCTGCCGCCTTTGCAGCGTCCATCACTTTCACGACAGTGCCATTGTAAGCATGCTCGTCAGCTTGGATAACTAACGAAGCATCAGGCTGATCAAGTAACAGGTGCTCAATAGAGGCCTCAACACGCTCAATATCAACCACTCGTTTGTCGATGTACACATCATTCGCTGCCGTTACTGCGATAAAAATGCCCGCGTCTTTTTGGCTTACTACATTAGAAGCCTGAGGGCGATTCACTTCTACACCGGATTCACGTACAAACGAACTGGTCACAATGAAGAAGATCAACATGATGAAGACGATATCAAGCATCGAGGTTAAATCGACTTGAGCTTCATCTTGTTGGTTAGGTCTGCGTCCGAGTCTCACTTTTGACTCCTTAAAGATTGTTCTAACTGGATAGCTTTTCGTTCACACACTTTGCTAAGGCGAGCATGAATAAACATGCCCGCAAGCGCTGCTACCATACCTGCCATGGTTGGCAGCGTAGCAAGTGAGATACCAGAAGCCATCAATTTCGGATTGCTGCTGCCTTGCGATGCCATTACGTCAAACACCGTAATCATGCCTGTCACCGTCCCTAACAACCCTAGCATTGGGCAAACCGCCACAAGTAGCTTAATAGTCGATAGGTTTTGGCGCAGTTCGATTTGCGCTTTTGCAATCCATCCTTCACGGATTTGATGCGCGTACCAAGAGTGGTGCTCTGATCTTGCTTGCCACTGCTCACAAAGCTGTTTTTTTACCCTAGGGAAAACCGTTGTGAGATAAATAACTCGCTCCATAACCAACAGCCAGCACACCGCCACGACGGCGGCCAACCACCATAGGATTTGACCACCTTGCTGCATAAAGCTCATCAAGGTTGTGGCCCAATCCTCACTGATCAAACCCAATGTGCTGAGTAGGATCTGCTCCATTACGCTGCGTTCTCCGCTAAGGTGTTAGAATGGCTTTTGTTACTCGGCATATCACGCTCAGCTTGTTCTGCAACTAAACCGATGCCTTGTTTTTCTAAGATACTGCGAATATTTTCTGCTTGAGAGCTCAATACGTTGTGCGCTAATAGCAAAGGCATGGCTGAAACAAGGCCAAGTACGGTAGTCACAAGTGCCATTGAAATACCACCCGCCATTACTTTCGGATCACCATTACCAAATTGAGTGATGACTTGGAAGGTTTCGATCATACCCGTTACCGTGCCTAATAGGCCAAGCATAGGAGCTAGAGCAGCAAGAAGCTTAAGCATCGACAACCCTTTTTCTAGGTGGGTTTGCTCATCAACAACGGCTTCCAAAAGACGTAGTTCTAACGCTTCTACGCTGCGATGCTTGTCTTTCTGGTATACCGCAAGCACGCGACCCAAAGGGTTGTTTCCTGGCTGCGCTGGGGTTTTCAGTTGCTTCATGATTTTCTGGCGCGAAATCATCAGAGATGCACCACGTACGAGCGCAATCAATAGGCCGATAGCCAATAAACCAAGGATGATTTTGCCGACAACGCCACCCGCATTTAGGCGATCAGCCAAAGTCGGTGAGTTTGCGAGCTGCTCAAGAAGAATGCCACGTGACGGATCTATGACAAGCGCATCAATGTCACCAGAGGAAATAGTATTCGCTGTTGGACCGCTTTCAGGCTGACGAAGATAGTTTACCGCATCTCCGCGTTGACCATTCCACTTAACGTAGCCAGTGTCATCCAGCAGCGCCATAGAACCAAGACGAACACCACTAACCGTTTGTTCACGACCCTCGCCATTTAGCAGTGTGAAAGAGACGTTTGCCATTTCACCGCTTGCTTTGATTTGTTCTTCCATGCTGCGCCACATCGCCTGAAGTTGGGTCAACGTTGGCAGTGATTTAGCCGCAACAATAGCATCGATATCTTTCTGATATGAGTTTGCATCTACACCGGTTACTGAGCTTTTTAGCTCAGACTCTAGCTCTTTTGCGTTCTGGCGAACGACGCCAAATAACTCACCTAGGCTCCCGGTTTCTAGACGCAACTTTTCTTCTAGCTGTGCCAGTTCTGCTTCATTTTCACCGAAGGTAACACTTAATGAGTCCGCCTCTGCTTGAAGAGCAGCACGCTCTGCCACCAATTTATTCTTTATAGCCTGTAGGTCTTGCTCTGTTTGCTTAAAACCTGATTCACGCGCGACATTGTGCGATTGCTGTTGACGATTTTCTTGCTGCGCCTTTTGTAACAACGCATCACTAGCAAAAGTTGTATAAGGCATTAATGCGGCTGTCGAGATTAATGCAACCGATAACCATTTTTTCATCATTTATTTGCCCTCCGCAGCGGTTAACGACACTGGCAGAGTTAACATACTCGGCGCGATCTGTTTATTCGCCATAGCGAACGCTTTGTCTAGCTCTGATTTTTGCTCAGAACCCACTTGTTGCCATGCTTGTTGTTGCTGTGACCAGCTCCAAAATGTGTCACCAGATAAGCTACGCGCTACCAAAGACAAACGGCCTAAATAGAGAATGTCCGCCTCCACAGCTTCATTGTCACCCAGGTTAATCTTGCCTTGGTAAACGCCAAGCTTGGTGCCGTAATCCATTTCAATTTGGTACGCTTCTAAAATACGACGAAACTTCTCTGCATCCGCAACGTCTGCACGCGTCATCATGGAATCCAGCTTTGCAATTCGCTCCTCACGTTGCGCTTTGCGTATAGGCTTGTCGTTAGCGACGAGCACTTTTAAGCCCTCAAGCATGTGATACATTAAAGGCACGACACCTTGACGAGTTTGAGCAATCTGTTCAATTTGCTCGTTCAAGCTATCAACTTCTTGATTTTGGCTCTCAACAAGGCTTGCAAGATGATCGCGATAAATCTTCAAGTTACCGACTTCTTCTTGCAGCTGCTCAATTTCAGCTTCTAGAGTAAGTGATTTTTCTGCGCTTGCATCAATACGTTTTTGGCTTACCGCCGACGACTGGTTTGTTTTACTCTGCACAGCTTGTGCATCGTTTAAGTTCGCCGCGTGAGCGGGAATCAAAACCGATGATATCAACAGAGCGATACTTGATTTCATTAGATTCATACGAGTTATATTTCTGTGTTCCAAAAACGACCAAAGGGGAAGACTACCCTTCCCCTTTAATAATCAAATTGTTATCAGTACTTGAACTGGATTGTTGCCATGTAGTTGCGGCTTTCTCCAACCACAACCCCACTCGCACCTTTTTGCTCGCCATTCGTGCTACCACCACCTGCGAAGTAGTCGGTATCGAATAAATTCTCGACATTGAATCGAGCAATGATATCCAAGTTTTCATCGTACTTATGTTTGTATGACACGCCCATATCAACGCGAGAGTAGCCATCTTTCTTGAAGGTGTTTTTTGCATCACCGTAGCGATCACCTTCATAAATCAAACCAAGGTTTAAGTTAGTGTTGTCTTGAACCTTGTAGCTAGACCATAGGCTTGCCGAGAACTCTGGCACGTCTACAGGGCGGTTGCCCTCATATCTTTCTGCCTTCTTAAGCTCTGCATCCAAATACATTGCAGAAGCGGTTAGCGACAACTCTGGGGTCACAAAACCTTGAGCCATTAACTCAGCGCCTTTGTGAACTTGCTCACCACCTTGCGTTTTCTTGTGTAGGAGATTGCCGCCCGCGTCTTTGCCGCTTTCAACATCCAGCGAGATGTTCTCTAACGTGATATCAAACACAGCACCAGATACAAATAAACGCTGATCAAACAGTTCCCACTTCGTACCGATTTCATAAGAGATACCACGCTCAGCGTCGAGTTTCTCACCTTCATTGATGTAGGTACGACTACCGTTGCTGACTTCACCTTGAGGCATGAAGCTTTCAGAATACTGAACGTAAACCGAGCCATTCGTCGATGGGTGGAATATCACACCTAACTTTGGAGAAACTTGGTTTTCGGTCAGTTCATCATCACGCTTTTCGTCATAACGAACACCTGCAAGCACTTGCCAGTAATCATTAATCGTCATCATATTTTGCGCGTAGATACCCCAAGTATCGTACTCAGCTGTTGGTGATTTCCTCGAACTACTATAGCTAGGCTTAGGCACCGTTTCTCCTGGCGCAATACTCGCCTCATTATGAAATGCCATAAAGCGATCATAACTGTAGTCTAAGTAGTTAGCGCCCACTAACAACGTGTTTTCCGTACCGAACAAAGTAAAGTCCGTCGTCACATCTATATATGCAGTATCAAATACCCAATTATCGGAGCGATCGTTGCCTCGATGCTTAATCGTATTTAACTCTTCATACTGATCAAACTTAGGGTAAGACTCTACATCAAAACGCTTAAAGTCTTGGCGGTTGTAACCTGCTTTTACGTTCACGTTATCCGTGACTTGCGCATTAATATCGACACCGTAGTTTTCTACTTCGTTATCAATTTCAGACCACTGCGCATCCCAAATGTACTTATCACCGCGAACCGCTTTGCCATCAACAATGTATGCGCCAGAGTCTACGCTACCATCGTCTTTCGTGCGATCGTAATGCGCTGACACCATAAAGTTGTCGGTGATGTCGTACTCAACCACTAGGCCCGCTACCGTACGATCTGTTCTAGGCTCAGTGCCATCACCGTACCTGCGCCAAGAGCCGTAGCTTTCTTTGGCAAAAATTGCGCGCGCACGCAGTGTCTCTGCATCATTTAGCGCGCCACTCACATCAAGCACAGTGCGTGAGTGATCATTCGAACCTAGATCTTGACTCAAACTTGCTTGTGTTTGAGTTGTTGGTTTTTTCGAAACCATGTTTACCAAACCACCCGGCTCAGATTTACCGTATAGCAGACCTGATGGACCTTTAAGCACTTCAACACGCTCTAAAAGCTCAATTGGCTGACGGTAGTGTGACCAGTGTTGACGACCATCACGAAGAAAACCGTCTGAACTGCTAAGTTCAAAACCACGTAGAGAGAAACGTTCGCGGTTACGGCTTGTACCACCCGCGCTAACACTTGCATCGTTACGTAGCACTTCACCAAGTGTACTTGCACGCTGCTCATCAATTACCGTTTCATCGATAACCGCTACTTGTCCCGGCGTTTCCAGCTGCGTCATTTCCATGCGCATTGCTGTACTGTTTGTATCTGCCTTGTAGCCGAACTCTCGACCTTCTACAACTACATGTTCGTCTGTTTGAACTTCCGCCACTGCAGGTGTTGCTAACACTGCACCGATCACTAACGCCAAATGGCTCTTAGTAAACATATCCTTTCACTCCGATTATTATTTTTCGGGTCACATACTTGTTGAATGCGATTCCCTCTTAATTATTTCGCGGGTGAATATAAGTGATAAGTATTACCATTTGCATTAAATTTACATTCTTTGCATTTGCAAACTTTTGTAAAGTACTCTCTGATGATGCGCCATGATAATGTGACATTAATCACAAAAATTACGACTTAATCATACTTATTGCTTGAACACTAAAGTAACCCTCAAACCGCCTTGCTCACGGTTTTTCGCCGTGACTGCTCCACCCATAATACGCATGGATTCTTTGACAATCGCAAGACCTAAACCGTAGCCACCAAGCTTTTTATCTCTAGAAGCATCTAAGCGTGTAAACGGATCAAAAATATCGACTAGCTTGTTCTCTGGAATACCAGGCCCATTATCAGATACTGACATGGTGGTGAATTGCTGCCCTTCTTTGACATAATTTTCCAGAGAAACTTCTATCTGAGATGCTTGTCCTGAATATTTAATGGCATTACCAATAAGATTGTTCAAACAACGAATGACCAGCGTTTCTTCACAAATGGCTTTAGCACATACAGCTTCTGAGCGGAAAGACAACGTCTGTTCTGACTTCAAATCTATTTTGCAACGTTCTACTTGCGGGGAGAGCAAAACTTCTAAATCACAGCGTTTCGTGGCTTTGTCGAAGCGCGCATTTTCCAAGCGACTGAACTCCAATATATCGCTGATCAAATGGTTTAGCTCTTTTGCTTCATCTTCTAGCCTTGTCACTAGGCTTTGCTCACTTTCTCCAACACGCTTTCGCAAAAGATGTAGAACCAAGTTCTGCCTCGCTAACGGCGTTCTCAATTCGTGAGAGACATCTCTTATAAGCAGTCGCTGCTTTTCAGCGAGAGAATGAATCTGTTGCGTCATGTGATCGAAATCTTGCGCTAACTCGTTAAACTCACGCGTGCTCGACTTCAGCTCTTTCACGACACTGACATTAAAATCTCCATTAGATAGCTTTTTGCTTGCTTCTCTCAATCGATCCAATGGTTGCTGTAAGTTACGTGCCATTAGCAGTGAAAAGAGCGCCAAAATAACCACTGCAATCACGACTTTGAGAATAGAGAAATACAGAATGAAGTCATTTGCAGGGTGCAGTCGATGTGGCAATTGAATCACTAAAGTATTGCCATGAACTAAAGGAATATTGATGATGGGGCGATTCACTTTCCCCTCAAGTTGATCATCAATGCTTCTCTTAAATTGAAGTTTGAACTCGAAGTGCGGATGCATCAGACGGTGCGTAACTGGTTGCTGATGTTCATTCAACACAAATAAATAAAAGTTTTGCGCATTTGCCCAGTCAGCAAGTTCGTCCATGTCTCCGTGCTCAATCAATACATTGGCTTGATGTGCAAGGTCTAGCATTTCTTCTCGCACACTATCGGGCACTTTCAACATGGCTTTCACCAGAGCTTGTTCCGCTAAGGATTGCACGACCAAAATGCTAATGACAATTGCGGTCATACAACTAAATAACTTGAACGCTAAGCTGTCTTTACGTTTTGCAATAAAAGGTGGACACCGGAGCTTCATTAACGGTTTACAGCCTCTAAATAACTGTAACCTTTGCCACGGAAGGTTTTGATATGTTGCTTGGAAAGCCCCGCTTCAACTAACTTGCGACGTATGTTACTGATGTGCATATCAAGGTTGCGATCAAAAGGACTCAGCTCTTTCTTTAACACTTCAGTTTGAAGCTCTGCTTTTGAAATCACGACTCCTTGGTTTTTTACCAAGTAGCTCAATAGTTCAGCTTCCGTACTTGTGAGGGGTAAGCTATTAAGCTGGTCACTGATCGTTTGAACGGTACTACACATCGTCTGACGTTGACGTTCCAAGCCAACACGACGAAGAATCGCTTTGATGCGCATTAGAAGCTCAGCGACATTAAAAGGCTTTCCGATATACTGATCGGCCCCCGCTTGGTAACCATCAAGCATCGAGTTTTCATCGTTGAGAGCGGTAAGCATTAGAATAGGTGTCGCGAAGCGCTGACAGATCCTACGAGCAACTTGCATGCCGTTAAGGTTTGGTAACATGACATCAAGCAATACAAGATCTACAGGCGTTTTTTCCATATATTGCAGCGCACTTTCACCGCAATGCACAGAAGAGACGATGTAGCCCTCCTCTTGCAAAACCGCTTCTAACAGCTCACACAAAGGAACGTCATCATCGACTATCAAAACTCGTGACATTACCACTCACCATTCAAATAAAAATGGTTCGCATTTTATTACTCATTTACCAATTAAACAACTACACACTCTAAGGCTTTAAGTCCACAGGACTCAGTCCAAGAAGCAGCAACGTGCCATTAGAGTTTAATGTTCACTTTTACTAAAGGTTCCTAACAATATGCACCTAGATATATCTTCATAGAAAAAACGAGTACAATCTGGCAACCGCAATGCAAAAGATAAAGCGAATGGAAACGTTATTAATTGGTCACCGTGGCGTGGCAGGTTCATACCCTGAGAATACAAAAATAAGCATTCAAGCAGCCATTAACCTGGGGTTGAAGTGGGTGGAAGTGGATATACAGCCTACCAAAGATAATGTTTTCGTGGTTTGCCATGATCATACCGTCAATCGATGCAGCAATGGACAAGGCCGTGTTGATGAGCTCACCCTGGAAGAGTTAAAAGCATTAGATTTCGGTAGTTGGTTTAGCACAGACTTTTCAGGCGAGAAGATCGTGACACTAGATGAACTGCTCACTTTAGCTACTGAGAATAAGCTTAACTTGAATATCGAAGTTAAAGTAGACAACCATCCAGCGGAAGAAGTGGCGCAGACTCTCGCCAATGCGTTAGCAAAAAGTCCAATGCCGCAAGAGAATGTACTCCTATCGAGCTTTAGTCATGACATCATTAGAGCGATGCACAAATACTGCAGTGGCTACCGATTGGGTGTGTTAAGTGAATTCTTTACGAGAAAAGATAAACGCCTTTTGGAAGAAGTTAGTGCCTATAGCTGCAACCTAAACATTAACTGGGTTCGTACTCGCCAGATAAACAAACTCCAACAAGCCGGTTACAAAGTGATGTGCTATACGGTGAACAATCCAAATAAACTGAAATACCTGCCTCAGTTAGACGGTATTTTTAGTGATCATCCACAGCGCTTTATGCCATAGCCTATAAGAGCCAGAACATTAAAGGGGACCTTTTATTACCACTCAATCTGAATTGGTGTCCCCATCTCGACAAGCTGGATAAATTCGTCCATCTCCTCGTTGGTAATCGCAATACACCCATTAGTCCAATCAAAACTTTGGATATAAATCGGCAACTGACTCTCACCGTTTTTTAAGCCATGAATTTTGATGTTCCCTCCAGGGGAGACACCTCGGCGCTTCGCTTCCAACGTATCAATCGCATCAGGGTAACTGATATGCACAGAACGATAAAAAGCAGAGTCCTCTATAACATAATCTAGAGTGTATTCGCCCTCTGGTGTGCGATTGTCTCCCTCTTCTTGTTTATGTCCTTGAGGGTTCGCTCCTAAAGCAATTCGGTATTCTTTTAGCACTGCTCCTTGTTCCATCAAATACATTCGACGCTTAGACTTGTCGACTTTAACGAGGTCAACAGCTGCGTGAGTGCCAGAAGCAAACACACAACACAAGAACATAGAGCACCATTTTACTGACATTGTCGTAACGCCTAAGCTAATAAAGTGAACAAGAAAAGAGCGATAATGCTAGTCAGTTAATGCTCGTAAAGCAAACAGTATCTAATGCGGAACCGTAAGATAGCACTCGCTGAAAGGCGTACTTCTTATTGTTATTTGATACAACAAAAGTCAAAGAGAAGATTTCTCTATTCATTGCGGCTAAGTTGCATTACTTTATAAGCATATTTATTTATAAAGTCCGCACTTTTTGAGAGGGAACCATGATTAACATTGCTTTTTTTAGTGCAAAATCCTACGACGAAGCCTCTTTTAATAAAATTAAAAATAACCGCGATTTTGAATTTCACTATCACGACTTCCGACTAACCGAAAAAACAGCCAAGATGGCGCACGGCAGTGATGTCGTATGTGCGTTTGTTAATGATGATCTTTCAGCTCCTGTCCTTAAACAGCTTTCTCTGGGCGGGACCAAGCTTATTGCTATGCGCTGCGCGGGATATGATAAAGTTGATCAACAAGCAGCCAAAGAACTAGGCTTACAAGTGGTTCGAGTTCCTGCTTACTCACCAGAAGCAGTGGCAGAGCACACGGTTGGTTTAATGATGTGCCTAAACCGCCGTCTTCACAAGGCCTACCAACGCACACGTGACGCCAACTTCTCGCTAGAAGGTCTTGTTGGCTTTAACTTTTTCGGAAAAACCGTTGGTATTATTGGTACGGGTAAGATTGGTATCGCGACGATGCGTATCTTCAAAGGGCTTGGCATGGAACTGCTTTGCTACGACCCCTACGAAAACCCATTAGCGCTAGAAATGGGAGCCCGTTACTGTTCGCTTGAAGAAATCTACGCTAATGCGGATATTATCTCTCTCCATTGTCCAATGAGTGAAGAAAACTATCACTTATTGAACGAAAAAGCCTTCGCGCAAATGAAAGATGGTGTAATGATCATTAACACCAGTCGAGGCGAGTTGCTAGATTCACTAGCGGCGATAGAAGCGTTGAAACAAGGTAAGATTGGTGCGCTTGGCCTAGACGTGTATGACAATGAAAAAGACTTATTCTTCCAAGATAAATCTAACGATGTCATTGTAGATGATGTTTTCCGCCGTTTATCGGCTTGTCATAACGTGCTGTTTACTGGCCACCAAGCATTCTTGACTCACGAAGCACTGAATAATATTGCCTCTGTGACGCTTGATAACGTCGAAGCCTTTTTCTCTGGTAACGTATCGGGCAATGAACTGATTAACTAAAGCCAGACAATCGAGAAGTATAGTAGAGCGTGTGATCTCAGCTATGCTATACTTCTCGACTATTTAAAATTTGAGCCAAATTACCATGAGCATAAAAACTGATATTCAAAAGCTGCACAACCGTTTAGATACATGCCAACGTAAACTTGATGCGGCACGTTCTCGTGGTGATCACGAAATGATTACAAAGTTCACGGATGAAGTAGAACAGCTTACCAAAAAGCTTAACCAGTTAAAGCACAAGCAAAACTATGAGCTGAACAAAGAACGTAAAAGCTTACTTGATATGCCTTTCTCTCGTGAAATCACCAAAGCAGAACAAGCGGACATCGGCAAACTGAAAAAACGCGTACGCGGCTTAGTAATCGTTCACCCATTAACAAAAGTTGGTAAAGAACTTCGCCTTGATGTGATGACAGGCTTTGCGCCAAAAGAGTTTTAAAACTCGCATTAACATTTATGGAGCCCAAGCATTTGCTTGGGCTTTTTATTTTGTACTGCTTCATTAGATTTCATCGAAATATCAATCCATAAGCTATTAAAAAGGCCAGCGACAAAAGCCACTGACCTATTTCGACCAATATCGTCCGCATTACATCTCCACGTTACGACAGTTGCTGCAACTTGCGCTCCACAACGGGATCATTCGGAACCAGCTGCTGAGCGACTTCCAAAAGCTGTACTGCATCTTGCGGGTTGTCATACTCATGCTTAAGTGCAATATCAACAAGTGGCTGAATATCGATTTGCGCTTGATGCTCCTTCACATGTTCTTTCTTTTCTTCAATTAGTACATTATGAGCGGTACTCAGTAAGTTTAAACGATGCTGTGAGCTCGCATTCGCCTTGTTAAGGCACTGATAGTAATCTTCTTTTAAGCGCAGCGTTTTGGTCTGATGACGAAACTGCGCTATATCTATCTTCTGATAACGTATAAAGTCTACGGCCACTTGCTTATAAAAACCGAATTTATTCAAATACGTCGCGTGGGTACCATGTCCCATCCCGAAGACTCTTAAGTGAGTGAGCTCTGGGTAGCGTTTGGCGTGAAGGCGGTCGATTTCATTAGTTGGATCATAAATGATGTAGCCTTTTGCATCGCCAAGGTCAAGGTCGTGATACTTTCCTTCCCAATCAAATTGTTGGGCTAATTCAGTACTTGGCCTATCATCCCATGGCACCAAAACTTTGTTTTTTGTGCTGACCGGGTGAAACATCAATACTTGATCCAACTTTAATAGATTGGAAAAGGCACCAATAGCAAAACCACCGCGGCTAAGTCCATAGCCTAAACGACATTCAAAGGGCTCAAGTAAAGTCGACAGTTGCTCTAGAAAGAAAATTAAATTACGGCTACGAAACCAGTTACTTTTCCCAAGATGCTGAAATGAAATAATATTTACTTTTTGTTTCTGGGCTAAGCGATAGCCCCAAGGCGCAAAGTCTGAGTGTAAGTCCTGTACTTGTAGATTCGTACCAGCAGGGGAAAAGGTGAACAACAACGGTTTATTGCGGTCGACAAACTCATACTTAACAAATACATCATCAAGTAAGTCCTCCCCGGACATCGGTAGCCTGGTTTGCTGTTCTTCACGAGAAAGAGCCAGCCATTCATCCAACCAGTACAGTAACTTCATTAATCCTCCATCTAAATTGCGCCTAGCAATTGTGTTAAAAATCTAGTTTTAGTGTGTGATCATCTCCCCCCTGGTTACAGGGGACTCTGATATCAGTCCTCTTTTAAAACAAAGCGTGAATTTGCTTATTAAATTGGTCAATATCTAAGGTTTGATGGCGAACAAACTCCTGCGCCACCAGATTAAAAAATTCTAATTTATCTAATTGTGTGGATTGAGTGCCGTGTCCCATACCGACGACTTTTAAATGGGTAAGCTCTGGATAACGTTTAGCATGAAGACGATCAATGCGATTGGATGGGTCATAAATAATATAACCTTTGGCATTGCCCAAATCTCGATCATGGTAGCCGCTTTCCCAAGCAAACTGCTGAGCAAGCTCAGTACTCGGCCGATCATCCCAAGGCACTAACGCTTTATTTTTAGTGCTAACAGGATAAAACAACAAAAGATGTTCTAGTTTCAGCAAGTTAGCGAACGCGCCAATTGCAAAGCCACCTCGACTTTGCCCATAACCCAAACGACATTTGAAGGGATGAAGCAACTCAGATAGCTGCTCCAGAAAGAAAATCAAATTCCGACTACGGAACCAATTACTTTGTCCTAAATGTTGAAAGGCAATAATGTTTACTTGTTGTTGTATTCCGAGCTCGTAGCCCCAAGGAGAAAAATCCGGAGTTAAATCTTGTACCTGCACATCAGTACCGGAAGGAGAAAATGTAAACAACAATGGCTTGTTAAGATCAACGAGTTCATACTTCACAAACACATCATCAAGTAAATCGTAGCCAGAGATAGGTAAAGCCATCTCTTGTTCTTGTTGAGTAAGAGCTTGCCATTCATCTAACCAGTAAAGTAGCTTCATTTTTTCTCCAAGTACATTTGCAGTATTTAGACTGGGACTCTATCAAAATGCGTTTAAGCATCCCACGTTGAGACTTAACAAAGCTCTATTTGAAGCCCAAATGAGACGTATGGAAATGTCTTCGATTGAAGGTATTACTGCGTAAACTAAACCCAATGTAGGTACGCAAAAACTTGGAGAAAGAGCTAGAGAAAAACCAATTAGAAGTTTCGATAACAGCGGTTAAAAAACAGCAGATACAAAAAAACCGCTGTAAGAACAGCGGTTTTTTTAAAAGTGGCGGAGAGATAGGGATTTGAACCCTAGATACGCTATTAACGTATGCCGGTTTTCAAGACCGGTGCTTTC